>JAXHOO010000055.1:0-15894 GCA_034519365.1 Rhodoferax sp. | reverse complement strand
CAAGGGCTGCCAGGGGTAAACGCCAGTGAATAGCCCACTGCAAACCACAGCAGGCTGACCACCGCCGCAATCGCCACCACGCTGGCCATGGTGTTGATCACGCTCTTCTTGCGCACCATACCGCCATAAAACAGGGCGATGCCGGGCAGTGTCATCAGCAAGACCAGCGCCGTGCTGGTCATCATCCAGCTGGTGTCGGCGGCATTAATACTGTCCAGGGGCACGAGCCCAGGTTTGGTGAGTGCGGCGGCAGCGGTCTGGGCCTGCACCGCCAGGGCGGTTAACCACAACCCCAGGCCCGTGGCCAGCGGCCGCCAGAGAAATCCGAAACGGTGCATTGCAGTCCTTGTGTGTTCCAACACAGGACACAAAGCACAAGCTGTGCCAGTCGTAACTAACTGTAAGTTACCCAGTCCGCGTAGGCCGCATCGTCCAAGTGCGGGAGGGTGTTGTAGGTCACCAGCATGTGCCGCTTGGGGTTGTAGGTTAACTCGCTGACCGAGCTGTTGCGGATGCGGAAGTTCAGCTCAATCGTGGTTTCCGGCGTCGTGCCCAGCAGCTGGCCAATGGCGGTGGAGATGGGGCCGCCGCTGGTCACCATCAGCACATTGCCCGTGTGGTGCTGGCGCACCTCGTCCAGCGCGCTGATCACGCCTTTTACAAAATCGTCGTAATGCGGCATGCCTTGCGGGCTCACCACGCCGTTCATCCACTGCGTCAGCGCGTCGCGCAGCAAGCGGAAGTGGCTGCGGTACATCTCGGGCGAGTCGGGTTTTTGCAGCGGCGTGGGGTGGATGGTCTTGATCACCGCCTCGCTGTCGTACTCGTTCAGGCCGGGCCACAGGTTGGCCGTGTGCGGCAAACCCGCACCTTGGGCAATGCCAGCCCAGGTTTGGGCGTGGCGCTTGAGCGTGCCGGTGTAGACCGCTTCAAAAGCGAGGCTCTTGGCTGCAAAGTATTCGCCCAGCCGCACGCTCTGGCGGTGGCCGAGTTCGCTCAGGTTGTCATAGTCAGCAGCGCCAAACGAGGCCTGCCCGTGGCGGACAAGATAGATATTTCCCATGCCAAGGATTTAAGCTGAAGTGGAAGCGGGCGCTTGTTAACTGGGCGACAGCGGCTACGATGACGCATGACTACTTCTTTTACCCGTTGGGCCGCAAGCGTTGCCACCGCGTGCCTGTTGTCTGCCTGTGCCGCAACGGCCTTTGATGTGGGGCGGACCGAGACCGTATTGCCCCTGAATTGGGCCTGGGTTGACGGGGCGAAGGTGGAGTACGTCACCACCGATGTGTCGGACCCCGCCATGGCGGTGGCGCTGGGCGTGAATTACGTGCCGCGTTTGAAAGACGCCCTGGGCGGGCCCGGTCAGAAATCGTTGGTGGAGCGCGTCTACATGTTCCCAGCGGGGGAGCAGATCAATGTCTTTCAGTCGGCGCCACGGCCCACGGGCGGCAAAAATGCCGATGCCGGTTACAGCCCGTTATGGCGCGCGGTGGGCGTGCAATGGCTCAAACCGGAGGCCCAACGCGAGTTGAAATCAGAGGAAGCCATTCTGCGGGCCGCTGACCTAGGCGAAGTTAGGCTGGATGTGACCCAAGTCGTTGTGAATTGCCCGATCACGCGGTCTATCGACAAGCGTGCGCTGCGGGGCGTGCGCTAGGGGGGCAGTTGCAGGCATGTTGCACCGATTCTTGTGGGAGTGACCTACAGCGATGTCGTCGTCATCATGCAAAATCTCCGCAAAATAGAGTCGAAGCTTTAGGGGGCCGCCACTGGCTCGGCAGACAGATTCACGACGTTTAACCAAGGGGGTCGATATGCATATCGCAATGGTGTTGGTGGGAGGGATCGTTCAACTGGCGGTCTTTATCTTGTTTGGATGGCTGTGGGGTAACTCTTCTGCAGCGATGGCCCTGGCCGCGAAACTGTTCGTTCCTTTTTGGTTGCTCATCGCCGCCGTGAATATGTGGGTTGGCGTGACGCAGGCTGGCTATAGCGTCAAAGCGGAGGCCCCTATCTTGCTGTTGAACTTTCTAGTGCCTGCGGTGGCGGCGGGTTTGGCTGCCTGGCAGCTGTCACGTGGGTAATCCCGCGCATTCGCGAATCCCCTGAACGAGGCCAACTTGACCCAATCCAGTCACCCAACACGGGTTATCCGCCCATTGTCCCCACGCGACCCCCACGAGTCGCACCGCGCGTCGACGCCATTGGAGTTGCTTTTTGATTTGGTGACGGTGATCGCCATTGCATCTGCTGCTGCCGGCCTGCACCATGCCCTCGCAGCAGACCACGCGACCGAAGGAGTCTTCAAGTTCGTTGGTGCATTCTTCGCGATTTGGTGGGCATGGATGAACTACACGTGGTTGGCGTCCGCCTATGACAACGACGATGCCCTGTTCCGTGTGCTCACGATGGTGGTAATGGGCGGCTCACTCACGGTAGCCGCCGGTGTGGACACTTTCTTCGCGACCAACTCCTTGCTGATGCTGATCATTGGCTATGTGGTGATGCGCCTGGCGATGGTGGTGTTGTGGCTGCGGGCCGGGCGGGGGGATCCGGCGCGTCGCAAAACCACCCGCATCTATGCGATGGGGATTGCGCTGGTTCAGCTCTATTGGATCGCACTGATACCCTTGCAACCCCTGCCTGGGGGGTGGTTAATCGTCGCGCTGCTGACGGGGTGGGTGCTCGAGCTTTCGGTGCCAGCCATTGCGGAGCGCAAGGGCGCGACACCCTGGCATCGCCAGCATATCGTCGAGCGCTACGGTCTGCTCACGATCATCGTGTTGGGGGAGACGTTGTTGGCCGCCGTAGCGGCGCTCACCCATGCTGCAGGTGAGCATTTTGACATTCGTTTCGTGCACATCGCGTTGTCTGCCTTGGTCATCACACTGTCGATGTGGTGGTTGTACTTCTCTCGGGAAGAGCATTTGACGCAGACCAAGTTGTCACATGCGCTGACCTGGGGCTACGGACACGCGCCACTTTTTGCCGCAGGTGCTGCGGTGGGGGCTGGCTTTGCGGTGCTGGTGGATGTGGTTGGTGGCCACGCGACTATTTCGCTGCTGGCGGGCGACTACACCGTGGCCATACCCGCTGCGATCTACCTGTTGACGCTGTGGTTTGTGCGTGACCGCTTTGTGCTCGGCGGTGTGCGGCATGGCGTGCTTCCGGTCTTCGCGGTACTGGTGCTTCTGGCACCGCTCGTTTTTGGTTTGGAGGCGGTGTCTGCGGTGATGGCACTGTGCGTGGGCACTCGGGAGTATGTGTCGCGCCTTGAGGGGTAGAAATGGCTGTTTGGCATCGTTGGTATTGCGCAGGCAGCTATTGATTCCGTAGCACTTGTGCAAACACCGCGCTATCCACATTTCCCCCACACAGCGTAATGCCCACGGTCTGCCCGCGCAGGCTGTCGCGCTCTTGCATAGCGGCCGCAAAGCTGGCGGCGCCCGCGCCTTCGGCCACGTTATGGGTGCAGGCAAAAATGTCGCGCATGGCTTGGGCGACTTCGGTGTCGCTGACCTGCACGATGTGGTCGATCTCCCCCATCAGGATGTTCAGCGCCTCGGGGTCGGCCACGCGGCAGGCCATGCCGTCGGCCAGTTGGGTGGTCACCGGGGCCTCGACCACTTTGCCCGCCTTCAGCGAATCCGCATAGGTGGTGGCGTGGGCGCTGACCACGCCAACGATGCGGGTTTTGTGGCCCAGCGCACGCTTGGCGGCGACAGCGCTGCAGGCACCGCTGCCCTGGCCGATGGGCACGTAGATGACGTCCAATTCGGGCGCGGCCTTCAGCAGTTCCCACCAGTAGGTTGCCACGCCGCGCAACAGGTCGGGGTGGAAGCTGGGCACCATGTGGGCGCCGCGCTCTTTGGCCAACTGCATGGCGAATTCGCGGCTTTCCTGAAAGTCCGCGCCGTGCTCGATCAGGCTGACGCCCAGCGCGCGCATGGCGGCGTTTTTCTCCACCGAGTTGCCCAGCGGCACGACGATGGTGCAGGCCACGCCGTGCGCGCGGGCCGCCCAGCCAATGCTCTGGCCGTGGTTGCCCCGTGTGGCGCTGATGACTTCCCTGGGCAGGTCACCGCGCTGCGCCAGTTGGTCGAAGTAGGTGAGGCCGCCGCGAATTTTGAAGGCGCCTACTGGGGTATGGTTCTCGTGCTTGACCCAGCAGGTGGTGCCCAACAAGGCTGCGAGCTGGCCCCAGCGGTACTGCGGTGTGGCGGCGAATTCGCGGTAGACCACCTGGGCGGCGGCTTCGATGTCCGTCAGGGTGGGCAGTAGGGCGGTGGTGTTCATGGAGTTCATAAGGTGACCGTTCCACGGATGCAGGTGACCGAATCGCCGCCCACCCACACCTGGCCGGTGCTGTCTTGTTCGATATAGACCCGGCCATCGCGGTCCAGGCAAGTGCCTTGGTGGGCGGTGTAGCGCGCCGGGGCACGGCCTTCGGCGATCAGCCACTGGGCCAAGCTGGCATTGAGGCTGCCGGTGACCGGATCTTCCGACACGCCCATGGGTGCGGCAAAGGCGCGCACTTCCAGTGTGGCTTCGTCAGCGGTGGCTGGCGCCGCTGTGCTGGCCACATTGCGGCTGCCAAAGGCGCGCGCCTCGCGGTTAGACCTTGCTATCAAAGAAGGAGCTGTTTGCGCATACTCTACATGGGCTACACCTACTTTTGATCCTAAATTCTTCAGCGCCAAATGGTCAGGCCGCAGCTGCAGCACGGTGTCCACGCTGTCTAGCATTAGGCCGAGCCAGACCGGGCCGTTGTCCAGCACTTGCGCCGCCACGATATGCCGCGCCTGCAGGCCCAGTGCCGCGGCCACTTGGGCTAGGTGCGACGGGCTGGGGTCGCGCCGCTGCAAGGGGGGCGCGGCGAAGGCCAGGCGGGTACCGTCTTGCCGAATCTGAATCAAGCCCATTTGGCACTGCTGCACGATGCGCCCTGCGGTGCGCGGTACGCCGCCGGCCTGCAACCAGGCGTGGCAACTGCCCAGCGTAGGGTGTCCGGCAAAAGGCAACTCGCCGCTGGGCGTGAAGATGCGCACTTGGTAGTCCGCGCCTTGGGCGGCGGCCTCGGGCGTGGGCGGCAAGACAAAGGTGGTCTCGCTCAGATTCGTCCAGCGTGCAAAGCTTTGCATGGCCGCCTCGTCCAGGCCCGCGCCGTCCAGCACCACGGCCAGCGGGTTGCCCAAATAGGCTTGGGCGGTGAACACATCGACTTGGGCGAACGGACGGGATTGCGGCACAGAGAGCTTTCTAAGAGAGGACAAGAAAATCAGGACAGCGGCAGGTCCAGCACACCGCGAATCGCAGGACGCGCCAAGATGCAGGCAAACCAGCGCTCCAGGTGCGGCCAGTCGGGTCGGGGCTGGGGCAGGCCAAACCAGCGGTGCACGTCGCAGGCCACGGGAATGTCGGCCATGCTGAAGTGGTCGCCACCCACATAGGCGTGGTCCGCCAGGTGGGCGTTGAGCTGGGCCATGGGCGGCTCGGTGGCGGCCACCGATTTGGCGATCACCCCCGGGTCACGCTTTTCAGCCGGGGTGCGAATCCACTGCACGAACGCACCGCCACCGCCGGGGTTGAGCGTGGTTTGCTGCCAGTCCATCCAGCGCTCGGCGTTAAAGCGCTCTGCCAGGTCTTCGGGGTAGAGCGTGTTGGTTGAACCTGCTGCCGCACCATATTTGGCGCACAGGTAGCGCACGATGACATTGCTCTCCCACAGCACCAGCTCGCCGTCCTGCAGCGTAGGCACCAGGGCGTTGGGGTTCATGGCCAGGTACTCGGGTGTCTTGACCACGCCAAATGCCATGCCCGCGTCGCTGCGCGTAAAGGCAACGCCGGTTTCTTGAGCGGCCCAAACTACTTTGCGCACGTTGAGCGAGCTGAGGCGACCCCAGATGTGAAGGGCGGGGGCTGCCATGGTCAGCCCCGTTGCTGTTGGATGGCCTGGGCCAAGGCTGCCACGCCGCGCTGGATTTCTTCCACGCTGGGCGTCACAAACGACAGACGCATGGTGCGCGGGTCGCCATGGTCCGCATAGAACGGCGCTCCCGGCACAAAGGCAACACCTTTGTTCACCGCGTGGGGCAAGAGGTCGACTGCGTTCATACCTTCAGGCAGGCGCGCCCACAAGAACATGCCGCCAGCCGGCGTGTTCCAGGTGAGAGAGGTATCCGGCTGGCTGGCCGCGCTGGGAAAGTGCGCGGCCAGGGCCTGCAGCATGGCATCGCGCTGCGACTTGTACAACGCGCGGATAGTGGGCACATGGCGGTCCAGAAAACCGTTTTGCATCACCTCAAAAATCAGGCGCTGGTTGAAACCGGGGCTGTGCAGGTCGGCCGCTTGTTTGGCTTGCAGCAGCTTGGGGTACACCGCCTTGGGCGCCACGATGAAGCCCATGCGCAGGCCAGGCGCCAGCACCTTGGAGAACGAACCCAGGTAGATGCCACCTTCGGGGTTGCGCGCGGTCAGCGGCGCGGGCGGGGCTTGGTCAAACCACAGGTCGCCATAGGGGTTGTCTTCCATCAGCGGCAGGCCGCTGCGGGCGGCTTCGGCGCTGAGCGCGGCGCGGCTGGCTTCGCCCATGCTGCGGCCGGTGGGGTTCTGGAAGTTGGGCAACACATAGAGCAGGCGGGCGTCGTCGGATTTAGCGGCGAGGTCGGCAATGTCCAGGCCGTCGTCATGGCTGGCCACGCTCACCACATTCGGCTCCATGGGCATGAAGGCCATCACCGCGCCCAGGTAGGTGGGCGACTCCACCAGCACTTTGCTGCCGGCGTCGATCAAGATTTTGGCGACCAAGTCCAGCCCTTGCTGTGAGCCGGTGGTGATCAGAACTTGGTTGGGGTCGACGTTCCAGGTGACGCCAGCCGCCGCGCTTTGGGTACTGAGCTGCTGGGCCACCAGCTCGCGCAGCGGGCCGTAGCCCTCGGAGGCGGCGTACTGCAGGGCGCCAGCCGGGTCGTCTTTCAGCACCTTGGCGCAGGCCGCTTCAAACTCGGCCACGGGGAAAGTTTTGCTGGAGGGTAGGCCACCCGCAAAACTGATGATGCCGGGCTTTTCAGTGACCTTGAGGATCTCGCGGATCACCGAAGGGTTCATTTTTGCGGCGCGAGCGGCCAGGGTCCAGTGGGTGGATGGGTTGGGAGATGTTTGTGCCATGTTTTTTTCCTTCAGGACGCCAGCATAGGGTAGAGCGAGGCCAACAAAGCCAGCGCCATGGTGATATTAAAAATCCGCAGGCGCAGCGGGTCTTGCAGCAGGCCGCGCATGATTTGACCAAAGCCCACCCAAAACGCCGAGCAAGGGGTGCCCAGCACCAAGTACAGGCCCGCCAGCAGGGCGACTTCGAGCATGGAGGCGTCCGCCCCGAGGTAGGCCGTCATGCAGGTGACGGCCATCACCCAGGCCTTGGGATTGACCCACTGAAACGCGGCGGCGGCCCAGAAGCCCATGGGGCGGGTGGTGCTGGTCGGCGGGGTGTCGTCAGTATTGGCCTGCACATTGGCGGGCCGGGCACTGGCCAGCTTCCAGGCGATCCACACCATGTAGGCGCCGCCCACATAGCGCAGAACAGCGTAGACCTCGGGGTAACGGTCCAACACACTGTGCAACCCCAGACCCACGCACAACACCATGAACGCGAAACCCAGGTCCACCCCCATCAAATGGGGCAGCGTACGCCGAAAGCCAAAGTTCACGCCCGAGGCCATCAGCATGGCGTTGTTGGGGCCGGGTGTGCCAGCGCTGACCACCGCAAACACGCTGGCGGCGAGCAGGGTTTCGGGGCTCATGCTTGGGCTCCGGTGAGGGGGCTAGCAGGCTGCGCCGGCGTCGCCAGGGTTGCCGCTGCCAATGTGGGTGCCGGGGACGAGGCCAGGCGCTTGCCGGTGAACACGGTGGCAACCACGGCCAACGCGAAGCCCACTGTGACCCAGTCCAACGACTCTCCCAACAGGGGCACGGCGGCCAGAATGCTCAAGAACGGTTGCAGCAATTGCACCTGGCTGACCTTGAGCGTGCCGCCCAGCGCCAGACCACGGTACCAGGCAAAGAAGCCGGCCCACATGGAGAACACCCCCACGTAGCCCAGCGCCAACCACGAACTGGTTTGGATGGCTTGCGTAGGCCAGGTGAGCCAAGCGCCTGGCAGCGTGACCGGCAGGGCCAGCACGCAGACCCAGCAAATGACCTGCTCCGCCCCCAGCGTGGGCGTGACTTTGGCGCCATACACATAGCCCAGTGCCGCCGACAGCACCGCGCCCACCATCAGCAGGTCGGCCCACTCCAACGCAAGTCCACCCGGATGTTGCGACGCGCGGAACAAGGAAAACGCCACCACCAGTGAGGCACCCAGCAAGGCGCTGATCCAGAAGCCCAGCCGCGCGCGCTGGTGCAATACCAAAGCGGCCACGGCTGCTGTGGCCAGTGGCAACAGGGCAATGGTGACGGCGGCGTGGCTGGCGCTGATGTGGCGCAGCGCAAAGCCGATTAGCAGCGGAAAACCCAGCGCATTGCCCACTGCCGCCAAGGCCAACGGCTTGCGCTCGGCGGCAGTGGGCCAGCGCGAGCGGGTTGCCAGCAAGAAGAGGATGGACAGGCCGCCCGCTAAGGCCGCACGCGCCAGCGTGACAAACCAGGGGCTAAGCTGGGGCGCATCGGCCGTGCCGGTGGCCAAGCGCGTCATGGGTAGGGTGATGGCGAAGATGGCGACGCCCAGCAGGCCCAGCCAGAGTCCGCGCCGCTCGTTCTGGGCGGTGGTGTGGTGGTGGCTCATAGCGTTCCCATCCACGCGGCGGTAAGTACCAAGACGGCGGCCATGCCACGGTTGAACCAGCGCAAGCGCTGTGCCGTGGCCACGCCATTCACCACCGGGCCCGCCAGCCACTCTCGCAACAGCGAGCCCATGGCGGCGTACAGCAGGTTGCTGAAAAAGCCAAAGGCCAGCATCAGCGGCAGCGTGATGGCAAAGCGCGCCAAGGCGTCCTCGCGCCCGGCCAGCCATCCGGCGGTGACGGTCAGGCCCAGCATCCAGGCCTTGATGTTGACGAACTGCAACGCTACGCCGTGGCCAAAGCTGATGTTCAGGCGGCTGGCGTCGGCTTCGCCCAAGCTGGCCGATTGGGCCAGCCGCCAGGCCAGCCAGAGCAAGTAGCCCACGCCAATCCATTGGATGGCACTGCGTAACAACGGCAGCGCCACCACCAACGCACCCAAGCCGCCAGCGCACAGGGTGAACAGCAGGCCCCAGCCGACCGGCACCGCCACCACAAAACGCATCGCGCGGCGCAGGCCCAGATTGGCCGCCAACGCCGTGGACAGGGTGGTGTTGGGCCCGGGGGTGAAACTGGCCGCAGTAGAGAGCAGCAGCAAGGCGGTGAGTTCAGAGGCGGTCATGGAGGGCGGGTGGGCGAGGGAGCAGGTGGTGCAGATAGTGCATGAAGGTCATCCAATGTAGATTGAAAATCAGCACAGTTGCAGTACAGTTGAGCTGAACACTCCGCGATCTGTATCGTTGGCTCGGCCAACACAGGTGCCGCGTCGAGTACCGTGTTTTGCTGCTTTTCCATTGCTTTCTTTCGCACTGCGCCGCAGGAGATTTGTATGTTGATGAAGACTGCTTCCCAGACGCTGGCCGAGCAACTGGCCGCGCTGTTTGCCCAGCGCATTCGCGACCGCCTGTTGGCGCCCGGCGCGCGCTTGCCGTCGGTGCGGCTGTGCGCGCAGCAGCAGGGCGTGAGCCCGTCCACCGTGGTCGCGGCCTATGACCAGCTGCTGGCCCAGGGGCTGGTGGAAGCGCACAAGAACCGCGGGTTTTATGTAAGAAAAGTGGCTGTAGCCTCCGTCAGTACTGCGCAAGCAGCTCCTGTTTCAGGAGCAAATGGGCATGTGGTGGCCCCGGCCCATCGCGCACCGCTCAACGCCACGGCGCTGATTCGCGGCATGTTTCACGGCATCAGTGACAAACCGCAGCCGGGTATGGGCGTGCTGCCCCAGGCCTGGCTGCAAACCAGCTTTCTGGCCACGGCGGTGCGCCGTAGCTGCAGCGTCGAGGCGCTCAATGCCTTTTCTTTGCAATACGGCGAACCGGCCGGCGACGTGGGCCTGCGTCGCGCGCTGTCGACCAAGCTGGAGCGCTTGTCGGTGCACGCGACGCCGGAGCAAATCATCACCACCGTGGGCGCCACCAATGCGCTGGACGTGGTGAGCCGCACGCTGCTGCGCGCGGGCGACTATGTGATGGTGGAGGAGCCAGGCTGGGCGATTGAGTTTGCCCGGCTGGATTCGCTGGGCATGCGCATCTTGCCGGTGCCGCGCCGCGCCGATGGGCCGGACTTGGAGGTGATGGCGCGCTACTGCGAGGCGCACAAGCCCAAGTTGTTTGTGAGCGTGAGTGTGTTCCACAACCCGACCGGGTTTTGCCTGCCGCCCAGCAGCGCTTACCGTATCTTGCAACTCGCCAATCAGCATGACTTTCACATCGTCGAAGACGACACCTACAGCCACTTTGCCCCCGAACATGCCACGCGCCTGTGCGCACTCGATGGCTTGCAGCGGACGATTTATGTGGGCGGTTTTGCCAAAATCTTGGCGCCCAACTGGCGCGTGGGCTACCTGGCCGCACCGAAGGACCTGGTCGAGCGTCTGCTGGACACCAAGTTGCTGTCCACGTTGACCACGCCGGCGCTGCTGGAGAAAGCCTTGGCGTGGTGCATTGACCAAGGCCAGCTGCGCCGCCACGCCGAGCGCATTCGCACCCAGCTTGACGGGGCCCGCGCGCGCAGCGTGAAGTTGGCAGTGCAATATGGCTGCAGCTTTGCGTCCGAGCCCGTGGGCCTGTTTGGTTGGGTCGATACTGGGGTGGACACCGACGCACTGAGCCAGCGCATGCTCGACGAGGGCTACTTGCTGGCGCCCGGCGCGCTGTTCCATGCGCAGCGCATGCCCAGCAGCCTGATGCGCATCAACTTCGCCAGCACCCAAGAGGCGCAATTCTGGAAAACCTTTGCCCGGCTGCGCGACGAGCAGCGCGGCGGCTGAGGCGCACCGGACGGTTCTTTGGGGCGCTGATCTGGTGGCCTCAAGCCGTTCGCCGTCTTCTTGCCGACAGCGACTACCCGTACAGTCCATACCGTTCACCCGTTCACTGATCCATCTATGTCCACTTCTGCTTCGCTGTCTATCCGCCCTGCCACCTTAGAAGACGTCGCCGCCGTCGCCCCCTTGCTCGACGCCTACCGCCAGTTTTACGAACAGGCACCGGACTTGGACTGGGCCACGCGCTTCTTGACCGAGCGGCTGGCGCAGGGTGAGTCGGTGGTCTTGCTGGCCGAGCATGCAGAGCAAGGGCTGCTGGGGTTTTGCCAGCTGTACCCCAGTTTTTGCACCGTGCTCTTGGCGCCCATCTATACGTTGTATGACCTATTTGTGTTGCCCACTGCCCGCAAGACCGGCACCGGCACCGCGTTGTTGCAGGCCGCCGAGGCACTGGGCCACCGCGAGGGGCGCGCCCGTTTGGACCTCACCACGGCCAAAACCAACACCACCGCCCAGGCGCTGTATGCGGCGCAAGGCTGGGTCCGTGACGATGTTTTCTTGACCTATAACCGTACCCTCACCGGCGCTTGATTCTTGACGGCAGCTGCCGTGCGCAACGCCGATTTGCTATGAAATCAGAAGCTACTTTCGCAATGGATATAGGGGTTATAGGCCTATTTGGCTTATAAAGACGTGGCCAATGACCGTAGCAAGGCACGGTTCACATCGTCCGCTGCGAGGTCGTGGGCCTTGCACACTTCGCGGATGACCTTGGTCGAACTGCCCTCTAGCGCGCTGGCCACTTGCAGCCAGGGGGCGTAGGGGCCGGTCTGGCCCAGTACGGCCGAGGCCACGCGGCCTGGCAGGGGCAGGCGGTGCAGGGCGGCGCCCAGGTTTTCACCCAGCAACAGATCCACCTGCGAGAAGATGCCGCACAAGAACACCTCGCGGCGCAGCTCGTCTTCGGCACCGGCGTCGGACAGCCGCTCCATGATGCGTGCGCGCAGCACCATGGCTGCGCGAACGGGTTGCAGGTTGGCGTCGCTACTGGCGTGCGGAATCTGCTCCATCAGCCAGGCGCGCAGGCGGCTGTAGCCCATGTTGAGCAGGCCCTGGCGCACGCTGGCGGTCTCGTTGCGCAGCGCCAATGCGGCTGAGTTGGCAAAGCGCAGAAAGCGGTAAATCAGCAGGGGCTCGTCGCCCATGCGGCGCTCCAGCGCTTCCAGAGATTCGTCGGCGTCAATGGCCTGCACCAGATCGCGCAGCACCTGGCGTGCGGGTTGGATCTGCTGGTACCGGTAGGCGTAGAGCATCTCCTCGGTGGGCCAGCCGGCAACGCCCCAGACGGCCTGGTGGTCCAGCGCGTGTTCCACCAGTGCCTGGCTGGCCAGCCCTTCGTACAGCGCGCCGGGTACTACCGGGCTGGGCACCACGCCGGCGCTGCCACTGCCGGCATCTTGGGTGCGGCGCAGTGCGGCCTGTAGGGCGGTCAGCGCGCCAAGGGGGCTCAGGGTGCGCAAGGTCTTGTGGAAGCTGCCTTGCACATCGGCGTGGGAGGTGGCGCTGCCGACTTCGCCGCTCCAGACCAGACGGCGGCCGCGCTGGTGGGCTTGGCGCACCTGGGCCGCCAAGGTGGTGTCGCCCAGCCAAGCGTCCGGCACTTCGAGCCAGATGCCGCCAGGCGGCGCGTGTTCGAGCAGGTCGCCCAGCAGGCTGGGGCTGCGCACGCTGAGAAGCTGGGTTTCTTTGCCGGCGGGCCAGAGTTCTTGCAGCGCGTTGAGCAGGTGCTGCGCATCAATGGCACTGCCCTGGTAAGGGGCCACCCACAGGCGCACGCCGCTGCGCTGGCGCCACTGGTTCCACAAGGGCTGGTAGCCCATGGTGACGCTGCCCAACACCGACGGAGTCATGGCACTAGCTAATGAAGTTAAACAGCGAGAGCTTTTGCACCTGCGCGTACGACTGCAGGGCCGCAGAGTAGCCAGTCTGCTGGTTCTGAAAGTCGGAGATACCTTTGATCATGTCCAAGTCTTCGGCGCGCGAGCGGTTGCTTTCTTGTTCGATGTTGCGCTTGGCGTTGTCCGAGGTGATGCGGTCGGCGCGGCCTAGCAGGTCGCCCGCCTGACCGCGCACCGCCGACACCCGGGTCATGCTGATGTCGAGGTTGTGCAGGCCCTGGGCCACAGCCTGGGCCGCCGCATTGGCGTTGGCGGCGTTGCCGATAGCGCTGATGGCGGTGTCCAGCACACTGAATACGCTGCGTTTGAAGTTCACGTCCACGGTGTCGCCCACCGCTGGGCTGCCCACCACCACCGCGCCACTGACTTTGTCGGTGGTCGGTGGAATGCCGTTGATATTGAACGACAGACCGGGAATGCCGGTAATGGCGATCTTGGCGTTGCTGCCCGTGGCATACGAGGCGCTGGCGCCTGACACCAGCGGGGCGGGGCCACTGACCGGCGGGGTTTCGGTGATGTCGTAGGTGACTGTGGTGGTGCCGGGCACCGTGGTCGAGTCCAGCGCGGTGAAGGTCACCGTGTAGGTGGGGTAGTCGGGGTTGCCAGCGGTGGCTTGGGCCAGCGCCGCCGTGCTGGCCACAGTGGCCGTGTTGGTGAGCACCACGCCGTCTGTGGTCAGGCTGCGGGTGGCGGGAATCAATCCGGCGGCGGTGTTGCTGACGGTGACGTTGAACACGCCATCGCGTGCGGGCTGGTTCATGAAGGCGGCTTCGCCGTCTAACGTAAAGGGAATGGCGTACTGGCCACTGGCGGACTGCCCTGGCAGTCCGTTGAAGGTGTAGTCCGGCGCTACCGACTGGGGGCCGACAAACGGAGCTAGCGCACTACCTAGTGCTGCAAACAGTGGCAGGCCGTTGCTGTCTTTGGTGTTGGCCAATGCCAAGATTTGGTCGCGCATGCCCGACAGTTGGCCGGCGATGGTGGCGCGCTCAGGCGCGGTGTAGGCGCCATTGCCGGCGCTCACCACCAGTTCACGGAAGTTTTGCAGTGCGTCAGTGATGTTGCCCAGTGTGCTTTCCGCCAGCGCGATGGCGTTGGCCTGGGCGTCCAGTGCGCGCTGGTCCGTGGCGATGCGGGCAATACGGTTCATTGCGCGCTCGGCCTGGGCGGCACCGGTTGGGTCGTCACTGGGGCTGTTGATGCGTTTGCCCGATGTCAGGTTCTCCTGCAGGGTGGCCAAGCTGTTCTGGCGCGATTGCAGGTTGCGCAGGGTGTTGTCGTAGGCGTTGGCCGAGCCTAGTCGGGTGAAAGAGTTGGCAGCCATATGGGTGCTCCAAGTGTCAGGTGCCTAGTGGCTACCTGGAAAGTCCCTGGATCAGGGTGTCAAAAATGCTCTGTGCGATTTGGACCATTTTGGCTGAGGCTTGATAGGCCTGTTGGTACTGCAGCAGCTTGGCGGCCTCTTCGTCGAGGTTTACACCCGACACGCCGGTACGGTCTTTCTCGGCATTGGCTGCGATGTTGCTGGACACCTGGGCCGAGTAGTTCGCGCTTTGCGAGCGAACACCGATTTGAGAAATCAATCCGGCATATCCGTCGGTGAGGGCCGCGCCGTCGAAGAGGGCCAAGTCGCGCAGATCCATCATGGCGGTGGCATTGCCGCCACTGGTCGCGGCATAGGCGTTTTGCAGAATGTTCAGGCTGTCGCTGTTGGCGGGCATGCCGCTCAGCGTGATGGAAAAGCCCGGGAAGCCAGCGGGGGTGTAGCTGATAGCCTCGCCCGATACATAGGGCTGGCCGGTGACGCCCGGGGTCAGGCCGGTGTTGTCTACGATGTCGTAGGTCGTGCCGCCGACACCTGTCGTAAAGGTCAGCGTGAAGCTGGGTTGCGGCACGGTGGCTGCCGTGGTCGCCAGGGTCTTGGCGCTCAGGCTGACCAAGGCCATAGAGCCGGTGTTGGTGGGGGCCAATGTGGTTGCGAGCGGCGAGGCCACGGCCAAGGCACGCGGGGTAGAAAACTCGCGCGAAACCTTGCTGGCCGAGGTGCTGTAGGGCTTGAGCAGGAAGCGGTCACCCGCCGTGGCACCTGCGGCGTTGGTGGTGGTCAACGTGAGACCATCGACCGTGACGGGGTTGGTCAAATCAAAAGTGCGCACCAAGCCGTCGCTGATGCGTTTGACGGTGGCGTTCGGCGGGGTGGTAAAGGCCACCTCGTAGTCCGATGCCTCCAACTTGGTTACATCGCCCACGCTGAGGGCCAGGCTGGCGGCAGACGTCTGGCCGGTGGCTTGGTAGATGTTGGACGTCCCAAAGGTGGTCGGGGTAAAAAGGTTACCGCCTACGTTGCCGTCCAGGTCCAAGCCCAGCTTGTGCTGGTCGTTCATGACGGTGGTGACGCCTAGCGTTAGGCGGCCCAGCAGGTTGCGGCCTTCGGCCAGGTCGTTGTTTTGAAAGCGCAGCAAGCCAGACACCTCGCCGCCGCCCAGGGCATTTTCGTCCAGCACCATGGAGGTGCCGTTGCGCGTAATGGCCAAACGGCTCTTGAGCGTGTCGCCAAAATCATCGGCCACGATGGACACGGGTGCCACCTCGGTACCCAGCACCAAGGCCTGGCTGCCGCCAATAAAGATGCCCAACGTGCCATCGTCCGCCGGGATCGAGGTGGTCTGCACGTACTGATTCAGATCGCGAATCAGCTGGTCGCGGCGGTCCAACAGGTCATTGGGCGGTTGGCCGTTGCCCTGTACGCGCGAAATTTGCTCGTTTACATCGGCAATGTTGTGCGCCAGCGTGTTGATGGCGGCCACCTTCTCTTTGATGGACTGGGCGATGCCGCTTTGCAGGTCATCCAAGTTTTGCGAGGCGGCCCGCATGCGCCGTGCGGTCTCGT
>JAXHOO010000054.1:0-15075 GCA_034519365.1 Rhodoferax sp. | reverse complement strand
AGCATGTATTGCTAGCCACGACTTTGAAAGCGCTTGTGTTGCTGCGGCGTTGCAGCACTGGAGCGTGCTGCGCAGCGGTGGACGGCTGTTTGTGAATATCAGCGGAAATGCGCTCATCCATGTGTTTGATACACGAGGCCGCGAAGGCCTGTTGCGCTGGATCCTGGATCTGAGGGTGATGCCCCGAACCCTGGTGATAGAAATTACCGAGCACGAACGGGTCGACGATATGGACCGCCTGGCGGTGGTGGTGCAAGAGATTCGGTCCGCCGGGGTGTCCCTGGCCTTGGATGATTTTGGCGACGGGCATTCTAGTCTGCGACTGTGGTCTCAACTGAAGCCCGACATCGTGAAGATCGACAAATATTTCACCCGCAACATCAGCGCCCACGGGGACAAACTCAAAACCCTGCAAGCATTGCAGCAGATTGCGAATGTGTTTGGCAGTTCGCTGGTGGCGGAGGGCATAGAGACGGCAGAAGATTTGCGCGTACTGCGCGATTTGGGCATTGAGTACGGGCAAGGCTACTTTTTAGGCCATCCCGACCGCAAGCCGCTCAAGTATTTGGGAGTCGACCCGCAGCGGGTTTTGAGCGAGCGCCAAGTGGCCGTCTTTCCCGAGATGGGACGTTTGTCGCAAGGCGGCCACTTGCGCAGCTTGTCGCTGTTGCATGCACCGACGGTCACACCAAGCACCCACAATGACACGCTAGCAGCTCTGTTTCTGGACAACCCCGAGCTGCATGCCGTGGCCGTTTTGGATGGCGAACGGCCCGTGGGCATCATCAACCGTGCGGGGTTCATGAACGAGTACTCCAAACTTTACTACCGAGAAATCTGGGGCAAAAAACCCTGTGCGGTCCACGCCAACTCCGAACCACGGCTGATAGAGCGCGAACACTGCGTCGACGAGTTGGTGGGCATTCTGACTTCGCAAGACCAGCGCTACCTGAGCGACGGATTCATTGCTACCGACAACGGCCGGTATGTGGGTCTGGGTACAGGGGACCAATTGGTCCGCTCGGTGACGGAAACCCGCATTGAAGCCGCGCGCCATGCCAACCCCTTAACCTTTTTGCCCGGCAATATTCCGATTAGCCAGCATATTGAGCGGCTGTTGAAGAAGCGTGTGCGGTTTGTGGCGTGCTATGCCGATATGAATAATTTCAAGCCGTTCAACGACTACTACGGTTACTGGCGGGGTGACGAGATGATCCGCTTGCTCGCCCGCATCGCCATGGAGCAGTGCGATTCTCAGCGCGACTTCTTGGGGCATGTGGGCGGCGATGACTTTGTGCTGTTGTTCCAAAGCCCGGACTGGAAAGTGCGCTGTGAGCGTTTGGTGTCTGAGTTTGCAGAGCGCGCTTTCGCGATGTTTGATGCCCAGGCCCGGGAGCGTGGTGGCATCGAAGCGGAAGACCGACATGGGGTGATGCGCTTTTTCCCCTGCACCACCGTGTCGGTAGGCGCGGTGACCTTGGATGGCAGCGACTACAGCCGTGCCGAGGAGGTCGCCAACCTCGCCGCATCGGCCAAGCACGCGGCCAAGCTAGCGGGTGCGGGCTTGCTGGAGATTGCGGCCAGCGCCGCGCCAGTGCACTAGAGGCCGCGAACTTCCAGCGTCCAAGGCGTTTTTTGCCAGAGCGCCACTTCTTCTTGCAGCAAGTGGGCCGACTGGGGAAAGGCCGTCGCCCAGCCCGGGCGACATTGCAGCTCCAAGGTGCGGCTTTGTGGGCTGGCGCGGTGCAACACCATGCCTTGCATGTCGGGTTCCCGGCGCGCGTGACACAAAATTACCGCAAGCCGCAGACACACCAGCGGCAGGACCAAGTCGTCGATCTCCAGCATGGTTTCGAGCTTGCGCAATTTGCCGCGGTGGCCCAACACCAGCAGGCTGAGCCGGTGCATTTCCGATAGCGAGAAGCCTGCGGCGTCGGCGTTGTCCAAGATATAGGCGCCGTGCTTGTGGTAATCGCTGTGGGCGATGTGGCTACCGATTTCATGGAGCTGGGCGGCCCATTGCAGCTTGCGCAAGCTGCCACCGTGCACCAAGTGGGTGGGTGTCAGGTCTTGGCCCATCAGCTGGCGCAAAAACTGAGCGGCGACTAGGCTTACCCGCTCGCCATGTGCAAGGTCGACACCGAATTTTTGCGCGAGGCGTTTGACGCTGTTGTTGCACAGATCACCGTCGGAGTGGGTAGTGCCCAAGATGTCGCAAATCAAACCATGGCGCAGGCCGCCCGAGGCGTGTTGCATGGTGCCGATGTCCAGCAGACTGAAGATGGCGCGCATCACGCTAACGCCCCCCCCAATGATGGCCTTGCGGTCTTCGCGCATGCCCGGCAAGCGCAACTTGTCAATGTGTTGCGCTGACAGTAGTTTGTCCAGCAGCCAGTCCAGCCCGGCCTGGGAAATTTCGCCGCTGGGCCAGCCGGCGGCCACCAGCACGTCACCAATCGCACCCACGGTGCCTGCGGAGCCATAGGCGGTGTCCCACTGGCTGGCGTGGTAAGTGTCCAGCGCTTCGTCCAGCACCGCCTTGGCGGCGATTTCCGCCATCGCAAACGACTTGCGGTTAAGTTGGCCCTCGGTGAAATAACGTTTGGACCAGGCAATGCTGCCCACGCGGTAGGACTCCATGGCCGCCGGAACCAGTCCTTGGCCCAGAATCAGTTCGGTGGAGCGGCCGCCTATGTCAATGACCAGCCGCCGCTCGTCCGAGGCGGGCAGCATGTGGGCCACACCTTGGTAAATCAGGCGCGCTTCTTCCCGGCCGGAGATCACGTCGATAGGGAAACCCAGCACGGCATTAGCGCGCTCTAGGAAAACATCCCGGTTGCGGGCTTCGCGCAGCGTTTGGGTGGCAACAGCGCGCACTTCGCCGGGTGCAAAGCCCGCCAATCGCTCGCCAAAGCGGGCTAGGCAGTCCCATCCGGCCTGCATGACCTCGTCAGTCAGGTTGCGGTCGTCGTCCAGACCACCGCCCTGGCGCACGGTTTCTTTGAGGTATTCCGTGCGGCGGAATTCGCCGTGGTCGATTCGTCCAATTTCCAGCCGGAAGCTGTTGGAGCCTAGGTCCACAGCGGCCAGGCGATTTCCGTTTTGCATTGACGTCGGGGCAGGTAGGGTTGCAGGGGTGCGGCGAGCATAGCACCGCACCAAGTGTTGTTGGGCCTAGCCCACCAGACGGCCGTCGGCGGCCATCATGCTTTGGGTGACGTAGGCGGAGGATTTGCGGGGTAGCTCCGGGTTAGCGCGGAAGCCGCCCAGGTCGGTCGGCGTGCGCCGGGCAAAACTCTGCAGTACGTTGGCTCGGGTCAGGGGGCCGTCTAGGGTCAGCAGCGTTTCCTGCGCGTAGCGGGCTGAGAGATATCCCGCCAAGCTTTGGGGTGTGGGCGGCTCGTCGTACAGGCGGTTGAGGGTTTCGCGGAACGCCCGCACCACGGGCTGGTTGCTGTTGACCAGCGGCACCGCCTGGGTCGCGATGACGGGTGTGTAGCGTGACACGCCCAACTGCTGCAGCGCCTGGAGGTTGACGTCGGACATGGCCAATTTGGTGACAGCGCTGTACCGCCTGCTTCTCAATGGCCTGGGCGAATTGGGCCAGTTCAGGCGTGCCACCTAAAAAAATCAGGATGCGTGGCGTGTCGGGTCGCAAGCTGGCGGCTAGCGCCGGCAAGCCTTGGCTGGCCACATAGGAGCGTAGGCGTAGCTTGAGGCCGGCCGCAGTCAGTTCCATGTCGTTTTGGCTGCGGGCCTGCTCGCCCGGGGTCGCGAAGACCACGCCCAGATCGGTGACGCCCATGACGGACAGCGATTTGATGGCATGGGTGATTTGCTCTTGTCGGGTGGCAAAGATGCCAAAGGTGTTGCCTTGGTTGTCCATGGAGCGTTGTGCAGCCACGGCGCCACGTGGGCCAAGTCTGGGGTTTCCCGGGCCATCCAACTGGGCAGCTATTGCCCGCTGAGCCGACTACGGCCAAGCAGTCGGGCAAGGACTTCAAAGTGACAATGGCGGCCTGCAACGAGGCAACGCTGTCATCCACTTCGACCACGGTATGGCGCATCGGCTTGCCGCGCAGGCCACCCCGGGCGTTCAGGTCTTGCCAGGCGGCGCGGGAGCCAATCAAAAAGTCTTTGGACACATCAATTTGAGCGGCCGACTATCCACCACCTGAAGCCCTGTGCCGGCTGCCACGGACGGTTTGGAGCGTTGGGCCCACGCAGGTGCGGCGACTGCGCTGGTGACCAGGGCGGTGGTGGCAAGGAAACTGCGGCGCCGCAGCGCAGGAGAAAGCAGGGAGGTCATGTTGGCGGGTCCTAAATGCTATAAAAGTAGTAGCTGCTAGCGCAATATGGGTAAGGGCTATAGGCCAATTTCATGTATTTTTTGGCGTAGTGCCCGCTCCCGCTGAACTTGCGGCGCCCGGGTGTTTCCCGGTTCCGCAAAGCGTGGCAGCGTAGGTGGTGCAAATGACAGTTGTATGACGGATGTTTGACGATCCGAGGTATTGCCGCTGATGTCACATCAATGTCATAAAAAGTTCTTAAAATCCGATCCATTCGAGACTTTTTCAACCAAGACAGAGGATTTTTAAATGAACATCTCTTTCCAACGCGTTTTGTTGGTGTCCGCCATGTCGGCTGCCGTGGGTTTTGCGGGTGCTGCTGGCGCCCAGGAAATTACGGGTGCGGGCGCTACTTTCCCTGCTCCCATCTACGCCAAGTGGGCGTCTGACTACAACAAAGCCACCGGTGTGAAGGTGAACTACCAATCCATCGGCTCCGGCGGCGGTATTAAACAAATTGACTCCAAGACTGTCGATTTCGGCGCATCCGACATGCCCCAAGCTGACGAAGTTTTGAAGAGCAAGGGGCAGATGCAATTCCCCACTGTGATGGGGGGCGTTGTTCCTGTGATCAACATCAAGGGTATTGAGCCTGGTCAGCTCAAGCTGAACGGCCAAGTGCTGGGTGACATCTTCCTGGGCAAGATCACCCAATGGAACGACGCCGCCATCAAGGCGTTGAACCCGTCGTTGGCGTTGCCTGACGCCGCCATCGCCCCGGTGCGCCGCGCTGATGGTTCTGGCACCACCTTTATCTTCACCAACTACCTCAGCAAAGTAAATACGGAGTGGAAGTCCAAAGTGGGCGAGGGCACGGCCGTGAACTGGCCTGTTGGTGCTGGAGGCAAAGGTAACGAAGGCGTGGCCGCATTTGTCGCTCGCCTGCCCAACTCGCTGGGATACGTGGAGTACTCCTACGTGAAGCAGAACAAGCTGAACTACGCCGTCATGCAGAACTCTGCCGGTGTGTTCGTAAAGCCTGAAGACGACTCCTTCAAGGCCGCCGCCGCAGGCGCCGATTGGAACAAGTCGTTCTACCAAATCTTGACGAACCAGCCCGGCAAAGACGCTTGGCCCATCAGCGGTGCAACCTTCATCCTGATGCACCTCAAGCAAGGCAAGCCGGCCAATGCCACTGAAGCCCTAAAGTTCTTCAACTGGGCCTACGCCAACGGCACTAAGGCTGCGGCTGACCTGGACTACGTGCCGATGCCTGTGTCCGTGGTGACCGCTATCCAGAAGTCTTGGGGCGAGATCAAGGACGAGTCCGGCAAAGTGGTCTCTTTCAAGTAAGCCCTTGAACCAGCGAGTGGACGGAGTTACTCCCTATGTCTAATACACTTGTGCTTGGGGACGTCCCGTCCGCTTTGCCTGCCCACCAGCCCGTTCTTGCCATGACCCAACCACCACCCGTTAAGCGGGCCCGATCGGGCCCGCTTGGTGATCGACTGTTTGCCATCCTTGCCAAAGGCGCTGCCTTGCTCACGCTGGGGTTGCTAGTGGCCATTCTCACCTCGCTGACCATCAGCGCCATGCCGGCCATCTCCAAGTTTGGACTGGGCTTTTTGACCAGCACCGTCTGGGATCCTGTGAAGGACGAGTACGGTGGCTTGGTGATGATTTATGGCACCTTGGCCACCTCGTTTATCGCGCTGCTGATTGCTGTGCCGGTGAGCTTTGGTATCGCCCTGTTCTTGACGGAGCTGTCGCCAGCCTGGCTCAAGCGTCCTTTGGGGACCGCTATTGAACTGTTGGCGGCCGTGCCCTCTATCGTTTACGGCATGTGGGGTTTGCTGGTGTTTGGCCCGGTGCTGGCTACCTATGTGCAACAGCCTTTGCAGGCTTGGACCAGAGGCATTCCTTACTTGGGTGCCTTCTTTTCTGGCCCGCCGGTAGGTATCGGTATCTTGTCGGCCGGCATTATCCTGGCCATCATGATCATTCCCTTCATCGCGTCAGTGATGCGGGATGTGTTTGAAGTGACGCCGCCGTTGCTCAAAGAGTCCGCCTACGGTTTGGGTGCGACGACTTGGGAAGTGGTGTCCAAAGTGGTGCTGCCCTACACCAAGACCGGTGTGATCGGCGGCATCATGCTAGGTTTGGGCCGTGCGATTGGTGAAACCATGGCGGTGACCTTTGTCATCGGCAACTTTAACCAGCTTGACTCGCTGAGTTTATTCCAGGCGGCCAACAGCATTACCTCCGCCTTGGCCAACGAATTTGCCGAGGCCGGTGAAGGCCTGCACCAAGGCGCGTTGATGTACCTTGGACTGGTCTTGTTCTTTATCACCTTTGTCATCCTGTCGTTGTCCAAGCTACTGCTGTCCCGCCTGCGCAAGGCGGAAGGAACTAAAACATGAGTACCGCTTTGATGCAGACGCGTGCTGCGCGCTTTGCCCAGCGTAAACGGGTGAACGTGGTTGCCACCACCTTGGCTTTGGCGGCCATGGCTTTCGGCTTGTTTTGGTTGTTCTGGATCCTGCTGGAGACCATTCGTTTGGGCGTTGGCGGGCTGACTTGGTCCACGCTCACCGAAATGACTCCTCCGCCCAACGAAGCAGGCGGCTTGGCCAATGCCATTTATGGCTCGTTTCTGATGGTCTTTCTGGCGGCTTGTGTGGGTACCCCCATCGGCGTCATGGCGGGTATCTATCTGGCGGAGTTCGACTCCAAGAGCTGGTTGGCTTCTAGCACCCGCTTTGTGAACGACATTTTGCTGTCCGCTCCGTCCATCGTGATTGGTTTGTTTGTCTACTCTGTGGTGGTGTCGCGGTTCAAGTCGTTCTCCGGATACGCCGGTATCTTGGCCTTGTCACTGATCGTGATACCCGTGGTGATTCGCACCACCGAGAACATGCTGCAACTGGTGCCCTCTGGTTTGCGCGAAGCGGCTTATGCCTTGGGCGCGCCCAAGTGGAAAGTGATTTTGAGCGTCACGCTGAAGGCTGCGCGTGCGGGTGTACTGACTGGCGTTTTGTTGGCCGTGGCCCGTATTGCGGGTGAGACAGCACCGTTGTTGTTCACTGCACTCAGCAACCAATTTTGGACATCGAGTTTGAGCGAGCCTATGGCCAGTTTGCCGGTGACCATCTTCAAGTTCGCGATGAGCCCGTATGGGAACTGGCAGCAACTGGCGTGGGCAGGCGTGTTCCTGATCACCATGGCGGTGCTGGCCCTCAACATCCTGGCCCGGGTACTGACCCGCAACAAAACCTAAGGGCCATCGCCCGCAACCTATCGGTACCGATCGGAACCTACTATGTCAAATGTTGTCGACGCACCCGTGAAGTCCAAAATATCTGTCAAGGACCTGAACTTCTATTACGGCAAGTTCCATGCGCTCAAGAACATCAACCTGGAAATCCCAGAGAAACGTGTGACCGCCTTCATCGGCCCCTCGGGCTGTGGCAAGTCGACCTTGCTGCGCATTTTCAATCGCATGTTTGAGCTCTACCCCGAGCAGCGCGCCGAAGGTCAAATTTTGTTGGATGGTGAAAACCTGTTGACCAGCAAAGAAGATGTGGCCTTGCTGCGGGCCAAGGTGGGTATGGTGTTCCAGAAGCCCACGCCGTTCCCCATGTCCATTTTCGACAACATTGCGTTTGGCGTGAAGCTGTTTGAAAGCCTGAACGCGACCGACATGGAAGAGCGCGTGGAGTGGGCGTTGCGCAAGTCAGCACTCTGGACCGAAGTGAAAGACAAACTGCACCAAAGCGGCTCCAGCCTGTCGGGCGGCCAGCAGCAACGCTTGTGCATCGCCCGTGGCATTGCCATCAAACCTCAAGTTCTGCTGCTGGACGAGCCGTGTTCCGCGCTGGATCCGATTTCTACCGCCAAGGTAGAAGAGCTGATTGTCGAACTCAAGAGCGACTACACGGTGGTCATCGTCACCCACAACATGCAGCAGGCAGCACGCTGCAGTGATTACACCGCCTATATGTACTTGGGCGACTTGGTGGAGTTTGGTCAGACAGAGCAGATGTTCTTCAAGCCCAAACGCAAAGAAACAGAAGACTACATTACCGGCCGCTTCGGCTAATTGACGTACAAAAGGTTGTATGCCCGATAAACATTTGTCTACCCAGTTCGACAGCGAACTCACGTCAGTTTCCGCCCAGGTCATGGAGATGGGTGGCCTTGTGGAATCCCAGATCCGCCAAGCCATCTACGCGCTGTCCCAGTTCAGCGTGGAGGTGGCTGATGGGGTGACTGCGCGGGAAGCGCAAGTCAACGCCATGGAAATCAACATTGACCGTGATTTGTCGTCAATCATTGCGCGGCGCCAACCCACGGCGCGTGATTTGCGCCTGCTGATTGCGATTTCCAAAACGACGGCCAACCTTGAGCGCGTAGGTGATGAAGCCGAGAAAATTGCGCGCATGGTGCGCTCCATCATTCAAAGCGGTGCACCACGTTCGCTGCCCTCGCTGGAGCTGCGCGTAGCGTCAGACCTAGCGTCGGGACTGTTGAACAAGGCGCTGGACGCTTTCGCCCGGCTTGACGTCAAGGCGGCGCTGACGATCCTGAAGGAAGATGACCTGATTGACGCGGAGTTTGATGGCTTTGTGCGCAAGCTGGTGACCTATATGATGGAAGACCCACGCATGATTTCACCCAGCTTGGACTTGTTGTTTTTGGCCAAGGCGATTGAGCGGATTGGCGATCACGCCAAGAACATCGCTGAATTCATCATCTACGTAGTCAAGGGCGAAGATGTCCGCCATTTGTCAATGGACCAAATTGAGTCTGTGGTCCGATGAGAAATATGCCCGCTATCTTGGTGGTGGAGGACGAATCCTCGATTGCGGAGTTGATTGCGGTCAATCTGAGGCACAACGGTTTTCGCCCACGTTGGGCCATGGACAGCGCGTCGGCTCAGCGCGAAATGGATGCCGCCGTACCGGACCTGATTTTGCTGGACTGGATGCTGCCCGGAGAAAGCGGTCTGGTGCTGGCCAAGCGTTGGCGCAGCGACCCCCGTACCAAGGATGTGCCCATCATCATGCTGACCGCCCGCGGCGACGAAGCTGATCGGGTGGCTGGCTTGGATGCAGGTGCGGACGACTACATCGCCAAACCTTTTTCTACCAAGGAGTTGCTGGCGCGGGTTCGTGCTGTCTTGCGGCGCCGGGCGCCGGAGGAAGCCGGGGTACAAATTGACATCGCGGGGCTGACGCTGGACCCAGCTACGCACCGCGTGGCCTTTGAAGGCAATGCGCTGAAGCTGGGGCCCACCGAGTTCAAGCTGCTGCACTACCTGATGGGCCATGCTGAGCGCGTTCACAGCCGGGCGCAGCTGCTGGATAACGTTTGGGGTGACCACGTCTATATTGAAGAGCGCACGGTGGACGTCCATGTGAAACGCTTGCGCGAGGCCTTGGTCCAAGCGGGCACGATGGTCGAGACGGTGCGCGGTGCTGGGTACCGATTGACGGCCAAGCCTGCAGTCCCTGTGCAGGCAGACAAAGTCAACGTCTGAGCGCAGGCCGCACTGCGATGTTCTGGCGTCTTTTTTCATTTGTTGCGCTGCAAGCGTTCGCGGCCGGCGTGACATGGTCGTTGCTGGCCTCCACGGAGCGTTGGTGGCCCCTCTGGGCAGCAGCTGTCGGTGGCGGCTACGTTTGGTTGGTAGTGGACGCGGCACGGGGCATGCGTTTGTTGCGCTGGTTGCGCAAGGGCGAGGCGACGGAGTTGCGGCTGGGCCAGGGCGTCTGGGGAGAGGCGGCAGAACGCATCCGGCGTTTGTTACGTGCCCGCGAACGTCAAGTGGTGGATGCCGATGCGAAGTTGCAAGACTTCTTGGCGGCGCTGCAGGCATCGCCGAATGGGGTGGTCTTGCTGGACGCAGACGGCCGCATTGAATGGTTCAACCAAATGTCCAGTGAACATTTTGGTTTTGATGTCCGCCGTGATCTGCTGCAACATTTTGGCAATTTGGTACGCGACCCCGGCTTTGCGGCCTACTATGCTGCGTGCGATTTCAGCCGTGATGTGATCATGCCAGGCAAGGGGAGCACCAGTTCCAAGCCCGTCCGGGTGGCAGTGCAGCTTCATCCTTACGGTGAAGGACGCAGCTTGTTGCTATCGCGTGATATCACCGCATTGGAGCAAGCCGAAGCCATGCGCCGTGACTTCGTGGCCAACGTGTCCCACGAGATACGCACCCCATTGACGGTGCTTGCTGGTTTTGTCGAAACGCTGCAGTCACTGCCGCTGGAGGAGAAGGAGCGTCAACGCTATTTGGGCTTGATGTCCCAGCAGGCGCAGCGCATGCAAAGTCTGGTGAATGATTTGCTGACACTGTCTCGTCTAGAGGGCAGTCCGCTGCCATCTACCCACGATTGGATTCCGATGTCCAAGTTGTTGGGTAGCTGTGAATCAGAAGCGGTGGAGCTGTCCCGTTTTCTGTGGGGAAAGCCGCAAGAAATGCGGTTCGACGGGGGGGAGGGATTTGCGTTGGCAGGGTCGCAGTTGGAGTTGTACAGCGCGCTTTTCAACTTGATCGGCAATGCGGTGCGGTACACACCGGCCGAGAAAAGCATACGGGTGCACTGCCGTTTGCAGCCTGGTGGTGGCGCCTTGGTTGCTGTAGAAGACAGTGGTTTGGGTATCGCCCCAGAACATTTGCCTCGCATTACCGAGCGCTTTTACCGGGTGGATCGTAGCCGGTCCCGAGATACTGGCGGCACGGGTCTGGGCTTGGCAATCGTCAAACACGTGGCGCAGCGGCATGGGGCTGAGTTGCGCATCGACAGTACACCCGGGAAGGGCTCTGTGTTTTCTCTGGAGTTTCCGGCCAATCGGGTGCGGGTCTTGCACCCGGTGTCCCCGCTGGCCGAGTTGGTTTAGCGCCGCCGCAATAGCCAAAGGGCTTCGGTGGGGTCTACGGGGTGGCGCAGCAGTTGTACTGTTTCCCAGCGCTCTGTGTTCACGGACGGCATGAGTTGCAGGTCAAGTCCTGGCTCCGTCAGCATCCAGTTGCACGCATCTGCCATGCCGGTGGCCTGCAATTGGATGGGGCTGTACCACTGAACGGCGGCCAGGTGCACGGGCTCTAGCGTGGCAGCATCCACGCAAGCATGCTCGGGCACCCATGAAGCCAGTTGTCCGACCAGAGGGCGGTAGCTTTGTGCGTAGTTCAGAAGCGGCATCCACAGCGTCATCAGCAGCAGCCAACACAGAGCGGCCCCGCCCGCTGGCAACACCAAGCTTTTCCAGATCGCTGCGCGGTGCCGCCCGACGCGCCAATTTACCAACCAGGCCCAGGCAGCGGTGGCCAATATCGCCACTGCCAAGCTTAGCGTTGAAAAACTTGCCACAAAGCCTGGTGCCAGCCGTGCCACGTTGGCCGCAGGTTGGCTCGGAACACCGGTTTGCATGGCGATCCACACCACCCAAATAGTGAGTCCACATCCAGAAAAAAACAGCAGTGTGAACCAATCGATCAACGCCGAGACTTGCCGTTGCAAGGTAGGCAAGGCAAAAGCCGCCAAGGCTGCCAGGGCGGGCAAAGCGAGTAACAGCGTTCGGTCAGAGTCACTACCCAGCAAGCTGGTTGCGATCGTGACTACCGCAAACCCTAGCGGCCAAACCAAATGACGGTGGGGCGTGCGGGTGCACCATTGGTGCCGCCACCGCCACAAAGTCCACAATGCCAGGGGCCATGCGGGCCACGTAAACCAGATCAACAGCTGCGCAAAACCGTCAACGGTGGCCCATGCCAAAGGTGGCAGTATGAGCTTCCACCGCCACAATCCGAGCCACCACGCCAGCAGCCCGGCAAGCAGGGCATAGCCAAGTAGTGCGAGGCTGCCGCCAACACGGCGCCAAGCTACGCCTTGGGCCGTGTCCGCTGTTTCGGTATCCCAGTGGTGCAGTGCGCTCCCACCGAGGCACCACACCAGGCCGAGGCCGGGTGCGCCAGATAGCGCGAGGCCGACGGCGCCCAATGCGATTGCCCAATGCGGACCCCATGTGCGATAGGGCAGGGCTGCAAATCCGTAGAACAGCAGCGCCGCACAGGCAAGTTGGGTTACCGCAGGCGTCGTTTCGTGGGACAGCTGGGCCAAACCGAGGCATGCAATGAAGGCCAGCAGTCCACCATCGGCCATAGCCCGCGCGTAGTCGGTGGGCTGGGCTTCGCCACCAAAGGCGAAGGCAACTGGCTGTGCCCTGGTGTCGCGCGCTAGGTAGTAGGTGCCATACCAAGCGCACAGCATGGACAGACCCAGCAGTAGCGCGAAAGGCACGCGGGCCATGACATCGGCCGGCCAGCCAGTGGGGGCGAGTTGGATGGCCCACGCACCCAGCCAGTAGGGCAGTAGGGCGGCCTCAGAGGGTTGCCAGCCCAACAAACTGGGCGAGAGCCAGGCGGACGCACCATGGGCCAAGGCGCCCATGTAACCCAATGCGGTTAGGTCGGCACTGCGCCAAGCGTCACGGCCTAGAAACCCTGCGACCACGTAGGTCAGGCACAGCATGAGCAATGCACCGCGCGGCAAACGACGGGCCGCAGCTTGGGCGACGATGGCGGGGTTGGGATGGTTCACAGATAGGCTAAAAAAAAGGCAGCTCGGAACGCCGGGCTGCCTTTTGGCAAGAACGCAGGCCGAAGCCTGATTCAGGTTTACTTGGCGGCAGTTTTGCCGAAACGGTTGCGGAATTTCTCAACGCGACCGCCCATGTTGTCCACGGACTTCTGGGTACCAGTGTAAAACGGGTGCGACTCGCTGGTGGTTTCCAGCTTGACCAGTGGCAACTCGCGGCCGTCTTCCATCTTGACCATTTCTTTGGCGTTGACGCACGAACGTGTGACAAATTTGAATCCGTTGGACATGTCCTGGAAGCAAACTTCACGGTAATTGGGGTGGATGCCCTCTTTCATAACTCTTCCTCTAGTTGCGGTAGCCGGTCCAGCCGATCTGGGCTACTTTCCGCAGAAAACCACGGATTATAGCCTAGCCGCCCCGGCGCATCATGTCGAAGAACTCGCTGTTGTTCTTCGTAGCCCGCATTTGCTTGAGCACCATTTCCATGGATTCAATTTCATCCATGTTGTAGAGGAACTGGCGCAGGATGCGGGTTTTTTGCAGGATTTCAGGCTGCAAGAGCAGTTCTTCGCGGCGGGTGCCGCTGCGGTTGAGTTGGATGGACGGGAAGATGCGCTTCTCGTACAAGCGACGGTCCAGGTGGACTTCGCTGTTGCCGGTGCCCTTGAATTCTTCAAAGATCACTTCGTCCATGCGGCTTCCGGTGTCGATCAGCGCGGTGGCGATGATGGTTAGCGAACCGCCTTCTTCTACATTGCGCGCGGCGCCCAAAAAGCGCTTGGGGCGTTGCAGTGCGTTAGAGTCCACACCGCCGGTCAAGACCTTGCCAGACGAGGGCACCACGTTGTTGTAGGCGCGCGCCAGTCGGGTGATCGAGTCCAGCAGAATCACCACGTCTTTTTTCAGCTCCACCAAGCGCTTAGCACGCTCGATCACCATTTCGGCGACGTGGACGTGGCGTGCGGCGGGTTCGTCAAAGGTAGAGGCAATCACCTCGCCCTTCACGGTGCGCTGCATTTCGGTCACTTCTTCGGGGCGCTCGTCTACCAACAACACCATCATGTGGATGTCGGGGTAGTTGGCAGAAATGGCGTGGGCGATGTGCTGCATCATTACCGTCTTGCCGCTCTTGGGGGGCGCGACCAGCAAACCGCGCTGGCCCTTGCCGATGGGGGCGATGATGTCGATCACCCGGCCCGTGATGTTTTCATCGGTTTTCAAGCCATCTTGTTCCAAGCGCATTTGCACCTTGGGGAACAGCGGGGTCAAGTTTTCAAACATGACCTTGTGCTTGTTGCTTTCCGGCGCGCCACCGTTGACGGAGTCCAGCTTGTTGAGGGCAAAGTAGCGTTCACCATCCTTGGGCGTACGGACTTCACCCTCAATCATGTCGCCGGTGTGCAGGTTGAAACGGCGCACCTGGCTGGGGCTGATGTAGATGTCGTCGGTACTGGCGGTGTAGCTGGTGTCTGGGCTGCGCAAGAAGCCAAAACCGTCCGGCAAAATTTCCAGCACGCCGTCGGCAATGATTTGCTCACCAGCGCGGGCACGCTTCTTGATGATGGCGAACATCAGCTCTTGCTTGCGCATGCGGCCCGTGTTTTCAATCTCAAGTTCTTCGGCTTGCTTGAGGACTTCGGACACGTGCAGTGCCTTGAGTTCGTTTAAGTGCATGGAATGGGTCCCGTGGAGGGCGTTAACCGGAATGTCGGTGAAAAACCGCGAAAGGTCGAAATCTTGGGGGATGGGGGGAAGGCAAGCAAAGCTGCCTTGGCCTCGGTGTTCTGAGCCTGAACTGGCTGTCAAACCCTAGTGGAGTGTGACTGAACGGTTTTATTATGACAGGAAATTGCGACCGTGCAGCAGTGTCACGGTCGCGGGGGAGTCTCGGGTGGCTTAGGCCAACTGTTGGTCAATAAAGGCGACCAGTTGGGCCTTGCTCAGGGCGCCCACTTTGGTGGCAGCCAATTGCCCGTCTTTGAACAGCATCAGGGTGGGGATGCCGCGGATGCCGAACTTGGCGGGAATGTCGCGGTTCTCGTCCACATTCATCTTGGCGACTTGCAGCTTGCCTTGGTAGGTGGTGGACACCTCGTCCAAGATGGGGGCGATCATCTTGCAAGGGCCGCACCATTCCGCCCAGTAATCCACCAGAATCGGTTGTGCGGATTGCAGTA
>JAXHOO010000009.1:0-41856 GCA_034519365.1 Rhodoferax sp. | reverse complement strand
TAAGCATTCACCTGAATTTTGCCGTTCAGGCTCGGATTGTAGGCTGGTAAAGAGGGTAACCCCACCCTTGTTATCACCAATAGCTAAATCTTTGGCCGGGGTAATAACATCCATACCCAATATTTTACCCTGTTCAATAACAAATTGTCCAGATAAGGATGGCAGTGCTGGATATCGGCTAAATCTTGCTTCTCCTCCCAAATATAAGGTGCCGCTTGCTGTACCAACTAATACAGGATTGCAACCAGGTTAGGAGGTTTTGAAGTTTAAGTTGTTCTCAAAAGTATTAGATCCAGTAATATTCCAATTTTATCTTGAGTTAGTTGTATTACCCCTTGAATTTTGCCTCCACTCAAATTGGCGCTAAACTGATCTATTTCTAACCTACCATCCGCTACGCGACCGGTAGTTAATTCTGTTAATTCAAGTTGTTGATTGCTATCTATTTGCCATTTAGTGGCCAGAAGAGATTTAACAACGAGCCGACCAGCTCGACGGTAGGGATGGTGAGGGTATTTGATCCCTGAAAGAGTTAATTGTTTTTCTCCAGTAATAGTAGTACTTAATAATAGGGCTGGATACTGCTCCCAAAACTTGCCAATAGAAGTCGCTAGCATTTATATGAATTGTAGTAAAATTAGTTACTGCTGGAGGAAAATTCAGTAAAAACCACTCAATAAGGCGGCTGGATTAAAGGTTGCCTGTTGCACAGTTATGGGTATAGCACGATAAATAATAAAACTTGCTAATAAATCAATAGGTATATTTAATCCATGTGCCCTAACAATATTTATCCCTATTTTAAGTTCGGCGGCCTATCTGCTGATAAATGAGGATTTGGTAACAAGCTCAACACGGCTCCTTGCACTGTAACAGGCTGGCTAAACTAGCGTCCAAGATATCCTGCTACCAATTATTGCAGCTTGTTTACCGAGACAACCAGGGTACTGATACAATAACAACCAAACTTATTATTACAATTAATAAAATGGTGGGTATTAAGTGCTGGGGTGTTGGACGTTGCACTGTTGTTAAAAGATTGCCTTACGATTAGGATTTTTTTAGGTAATTGTTTGAGTAACTGCACAGGCTTAGTCGCTAACAAATTTGTATTTATATTTGTATTTATAGGATACTTGCTAGTATTGGGTGATGGTGTAAGTAATTGCTTAAACCATAGTTGCAAGTTTTTTAATATTAACATATATTTATTCTGGTTAGTGCCTGATATAAATTGTGGTTAAAGGGTTGCTATTTTCTGTTATATTAACTTGACACAACTTCACAACGATTCTCCAAATTATATTGACAATATCACATTCCAAGTCAAATTAAGCTAATTACAAAATTTCTAAAAATTTTCGTAATTCTGCTAATTTAAGACCCTTAGCTAAAGCCAATAACTCTTTAGCTTGGCTAGGGGATTGGGTTCATGGGTAACCTGTTCCTAAATAAGCCATAATCTCTAACATGGCTCCTGATTGTATTAAACTAGCCAATTTATCTTTGTGAGCGGGGCTAAACTTTATCTGCTCGGTTACTAAAGAGCTTGCGGCAAGTTGAAATGTCGCAGTGGTTTGTGTATGCTGCCATTTTAAGGGTAAAATGGTATGTAGCGCTTACTTAATAATGCCCCGATCTTTCAATGGTTAAGCAAATGAGCACAGCAACCTATTTGGTGTGAGATGCCCAGGATTCAACAAAGGCATTGGCGGTGATAGCAATGATGTTACGATTATATTCGCTAGCGCGGCTTAAATTTGTTGGGCTGCGCTATAGCCATCTGGTTGCGGCACCTTCAGATCCATTAATAATACGTCAAAAGTTTGGGTGGCAGTTAGCGTTACGCTTCATACCATCGGCAACTTCGGTGATGTTAAAGCCTAGTGGTTCTAAGCAAGCCGCGTAATACGGCACGATTTGCGGCCATATCGTCTACCATAGTATTTGTAGTGGGTAGGTTATGCCATCGGTGCGCTGATAACCTATTACGGTTGCTAGCATATCGGTGGTGGTGGCTGCTAACTTGGTTGCTTGTGTATCTACCAGCGTAACCCAGCGTGATGGTAAAACAACTGCCGCTGCCTAATTCGCTATCTAGGGTAATATCGCCATCCCATGCGTGCGCCTGCTAAATTGCGGCTAATGTAAGCCTAGGCCGGTGCCTTGTTGCTTATACTGGCCGCTACCGGTTTGTACAAAGGGCTTAAATACTTGGGCACATATCTTTAGCAATACCGATGCCGCTATCGGTTACTTTAATTACGAGTTTATCGGCAGTATAATCCGCATCTAAATATACTGCACCGTTCCGATAAATTTAAGGGCATTGCCTAAAAGATTCATACAGATTTGCCGCAGAGCGTTGCCATCGGCGCAGATGCTATTGGGCAAGTTGAGGCTAGCCTGATAGTGTGATTCTAAGACCCTTTTCGCTAGCGCAGATGCTGGACATAGCGCATATTTCGGCAAAAAAACTGGTTAATTCCAAGTTGCCCGTATAATTCCAAATGCCCAGCTTCTACTTTAGCTAGATCTAAAACATCGTTGATTAGGGTTAGTAGGTAATCGCCGCTGCGTTTAATAATGGTGATATCGCGGCGCTGCGGCCAGTTTAAACTGGCATCGCGTTGCAATATTTGGGCGTAACCCAGCATGGCATTAAGCGGAGTACGCAGTTCGTGGCTCATATTGGCTAAAAAAAGGCACTTTTGGCCCGATTGGCAACTTCGGCGGCTTCTTTGGCTATTATCAACAAGGCTTTCTGCTTCCTTGCGGGCGGATATATCTTCTTGTAATGCGATAAATTTGGTTATTTCGCCGCTATCATCGCGGATGGGGCAATGGCAGCAAATGTCCAATGGCAAATATCATCCTTTTTGTTGCTACGCAATTCTCCCCGCCCAAATTTTGCCGGCGGTTATGGTATTAAAATAAGCGATATTGATCACTTCGGTTACGCAACTTAACTCGCGTAATAGACTATGACCTGAATTTCAGCAATGCTGTAATCAGTAACATCCTCAAAATGCCGGATTTACATAAGTTACATCGCCATGAATATCGGTGATGATGATGATGCTGGGGCTTTGTTCTACTGCTAACGAGAGGGTGCGAATTTGTTCATCAGCTTGTTTGCGCTGCGAAATATCTACTACGCAGCCAACAAAAATAGTTTCGGTAGTCAGTGCGCTGGGGCAATAGCTAACCAAATAGGGAAGGTAGATCCATCACTTTTGCAACCCAACAATTCTCGACCAGCCAATAATTTTGCGCTCACCGGTGCGTAGGTGATGGGCCATATGGCCAGCATAGACAGTGCGATAGGGTTCTGGCATCAAGATGCTAATATTTTTACCTAATATTTCAGCTTCGCTATATGCGGCTGTTGTTGCGCTGCTGGATTAAAGTTACGAATTGTGCCGGTGGTATCGAGAAATGGATTATTATGGCATTTACTGCTGCTTTTAAGACAACACAGGCCCATAGCTCACTTTCGCGTAGCTCGGTGGTCATTTTAGCTGCTATATTTTCGGCTAGGCCCATGAGCGTGCTTAAGTGCTTGCGCTAAAACCAATAATAATAGGCTACATAAAATACCGCCTATGGCAATGATGCCAGATTTATTACAAAAAACTTCGTTGCCTTGCTGCATTTCCTGTTGATAAGCAATAGCCCATACTATAAATGTTATAGTGAGGCTAATAGTAAAGATAGTTATGGGGATGTTGATTTGCATAAAGATTTTAGGTTCAATATCATTGCTAGTCTCAACTGAATGTTAGATTATAAATTTTAATGTTGTGTTGGTTAGGCTATAGGTTCAGATATTATCTTACCTAAACAGGTGAACATATTATCTTGACAATGTCACATTCCAGTCGTCATTCCAGCATGGATGCTGGAATCCATCGTCCATGGATGGCAAAGTTTCACTTTCATTTGGAATGTGACATTGTCAAGTTATAATAAAGATTGTTCCCCGTGTTCTAAGTGCATCTAAAATTTTTAGCGCTGTAGGGTTAGCTGCCTGTTGCACTTAGCCAACTTAGCTATAGTAGCCTGGTAATCGGCTTTGGTTATGCTAGCTCCTGCTGTAGGATCGTTAAGCCGTTGTAGCCAGAATCGTTTGCCACTGTTGGCGCTCCTCTATGGTTAGGGTAGCGGGCCAATTCGCGCTCTATAACGCAATAGCAATTGTTGGAGTCAGGCATCATCAAACCTAAATATTGTAGGACAAATCTTGCGGTTTGTAGCACGCACCTTTTCACACAGCGCTAAATCCGAGTTGCTGGGTAAGCCAGAATAGATCATGCTCTGGATCTTTAGCGGCAAACGAATCGAGTACCATAAAGCTTTAGGGAGTTTAATTAATAATTCAGGTAGCAAAGCCAATAACTTGGCGGCATGGGCTTGTACTTGCGGCAAGGTCTATAGCCCACTGCTCGGCGGCTTTTAGGGTGAGGGTGTTCATGGGCACTAGCATAGATACATGATTGATATGCAAGCCTTTTAATGGCAAGCGCTTTATACCTGCTGGTAAATCTTGCTGGCGGGTAAATAGCCGTTGTGTTATTTCTTCTCTTTCAGATCTAATAACTTTTATCAGGATCGACGCGTAAATCAAATATTTGATGACAAAGTTGCTATCAGTTGGATGCATATTATGGGCAGGATGGGGGCTATACAACCTAAAGTTACTGGATATTTTGATGATACATACAGCATAGGCTTGCGGATTGGCTAAGTTTAGTAATGCTTTAACTTTATTTTTATTTCGTAATTCAAAGGCAAAATTAAACAGTCGTGGTTGGTGGGTGCGGAGCAAGCGGGCCATGCCGATGGTAGCCTATACATCCGATAAGGCCTCGTGCGCTGCTGCGTGGATAATATCATTTGCCGCATAAGATCGGTTAGCCGGAAGCTAGTTTTACCATCAACTTGAGACCGACAATGCCTTCTGGACGTAAGGCATGGGCTAGGCAACACATCGATTAAATCCCATTTGGAGTTACCATTACACCATTCGCGGCCATAGGGATCAAAAAAGTTACGAAATGGCGTGTGGCGGGTTACCACATCGTCAAAACGTACGCTGTTATAACCTGCGCTACAGGTGTTGGGTTGCGCTAATTCCTGGTGGATGCGGCCTAAATTCGGCTTCGGGTATACCACTGATGCTAGCAAATTGCGGAGTAATACCGGTGATTAAACAGGCTTCGGGTTGTGGTAACAAGTCATCCGCAAGGTTGTGCATATACAATCAATGGGTTACCAATAAAATTTAATTCCATATCGGTGCGTTGACGACAAATTGCACTGGTCGATCTTTAATTGGATCTGATCCCCAGGTTTCGTAATCGTGCCAATAAAAAGTTTTGATAGTTCCTAATAATAGTTATATTTTGGATTAACTGTTGCGGCATAACTATAATCTCCATAATGAATATAATAATTAACCACACCTACTGATATAAATAGGTAAATAAAGGATCCCAGCTCCTATCGCAGCCCACATTCCATTAATAAAAAAATTTAAAATTAAAGATCTTACATCCAAACTCCACCGCTGCCCAAAGGGGCGCGGCTTGCGCACACGCCAGATGGCGTTGAGCGTGCGGTCGATGGTGAAAATCAAGGCCAGCGCGCTGGCCAGCAGCATCGCCAAACCCGGCGGCCCCCAGGCGGCTGGCCTTACCGGCAAACTGGTTGAGGTAGCCCAATACCTGGCGCGCAATGTTGTCAGGCACCAAGCTGGCGATGAGCCACTTTTGCAGCACATCTTGAAACTTGGCAAACATGGGAAAGGCGGTAAACACTGCCAGCGCGACAGTGATGAAGGGCACCAAGGCAATGATGGTGGTGAAGGTCAGGCTGCTGGCGGTCAAGCCCAGCCGGTCTTCACGAAAGCGCTCGCGCAGAACAAAAACAGCATCCCGCCAAGGGATGCTGGCGAGGTCGTGTAACCAGGGTTTGAGACGGTCTAGGGCTTGCATCCCGCTATGATGCCACCGACATGCCAAACGCCTCCTCTACCAGCGCCCCTGCCGGCGCCGAAACCGCCCCCGTTTCCACCCACCGACACCCGCTGGCAGCCGTCGGCACATCCCGGTGGGTGGCTGCTGCCTGCCTACTGGCGCTCATCCTTCTGGGCTTGGCCTGGGAGCTATGGCTCGCCCCGATTCGCCCCGGTGGCTCGTGGCTGGCGCTCAAAGTATTGCCCTTGTGCCTGCCGCTGGCGGGTTTGCTGAAAAACCGCATGTACACCTACCGCTGGGTCAGCCTGCTGGTGTGGCTGTATTTCACCGAGGGCGTGGTGCGCGCCTGGAGCGACCGCAGTCCCGGCAATTGGCTGGCTGGCATTGAGGTGCTGCTGTGTCTGGTGCTGTTTGTGGCTTGTACCGTGCATATTCGCCTGCGCCTCAAACACGGCTATGCCCAAGCCGCCGCGCTGGCGGAGGCCACTGATTCACCGGCGGCCCCATGAGCGCCTCTGGGGGTTTGTTGGCGCATTTAGTCGTGCAATTACGCGCCATCGTGGGCGACGCCCAAGTGCTAACCGACGGCGACCTCACCGCGTATGAACAAGACTGGCGCAAACGCGAGCGCGGCCGCGCGCTGGCCGTGGTGCGCCCCGGCAGCACCAACGAAGTGGCCGCCGTGGTGCAAGCCTGCGCAGCAGCCAGCGTGAGCCTGGTACCGCAAGGTGGCAACACCGGCATGGTGGTGGGCTCCATTCCCGATAGCACGGGCACGCAGGTGCTGCTGAGCCTGCAGCGCCTGAACTGCGTGCGCGTGGTGGACGCTGCCAACCTGACGGTTACCGTGGAAGCGGGCTGCGTACTGCAAACCTTGCAAGAGGTGTGCGAGAAGGAAGGTTTTTTGTTTCCGCTGAGCCTGGCGGCCGAGGGCAGTTGCACCATAGGCGGCAACCTGGCCACCAACGCAGGCGGCACGCAGGTGGTGCGCTACGGCAACACGCGCGAGCTGTGCCTGGGCCTGGAAGTGGTGACCGCGCAGGGCGAGGTCTGGAACGGCCTGACCGGCCTGCGCAAGGACAACACCGGCTACGACCTGCGCCACCTGTTTATTGGCTCCGAGGGCACGCTGGGCGTGATCACCGCGGCCACGCTGCGCATGTACCCGTTGCCCGCATCGCAACTCACCGCCTTTGCGGCCGTGCCCTCGCTGGACGCGGCTGTAGAGTTGCTGGGCTTGGCGCACAAACATCTGAACGCGGGCCTGACCGGCTTTGAGGTGATGGGCGACTTCGCGTTGGACCTGGTGCGCAAACATTTCCCACAGCAAAAAGTGCCTTTCTCCGGCGTGTCGCCCTACTGCGTTGTTTTAGAAAACTCCGACCACGAGTCTGAGAGCCATGCGCGCGAACAGTTCGAGCGCCTGCTGGAAGCCGCGCTGGAACAGGGCTGCGTGCTGGACGCCGTGGTGGCAGAGAACATTGCCCAGGCCCGCGCGCTGTGGCACATCCGCGAGAGCATTCCGCTGGCGCAGGCGCAAGAGGGCCTGAACATCAAGCACGACATCTCGATTGCGGTGTCGCGCATCCCCGCCTTTGTGGCCGAGACGGATGCGCTGCTGGCGCAGCATTTCCCCGGCGCGCGGCTGGTGAACTATGGGCACTTGGGCGACGGCAACCTGCACTACAACGTGCAAGCACCCGCAGATACCGACGCTGAGGCCTTCTTGCGCGACCAGGAAAGCCCCATCAATACGCTGGTGTACGCGGTGGTGGACCGCTACAACGGATCCATCTCGGCCGAGCATGGCATAGGCAGCCTCAAACGCGACAAGCTGGCGCACCACAAGTCGCCGGTGGCGCTGAAGGCCATGCGCGCCATCAAGGTGGCGCTGGATCCGAAAAACCTGATGAATCCAGGCAGAGTGCTATCAATTGAGTAGCTGTTTTCTCTTATCCCACGGGGGCTAGAGGCCTGTTTTATCTAAAATCAGGTCATCCCTCACCCCTCATTCTTCAGGATTCCCGTCGTGGCGCACCTCTTACTTCTTGGCATCATTTACGTATCTTTCATTAGCCTGGGCCTGCCTGATGGCATCTTGGGCGTCGCCTGGCCGGCCATCCGCGCTGACATGGACCAACCTTTGGCAGCGGTGGGCATGATCACCATCACCATGACGGTGTGCTCCGCCACCGCCAGCTTTTTTGCCGGCGCCATTGCCAAGCGCCTGGGTACCGGGGCCGTGGTCGCCACCAGTTGCCTGATGACTGCGCTGGCTCTGGTTGGCTTTGCCATCGCGCCCTCGTTTGCGTGGCTGGTCGCGCTGGCCATTCCGCTGGGCCTGGGCGCCGGCGCGGTGGACTCCAGCCTGAACCACTTTGTGGCAGCGCACTACTCCTCGCGCCACATGAACTGGCTGCACGGTTTTTGGGGCGTGGGCGCCACCGCTGGCCCGCTGATCATGGGCTTGGCCTTGGCCAGCAGCGCGGGCTGGGCGGGCGGCGCGCGCACGATCGGATTTTTGCAACTGGGCCTCGCTGTGGTGCTATGGCTCACCCTGTCGCTCTGGTCCAAAGAGCACTCCAAGCCTCCGGCGGAAGACGGCGAGCATGCAGCTACCCCATTCAAACCTCTGCGCCCACTGGCTGTTTGGCTAGCGCCGACCACGTTTCTTTTCTACGTCGCCGCCGAGATGGGCACCGGCCTGTGGGCCGCCAGTATCTTGGTAGGAAGCCGGGGCATGGCGCAGGCCGATGCGGGCTTCTGGGTGTCCATCTACTTCGGCTCTATCACGGCGGGCCGCTTTGCGGTGGGCGTCGTCGCTAACCGCTTGGGCAACCGCCGGCTGATCCGCATGGGCATTGGCTTGGCGGCGGTGGGCGCGGCCGTCTTCGCAGCGCACGCACTGATTGGCGATGCCTCGTTGGTCGGCTTGGTGTTGATGGGTTTAGGCTGTGCGCCCGTGTTCCCGTCGCTGATGCACGAAACTGCCAAGCGCTTTCCGGACGACATTGCGCGCAGCGTCATTGGCCGCCAGATGACGTTTTCCTATATCGGTGGCTCCGTCATTCCGGCCGCCTTTGGCGTACTGGCCACCTGGGCCGGCTTGGGCGCCGTGATGCCAGTGGTTGTGGTCTTGCTGATCGCCTTGCTGGGCCTGACCGCGTGGCTGGATAGCCTGACCTGAAACCATCCCTGCAATTTCCTAAAATGCACGTATGAGCAATTCCACACTCCGCCCCGTTCGCAGCCAGTATGAAGACTTTATGCGCCATGTCGCCGACCATGGCGTGGCCAAGAGTGACCGCACCGGCACCGGCACCAAGAGCGTGTTTGGCCACCAAATGCGCTTTGACCTGAACGAAGGTTTCCCGCTGGTGACCACCAAGAAGGTCCACCTGCGCAGCATCATTCAGGAGTTGCTGTGGTTCCTGACTGGATCGAGCAACAACAACTGGCTCAAAGAGCGCGGTGTGAGCATTTGGGACGAGTGGGCCAACCCCGAGACGGGTGACCTGGGGCCGGTCTACGGCGTGCAGTGGCGCAGTTGGCCGACTCCGGACGGTGGCCACATTGACCAAATTGCCGAAGTCATCCAGACCCTGAAAAGCAACCCGGACAGCCGCCGCATCATCGTCAGCGCCTGGAACGTGGCGGAGCTGAGCAAGATGGCGCTGATGCCCTGCCACGCTTTCTTCCAGTTCTATGTGGCCCCGTCCGAGAAGGACGGCGGACGCGGCAAACTGAGCTGCCAGCTTTACCAACGCAGTGCCGACATTTTCCTGGGTGTGCCTTTCAACATTGCCAGCTACGCCTTGCTGACCCACATGGTGGCGCAACAGTGCGATCTGGACGTGGGCGATTTCATTTGGACCGGTGGCGATTGCCACATTTACAGCAACCACCATGAGCAAGTGGAGTTGCAACTGAGTCGCACACCCATGGCCTACCCCACGCTGCATATCAAGCGCAAGCCCGGCAGCATCTTTGACTACCAGTTTGAAGACTTTGAGGTTCTGGACTACCAGTGCCACGCGGCCATCAAGGCGCCGGTGGCGGTCTGAGCATGACGAACGCGACAAATACAGGCCCACGCCTGCACCTGATTTATGCCCGTGCGGCCAATGGCGTCATTGGAATTGGTGGGCAATTGCCCTGGCATTTGCCGGAAGACTTGGCGCACTTTAAGCGCACTACGCTCGGCTGCCCGGTCATCATGGGGCGCAAGACGTGGGATTCGTTGCCACCGAAGTTTCGCCCACTCCCGGGGCGTACCAATATTGTGGTGACGCGGCAGGAAAATTGGAACGAAATCGGGGCTCAGCCCGCACAAAATCTTCGCGAGGCGCTCCTATTTTGCGAGCAAAGCAGTGACGTCTGGATCATCGGTGGTGCACAGTTGTATGCACTGGCCGAGCCCTTAGCGAGTACGGCGGTCGTCACAGAAATCGACCAAGACTTTGCGGGCGACGCTTACGCGCCCACCCTAGGCCACCGCTGGCGCGAGACCGCGCGGCAGGCCCACACGGCGGCCAACGGGCTTCCCTACAGCTTCGTGACCTACGCGCAAGACCTTACTTCTTCGTAGCTTCGTGGCCAATCACGCCGCCCACCGCTGCGCCGCCCGCGGTGCACAGCACACCGCCGCACAGTACGCTGCCAGCCACGCCACCAATCACAGCTCCTGTAGCTGTGCCTTTTTCTTGCTTGGTCATGCCGGCGCAGCCGCTCAGGGCCAACAGGCTGGCGCTCAGGGCCAGGGCGAGTACACGTGTTTGGATGTTTGTCATGGTGAAACCTCGTAGCGTTAGTTCAGAAAACTCTGAGTCCTCAGTATCTGGAAAACACAGCCTGCGCGGTAGCAGACAACACCGCCATTCGGCGTAGGGATACGCCTACACCATGCGGCGCTGGCGGCAGCGTGTAGGCGTTGTCTTACAGAGATGCGGGGTGCGCGCCCATGGCATGACGATTACTGTGGGCGCACAATGTGTTATGGCACCTGTCCTATGCACCACCTCTTATGCAAGCGCTACAAACATTTCTCGTTGAAGACAGCCCCCTGATCCAGCGAAGCCTGATCACGACGCTGGAAGAGCTAACCCCTGTCCGGGTGGTTGGTGTGGCCGACGACGAGGGCACTGCCACCCGCTGGCTAGAAGACGCGGCCCACCAAGCGGACTTGGTGATCGTTGATATTTTTTTACGGCGGGGTTCGGGTTTGGGCGTGCTGCAAGCCGCACAACACCTGCATCACAGCGCCAACATGGTGGTCCTGAGCAACTACGCCACGCAGGACATCCGCCGCAAGTGCCTGGCCTTGGGCGCAGCCCAGGTGTTTGACAAATCTACTGAGATTGACGCGCTGATCGCCTACTGCGTGGACCTGGCGAAAGCCTGATGCACGCTATTGGATGAGGCCGTTTTTTAGCGCGTAGTAGGTCAGGTCGCTGTTGGACTCCAACTTCATTTTCTCCATGACGCGGGTACGGTAGGTACTCACCGTCTTCACACTCAATGACATTCCCAGTGCGATAGCGCCCACCGCCTCACCTTGTGCCAAACGCAAAAACACCTGCAACTCCCGATCCGACAGTTGTTCATGCGGCAGCCCTTCGGCGCCGCCCCCCACTCCATCCGCCAGCAGCTCAGCCACGCCAGGCGAGATGTATTTGCGGCCTCGGTGCACCGTGCGGATCGCGCCCACGATATCTTGAGGATCACAGTCTTTATTGAGGTAACCGCTAGCCCCTTGCCGTAACAAGGTCGTCGCATAGTGCGTCTCGGGGAAGCTACTCAAGATCAGCACCGGCAAATCGGGCCAGCGCAGCTTGATGGCCTTGAGCACATCGACCCCGCTTTGGTCGGGCATGGAAATGTCCATCACCATGACGTCGATTTCTTCGTTGCGCGCCAGTTCCATGGCCTCGCGGCCATTGGCGGCTTCTGCGACCACTTGCAGGTCAATATGGTCGGCAAAAAATTGCCGCAAGCCGGCACGTACCATTGCGTGGTCGTCCACGAGGGCAATTCGGATCATGGTTTGCTTCGCTGTTGCATACGGCATGATCCCATAATTTAAAGCGGCACATCTCTATGTCTTGGTTCAAACTGCTCAAACACCACCGCGTTTCGATTGTGCTGGCCTGCACCGCTGGTGTGGCTATGGTGACCATCAGCGAGAGCGCTTACTGGCGGTCAGAGGCCACCTTGGCAGATTTGCGCGCCATGAACGAGGCGCGCGCCCAAGTCGAAGAACTCACGCGCAGCGTGGTCGATGCCGAGGCGGGGCAACGCGGCTACCTGTTAACCCGGCGCGACGAATACCTAGAGCCGTACCACCAAGCCCTAGGCCGCATTGGCCTATCCTTCAAGGCGCTTGATGCCCATTTTGGCCAACAGCCCGAGCCTCGGGAGATGCTCAAACGCCTGCGCGAGCTGACCGATACCAAGCTCTCAGAACTGGCGCTCACCATGCGTCTTCTCGACGAAGGCAAGCCCCAAACCAGCAATGCGATTTTGCTCACCGACATCGGCAAAGAAAAGATGGACGCGATTCGCGACGTCAGTGCCGAGCTGCTGGGCTACCAAACGCGCAACGCGGCAGCCAGCAACGTATCGCTCAAGCGAACCTTGCTGCTGGGCCGGGTTGGCGTGGCGCTTCTGAGTGCGCTGAGCCTACTGGCGCTGTACTTCTATCTACGGCAAAGCCAAGCCTTGAAGTTGCAAGAACAAGCGCTGCAAGACGTGCTCCTGGGCGAGCGAGACCGGTTGGAGCGAGAGGTGTTGCAGCGTACGGCTGAACTTCGTGAGCTCACCCACCACTTGCAAACTGCACGCGAAGACGAACGCCACCGACTGGCCCGCAACCTGCACGACGATCTGGGCTCACTGCTGACCTCGGCCAAGCTCGACGCCGCACGCATCAAACCCCGCCTGGCAGGCACCCCACCCGAAACGCAGGAACTACTGGCGCATTTGGTCACCACGCTGAACAGCGGCATCGCCTTGGGGCGCAGCATCATTGAAGACCTTCGCCCGTCGGCTTTGAGCAACCTGGGCCTGCTTGCGACACTGGAAATCTTGTCGCGCGACTACGCGGATCGCTCAGGTACTGCGGTGCATTGCGCGCTGGAACCTGTGCAACTCAAACCCAGTGCCGAGCTGGTGGTCTACCGCTTAGTGCAAGAGGCGATGACCAACATCAGCAAGTATGCACAGGCCCGCAACGTCTGGGTAGAACTGGTAGCAGGCCCGGACCAAGTGCAGGTATCGGTGCGCGACGACGGCGTGGGCTTCAACGCCAAGGCGAAAACCAGCTCGGCCTACGGCTTGGTCGGTATGCGCTTTCGGGTGGAGTCCGAGGGTGGCTCCCTACAGGTCACCAGCGCCCCGGGCCAGGGCGCGCATATACGCGCCAGATTACCAACCTCTGTCGCACTCGCCGACGCCCCGTCTTAACCTGTCAGCGGGCTCCTACACGAGCGCCCGCAGTTGGCTGACGCACCAACGGCCAGCCTGCCTATCGGCAAAACCTGCCTGCAGACGGAAACTCTCTTCATCGCGGTGACACACCTCACCCTTTGTTCCACCACCGAACCACACCGGTTCGAAAAGGAGTTTCTGATGTTGCATTACGCCGTTGTATTTTTTGTGATTGCCCTGATTGCCGCTGCCTTTGGATTTGGCGGCATCGCTGCCAGTGCGGTCGTCATTGGCAAGTACTTGTTTGTGGTCTTCGCCGTGCTGGCGGTCATCAGCTTCCTGTTCGGATTGGGCCGCAAGGGCTAAGCCAAGACTGACGTACTGGACGCCGCCATGATCTACCCTTTGTTTCAACTGCTGACGAAACAGCCCCAACTGCTGCTAGACCACGCAGAGGGCTATTCCGAGCTGATCGCAGCCGAAGCCAGCGGTGCATCGGCGTGGTGGAAACGCCGCGTTGCGCTGTATGTCTGCGCGCTTTGCAGTGGCAGCGTTGCTGCGATCTTGGCGGGTGTGGGGACGATGCTGTGGACCACCGTGCCTGCCGCTGGCATGCACGCACCGTGGGTCTTGATTTTGGTCCCGGTGCTCCCGGCTGGCGTGGCGCTTTGGTGTGCCATCGCTGCCTCGGTGCAGGCCAAGGAAACCCACTTCGCCAATCTGCGGGAGCAAGCCCGCGCCGACATGGCCATGCTGCGTGAGGCCACCGCACCATGACCCAGACCATGCCCCGCATCGCCCACGCAGCGCAGCGCTTGACGCGATCGCGTGTGAACCTGCGACAAGCCCTGCGCGCACAACCGCCGGCCACTTCAGCCGATGACACCCCGCTCAACGGCGCTACCGCGCTGGCGTGGATGGCCATCTTGCACAAGGTCCCAGGCGTGGATGTCGTAATCCAGGCGCTGCAAGCTTGGTGGATCCAACAACCGCTGCAACCGGCAACCGCCGCCACCTGGGATGCCTTGAAAGAGTCGCTGCCCCCCGTAGCCCGGCGCCATCCCGTGGCGTTACTGGCGGCGACAGCGGCACTGGGTGGCCTGCTGGTGGTAAGCCGTCCTTGGCGCTGGGCATTCAAACCCGCACTGTTCGCAGCATTGCTGCCCCAACTGCTGAGCGCCATCTTGGTCGCGCGTGCCAAGCCGCCTGAAACCGCTGATCTCTTTTAGTTCCACCCCTGGCAGTGGGGCCCCGTCACTGCCCGGTAAATACCGACCTTTTACTTCTATTTTCTTTTTACTTGACTGGAGAATGACCATGAAAATTCGCACCACCCTCGCCATCACCCTGACCACCTTGGCGCTGCTGGCTACCACCGGTTGCGCCGTCCAACGCGGCCAGCAGTCCGTCGGGTCCTACGTCGATGACGCCGGCATCACCACCCTGGTGAAAAGCCGCTTTGTAGAAAACAAAACAGTGGATGCTGCAGCCATCAGCGTGGAAACCCTCAAGGGCACCGTAATGCTGTCCGGCTTCGCCAAGAGCAGTGGCGAACGCAACACCGCTGAAGACATCGCACGCGGTGTCAAGGGCGTGGTCGCGGTCAAGAACGAAATTAGCGTTCGTCCGTAACCCCTTTGCCCGGTACACCGTTTCATCCACCCAAGCGAAAGGAAGCTTATGAACTGGGATCGCATACAAGGTAACTGGAAACAGGCCATGGGCCACGCCAAAGCCCAATGGGGCAAGCTCAGCGACGACGACCTCACCGTCGTCGCCGGACGCCGGGATCAGCTGGCCGGCAAGCTCCAGGAGCGCTACGGCATGCTCAAGGGCGACGCCGAAAAGCAGTTGGCGGAGTGGGAACGCAAAGCCACCGACGCGTGGTTTGACGAGAAACAGCCGCCCTTGTCCTAAAGCAATGCACAGCGTGTCAACGCTGGTGCCCAACGCCCCACCTGCATGACTGCACTTGGGGCGTTTTGCTGTCTGGGCTTCTCGCCGCATCACTGCGGGATGGGATAATTGCCCACCGATTTTGGCCACCTTCACCTGACCGCCCACCATGCAACTTGCTACCTGGAATGTGAACTCTTTGGGCGTGCGCCTGCCGCAGGTATTGGACTGGCTGGCCGCCAATCCCGTCGATGTATTGGCGCTGCAAGAGCTCAAGCTGACCGACGACAAATTCCCGGCCGATGCCTTTGCAGCAGCAGGCTACCAAGCCCAGTGGTTTGGCCAAAAAACCTACAACGGTGTGGCCCTGTTGTCGCGCGCGCCTGCCACCGAGGTCATCAAAAACATCCCAGGTTTTGACGACGACATGGCTCGCGTAATCACCGGCACAGTGAACGGTGTCCGCGTGATCGGTGCCTATTTCCCCAACGGGCAAGAACCCGGCAGCGACAAGTTCGAGTACAAGATGGAGTGGCTGACCGCCCTGCGCCGCTGGGTCAAAGAAGAGATGGCGCTGCACCCGCAGTTGGTCATCATGGGCGACTACAACATCACCTTTGACGACGACGACGTCTGGGACCCGGAGGGCCTGTACGCGAGCATTCACTGCACCGAAGAAGAACGCTACCACCTGCGCGCCATGATTGCCCTGGGCCTGCACGACAGCCACCGCCTGTTTGACCAGCCGCCCAAAAGCTTCAGTTGGTGGGACTACCGCGATGCTGGCTTTCGGCGCAACCGGGGCTTGCGCATCGACCACATTTTGGTGAGCAACGCGCTGCGCCCCTTGGTCAGCGCATGCCGCATCGACACCACACCGCGCAAGAACGAGCGCCCCAGCGACCACGCGCCGGTGGTGGTCACCCTCAGCCTGCCCGCTCCATAAAGAAAGCCGGCACACGTGCCAGCTTTCACTATGATTTCAGGAGCTTCTCGCGCAATGCCTGCAAGGGCTAGAGCCCTAAAAGGCTTAAAAACTACTAGTCTTATCCAATGAGGTTTGATCCTGAGCGCATTTTCTGATTCCAACGAGGTTTGATCCCGAGATGGGTCAGACAGTAGGAGTCAGCGGCAGGTAGCCAGGCCAGTCGATCATCAAAGAATGGTGATTGACATGAACCTATTGAAGCTCAAAACGCTTGCGCAGTTGCGTCAGTTTTTGGATAGCACACAGGCCCTGGAGTTTGCAAGCTTGGCCGATACAGCGGCGTGCTATGCCCACGTCGTGCAGACCGTTCAACGCTTCTCCTACGCGAGCCTGTGTCGTGCGGACCGTTCCGTGGTGCTGCGCTACCTGGAGCGCACCAGCGGCTACGCCAGCGCACAGGTCAAACGCCTGGTTTGCCGCGTCCTAGACGGGGAAGTCCTACAAAGGCGCTATGTGGCCCCAAGCACGGCCTACGCCAAGCGATTCACGGACCAGGACATCGCCCTGTTGGCCCAGACCGACAGGGCCTTTGACACCCTCTCTGGAGCGGCCACGACCCACGTGCTGTGGCGCCAGTGGCATGTGTATGGGGACACCCGCTTCGAGCGCTTGAGCGCCATCAGCGTCTCGCACCTGTACAACCTGAGAAACAGCGTTCGCTATGGGCGCGAGCGGGTGTACCGCAGCACGACCACCTCGTCGCCACGGTGTGCCCAGATCGGCGAGCGCCGCCCTCCAAGACCGCAAGGCCATGCAGGGCACATCCGCATCGACAGCGTGCACCAGGGTGACCACGACGGCATCAAAGGGGTCTACCACATCAACGCGGTCGATAGCGTCACCCAGTGGCAGGTGGTGGTGTGCACAGAGCAGATCAGTCACAGCTTCATGCGCACCGTCGTGGAGTTGTTGATGGAGCAGTTTCCCTTCAAGCTACGCGGTATTCACGCCGACAACGGCGTGGAGTACATCAACGAGCGGATGCTGGAGCTAATGGAGAGTGCCCGTATTGAGCTGACCAAATCACGCCCACGGCGCAGTACAGACAACGCGCTGGTCGAGGGCAAGAATGGCGCCGTGGTGCGCAAGATGTTTGGCTTCAAACACATCGCGCGCAGCAAGGCGGGGCTAATCAACGATTTCAACCGTGAGCACTTCAATCCACTGAACAACCTGCACAGGCCCAGCCTGTTTGCAAGCCTTGAAGATGACCCCAAGAAGCCGGGTCGCACCTTGAGGCGTTACTACGCCAAAGATGCCCAGACTCCGCTGGAGAAGTTGGCCAGCTTGCCAACGAACTTGCGCCACCTCAAGCCGGGTGTAAGCATCAAGGCACTTGTGGCGCAGGCCAACCAGCAAAGCGATCTGCAGGCCGCTCAGGCCCGCAATGCCGCCTGGGAGCAACTGGCCCCACAGCTATATGACAAATGCGCTTGAGTGTGGTGGGAAAAATCTGCAAAGACGGGGGCGGCGCAAGCGCCGCGAGCATCCGATATCCGATTGAAAAATCAAGGAAATCAAAAGTCCAGGCTGTTGCGATGATCTCGTAAACTGCCGATTCCTCAGCCGATCGACTAGGCCTTAACGCCGCTGCTAATCCCGTTGTTCAGGATCAAACCTGATTTGGATAAGACTCTACTCCAACCCCAACTCCTGAATCTTGCGGGTAATGGTGTTGCGGCCTATACCCAGCTTGTGGGCCGCTTCAATACGCCGGCCCTTGGTATTGGCCAAGGCCGCCAAAATGAGGCGCGACTCAAACCGACGGGTGAGCGCGTCCCACACATCGGTCTGGCCCGAGCCCAGCAGGGCCACGGCTTCCACTTCCAACTCTGCTTCCCAGCCGACCAGCGGGCCATGCGATGCGGCAGCGCGCGCCAGCACATGGGACAAGTCATGATCGGGCTCGGCAGCGCCGACCAAAGGAGCCGGTGCACTGTAAGGTGCCGCTGCATCGCGCGGCGCTTCCATGGGCTGCAGCGCAGCCGCAATGGCCTGCCCTGCGGCACCAGAGGGTGCATCGCGGCCCTGACTCACCTCGGGAGGCAAATCCTTACGGTCAATCACTTGCGAAGGCGCCATCACCGTCAGCCAATGGCAAATATTTTCCAGCTGGCGTACGTTGCCAGGGAAGCCAAAGCCCTCTAACCAAGTGAGCGCCGCATCGGAAATGCGCTTGGGCTCGACGCCCAATTGCTTGGCACTTTGCTGCAGGAAGTGACGCGTCAACATGGACACGTCTTCTTTGCGTTCGCGCAACGCCGGCAGTCGCAATCGGATGACGTTCAGACGATGAAACAAGTCTTCGCGGAACACCCCGTCTTTGACGCGCTGCTCCAGATTCTGGTGGGTGGCGGCGATGACGCGCACGTTGGACTTGACCGCGCTGTGACCGCCCACGCGGTAGAAATGGCCATCGCTCAAAACGCGTAACAAACGCGTTTGCAACTCAAACGGCATGTCACCAATTTCGTCCAAAAACAGGGTGCCGCCGTCGGCCTGCTCAAAGCGGCCACGGCGCATGGTTTGCGCGCCGGTGAAAGCGCCTCGCTCATGGCCGAAGAGTTCGCTCTCCAGCAGGTCTTTGGGAATGGCTGCGGTGTTGATAGCGACAAACGGGCCATCGGCACGCGGCGAATGCTTGTGCAAGGCGCGCGCCACCAGCTCTTTGCCAGAGCCTGATTCACCGGTAATCATCACCGTGACATTGCTTTGGCTCAAGCGGCCGATGGCGCGGAACACGTCCTGCATCGCAGGCGCTTGGCCCAGCATCTCGGGCGACTCGGCCATGCGCTCTTCGGCCACTTCTTCGCGCTGGCTCTCTTCCACCGCACGGCGAATCAGCTCCACTGCCTTGGGCAAATCGAAGGGCTTGGGCAAGTACTCGAAGGCACCGCCCTGGAAGGCGCTGACCGCGCTGTCGAGGTCGGAGAACGCAGTCATGATGATGACCGGCAAACCGGGGTGCTTGGCCTTGACCTTGTCGAGCAACTCTAGTCCTGAACCACCCGGCATGCGGATGTCGCTGACCAAAATTTGCGGGCCTTCGTCGTCGGCCGCAGTGCTCAGCGCGGTGAGTACGTCGCGTGGATTGGAAAAGCTGCGTGTGGGCAGGTGCTCACGCAGCAGCGCCTTCTCCAGTACGAAGCGTATGGACTGGTCATCATCTACGATCCAAATCGGCTTCATGTTGTGGCGCACCCTTAGTTTTTGAAATTACGGTAACGGAATCAAAATTTTGAAATCCGTTCGGCCTGGCACGCTGTCGACTTCAATCAAGCCATGGTGCTGTTGTACAAAGGTTTGCGCCAGTGTCAGCCCCAAGCCAGACCCACCTTCCCTGCCCGACACCAGCGGGTAAAAAATGCGGTCTTTGATCGAATCTGGCACGCCAGGTCCGTTGTCGATGACATGCAATTCCAATGCCAACCGATAACGCTGTTTGCCAAAGGTCACTTGGCGGGTAATGCGGGTACGGAATGTGAGCTGCGCATCCGTCGACACAATGCGCTCGGCCAGGGCTTGACAGGCGTTGTGGGCGATGTTGAGCACGGTTTGAATCAGCTGCTCCCGGTCACCTCGAAACTCGGGGATGGAAGTGTCGTAGTCCCGTATCACACGCAAGCCGCGCGGAAACTCCGCCAAAATCAGAGAGCGCACCCGCTCGCACACTTCGTGGATGTTCACGTCGCCCACCAGATGCGGCCGGCGGTGTGGTGCCAGCAGACGGTCGACCAAGCTTTGTAGGCGATCTGCCTCGTGAATGATGACCTGCGTGTACTCCCGCAAGTCCGCCGTTTCCATCTCCATCTCCAGTAGCTGCGCCGCGCCACGGATACCGCCCAAGGGGTTCTTGATCTCGTGGGCCAGATTGCGGATCAGCTCTTTGTTGGTCTGCGCCTGTTCGGCCAGACGCTCTTCGCGGTCTTGTCGGGTTTGCTGCTCTTGCGGCACCATCTCAATGATGACTTCGCGGGAGGTTTCGGTGCGGGTCACGATGACGTGGACCGGCATCGGGTCCATCACCGCGCGCTTGAGCCAAGCGTCATAGCGCAGGGCCGCAAAGGCGTTCTCTGTCGCCCCTTCAAGGGCACTTTGCAATAGCGCAGGTTCGGTGAACAGGTCAGAAAAACTGGTGCCCAACAGCATGCGCCGAGAGGTGCCCAAGGCATCCTCAAGCGCTGCGTTGGAAAACACCAGTTGGGCGTCAAACTGGACCACGGCCACCAGGGTGGCCAACAGGTCAAAAGAGGCGAAGCGTTCGGAGACGGGATCAGCAGAGGTCACAGCATCAAAACCTGGAAAGCCGCAGCGTTGGCCCGCGTGCAAGGTGTCACAACAGTTACTTGGCGGCTGATGCGGACGGGGGTGTACCACCCACACGGCCCAGCTCACGCCGCAGACCGGCAATGTCACTTTCATTGCGCGCCATAGCCGCCTTGATCTCAGCCACACGATCCAAGTACTTCTGGTAGTTGCGCGCCTCAGGCCCCAACTTTTCCGGCTCCCCGTTGTTGTATTCCTTGGCAAGTTCCAACTGGCGCGCTTCAGCCTTGCGCAGTTCAGACTCCAGAATCAAACGAGCATCTGAATCTTTGGAGCGCTGGTCATCACTAGAAACCCGGGGGGCGCTGGGACTGGAACTGGCGCCAGACGGAGTAGTTTTGACACCGGTGCCTGCCTTGCCGCCCTGCACCACGGTCACATTGCCGCCCGAAACGAGCTTGCAGTTTTTGGCCTGGGCCTCGGTCACCGTATTGGTGTACTCGTTGCCACAACGGTAAATTTTGTCCTGCGCCTGCACCGTCGAGGCACAGCTCAGAATCAACAAACAAAGGGGGTAAGAAATTTTCATGCAGTATTCGGCGCCTGACAGAGACAGGCTTTGGAATCAGTATGCGTCAAAAAGTGCCCCAAGACAAAAATAGCCCACGGTTCCGCGCGGGATTGCGCGAAAACTGTGTGACTTTGTGTGCAAAAAAAAGGACGGCCGGGGCCGTCCTTTTCGTGATGTGCCACTGCCTAACCGGCAGCAGACATCACAGAGAGAAGTACATGTCGAATTCTGCAGGGTGCACCGACATACGCATGCGGGTCACTTCTTGCATCTTCAGCTCGATGTAGGCATCGAGCATGCTGTCCGTAAACACGCCGCCCTTGGTCAAGAACGCGCGGTCTTTGTCCAAGCATTCCAAGGCTTGGTCCAAGCTGTGGCAGACGGTTGGGATCAACTTGTCTTCCTCTGGAGGCAAGTGGTACAGATCCTTCGTAGCGGCTTCGCCGGGATGGATCTTGTTTTCCACGCCATCCAGACCGGCCATCAGCATGGCGGCAAAGCCCAGGTAGGGGTTCATCAATGGATCGGGGAAGCGCGCTTCCACGCGACGGCCCTTGGGGTTCGCCACAAACGGGATACGGATCGAAGCGGAACGGTTCTTGGCCGAGTAAGCCAATTTCACGGGCGCTTCGAAGTGAGGAACCAAGCGCTTGTAGCTGTTGGTGCCAGGGTTGGTGATCGCGTTCAGGGCACGGGCGTGCTTGATGATGCCGCCGATGTAGTACAGCGCGAAGTCAGACAGACCTGCGTAGCCGTCGCCAGCAAACAGGTTCTTGCCGTCTTTCCACACGGACTGGTGCACGTGCATGCCGGAACCGTTGTCGCCGTGGTAAGGCTTGGGCATGAAAGTGGCGGTCTTGCCGTAGGCATTGGCCACGTTGTGGATCACGTACTTTTGCAACATGGTCCAGTCAGCGCGCTCGACCAGGGTGGAGAAGCGGGTACCAATTTCGTTTTGGCCAGCGCCCGCCACTTCGTGGTGGAACACTTCGACCGGGATACCCAAGGATTCGAGGATCAGGGACATCTCAGCACGCATATCTTGCGTGCTGTCGACAGGAGGCACGGGGAAGTAACCACCCTTGACAGTGGGACGGTGACCGCGGTTGCCACCTTCGAGCTTGGCGCCGGTGTTCCAAGGCGCTTCGTACTCTTCGATTTCGTAGAAGGTGTTGTTGGAGTCGGTACTCCAGCGCACGCCATCAAAAATGAAGAACTCTGGCTCAGGGCCAAAGAAAGCGGTGTCACCAATGCCGGAGGCCTTCAAATAGGCTTCAGCGCGCTTGGCGATGGAGCGGGGATCGCGGTCGTAGGACTTGCCGTCTGCAGGCTCCACCACATCGCAGTTCATGATGAGGGTGGTTTCTTCAAAGAAGGGATCGATGTTGGCGGTAGCGGGATCGGGCATCAACAACATGTCGGAAGCTTCGATGCCCTTCCAGCCAGCGATGGAAGAACCGTCGAATGCGTGGCCGGAGGTGAACTTGTCTTCGTCAAAATGCGAAACAGGCACGGTCGTGTGCTGCTGCTTGCCACGGGTATCGGTGAAACGGAAGTCAACAAACTTGACTTCGTTCTCTTTCACCATGTTCATCACGTCTGCGACGGTCTTGGCCATCAAATACTCCTGTTGCACGGTTGTTAAAAGGGTTGCCCTGCAGTCAATGCAGCTTTTGTGCCAAAGCGCAGCGCCCGGGCAAGTTGGCAAACCGCGCTATTTTGCCTCGGGAAAACCCCGTTTTTGGTGCCGCACCGTAAAGAAGCAGAGAGGCGTGCACCGCCGCCCACCCCGGAATTGCACCAATATAGTGCAAATGAACGAAGATTTGAGAAAACTCACTACGGATGCACTAATTCGGTGCCAACTGTCATTTTCAGCAGCGCCAGTCCTTCCCGCAACGCCACAAAAGCGGGAGCAACGACTTCGGGTGCTCCTTTCACACCCAACTCGATATGGCGCCCCCATTCGGGGTGGTCCACACTGGGCAGACTGAACACTTTAACCATATGGTCCCGCTCCACCGCTTCCATCAGCGGTGTCAGCGTCGACTCCATGGCGCCAAAGACAATGACCGAGCGCTCTTGGTAGGCTTCGCGCTGAAAGCAGTGGCTGTAGTGCGTATCCAACACCCAGGCCAGCATGGGCCAGGCCATCACCGGAAAGCCCGGCACACAGTGCAAAGCCCCCTGCCCGGCACCGCGCACGGAAAACCCAGGAATCTTGTTGTACGGATTGGGAATGATGGCCGCGCCGTGTGGAAACATGCCCATGTTCAAACGGTGCACGTTGTCCGCGCGGTCCGGCTCGTAGGGCAGGCCCTGCTCTTTGGCCACGTCTTGCATGCGCTCGCGGATCAGTTGCTCAGCCTCGGGGTGCAACGCCAGCGGTACACCCATGGCTTTGGCGGCACACTGGCGGGTATGGTCGTCGGGGGTAGCGCCGATACCGCCGAACGAGATGACGACGTCGCCACTGGCCAGCGCGCGTTCCAGCGTGTGGGTAATCCGCTGCGGGTCGTCTCCCACATAGTCGGCATAGGCCACCGTGAGCCCGCGCTCCGACAAAATTTCGATCGCCTTGGCCAGATGCTTGTCAGCGCGCTTGCCCGAGAGGATTTCATCGCCAACGATGACCAAGCCAAAGTTCATGGCAACTCCAAAATGTCTGGGTGAGGTGCGTCACTAGGCGGGGCTTCGGCAGCCCGTTGGGCGCGCAACTGCTGCAAGGCCGCCAGCCCGTAATGGGCAAACCACAGCGAAGAGAACGCAAAAATCAGGGTGTAGAGCCAGATGGACAGCGGCACCAGCACCGGCGCCAGCGCGACGGCCGTGATGCCCACCGACCACACCAAGCTGGGCCCGGCGCCCAAGTAGCCGGTCAACACCCCCATACCCAACAAGCGCCAACGGTGGCGCTGCATCAGGGTTTGGCGCTCTTCAGTGCTAGCGTGGTCGGCCAGCGCATCAAACGCCATGACACGGTAGGTGAGCCAGCCCCAGATCAGCGGCGGAATCACCAGCACCAAGGGCGGAACGAACCACAAGGGCACGGAAACAACCAAGGCCACCAAAGCAATCGCACTGGCGCCCAGTGCCCATAGCACGCTCAACAGGTACGACGCGCCACCATTGCGCTCCAACAAGGGGAAGCGCCGACGGGTGACCAGCCGCACCATCAGAGGCGTCATCAACATGGCCACCAACAACAGGCAAGCCAAGACGATCAAGGGCGTGGCGACCATGATCAACAACAGCGGCACCAGCACAGTTTTGAGTCGCCCCAGCCCCACCGTTTCAAGCCAGGACCACAGTTGCGTCAGCAGCTCTGTGGATTCCAGAAGACCTTGGACCGCCGCCAGCGCAGGGTCCATGTACCAATAGCCCAATAGGCTGATGACGCCCACCACCAGCACCAGCGGCAAGACCGATAGCGCGATGACACGCGGATGCAGGCAATAGGCCACCGCGCGCCAAAAGGCATCCAAGACTCCCTGCATGGCATTACTCCTTGCTTTGTACGGCCCGCAATTCGTCCGCAGTCAACCAACGCCACGCGCCGGGCGCTAGGTCGGCTGGCAAGGCCATGCCGCCAATGCGCGAGCGGCCCAATCCCTCGACCCGGTTCCCCACCGCAGCCAGCATGCGCTTGACTTGGTGGTACTTTCCTTCGGTCAAGGTGAGGCGCAAGTGGTGGGGCGCGACGGCCTCGCACGCTGCCGCGCGAACCGGGGCCGGATCGTCATCCAACACGACCCCGGTCAACAACTTGTTCACTTGCTGCTCATCCAGCGGGTGTTTGACCGTGACCTCGTAAACCTTGGGCACATGGTGCTTGGGCGAGCTCATTTTGTGGATGAATTTGCCGTCGTCGGTCAGCAGCAGCATGCCCGTGGTGTCCTGGTCCAAACGCCCCACCGCTTGCACACCCTGCACCGCAGCCTTCTGCGGCCGCAGACGCAAGGGTGAGGGCAGCAAGGTGTAAATGCTGGGATAGGTAGACGGTTTTTGCGAGCACTCGGTGCCGGCCGGCTTGTGCAGCACGATGTAGGCTTTCTCGTGGTACTGCCACTCGATGCCTTGCACCCGAAAACGCAGGCCTTCCGCTACCAATTCAGTAGCTGCTTGCGCAATCACCACGGGGGCTAGAGCATCATTTGACTCATATACCTGCACCAAGCCTTGTTGGATCAAGCCGGCACAAACGCGTCGTGTACCAAAGCCCTGGGTGTAGAGGATTTCCTGGAGTTGCATAGGCGCTAGTATCGCAGCCACAATCCGATAGACTGTACCGATACGCCCCACCCGCGAGACCGACTCATGACCGATGACCTGGTGTTTAGTGACGAGCAAGCCGACCCTACGCCCCGCAAGCTGCTGCCACCTTGGCAGATCCTAGTGGTGGACGATGAGCCCGCCGTACACGAAGTCACCAAACTGGTCATGTCCGACTTTGAGATGGACGGCCGCCGCTTGGCGTTCACCCACTGCTACAGCGCAGCGGAAGCCCGTGCGGTACTGACAGCGCGCACCGACATTGCGCTGATCCTGCTAGACGTCGTGATGGAATCCGACCACGCGGGCTTGGAGCTGGCGCGCTATATCCGCGAAGACATCGGCAACCTGAATGTGCGCATCGTCCTGCGCACCGGCCAGCCGGGCCAGGCCCCGGAAGAACAGGTGATCCGCGACTACGACATCAACGACTACAAAGAAAAAACCGACCTCACTCGACGCAAGCTCATCACCGTGTTTTACGCCGGTCTGCGCGCCTATCGGGATCTGATGCGCATCGAGCAAGCGCGCTTGGGGCTGCGCCGGTCGATTGAGGCCATTAGCCAGGTGTGCGACTCCAACAACCTGCGCAGCTTTGCCTCCGCCGTGCTGGAGCAGGTCAACTTTTTGCTCGACCTCAACGGCGAAGGCCTGTGCGCCAGCCGGGTATCGGCCTACACGGCCAACGCCAACGAAGGCCAACTCAAAGTTTTGGCTGCCACAGACGCCTATTCCCAGCTGCTGGTGAACGACGAAGTCGGCAACCTGCCAGAAGCCGTGCAAACCGCCATCCGCCGCGCGCTGCAAGACAAAACAAGCCACCATGGTGAGCGCTACTACGCTGGCTATTTTCAGACCAAGGCCGGGAGCGAGAGTCTGATCTACATGGAGTTTGCCGAGCCCGTCAGCGATCAGGCCCATGAGCTGTTGGAGCTACTTGCGCGCAATGTGGCCATTACTTACGACGGCCTGCTACTGCGCGAAGACACCGAAGCCGCCCAGCGCGCCACGATCTGCATTTTGGGTGGCGCCATCGAGCGGCGCTGCAGTGAGTCGTCACAGCACCTGTACCGGGTTGGGGACATTGCCGCCCTGATGACCGAGTGGACTGGCGGCTCCGAACAAGAGGTCGAGCTGATGCGTGTGGCGGCCACCTTGCACGACGTCGGCAAGGCCTGCATACCGGACCACATCTTGACCAAACCAGGCCCCCTCACGCCCGAAGAATGGGCGGTAATGCGAACCCATGCGGAGGAAGGCCACACGTTGCTCACCCATTCGCGCTCGCGCATCCATGTCTTGGGGGCACAAATTGCCATCGAACACCACGAGCACTGGGACGGCACCGGCTACCCCAAAGGCCTGGCGGGCGAGGCCATCAGCCAGGCGGGGCGCATCTGCGCCGTCGCTGACGTACTGGATTCCCTGGTCAGCAGCAGCTGCTACAAGCCCGCCTGGCCGCTAGGTAAAGCGTTAGCCGAGGTTTATAACCTCGCAGGCAGCCACCTCGACCCGAGCTTGGTCAAACTTCTCCGGACCCACCAAAGCGCTATTGAAGCCATTTATACAAGCTGACGAAAATGCCAAAGCCCTGTAAACTTTTGCCCAAACACAGAGCCACGCAGATGGACTCACTTTCAGGGCGGTGTACATGTTGCTTTCTTTTTTCCTCGGGCTATTGGTGGGCGCCGGCCTGCTTTTTTGGCGCCAGCAGCGCTTAGAGCAGGAAAAGCGCAAGATTCCCACGAGTTGGCCACTTAAACCGCGTCCCTTGGTCAACTCCCAAGAGCGGCGGGTCTGGATCTGGCTGACCAAGGTCATGTTCGACCAGCAAGTCTTGATCAAGCTCCCGGTTACCCGCTTCACCGCCCCGGTACAACGGGAAGACGCCCGGCACTGGTACAAGTTGCTCAACGGCGTGTATTGCACCTTCACCGTCTGTAGCCTAGACGGCAAAGTCATTGGCTGCATTGACGTGCCCGGCCCCAACGGCCTGTCCATGAGCAACCAAACCCTCAAACACAGCCTGCTGGACCAGTGTGATGTGCGCTACTGGGTTGTTGACCCGGCCAACCTGCCCCACCTGAGCCAAATCCGGACTGCTTTTTTGGGCGAACACGCCGCCAACCCGCCCGCGGACCCGCCGCTGGAGTCCCGCTTTCAAGATGTACGGGAGCACCTGCACGCCGTCGTCACCCGCCGCCGGCAGAGCAAAGAAGCAGAGGCAGAAGCAAGCGCCTCCGCTCCCGCACCGCTGCTGCCGGACTTTCCGGAAAGCCGTCTGGCATCCGGCTGGGAAATAAATTCATTCATCAGCCCGCTGGACAGTCGGGTGAGCGAACTCAAACCCTGAGCAGCCTGACCTTGGTTTCTGAAAGCCCGCCTGGGGTGGGTAAGGTCAAACCGGTATATGGAATTGGCGGCCGTGTTTAGCTCGCAGTGCGCATTCGAGGTTAAGCTGCGCGCCATCGCCTGCTGAACGCAACCACACACCATGCCACTCACTATTTCCGTCCTCGGTGAAGCCTTGATGGACTGCATCGCCCAAGCCGACGGTAGCCTGCTACCACTGCTCGGCGGCAGCCCCTTTAATTTGGCCCGCGCTGCTGCGTTGCGTGGCGCCAAGGTGAGCTATCTCAACCCGTTATCGGACGATGCGTTTGGTCGTCGCTTGGCTACCCAGTTAGAGCAGGATGACGTCACCTTGTCCGGGGGACGCTCCAGCCTGCCCACCTCGCTGGCCGTTATTCAAATGCACGCGGGGCAGCCCAGCTACGGTTTTTACCGCGAAGGCATTGCCGACCGGGACTACAGCGTCGCCTCCGTATTGGCGCAATTGCAAGAGCTACCGCCCGGGGTGCTGCATTCAGGCTCACTCATGCTGCTGCCGCCCGAGCACGACAAAGTACTGCCGATTTTGGAAGGCGCCAAACGCCTAGGTTGGACCATCAGCATCGACACCAACTTGCGCCCGAAGTTGGCGGCAGATTTGGCGCGGTACGTAGCAGCCGTCCACGCTGCTAGCCGCCTCGCCGACTGGATCAAGGCCAGTGACGAAGACTTGGAGCTGCTGGGATTTGGCACCTGCGAACGCGCCCAAAGCCCTACCATTGCGGACCACTTTCGAGCACTAGGTTGCAGCCGGATTGCGCTTACCTTTGGTGGCCAAGGCGCGTGGCTGGAAGTGGACGGCGCGCAGGCCAGTGCCGAAGTGCCGCCTACCGACGTTGTAGACACCGTGGGCGCGGGCGACACCTTTTGGGGAAATTGCCTCGGTGATTGGGCGACTTTTCCAGAGGACTCTGCCTCCCGAGTCAGCCAGACCCTGCAAGATGCCATGCAAGCGGCCGCGATCAACTGCAGCCGCCCCGGCTGCCAACCCCCGCGCTATGACGAAATCCGCACTGCCCGCGTTTGAACTGCGCGAAGACGAGGTCAGCATCAGCGCCATCCGCGCCCAAGGTGCGGGCGGGCAAAACGTCAACAAAGTGTCCAGCGCTATTCATCTGCGCTTTGACATTGCCGCGTCGTCCCTGCCAGCGGATATCAAAGAGCGCTTGCTGGCCGCTGCGGACCAGCGCATCACCAAAGACGGCGTACTGGTCCTCAAGGCGCAACAGCACCGCACCCAAGAAATGAACAAGCTGGACGCCTACGCACGGCTGCACAGCATCATCGAAGCCGCTGCCGCCGTACCGCTGCCGCGCAAGCCCACCAAACCCAGCTACGGCGCCCGCCAGCGCCGCATGGAAGGCAAAGCGCGCCGCTCGGAAACCAAGGCTTTGCGCCGACCTGACCGGTCCAGCAGCTTCAATTAGCTATTATTTATATAGCTGTTTGCGCAATATCGACGGGGGTTATAGGCACTTTTCATTGGTATTCTTGGCGTCTCACGGCGCTTCAAGGGTTCAACGCTGCCAACTTTTCTTTGAGCGCGGCGTTCTCCAACCTCAGCTCGGAAACGGTCTGCTGAAGTCTGGCGATGATTCCCGCCGGTGTTTCAGGCTCAGACCGCTCCACCGCCTTGGCTTCTCGCACTTGCCGCGCCACCTGGCGCAATTCCTTCCGCCCTCCTGCAACAGCTGCCACTTGGTCTTCCATGGGGAGTGACGCCACGGTCGCGGCGGCGTTCATGGATATCTCCCCAGCCTTGACCGCAGCCACCAGCTCTGGCGCCCCCGATTTCTGAATTTTCTCAATGTGACCCATGGCAGCGCTGCTGATGCGCGCCTCTTTGGCGATGGTCTCTCGTGAGACTCTGGGCTCGGGTGTTGCAGGCGCTGGCGCCGAGCTGGGATCGGTGGACTCGGCGCCGCCAGAGGATGGAGTGCGATCAGCCAGGATGCCCTTCTTGCGCAAGGCCAGCACACCACGCTGAAAGTCGGACAAACTGCGCCGCCCTAGGTGCTGCTCAATCATCCACAGGTGTACATCCTCGATGGACTTGAACAGGGTGTTCTGCACGGTACTGAAAGAGATTCCGTGCTTACGGCAAATGCCATAGCGGTTGTGCCCATCTACCAAGACATCACCCCACAGCACCAAAGCGTCACGGCATCCCTCGGCCAACAAACTACGCTCTAAGGCGTCATGCTCATCCGTGGTGAGTGGGTCGATGTAGGCAAGCAGTTCTTCGTTAACAGTGATGTTCATGGAAAGGCAAGTGGTTGCAAATGGCGATGGACCAAAATTTCTTAAAGAAAAAGGCCACTAACCATTGCTAGTTAGCGGCCTTTGTCCGGGGTAATGGTGGAGCTGGCGGGATTTGAACCCGCGTCCGCAAACCTTCCACGCGCAGATCTACATGTTTAGCGGTCTGATTTGAGTCTTACGTTCGGCATCGCGCAGTCGCACGCTACACCGAACGCCAGTAACCTATTGTCTCGACCCACCCCAAGTCACCCAAGGCAGGTCCAGCCGAATGAAATTAGCCCACAGCCTGGACGGCTTGCGCCACCCTTGCCCAGCCTATCGGCTTGCTGTTGTGAGCCTCACTGGCAATTAAGCAGCGAGTGCGAAACGTTCGTCGTTTGCAGTTAGTTTGTTTGAATCTGTTTTACGAGCGCATTCAGCTCGACATGCACCACAGCGATTCCAATCCACGTCGAAACCAGTGCAGCCCCTAGGGTGTGTATTTTAGGCCTTTGCCAGCCATTGCAATAGGGCCAGCGGGGAATTAATTGTCAGGTCTGCATTCCACGCTGCCACATCGGTTTGCTGGCCCAAATAGCCGTAAGTGGCTGCAACGGTACGCATACCAGCTGCTTTGCCCGCCACGATGTCCCGTTCATCATCCCCCACATACACACAGGCCTCGGGGGCAATACCCAACTGGCGTGCGGCCTCGAACAATGGTGCTGGATGGGGTTTGGCGTGGGCTGTGGTGTCGCCACTCACAATCGTGCCCGCCGTCGCGAACATCGGCATGGCCGCCGTCAACGGGTTGGTAAACCGTTGGGACTTATTGGTCACTACGCCCCACGGCAAGCCCTTGGCGGCTATGGCGGCCAACAACTCTGCGACACCCTCAAACGCGTAGGTGCTATGGGTCATGCGGCGTTCGTAGTTGCTGAAGAACTCATCACGTAGTGCCTCATAACCTGTGTCTTGTGGTGTCACGCCGAAAGCCACATGCAACATGCCCCGAGCACCAGCGCCAGCCAAGGGGCGGTAGAGCGCGGCCGACAGCGACGGCATGCCCCGGTCCGTTCGCATGGAGTCGGCGGCGGCCCCCAAGTCAGGTGCGCTGTCGATTAACGTGCCGTCAAGGTCAAACAGGACGGCCTTGGTCTGGGTGAACAACACGTTCATGCGCCCACCAGCGGTTTGCGGGTGGCCAGCAAGTAGTTCACCCGGGTGCTGTCCGTCAGGGCGTAACGGCGCGTGAGGGGGTTGTAGCCCATGCCCCGGCTACGGTGCACTTCTAGCCCAGCTTCACGGCAAAACAAGGCCAACTCACTGGGGCGCAACATCTTGGCGTACTCGTGCGTTCCCCTGGGCAGCAAGCCCAAGACATATTCCGCACCCAAAATCGCCTGAAAAAAAGCCATGGGATTGCGACTGAGGGTGGAGAAGAACACCCACCCCCCAGGTTTTGCGAGATCAGCGCAGGCTCGCACCACCGAGGCTGGGTCTGGGACATGCTCCAGCATTTCCATACAGGTCACCACGTCGAACGATGCAGGTTGGCGTGCAGCCATCGCCTCTGCACTGATTTCTTCGTACATCACGTTGGGCGTCTGCGCTTCCAGCGCGTGCATTTGGGCCACGCGCAGCGCTTTGGTGGACAGGTCAATTCCAGTCACCTTCGCACCTTGGCGTGCCACGGAGTCGGCCAAGATACCACCACCGCATCCAACATCCAGAGCGGTCAGGTCTCGCAGGCCGATAAAGCTTTGAATCCATCCCAGACGCAAGGGGTTGATTTGGTGGAGTGGACGGAACTCGCTCTCGGTGTCCCACCAACGGTGGGCCAGTTCAGAAAATTTGGCGAGTTCTGCGGGGTCAGCGTTCAGGGTAGCAGTCATGGTGTCATAGTACGCGGGACAAGAAAAAACCCGCCGAAGCGGGTTCTTTCTATTAGCCTAGGAGGCGAATTAGTTAGCGCGAGTGCCGACCACTTCGATTTCTACGCGGCGGTTCTTAGCGCGACCTTCTTTGGTCTTGTTGTCAGCAACAGGTTGCTTCTCGCCCTTGCCTTCGGTGTAAACACGGTTCTTTTCGATGCCCTTGGACACCAAGTAAGCCTTCACAGCTTCAGAGCGTGCAACCGACAGCTTTTGGTTGTAGCCATCTGGACCAGTGGTGTCAGTGTGACCCACAGCGATGATGACTTCCAAGTTGATGCCCTTGACTTTGCCAACCAAGTCGTCCAACTTGGCTTTGCCTTCGGCCTTCAGAACCGACTTGTCAAAATCGAAAAACGCGTCAGCAGCGTAAGTTACTTTGCTAGCAGCGGCCATAGGCGCTTTTGCGGCAGCAGTCGCAGCGGCTGCGGCAGCTGGGGCAGCGGCCATTGCTGGCTCAGCAGCTTTAGGGGCCATAGCCAAAGCACCATCGCAACCGGCAGCTGCGGTAGCAGGTGTCCAGCTCGCATCACGCCAGCATTCGCCGGAAGCATTCTTCCAGACATCGCCGCCAGCATTGCGCCAGTTGTGGATTTCTTGTGCGCCAGCGGCAGTTGCCAATACGGCAGCAGCGATCAGGACTGCTACTTTGTTCAATTGTTTCATGAGACCTTCCTTTATCGGGACAAACTGCAGCTAGGCTGCGAAAAATGACGGGACGCTTTAGTCTTTTGCACCAAAGGCGTTCAACACATTGTGCCACAGCGCTTACGTGTTTCAGACAAACAAGTCTCAGGCGCGACCATAAGGCAGTCAGCATATGGAGACAAATGTTGCTCTCATGCCACACGTCTGCGGCCGTAGAATCGGCGGTTGTCCTCGACACCGGTGTAGCCCCTCCATGACCCAGTTCGCCAAAGAAACCCTGCCCATCAGCCTTGAAGAGGAAATGCGGCGCAGTTACCTCGATTACGCGATGAGCGTGATTGTGGGCCGCGCCCTGCCCGATGCGCGGGACGGCCTGAAGCCGGTGCACCGACGCGTGCTGTTTGCGATGCACGAGCTCAACAACGACTGGAACCGGGCCTACAAGAAATCTGCCCGTATCGTCGGCGATGTGATTGGTAAGTACCACCCGCACGGCGACCAGTCGGTGTACGACACCATCGTTCGGATGGCGCAAGATTTCTCTATGCGCCACATGCTGGTGGATGGTCAGGGCAACTTTGGCTCGGTGGACGGCGACAACGCCGCCGCCATGCGCTACACCGAAATCCGCTTAGCCAAGATTGCACACGAATTGCTGGCCGATCTGGACAAGGAAACCGTAGATTTCGGCCCCAACTACGACGGCTCAGAAAAAGAACCCTTGGTAATGCCTACGCGCATTCCCAACCTGTTGGTCAATGGCTCAGGCGGTATTGCCGTCGGTATGGCCACCAACATCCCCCCGCACAACCTCAACGAAGTTGTCGACGCCTGCCTGCATTTGCTCAAAAGTCCGGAAGCCTCCATCGACGAGTTGATGGAAATCATCCCGGCACCCGACTTCCCCACTGCCGGCATCATTTACGGCATCAATGGCGTGAAGGACGGCTACCGCACAGGTCGCGGTCGCGTCGTCATGCGCGCCAAATGCCACTTTGAGGACATCGACAAGGGCCAACGCCAAGCCATCATCGTTGACGAACTGCCCTACCAGGTCAACAAAAAGACCTTGCAGGAACGCATGGCCGAGCTGGTACACGAGAAGAAGATCGAAGGCATCAGCCACATTCAGGACGAGTCCGACAAGTCGGGCATGCGTTTGGTGATTGAGCTCAAGCGCGGCGAAGTGCCTGAGGTGGTGCTGAACAACCTGTACAAGCAGACCCAGTTGCAAGATACCTTTGGTATCAACATGGTGGCGCTGGTGAATGGCCAGCCCAAGCTGTGCAACCTGAAAGACCTGATCGAGGTCTTCCTGAACCACCGCCGCGAAGTAGTGACACGCCGCACCGTGTTCAACCTGCGCAAAGCGCGCGAGCGCGGCCATGTGCTCGAAGGTCTGGCCGTGGCCATGGCCAATATTGACGAGTTCATTCGCATCATCCGCGAATCACCCACACCGCCGGTTGCCAAGGTCGAACTGATGACCCGCCCTTGGGACAGCAAGCTGGTCCGAGAGATGCTGACCCGCACCCGTGCCGATGGTGGCGTGGTGAATGCGGACGACTACCGTCCCGACGGCCTGGAAAAAGAATTTGGCATGGGCTCGGACGGCTTGTACCGCCTGTCAGACACCCAGGCGCAAGAAATCTTGCAGATGCGCCTGCAACGCCTGACCGGTCTGGAACAAGACAAAGTGGTGTCCGAGTACAAAGAGGTCATGGGTGAGATCGAAGACTTGCTCGACATCTTGGCCAAGCCCGCTCGCGTCTCCACCATCATCACGGAAGAGCTGGGCCACGTAAAACAAGAGTTTGGTCAGACCAAGATCGGCGCGCGCCGCAGCTTGGTCGAACACTCTTCGTTTGACCTGTCCACCGAAGACTTGATCACCCCCACTGACATGGTGGTGACCATGAGCCATAGCGGCTACATCAAAAGCCAGCCCCTCAACGAATACCGCGCGCAAAAGCGCGGTGGACGCGGCAAGCAGGCCACTGCCACCAAAGAAGACGACTGGGTCGACCAGCTTTTTGTGGCCAACACGCACGACTACCTGCTGTGTTTCTCGAACCGCGGCCGTCTGTATTGGCTCAAGGTTTGGGAAGTACCCGCTGGTTCGCGCGGTTCGCGCGGCCGCCCTATCGTCAACATGTTCCCGCTACAAGAAGGCGAAAAAATCACTGTCGTGCTGGCGCTGACTGGTGACAACCGCAGCTTCCCGGCCGACCACTATGTGTTCATGTCCACCCGCATGGGCACGGTCAAAAAGACGGCACTGGACGAGTTCAGCAACCCACGCAAGGCCGGCATCATTGCCGTGGACTTGGACGAAGGCGACTTCCTGATTGGCGCGGCGCTGACTGACGGGGAGCATGACGTCATGCTGTTCAGTGACGGCGGTAAGGCGGTACGCTTTGACGAAAACGATGTGCGCCCCATGGGACGCAATGCACGCGGCGTGCGCGGCATGATGCTGGATGAAACCCAAAGCGTGATCGCCATGCTGGTTGCCGAAGACGAGCAGCAAAGCGTACTAACCGCCACGGAAAACGGCTACGGCAAGCGCACCAGCATCACCGAGTACACGCGCCACGGCCGGGGCACCAAAGGCATGATCGCCATCCAACAGTCCGAGCGCAACGGCAAAGTGGTCGCTGCCACGCTAGTCCACGCCGACGACGAAATCATGCTGATCACTGACAAGGGCGTATTGGTACGCACCCGAGTTGCAGAGATCCGTGAGATGGGCCGTGCGACACAAGGTGTGACGCTGATCGGCTTGGACGAGGGTTCCAAGCTGAGCGGCCTGCAACGGATTGTGGAAAACGATGCCAACCCTGCCGACAGTGACATGAGTGAAGGTGAAGAAGCAGCGCCCGACGCTGGTGACCCAACCGAATAACTACCAAATTGATAGCTGCTTGCGCATATTCCATGAGGGCTAGAGCCCTATTTGACACATAAACGTAGATGCATCGCCCTTTTAACTTCTCGGCCGGACCGGCCACCATGCCAGTCGAGGTACTAGCGAAAGCTGCCGACGAGATGTTGGACTGGCCCGATGCCAGCGGCCAACGTTGCGGCATGGGCGTGATGGAAATGAGCCACCGGGGCAAGGAGTTCCAAAGCATTTGCGATGCGGCCGAGGCGGACCTGCGTGAACTGCTGGCGGTGCCCGCCCACTTCAAAATTTTGTTCATGCAAGGCGGTGGTTTGGCCGAGAACGCCATCGTTCCGCTGAACCTCTGCGCTGTGCGGGCCCCCACGGGTGGCACCGGTAGCGCCGACTTTGTGGTGACCGGCAGCTGGAGCGAAAAGTCACACAAGGAAGCGGGCAAATACTGCCATGCCGCTATCGCGGCGAGCGACAAAGCCGCTGGCTTCACCTCGATTCCAACCGCCAGCAGTTGGCAACTCAACGACCAAGCCAGTTACGTGCACCTGTGCACGAACGAAACCATCAACGGCATTGAGTTTCAGTCCCTGCCCGACCTGAAAGCGTTGGGCTCTCAGGCTGAACTGGTCATCGACTTTTCTTCGCATGTGGCATCCCGCCCCGTCGACTGGACCAAAGTGGGCCTCGCCTTTGGCGGCGCCCAGAAAAACCTGGGGCCTGCCGGCCTGACCTTGGTGGTGGTGCGCGAAGACCTTCTGGGGCACGCCCTGCCCGCCTGCCCCAGCGCCTTCAACTATGAGACTGTTGCCGACAACGGCTCGATGTTCAACACGCCTCCGACCTATTCCATTTACATGGCGGGCTTGGTGTTTAAGTGGCTTAAGCGCCAGGGCGGTATCGCCGCCATGGAAGCGCGCAACATCGCCAAGGCCGAGTTGCTGTACGAAACTATTGACGCTTCTGGTTTCTATTTGAACGGTGTGGCACGCAACGCGCGCTCGCGCATGAACGTGCCATTCTTCTTGCGCGACGAAACGCTCAATGACGCCTTTCTGGCCGGCGCCAAAGCCGCAGGTCTGTTGCAACTCAAAGGCCACAAGTCCGTCGGCGGCATGCGCGCCAGCATTTACAACGCCATGCCCCTAGAGGGCGTGCAAACTTTGGTTCGATACATGCAAGCGTTCGAACGCACCCACGGCTGAGCCCCCTCTCCCATGGCACGCCCCCTCCCCGAATTGCGCGTTTTGATCGACGCGGTCGACCAAAACCTGCTGGCGCTGCTGAGCCAGCGCGCAGCCCTTGCCCACGAAGTCGGCGAACTCAAAAAAATAGAAGGCTCGGCGGTATTTCGCCCAGAGCGCGAGGCGCAGGTCATTGCGAAATTGCAGCAATCCAACCCAGGCGCATTGAAGCCTGACAGCGTCGCCGTCATCTGGCGCGAAATTATGTCGGCCTGCCGCGCGTTGGAGGCGCCGCAACGGGTGGCGTACCTCGGCCCCAAAGGCACCTTCAGCGAGGAGGCCGCGCTGCGCTTCTTCGGCTCCAGCATTCAACATGTGCCCTGCGCCAACTTCGACGAAGTATTCCATGCCGCGACGGCTGGCTCTGCAGAATTTGGCGTTATCCCGGTAGAGAACAGCACCGAAGGCGTCGTCACCCGCTCGCTGGATCTGCTGCTCAATTCCCCGCTGCACATCGTCGGCGAAATCAGCCTGCTGGTGCGCCACCACTTGCTGCGCAACACAGCGTCGCTGGAGACTATCGAAGTCGTGCTAGCCCACCCCCAGGCGCTAGCCCAATGCCAACAATGGCTAACTACCCACCTGCCGCACGCCGAGCGGCGCGCCGTCTCCAGCAACGCCGAAGGCGCACGCCAAGCCGCCACCAACCCCACTTGGGCCGCCATTGCCAGCGAGCGGGCGGGTTCGGAATTTGGCCTGCACATCGCCTCCCATGCGATCCAAGACGAGGCCTTTAACCGCACGCGGTTTGTGGTGGTGTGCCTGCCCACGGTGTTGCCCGCGCCCGAGGCCACGGGCAAGGACTGCACCAGTTTGGTCGTCTCGGTGCCCAACCAGCCCGGCGCAGTGCACGACATGCTGGTGCCGCTGAAATTACACGGTGTCTCCATGACCCGGTTTGAATCGCGCCCCGCGCGCTCCGGCCAATGGGAATACTATTTTTATATCGATCTGCAAGGCCATCCGTCCCAGCCCCATGTGGCGGCCGCGTTGCAAGATTTGGCACGACTGTGTGCGTTCTACAAGGTGCTCGGCACCTACCCGCTCGCCGACTAAAGCCTACCTGCAGGACCCCTTATGTTTGAACAGCTTGGTTTGATCGGTTGCGGCTTGATGGGCGGCTCGTTTGCGTTGGCCCTGAAAAAGGCCGGCCTGGTCAAACGCGTGGTGGGCTATAGCAAGTCCCCCAGCACCACCGAACGCGCACGTCAGATGGGCGTCATTGACATTGAGGCCCCCTCGGCTTTGCTGGCCGTCTCGGGCGCCGACATCGTCCTGATTGCGGTGCCCGTCTCGGCCACTGAGGCCACCTTCAAAGCCATCAAGCATTTGGTCACCCCCCAAATGCTAATCATGGACGTGGGCTCCACCAAACGCGACGTGATTGACGCAGGCCGCCGAGGGCTGCGCGAGCACATTGGATCGTTTGTGCCGGCGCACCCGATTGCGGGCAAGGAACTGTCTGGCGTAGAACACGCCGACGCTGACCTGTACACGGGCCGTCAAATCATCCTAACCCCCATTGAGCGCACACTGACAGTGCAACTCCAAAAGGCGGTGGACGTCTGGACGGCGTTGGGTTGCCGTGTACTTCAAATGTCGCCCGAACAGCATGATGCAGCGTTTGCCTCTGTCAGCCACCTGCCCCACCTGATTGCCTTCGCGCTGATGAACGGCATCGCCAGCCAACCGCAAGGCCAAGACTACCTGTCACTGGCAGGCCCAGGGTTTCGGGACTTCACTCGCATTGCGGCCAGCGACCCCAAGGTGTGGCGCGACATCATGATCTCCAACCGCGAAGAGTTGCTGGAGCAAAGCCGCATCTTCCAACGCACGCTGCAGGCGATGGAGCTCATGATTTCCAGCGGCAACGGCGACGCCTTGGAAGGTCTGATTGAACAGGCGAGCCTAGCCCGCGCCAACTGGACCATGTCGTCCAAACTCAATAAATAATGTTCTCCACCGCTTTTTTGGATATCCCGCCGCTGGCCCACGCCGCTGGCACCGTCACCCTCCCCGGCTCCAAAAGCATCTCGAACCGAGTGCTGCTGCTGGCCGCCTTGAGCGCTGGCACCACCACCATCCACGATCTGCTGGAATCGGATGACACACGGGTGATGTTGTTTGCGCTGCGCACATTGGGCTGCGGCGTGGATGAAAGTGGTGGCACGGTGCGCATTACCGGCCTGGGGGGCAAGCTGCCCATCGCCAAAGCCGATTTATTTCTGGGCAACGCTGGCACGGCCATGCGCCCCCTGACCGCTGCGCTTGCCGTTCTGGGTGGTGACTTTGGCTTGAGCGGTGTGCCCCGCATGCACGAACGCCCCATCGGCGACTTGGTCGACGCCCTGCGTCAGCTGGGTTGCCATATCGATTACTTGGGCAACCCGGGCTTTCCGCCACTGCGCATTGGCCGCCCCACGTTAGATCTGAGTGCGCCCATCCGGGTGCGTGGCGACGTATCCAGCCAATTCTTGACCGCACTGCTGATGGCCCTCCCCTTGGTGGCGCGTGACGATGTGGTGATTGAGGTGGTGGGCGAACTGATTTCCCGGCCGTACATTGAAATCACCCTCAATATGCTCGCGCAGTTTGGCGTGACGGTGGCACGCGACGGTTGGGCGCGTTTCACCATCCCAGCCCACAGCCAGCTGCGCTCCCCCGGCGACGTTCATGTCGAAGCCGACGCCTCTTCTGCTAGTTATTTCATAGCGCTTGGCGCAATATCGACAGGGGTTACAGGCCAAAATGGCATAAAAATCCAAGGCGTCGGAGCGGCATCAATTCAGGGCGACATTCGCTTTGTGGAAGCGGCCCAAGCCATGGGCGCCAAGGTAGAGAGTGGACCCAACTGGCTACAGGTGCAGCGCGGCGCCTGGCCCCTGCGTGCGGTGAACTTGGACTGCAACCACATTCCCGATGCTGCCATGACGCTTGCCGTGATGGCCCTGTATGCCGACGGCACCACCACCCTGCGCAACATTGCCAGCTGGCGCGTCAAGGAAACCGACCGCATCGCCGCCATGGCCACCGAGCTGCGCAAGCTAGGCGCCACGGTCGTGGAAGGCGCAGACTTCCTGCAAGTCACTCCGCCCGCCACGCCTGCGGCGTGGACAACCGCGCCCATTCACACCTATGACGATCACCGCGTCGCCATGTGCTTCTCATTGGCGGCCTTCAACCCGGCGGGCCTGCCGGTGCGCATTGAAGACCCCAAATGCGTGGCCAAGACCTTCCCAGACTATTTTGAAACCTTGTTTTCGGTCACCAGCACGCCCGACCAGACCGTTCCGGTGATCTGCGTGGACGGCCCCACAGCATCGGGCAAAGGCACCTTGGCAGCCGCCTTGGCAGCCCAGCTGGGTTACCACTTTTTGGACTCCGGCTCGCTGTACCGCATCACCGGACTGGCTGCAACCCGCGCCGGTCTGCCATTGGAGGTAACCAACGAGCAGGCCATCGTCAAACTGCTGCGCACACTTCCCATTCACTTCGAAGGTAGCCATATCTGGCTGGCCGAAGAAGATGTCAGTGACGCGATTCGCACCGAAGAGGCTGGTATGAACGCCTCCAAGGTCTCCGCCTTTCCTGCCGTGCGCAAAGCCTTGGTCGAACTGCAACGTGGTTTTCGCCAACTTCCCGGTCTAGTGGCCGACGGGCGCGACATGGGTACCGTGATCTTTCCGGATGCTCCGCTGAAGGTTTACCTCACCGCCAGTGCCGCCTGTCGCGCCGAACGGCGCTATAAGCAGTTGATTTCAAAAGGAATTTCAACTACACTCGACAGTCTTCGTGCGGACTTGGAAGCGCGCGACGCCCGGGATGCCTCCCGTGCAGTTGCCCCTTTGAAGCCCGCGCAAGATGCCTTGCTACTGGATAACTCGGATTTGACCGTCGCTTCGTCGGTGGAAACCGTATTACGTTGGTGGCAAGACAAGCAAGCTTTCTAGCACCTGCCAGAAAGTTTGTTGGTAAAACAAAGGTATGTGCCTTTGTATGGTCCCCAAGGCTCTTTTCGCGCTGCATGCGCACCAGCCTCGGGGTTCGTTAACTTAACCCCGCGGTGCAAACCGCACACCTCATGTCTGAATCTTTCGCAGCCCTATTTGAAGAATCGCTACAACGCTCGGAAATGCGCACCGGTGAAGTTATCACCGCTGAAGTCGTCCGTATCGAGCACAGCTTCGTCGTTGTCAACGCCGGCCTCAAGTCTGAAGCCTACGTGCCAATCGAAGAATTCAAGAGCGACAAGGGCGAACTCGAAGTCCAAGTCGGTGACTTCGTTTCCGTGGCCATTGACTCCGTGGAAAACGGCTATGGCGACACCATCCTGTCCCGCGACAAGGCCAAGCGTTTGGCTTCCTGGATGAGCCTGGAAAAGGCCCTGGAGTCCGGCGAATTTGTCACCGGCACCACCTCCGGCAAGGTCAAGGGCGGCCTGACCGTTCTGGTCAACGGCATCCGTGCTTTCCTGCCAGGTTCGTTGGTGGACACACGTCCTACCAAAGACCTGTCTCCGTACGAAAACAAAACCTTGGAATTCAAGGTTATCAAGCTGGACCGCAAGCGCAACAACGTCGTGTTGTCCCGCCGTGCCGTGGTCGAAGCCTCCATGGGCGAAGAGCGCGCTAAGCTGATGCAGACCCTCAAAGAAGGTTCTGTGGTCCAAGGCGTGGTCAAGAACATCACTGAATACGGTGCGTTCGTGGACTTGGGCGGTATCGACGGCCTGCTGCACATCACCGACATGGCATGGCGCCGTGTCCGTCACCCATCCGAAGTGGTGACCGCTGGCCAAGAAATCACTGCCAAGATCCTGAAGTTCGACACCGAAAAGAACCGCGTGTCTCTGGGTCTGAAGCAAATGGGCGACGATCCTTGGATGGGCGTGAACCGCCGTTACCCCCAAGGTACCCGCATGTTCGGCAAGATCACCAACATCGCCGACTACGGCGCGTTTGTGGAACTCGAGCCAGGAATTGAAGGCTTGGTGCACGTGTCCGAAATGGACTGGACCAACAAGAACGTTGCGCCTTCGAAGATCGTTGCCTTGGGTGACGAAGTCGAAGTCATGGTTCTGGAAATCGACGAAGACAAGCGTAACTG
>JAXHOO010000028.1:0-11627 GCA_034519365.1 Rhodoferax sp. | reverse complement strand
GAGGACCTCCACCAAGTGTCGCAGCACGATATCGCCTGTGGGATGGCCATACTGGTCGTTGATGGCCTTGAAATGGTCTGCGTCCACCATGGCAACGCACACACTGCGACCTGCCTGGCGTGCACGGTTCAATGTGCGCAAGGCCATACGCTCCATCCCTGAGCGGTTGTAGGCGCCGGTAAGGGGGTCTAGCATGGACAGGCGGTTCAACTTGTGCGCGTAGCGGTGCGTCACCATCACAATCAGGCCAAAACCAATACTGACCTGCGCGATGGGGATGATCAGCATGGTGACGCTTTGCACCAAATCGGTTTGTGCAACCTCCGCCGTCGCAAACGCTGGCAGGGCAATGTAGAGACTACGAACAATCAGAGCTACTCCCAGCCCCACGAATCCCAGCAAGGAGGCCCACATCACTTTGCGTGCCTCGTCCTGCAACCGAGACCACAGAGTCCAGGCGCAGGCCAAATTCAACGCGCCGAAAAACAGGCCTGTGACCAACAATCTACTGCGCAGGATGGGGTCAATCACCGCAAAATATCCCGACAAGAGCGCGCCCGCCACAGAAATCAACACGACGTAACGGGTAGACAAACCGTGGCCGCAGAACGCGCAGACACCGCGCCATACCAGCGCTAGGCCGCAGGCCATCATTCCGTAACTCAGCGCACCGTGCACCCACACCGGCAGGCTTTCTGCCGCTCCAACGGCCAGACCTAGGCAGGTCACCATATTGCCAACAGCCCACAAACGCTGTTCGCCGGACGCATTGCCGGTCAGCGCAATGCTGGTCAGCAGAAGCGTGATCAGCAGCGTGAAGCAGATCTGAACCAGCAACAAGGTCGGAAGATCGAGCATGGGGTTTGGGGATTGGCTAAACCAGTCTACCCCTTCCAGAGAGTGCCGCCTAGCAGGACTACAGACGCTTCACACGTTTGCGGTACTCCCGCACGTTGTCGTCGGGTATGCGTGTTCGCTGCGTGCCGATCACCTCGTCGACTTGTCTATCCGAGCCGGTCACTGGCTTGGCCTCGACGGCGGTTTCTCGCTCGAAAGCATGCGATTTATCTGTGTTGCGGTAATACCGGTACAAGGCCCAGTACAGCCCGGTGGCACCGGCCGGGCCGGCCAGCAGCAACCAGAGTCCGCTGTCTTCACTCATAAGGAGACTCCTAAAAACCAGAGTGCAAGGCCTTCAATAAAGGTGCCAACGGTCAATGCGGCGAGCAGGAGCTTCCAGTGCTGTATCGGCACGCTGCCCATGGTTTCTCCGGTGCGCCCGTTCACCGCGATGTAGTGCAGCAGGCCGCCGTTGCTGCCCGGCTGGTGGTAGGAGTAGAGCCACACCGGCAGGTACATGGATACCCAGCGCGTCCCGTGTACTTCGACGCGTTCGTGCTCCCAGCGTACGCCGCGGTCGTAGTGGTTCACCGATGCTTCGACCTGGGCCCGGGCGATCGACAGCAACTGGTCTTCCAAACGCGGACGAAGTTGCTCTACGTCGCTGTCACGCTTCTCCGTACTAAAACCTGCGAGGTAGGACGCGTTCCACTTCACAGCGTTCTTGGTGTCGAACGGCAGGATGGTGTTAATGATGTTGTTGGTATTCGTACGCGTGTCCAGGTTGCCGCGTGCGGCGGACGATTCCAGCGGCAGGTCATCCACGGTGAAATCTACGTGCCGCTCGACTTGGTACACGTCGGCATCGTAGTAAGTCGTTTTGTTCTTGTCGTTGCCCCGCGTGTAGCGGCGCGTCTCGATCTCGCCCTGGCCGGCGACATCAACGCTCGTATTGCCGTCCACGATCATGTAAGGCAGGTAAACCCCGATCACGTTCTCGGGTGTGAATTGTTCCTTAAAGGCCTTGATCGCAAACATACGCCGCTTGCCCACGAACTGGTGGATGCGGGCGACCGCGTCGTCCTTCTGGATGTGGAAGGGCAGCACCGCGTCGGGCACCGCGCCGTTGTCCACCTGCTCGTTGACGCCAAAGACATGGCGGCACCAGTGGCAGCGCGCTGTCATGGCGTTTTCGGTGTTGATCGTGACCTCTGCACCGCAACCGGTGCACTTAAAGCTCATCAGGCTCACGGCATCGGCCGCGATGTTCCGCGCCCCGGACGATATGACCGTGCCCTTGAGTTGGGCTATCCCCTCGCCGAGTCCGAACTCCTCTTCGACCCGCTTGCCGAGCCATTCGTTGCGGCAGTACAGGCAGATCAGCATGTCGCTGCCCGGCTTTTGCTTGATATCCGTCGCACCGCATTTCGGGCAGCGGTTGAGGCCGTCCTTGAGCTCTTCGGCGGACGTATTGATGGCGACCGGGTCTGGCGCCTGCAATTCATCCCGGATGGGTTTGGGCAGGGTGCTGGGGTCTACCCCGAAACTGCCCGATGGCGGCGGCACGTCACGCGGCGAGCCCGGACCGGTATAGGAGGGAATGTCGGACTTCGCCATGGCAGGTGCAGCGGCCGGCTTACAGACCCAGCGCCTTGGCTTTGACGGCGTCGTAATCGGCCTGCGTGATCAAGCCAAGATCCAGCATCTCCTTGGCCTTCTTCAACTTGGCGATCGGGTCATCCGCTGCCGGCGCGGCGGGCGAAGGCGGCGGAACGGGCTGCTGCAAGCCCGCCATGCCGCCCATCATGCCCGAGGCCATGCCAATGCCCATCATGCCGGCTGCACCGCCGTTCTCACCGGCCGCTTGCATGCCCGCCGCCACGCTGGCCTGCAGATTGGAATTGCCGCGCGCGCCCGACAGCGCATCGGCGCGTTGCACGGTCTTGAGCAGTTCACGGGTGTTCGCGTCGTATTCGATGGAAACAATGGCGGTTTTGACGATGGCCAGGCCGCGATCAGACTTCCACTGGTAGCCGTTCTCCACCGCATCGGACAGGCTCTTGGCAAAGCCAACCGAGTCCTGCTGCAGCTTGGTGATGCGGTTGCCTTTGCTGGGGTCGTTCGTGTACAGGCTGAAGGCTGGCGCCAGCGAGCCGACCACTTCGTTGAACAGCTGGCTGGCGGCGGCGTTGTCCATGTCGGTGAAGTCGAAGACCTGACCGCCCTGGAGATATGTCGCTGGGACGAAGTTCTTCACGAACAGAATCGGATCGACGATCTTCATCGTGTAGGAGCCGCGTGTCACCGCACCAACCTGGGTGTTCAGGAAACCGTCGTCCCAGTAAATTTCGGATTGCGTACCGAAGCGGTTGTCCGGCAATTCCTTCAACGAAACGAAGAAGGCCGCCTGCTGCGAGCCCGGCTGGCCGCCAAACTTGAAGCGCTCCCAGCTTTGGGTCACCAGCGACTCCATGAGACCGCCCCCGGAGAAGATCGACTTGGAGTTCAGGTCGTCCGACTTCCATTCGTAGCCGCCTGGCTCGGCCGCGAAGCCGGTGATCTTGCCATCTTGCAACAACAACAGCCCATAGCCCTCGGGGACGACGATCTTCGAGCCGTTGGTGATGATGTTGGACGAGCCCTTGGTGTTTGAGCCGCGCCCGGCATTGGTGCCTTGCGGTACGGCCGCGAACAGCGCCGCCGTGGCGGGCAAGCCGCTTGGAACGGTGTAGAAGTCTTTCCACTGGTCGGCGAGCGTACCGCCGATTGAACCCGCCACTGCTTGAAGTAGACCCATGCTATTTCTCCCCGATCCTTGGCCAGGCACCGTACCCGACGTGTGCGGGAAACTATACCTGAGCAAACGGCGGGCCCCTAGGCGCTTCTGCCTCGCCTAGTTGGCCCGGTTAAAATCAGAGGCTACGGCGTCGGGCCCATTCAGCGCCCGGCATTTGCGTTGAATTTCTCCCTTGTCGCTCCCTCAAATAGGCCACCACCGTGACCCTGCACATCTCTTCCTTCGAGGGCGGCAACGCCCTGAGCAACTTCCGTGTCCAGCAACTGTTGCCTGCCCTGCAGGGAGTGAGTGACAAGATCATTGGTATTTCGGCCCGTTTCGTGCATTTGGTGGCCACCGATGCGCCGATGGAGAAGGTTTTGGCGGACAAGCTGGCAGCGTTGCTAACCTATGGCGACCCGTACGCAGGCCCCACAGAAGGCCCGGCCATTGTTGTCAGCCCCCGTTTTGGCACCGTGAGCCCTTGGGCGTCCAAAGCCACCGATATTGCCCACAACTGCGGTTTGGTCGTCAAACGCGTCGAACGACTGGTGGAATACCGCGCGACGCTCAAAAGCGGCTTGTTGATCAAGGCGGTGCTGAGCGTGGACCAGTTGCAGCAAGTCGCCGATTTGCTGCACGACCGCATGACCGAAAGCGCCATGCTGGACCGCAGCCAGGCCTTGGACCTGTTCAACGCCCTGCAACCAGCTCCTATGGACCATGTTGACGTGCTGGCAGGCGGACCAGAAAAGGGCAAGGAAGCCCTGATCAAGGCCAACACCCAGTTCGGATTGGCGCTGGCCGCCGACGAAATCGACTACTTGGTCAATGCGTTCACCACCTTGGGCCGCAACCCGACCGACGTGGAACTGATGATGTTCGCCCAGGCCAACAGCGAACACTGCCGCCACAAGATTTTCAACGCCGACTTCACCATCGACGGCGTGGCGCAAGACAAGAGCATGTTCGGCATGATCCGCAACACGCATCAGTCGGCCCCCCAGTACATGCTGGTGGCCTACTCGGATAACGCCTCGGTGATGGAAGGCGTGCAGGTCGAGAGATTCATTGCCAAATCGGCCTCTGGCCCTCAAGGGGTAAGCGCGGCCAGCTATCAAAAAAGTAGTGAAACCAACCACATTCTGATGAAGGTGGAAACGCACAACCACCCCACGGCCATCTCCCCCTTCCCCGGCGCCTCCACCGGCGCGGGTGGCGAGATACGTGACGAGGGCGCGACCGGCCGTGGCTCCAAGCCCAAGGCGGGTTTGACGGGCTTTACCGTCTCCAAGCTCTGGGGCGGCCTGTCCGACCAGGTAGGCGGCAAGCCTGAGCACATTGCCAGCCCGCTGCAAATCATGGTCGAAGGCCCCTTGGGCGGCGCGGCTTTTAACAACGAATTTGGCCGACCCAACCTGCTGGGTTACTTCCGCGAGTACGAGCAGACCGTGGCCAGCGACGTCGATACCGTGCAGCGCGGTTACCACAAGCCCATCATGATCGCCGGCGGCTTAGGGGTGATCGACGCGGGCCAGACCCACAAGATCGAATTCCCCGCTGGCAGCCTGCTGATCCAGTTGGGCGGCCCCGGCATGCGCATCGGCATGGGCGGCAGCGCCGCCAGCTCCATGGCCACAGGCGCCAACGCGGCTGAGCTGGACTTTGACTCGGTACAGCGCGGCAACCCTGAGATCGAACGACGGGCGCAGGAGGTGATCAACCAGTGCTGGATGCAGGGTGACAAGAACCCGATTCTGGCGATCCACGACGTCGGCGCCGGTGGCCTGTCTAACGCTTTCCCCGAACTCACCAATGACGCAGGCCGTGGCGCGCGCTTTGACCTGCGCGCAGTCAAGCTCGAAGAGTCCGGCATGGCACCCAAGGAAATCTGGTGCAACGAAAGCCAGGAACGCTATGTGATGGCGATTGCGCCTGAGTCGCTGGAACAATTTACCGCCTTGTGTGAGCGCGAGCGCTGCCCGTTTGCCGTGATTGGTGTCGCCACCGAAGAGCGGCAGCTGCAACTGGTCGATGAAGGCCAAGAGTCGCCCGTCGACATGCCCATGAATGTTTTGCTGGGCAAGCCGCCCAAGATGCACCGCGACGTGAAAACCGTGGCGCGCCAATTCAAGCCTTTGGACCTAACCGGTGTCGAGTTGCAAAAGGCCGTCATCAACGTGCTGGCGCACCCCACGGTCGCCTCCAAGCGTTTCCTGATTACCATCGGCGACCGCACCGTGGGTGGCCTGACCCACCGCGACCAGATGGTCGGACCCTGGCAAGTGCCGGTGGCGGATTGTGCAGTGACCCTGGCTGACTACAAGGGCTTTGCGGGCGAGGCCATGTCCATGGGCGAGCGCACGCCGCTGGCCGCGCTGGACGCGCCCGCATCAGGCCGCATGGCCGTGGCAGAGGCCATTACCAACCTGCTGGCGGCTCCCATTGATCTACCGCGCGTGAAGCTCTCGGCCAACTGGATGGCCGCTTGCGGCGAAGCCGGTGAAGACGCTGCGCTCTACGCCACGGTCAAAGCCGTGGGCATGGAGCTGTGTCCAGCGCTGGGCATTTCCATCCCCGTGGGCAAGGATTCGCTGTCCATGCGCACGCAGTGGACTGCGCACCAGGGCGAGTCCGGTGCGGCGGGGCAGGCCAAGAAGGTCACTTCCCCCGTGTCGCTCATCGTCACCGGTTTTGCGACCTTGCAAGACGTGCGCGGTACGTTGACCCCGCAACTGAACGCTACCGAAGACAGCACTTTGGTGCTGATCGACCTGGGCAAAGGCCAGCACCGCATGGCCGCCAGCATCCTGGCGCAAACGCTGGACCAAACCGGCGACGCTGTGCCGGACTTGGACGAGGCCAAGGACTTGATCAACTTGGTCAATGTGGTGAACGCCTTGCGCGCCAAAAACCAAGTATTGGCCTACCACGACCGAGGTGACGGTGGCCTGTTGGCGACCGTGGCCGAGATGGCCTTTGCCGGAAAAGTGGGCGTGTCGCTGAATGTGGACATGCTGGTCCTTGAGGGCGACGGTATTAGTGATAGTCGCATGGATGTGGGCGATAGCAAAAACTGGGCAGGGCAGGTGGGTGCCCGCCGCGACGAGTTGACGCTCAAGGCGCTGTTCAACGAAGAATTGGGCGTGGTGCTGCAAGTACGCACGGCCGAGCGCTCAGACGTGATGGCCACGCTGCGCGAACATGGCCTGTCCAAGTTCAGCCACTTCATTGGCAAGACGCGCCCGGCTAGCGATGGAGTAGCCGCGGGCAAGGGCGAGCTACAAATCTGGCGCGATGCCAAGAACCTGTTCAGCGCCAAGTTGGCCGACCTGCACCAGGTCTGGGATTCTGTGAGCTGGAAAATTGCGCAGCAGCGTGACAACCCGGCCTGCGCCGACGCCGAGCACGCATCGGTGGGCGCAGAGAACGACCCGGGTCTGCATGTTTACATGCCAAATAGTGCTCTAGCCCTTGTGGAGTCTGCGCAAGCAGCTACTAAAAACGGAGCGCCTGCTATTCTGTCGAGCCGCCCCAAAGTGGCCGTGCTGCGCGAGCAGGGCGTTAACTCGCATGTGGAAATGGCCTATGCCTTTACCGAAGCGGGCTTTGAAGCCTACGACGTGCACATGACCGACCTGCAGACGGGCCGCGCCAAGCTGGCCGATTTCAAGGGCGTGGTGGCTTGCGGCGGTTTCAGCTATGGCGACACATTAGGCGCTGGGATTGGCTGGGCGCGCAGCATCACGTTCAACGACGTGCTGGCTGACCAGTTCAAAGCCTTCTTTGCCCGCCAAGACACCTTCGGTTTGGGCGTTTGCAATGGCTGCCAGATGTTTGCCGAGCTGGCCGACATCATTCCTGGCGCACAAGACTGGCCGCGCTTTACCACCAACCAGAGCGAACGCTTTGAGGCGCGCCTCTCGCTGGTGGAAGTGCAGGAATCCCCATCCTTGTTCTTCAAGGACTTGGCTGGCATGCGCCTGCCGATCGCCGTGGCGCACGGCGAGGGCTACGCCAACTTTAAATACCGGGGGAATGCGGACAAAGCCATTGCCGCCATGCGCTATGTGGACAACACTGGTGCGGCGACCGAGGCCTACCCGTTCAACCCCAACGGCAGCCCCGGCGGCCTGACGGCGGTGACCACCGCTGACGGCCGCTTCACCGCCATGATGCCGCACCCCGAGCGCGTGTTTCGCAACGTGCAGATGAGCTGGACCAGCCTAGATCAGAACGAACTGAGCCCCTGGATGGAACTCTGGCGCAACGCCCGCAAGTGGGTGGGCTAGGGCGTAGCGGGGCGCTGGGCTGGCGTTAGCGTATGCCCATGGCGTCTAGCGCCTGGGCCAGTTGCTGCACGCTGCGTTCCACGTTGTGCAGCTTCTCCAAGCCAAACAGGCCCACACGGAAGGTGCGGAAGTCGGCTGGCTCGTCGCATTGCAGCGGCACGCCCGCTGCCGTTTGCAGGCCCAGCGCCAAAAACTTCTTGCTGTTGTGGATGTCTGGGTCGCTGGTGTAGCTCACCACCACGCCGGGGGCCTTGAAACCATCCGCTGCCACGCTTTGGATGCCGCGCACCTCGAACAGCGCCCGTACTTGGGCGCCCAAGGTCAATTGCTCGGAGCGCAATTTCTCGAACCCGTAGTCACGCGACTCCACCATCACATCGCGCAAGCGGGTCAGCGCGTCGGTGGGCATGGTGGCGTGGTACGCGTGGCCACCATTTTCGTAGGCTTCCATGATGGACATCCATTTCTTCAGGTCGCAGGCAAAGCTGGTGCTGGTGGTGCCGTCGATGGCGGCGCGGGCGCGGGCACTGAGCATCACCATGGCGCAGCAGGGCGAGCTGCTCCAGCCTTTTTGCGGGGCGCTGACCAGCAAGTCCACGCCCGTGGCTTCCATGTCCACCCACAGCGCGCCGGACGCAATGCAGTCCAACACCAACAGGCCGCCGACTGCATGGACCGCATCGGCCATCTGCCGCAGGTAGTCGTCCGGCAAAACCATGCCAGCGGCGGTTTCTACATGGGGCGCAAACACGACGTCGGGACGCTCTTTGTGGATCGTTGCAACGACTTCATCGATGGGGCAAGGCACCCACGGCGCTGTCGGGCCGTCGCCGGTGCGGCGGGCTTTGAGGACCGTGCTGCTGGAGGGGATGTCGCCCATCTCAAAAATCTGCGTCCAGCGGTAGGAGAACCAGCCGTTACGAATGACCAAGGTCTTTTTGCCAGTGGCAAATTGGCGCGCCACCGCTTCCATGCCAAAGGTGCCACTGCCGGGTACCAGGGCCACGCTGGGCGCGTGGTACACCTCTTTGAGCACGCCCGAGATGTCTTTCATGACGGTCTGAAACCTTTTGGACATGTGGTTCAGCGCGCGGTCGGTGTAGACCACCGAAAATTCCAGCAATCCATCGGGGTCGATCTGGGGCAGCAATCCGGGCATGGTGTTGTCTCCTTGTAAGTTCTGGGCGTGGTACGCCAGTGTGGTGCATTGATTGTCTAGCACCTTAACAGCATCGCGCTGGCGTGCTCGTGATTTGACATGCCTCCCTACAGGTGAATTCCGCGCGCGCCCTTGCAATCTGGCGCCAAGGCCCACACTTCGGGCCTCCTGTGTTTTTTGAAAAGTGTTGACATGTCCGATTTGATCCAGAAGCTGGAATGGCGCTACGCCACCAAGAAATTCAACCCCGCCAAAGCGGTACCGCAAGAGAAGGTCGATCGTATTCTGGAAGCCGTGCGCCTAGCCGCCACCTCCAGCGGTTTGCAGCCCTACGAAGTGATCGTGGTCACCAGCCATGAGGTGCGCGCCAAGATCCAGCCCATCGCTTGGAACCAAGCCCAAATCACCGAAGGTTCGCACCTGTTGGTGTTTGCCGCGTGGGACAACTACACCGTGGAACGTATCAACGCCATGTTTGACTTGGTAAACGAAGAGCGCGGCATGAAAAACGAAGGCTGGGAAAACTACCGCAAGATGTTGTTGGGTATGTACCCGCAGCGCTCGGCCGAAGAAAACTACCAGCACGCAGCGCGCCAAGCCTATATCGGCTTGGGTACCGCCTTGGTGGCCGCCGCCGAGGAGCAAGTTGACAGCACGCCCATGGAAGGGTTTGACCCCAAAGCGCTGGACGAGATTTTGGGCCTGAACGCCCGCGGTCTGCGCAGCGTTGCCATCTTGCCATTGGGTTACCGGGCCGACGAAGGCGATTGGCTGCAAAACCTGAAGAAGGTGCGCCGCCCCCGCGACCAGTTCATCACCGAAGTCGCATGAAGCACCTGCGCCGCCTCATCCAGCCGCGCAACCCGGCGTTCTGGATCATGTTGGCGCTCAACGGGCTGTCCGCAGTCTTGCTGTGGATCGTCCAAAACTACCACCTGAGCTTGCTGGCAAGCGTGGTGGTGGTGGTCTTCGCCCTGGGCAACGCGGTGCTGGGCTTGCGCATGCTGCGGCAACTGCTCACAACGCCACCGCCGGGCGACGACACGCCGTAGACTGACAACGGCCAGTTTCTCGCCCTGTACACTGCGGCGCTCTCCATGCGCCAAGAATCTTCCACTCACTGGTCCCGCGTCCTCACCCTATGGGGATGCGGCATCGCAGCGGCTCTACAGTTCGCCAAAATCGCAATCGCCTTTGGCGACCTGCAAGCGCTTTACGGCGTCTCGGCCGCCAGCATCGGATGGATTTTGTCCACCGTCGGCATGGTGGGCTTGGTGTTGGGTGTCACCATGGGGTTGATCGCCCCGCGCGTGGGCTACAAACGGCTGTTGTTAGGTGGATTGATTCTGGGCGCGGTGCTGGCCAGCGCCCAAACGGCCCTGTTGCCCTGGCCCCTGTTTTGGCTGACTCGGGTGCTCGAAGGCGCGTCTCACCTGGCTGTGGTGGTGGCTGCACCCACCTTGATGGCTTCGGCCGCTGCGCCACGCCACCGCGCGATCGCCATGGGCTTGTGGAGCACCTTTGTCGGGCTGGCCTTTGCCATTGCCGGCGTGCTGGGGGCACCTCTGATCGTCCTGGGCGGCTTGCCTTCGCTGTTTGCTTTCCATGCGGCGTTTCTTGCGTTGATGGCGGTGGCGGTGTATCGCTTGGTGCCGGCTGATCCGCCCCTTGCCTCCTTGCCGCCACCCGATAGTGGTGCAGCGCTCACCTGGTGGGCGCGCTTGCCCCAACTGCTGCGCGCCCATGCCGCCATTTACGCCCGCTGGACCACCGCGCTGCCGGGGCTGAACTTTCTTTGCTACACGTCCATGGCCGTGGCCTTGCTGACCTTTTTGCCTCAGCACGGCGGGGACTCCCGCTTGCTGCTGGCGGCGGTATTGCCCCTGGTGGGCGTGGCCGGTACGTTTAGCGCGGGTTGGCTCGCGCAGTACTGGCTTGCCCCGCTGGTACTGGTGCGGCTAGCGTTTGCCTTGGCACTGCTCATGGCTCTGGCGTTGGCCGTCGCAACGGGCTTGGGGCAGGGCTATGCCTTGGTTGCGCTGGGCTTGATGTATTGCGCCGGTCTGGCCGGTGGCTCGGCGTTTTCGCTGATACCGGTGCTCAACGCCGAGCCCGCTTTGCAGGCCAAGGCCAACGGCGCCGTTGCCCAGCTCGGCAATGTGGGTTCTACGCTGGGCCCGCCCATGTTTGCCCTAGCGTTGGGACACTTTGGGGTGTATGGCTTGGTCGCCGCCGTAGTCTTGTGCGCCGGCTGTGGCCTGGGTTTGGGTCTGTGGGGCACGGCCCAACAAAAGCGCGTGTCGGTATGAAAGCCAATGCGAAAACCGGGGTCAACACCTTTGCGGTCGGGCCGCGCTGGGATGGCCTAGACGCCCTGCGTGCCTGCGCCATGCTGTGGATGACGGCTTTCCATTTCAGCTTTGACCTGAGTCACGCGGGCCTGTGGCCCCAGAATTTTTACAGCGACCCGGTCTGGACCTGGCAACGCACCTGCATCCTCAGCTTGTTTTTACTGTGCGCGGGTGCGGGCCTGAAGCCATCGCACAGCAATACGTAATAT
>JAXHOO010000030.1:0-7378 GCA_034519365.1 Rhodoferax sp. | reverse complement strand
ACATGTATTGCTGAGGCGGCACAAAGCCCTTCCCGCACCACCACATTGCCGCCACCGGTCGTCTCCGAGCCCGTTGCGCCCACCCTCAAACGCATTCCCATGGACGTTGAAGCCGCCCCCAGCAAGCCCCTGCCAGCGCGCAAGCCGCCCGGCAGCAGCTACATGCCCGCTCCGGCCGCACCCAAAAATATGATGGATGAACTCCATTCCATGAAGGAGTTGATCGAAGACCGCTTCAACACCTTGACGTGGTTGGGGCAAGCTCGGCAAAACCCGATCCAATCCAACCTGATGCTCAAAATGATCCGTGCGGGCTATTCACCCACCCTGTCGCGCACGATTCTCGAACGCAGGTCCGAAGACATGGACCCTGCGGAATCCGTACGTTGGGTTATGGACGTGCTGGAGCGCAACCTGCGCACCGACGCCAATAGTCCGGCTCTGCACGATGAGGGCGGTGTGTTTGCGCTGATCGGTGCGACTGGCGTCGGAAAAACCACCACCACGGCCAAACTGGCCGGCCAGTGTGCGCGCACGCACGGCCCTGGCAGCGTCGGCCTGATTACCCTGGACACCTACCGCGTAGGTGCCCATGAGCAGCTGCGCGCCTACGGAAAAATGTTGGGTGTTGTGGCCCACCTGGCGCACGATCGAGCAGCCCTGCAAGACTTACTCGGACTGTTGGCCAACAAAAAAATGGTGTTGATTGACACCACGGGCATCGCACCCCGCGATCCACGTAAGCGCGAACTGATGGAACTGCTGGACCTACCCAAAATCAAACGCCTACTGGTGCTCAACGCCGGGGGCCATGGTGACACCCTGGACGAAGCCGTCAACTGCTTCAAAACGCCCACGCCGCAACAAGCTATCTTGTCCAAGACCGATGAAGCCGTCAAACTCGGCCCCGCCCTGGATGCAGCCATCCGCCACCAGTTGGTGCTGCGCGGTGTGACCAACGGTCAACGCGTTCCCGAAGACTGGGAGCCCGCCCTTGCCGCCAAACTCGTGCGCACATCGATGCGCACTTCAGGCAATTCAGCCTACGACCCCAAAGCCAGCGATTTGGGATTCTTCTTCAGCCAGACTGGCAGCACGGCCGCTGGCCCGGGGCGCCTGGATGCCTGAGGCACCGGTCAACCAAGCCGCAGGTCTGCTGGACCTGGCGATTGCACCGGCGCCTGTTCGCTGATTGCCATGGTCAGCCATGGTGACGAGCAGGTGGAGCTTCCGCTGCTGCTGCAGCTGTGCACCGCGCTAGTGGGTTTCGGTCACCCGGTTACGGTGTTAGACGGCACCGTGCTGGAAGACGCCAACAACCCCGGACTCGCGCAATGGCTGGACTACTCCATAGCACCGCCGTCGCCCACGGATGCCCCTTCGTGGTCCGTACTGCCGGCCCGCTTAGGACTGCAAACCTTGGCCAGCGGCAACGCCGCCGGCCTGCAGGCATTGGGTGCTATTGGGAGTCTGTTTCACCAAGACGGTGTCATCATTGTTTACAGCACTGCACAAACCATCGCCCATCTGCTGCACGGCAGCAGCGTGCGGCCGCTACTGGCTGTGTCTACAGCAAAAACCTCATTGCTGACCAGCTATCTGGCCCTCAAGCGCCTGTTGCTCAAAGGTGCGCTGGAGCCTACTATTGTCAATGTAGTGGACAATGCAAGTGCGCCCTTCCTGGCATCTGAAACCCGCATGCCCACCAGCCTGATCGACTGTGCAAAGTACTTTTACTGAGCGCCCGCGGCGGAACGCCCTCAACGTCACCGCCGCAACTGCCGATGAACGCCCCTCGGCCAGCATCGGCAGGTTGGTACTCAGCCTGTTGGAAAATGCCATGGCGCTCAACGGCGGCTGGTCCATCCCACAACGTCCCTATTCGCCTGCGATGCGCCACCACTACCCTACGGGGGCACACTGATGTACTCCGCCAAAGGTCAGCTGGACCGTTCGGCTTTGATCAAGCAATACCAGCCGCTGGTACGTCGCCTGGCCCACCACATGATGGCCAAGCTTCCCGCCAGCGTCGAAGTGGATGACCTGATTCAGGTGGGATTGATTGGACTCTCGGACGCGCTGACCCGCTACGAAGCATCGCAGGGGGTGCAGTTTGAAACCTTTGCGACACTGGCAGCATGCCGCGGTACCGCCATGCTGGACGAACTGCGGGAAAACGACTGGATGTCTCGTGGTTCCCGCAAGAGCCAAAAGGAAATTGAAGTCGCGCTGCGTAAGCTGGAGCATGTCCTGGGCCGTAGCCTGTGCCGTCCTGAAGTCGCAGCTGAACTGGGTGGCGTGCCCTGGTCGAGTGCCAAAGTTCGCTGGGCAAAGTCCGGGGTACCCAACTGGTCTACCTCGAAGATATGACCCGGCGCAACGAGGACGACGACACTTTTCTAGATCGCCATGTGGCTGACACCGATGCCGACCCGCTGAACATGCTGCGCGACATGCGCTTGCGCCAATCTCTGGTCACCGCCATCAAGGGACTGCCAGAGCGCGAACAATTCATCATGAGCATGTACTACGAACAGGACATGAACCTCAAAGAAATCGCTGCGGTGTTGGAAGTCACGGAGTCGCGGGTGTGCCAGCTGCACAGCCAGTCCATCGCCCGCCTGCGGGCCAAAATGCGCTCCCACTGAAATGCCAAACGATCAGGCCAAAAAACTCTGAAATTCACCCGATGCCTTGGGGCCTGCGCCATAGTGGCCAGCAGAGGAGGAGGAATAAGTAGCACTTCGGGTGGCGGGTACCACGACCTGCAGGGCATGGTCAACCAGTGCTTGGCGGCGCAATAGGCTTTCACGCAATACCTGAAACCCTTGCCCTAACGCCTTGACACGCCGCAACTGGGTGAATGAAGTGGCCGATGTCGAGGGAAAGTCCCGCATGGTCCGGGCGAAATCTACTGTCATTTGCTGCAACTGACTGCTCAGCGCTTCGAGCTGGGTGGCGTCGCCTTCCCGCAGTGCCAACGCGACGGAACCGAACTGCTTCTCCAATGCATCAAACCCTGGTGTTGATTCTTCAGACATTGCTAAACCTCCGCACTGTGAAAAGTGCGCAGGCAAGAACTACCGCGTGGTGCGGTTCAGCATTTCCTGCGCATTGGAAAGAAGTTGGTCGGCAATCGCCTCGGCGTTCACCGTGTATGTCCCGTCTTCGATGGCCGCCTTGACGGAAGCCACTTTCTGGGCATCCACATCGGCCTGATCGCTGCGCTCGGGTTTTTCCAGAGAACGCGCCAGCGTCGACACCGTAACCGCCACGCCAGCCGCCCGATTGCCCGAGGCTGCGTTGGTGGTGGCTGCCGTGCTCGCACTGCTGTTCTGCGCTGCTTTTTGGGCAGCGCCGGACACCGTGGGCGTGACGGGCGAGGGAATATCTGAGGGTTGACCTATCTTCATGGCGTTCTCCAAAGCCGCGATAAGCGCAGCCTCGTACGGATGTTATCGGCCGAATGATGGCGGACTTTAGGCTTGTTTGCATGGGGAATTGCAATTACAGAGCGATTTTAACTGTGCGCACATCCAGTACCGTGCCCGATGTCACCCGCCCGTTGTCCATGCGAACCCGGGCCTGCTGGCCCACCACGCCAGCCGACAAGGCCTGCGCATCGCTGGACACCTGAAACCCTGGTCCTTGCGCCACCACACGAACTGATGCTCCGGCCTGAAATACCTGCGACGGCTTGACCATGCCCTGGCGCAAAGCCTGGCCGGCAATGAGTACCCGTGTCGCAGTTTGCCCTACCCACAGCGCCCGCTCATCCAAGACTGCATTGCGCTCTTCGGCCCAGTCCACCTCCGTCTCTACCACATCTGACTCATCCAGCACGGCACCGGCGGCCACCTGGCTCTTAAGCACCCACGCCGGCCCAACCGCCTTGACAACCACGGGCAAAGACACATTCCAGCGGCCCATGCCATCGACGCATCGCAACCCCACCCGGCTGCGCCCCCACAAACGGGCGCCCGCCGGAACATACGCTTCTATATTGCCGCACACCGCCAGCCGCAAACGGCCGTCCAATGCACCCACCGCCGCTTCCATGCGCAGCCCCGGCGTGTCAGCGCCCGTTTTGGCCACCGTATCACTCACCCAGCGCTGGGCCAATGCCTGCAACTCGCCCAAAACCATCTCCTGCGACCAGACAGTCGGTGCGGCGGCGAGCGCGGTCAGCACCATGCCCCACTGCAGCCAGCGTGGCAGGTAACGCGCGAATCGCGAGCACGGGGACATGGCGGTACTCCTAAGTTGCACCAACTATAAGCAGCGTCACCTTAAAACAAACCCCTTAAATGCCCGCCAATCACCCCGCTAATCCAGCGCTAAAAAATTAAAGCTTTTCCCATAATTGCCGCACGCCCCTATCCCAGCCCCTCCGCTTGGACCGGACGCCCTTCGCCGAGGTAGCCCATGCTTGCTAATTTGACCAACGCCCTAGACTTCCAAGCGAAAGCGTTAATACTGCGCTCGGATCGCCAACGCGTCATCGCCAGCAACATCGCCAACGCCGACACGCCCGGCTATTCCGGGCGCGACTTCAACTTCAAACAGGCCATGAGCGACGCCGTAGGCGACCAAAGCCCGCGTTTGTCCACCAGCACCAGCGCCGGCCTGGCCCAGGATGGCACCACCCATTCACGCCACATCCCACTGCCCAACGCCAGCGGCAACGGTGGCTCTGGAGATACGCGGTTGGACTACACCTCGCAATCCCAGCCCGCCATGGACGGTAACAGCGTAGACCTCGACCGCGAACGCGCCAACTTTGTCGACAACTCGGTGCGCTACGAAGCCACCCTTCGTTTCATTAACGGCTCTTCCAAGACGATCTTGAGCGCTATCCAGGGCCAATAGGCCCTTGACCCCGACCCAGGAGACCCACGATGTCCATGTTTTCCATCTTCAATGTGTCTGGCAGCGCGGTTAGCGCCCAGTCGCAGCGGCTCAACGTGGTCGCCAGCAATTTGGCCAACGCCGACGCCGTGGCCGGCCCCGACGGCCAGGGCTACAAAAGCCGGCAAGTGGTTTTCGAAACGGTGCCCATGGGGTCCGAAGCATCGTCAGGGGTCAAGGTCAAGTCCATTAAGGAAAGCAATGAGCCCTTGAAGCGCGTGCACAACCCGACCCATCCGTCTGCCGATGCCGAGGGCTATGTCACCCAATCCAACGTGAACCCGGTGGAGGAGATGGTGAACATGATCTCGGCCTCTCGGTCCTACCAAAACAACGTGGAAGTCATGAACACCGCAAAAACGCTGTTGCTCAAGACACTCCAGTTGGGCCAATAACCGTCACCGGAGTACACACCATGGTCGCCAGCGTAAGCAACACCGACTCGACGAACACTACCAGCGGCACCACGACGCTCACCAGCGCCCAGGCCCAAACCGACCGATTCCTGAAACTGCTGGTGGCACAGCTGAACAACCAGGACCCCATGAACCCCATGGACAACGCCCAGATGACCAGCCAGATCGCACAGATCAACACGGTCTCGGGCATCCAGGAACTGAACGCGACGATGCAAAGCATGTCCACCCAGTTCAGTGCCATGCAGTTCTTGCAAGGTTCCTCCATGGTGGGCAAGGGCGTCATGCTGGAGTCCAACACGCTCAGCATCCAAAGCGGCGTGGCCGCCGGAGCAGTCAACCTAGAGGGCGAAGCAGACAGGGTCAGCATCCAGATTTTGAGCCCGGGTGGCGCCGTGGTGGACAAGATTGAGCTAGGCCCCCAAGAAGCAGGCTTGGCCGGATTCCAGTGGGATGCCTCCAGCTATACCGGCACCGGGTCGCCCACATTCAAAGTAACAGCAACGCTCGGCGGGAAAACTGTCGCCTACACCCCGCGCGCCTACGACACCGTGCTCGCCGTGGGCAATAACAACGGCGAAATGACCGTCGAGCTGGCAGGCCGCAATGCCGTGGCCTACAGCGACATCAAATCGATTCTGTAAATCACCCACCAGAACAGGAACCCACCATGAGCTTTCAAACTGGCCTCTCCGGGCTCAATGTATCGAGCAAAAGCCTCGACGTCATTGGCAACAACATTGCCAACTCCAGCACCGTGGGATTCAAGTCGTCTCGCAACGAATTCTCTGAACTCGTGGCCGGATCGCTCGGAACCAGCGGTGGCAACGCTGCGGGCATTGGCGCAGCCACCGCGGCCATTGCCCAACAGTTCACACAGGGCAACATCAACATCACCGGTAACAGCTTGGACGTTGCCATCAACGGCGGAGGCTTTTTCCAGGTCACCCGGGTTGACGGTACAACCGCCTACACCCGCGACGGAGAGTTCAAGTTGGACAAAAGTGGCAACCTGCTCACCAACACAGGCTCATTCCTGATGGGTTACCCCACCGACGTCAACGGCGTAGCGACCAGCATTACCCCTCAAAAATTGGTGGCCCCCACCGGCACCCCGATTCCGGCCCAGCTAAGCACCAACATCGTGGCCGACTTCAACTTGGACGCGCGCGCCCTGGATGCCACCCAGTCCACCGCTGCCGGCATCACCCCAGCGCCACGCGCGACCTATGGAACCTCGATCAGCGTGTACGACGCCCAAGGCGTGGCCTCGTCCGCCAACTTGTACTTCCAAAAAACCGACGGCGTCGCGAACTCCTGGAGCGTCTACGCAGGCATCGATGACCCCACTGCTGGCCCTCCCATCGTCTTCACCGATTTGGGGCCCATCACATTCGACGCCACCGGAAAGGTCACGGGGCCAACCCTCGGAACTGGCGGTTTTGGCATCACCATCCCGGGCGGCACCATCCCGTCCAACAACCCCAATGAAACAACCCTGAATGCCAACGGCGCATCGGTGATCCCCGGGGCGATCACCGTAGAGTTGGACGGTGTATCGCAGTTTGGCGCCGCCTTCAGCGTCACCAATCTGTCGCAAGACGGCTATGCCGCAGGCGAGTTCACCAGTCTGTCCATCGATGGCAAAGGCGTGATCAGCACCAGCTACTCTAACGGCCAGACGCTGAAAACCGGCGGCATGATTGCCCTGGGCGATTTCCGCAACTTGCAGGGTTTGGCGGCAGTCGGTGGTGGCGAATTTTTGGAAACTTTCAAGTCCGGAACGGTAGTTCTGGGCAAACCGGGCGTCGGCAAGTTCGGTGAAACCCGCGCGGGCGCCATCGAAGAATCGAATGTGGACATCACCGCCGAGCTGGTGAACATGATGACCGCCCAGCGCAACTACCAAGCCAATGCCCAGACCATCAAGACGCAAGACCAGGTCATGTCGACCTTGGTGAACTTGCGCTAAACGGAGCTAACGCGCCATGGACCGCCTCATCTACACCGCCATGACCGGGGCCAACGCGGCAGCCAGCAGCAATACGTAACTT
>JAXHOO010000022.1:0-60118 GCA_034519365.1 Rhodoferax sp. | reverse complement strand
CGTCTTTTCAAAATCAGGGGCTGGCAGTCCGAACCACGCACTTTGAGAAGACGTCTGGTTCAAATTTTAGGGACTGGTACCGAAGTTACATGGCGATTACATAGAAAATCTATGCCTCTATTGCATGACTTTATGTTACAGACCAATGGTTCGATGCATGAAAAAAGCGCAAAGGGCAAGCTGTCAAAAAAGCTTGCCCTTTGCGCTTGGGGCTAGGTCGGGGTACAGACTCCCCATGCGCGCCGCTGGTGGCAGCCGCGCCTGAAAACTTTAGGCCATGGAAACAGCAATAAACGCCAGCAAGAACATCAGAACGCCGCCCACGATGGGGAGCACGATGGGCATCATAGGAACGATCTCATCCACGGGGTCAGCCGCGTGGTGGTCATCGGTAGGCGTGGGAGCAGACATGGCAATCCTGACATTGTTAGCGGTGAAACGCGCCAAAACGCGTCGGTCAGTCGATTTTATCCACAAAGCACCGCTACCACTTCCCACCGCGCCCAGAACGCGCTATCGTTAATTCAACACATCCCTGTGTTGGAGGCGTTTGATGGTCAAGCGTACTTTGTTCAGGCCGCTGGGCGGCCACCTGATCGCCTCACCGGGCCTGCAAGACGCGCCGGTGCTGGACTTGATGTGCTCTCACTTTGTGCTGACCCTCGCCGTGCGGCAAGGCGCCAGCTTCAATCTGCGGCGCGACTTCAATGGCGTGGTGGGGCTGGCGGGCCGGCATCTGGTCTGGCCGGTGACAGTGTTAGGGCGGCTGCGGGAGTTTTTAGCCCGGCGTTGCGTAGGCAACGAGCTGTGGCGCGGGCACGAGCAGCTGGGCGCGGCCGAATTTCTGGCCCGTTACGGTGTCTGGTGCGGCGCCTACGACGAGGCGACGCTCTTTTTCTTCCTCGACGAATATGCGAAAGACCAGCCGCGCGATCTGATCGCTCTGCTCAACGTGACGGCCGAATGGCTGGGCCACTCATTACGCAAGCAGTCCACGCTGGTAGAGAAAAACATCAATGCGCTGGCCGGCCTGCTGCAGCTCAATAAAGCCGAGCGCGCCCTGCTGCTCTACGGCACGCTGGCGCGCTACCAGCGCGACATGCGCAGCATCTTGGTGGAGTTCAAAGTTAACAACGCGCCCGAGGCCTATGCCGCGTTTGCCGAAGTTGCTGGCGTCAGCGCGCAAGAACTGGGTGAGGCGCTGCGCGCTGGGTCGCGCCTGGAGCGCATTGGCTTGGTCGAGAACCTGATCTCTGAACACAACATTACCGACTTGGCCGACTTGATGAAGGTCAGCGAAAAATTGCCACCGGTGCTGATGCGCCAATACCGCGACCAAGCGGAACTGATGGCGGTATTCACCCGCCTTTCGGCCAAGAGCACACTCACGCTGCAAGATTTCAGCTTTGTGCAGGAAGACGCGGCCGTGCTGTGCCAGCTGCTGGCCAACGCGGTGGCCCGCAAGGAGGCCGGAATCAATGTCTTGCTCTACGGCCCCCCGGGCACAGGAAAAACCGAGCTGGCCAAGGTGGTCGCCCAATCGGCCGGCCTAGAGTTGTTTGAGGTGGAATACGCTGACCGCGACGGCAACTCCCTAAGCGGGCGCGACCGCTACCGGTCGCTCCAAATTGCCCAAGTTTTTCTCAAGGGCAGCGCCCAGGCCGCCTTGCTGTTTGACGAAGTGGAAGACGTTTTCCCACCGCTCTCTAGCGAAACCGCCCACCTACTAGCGCGTGCAGATGCGTCGGCAGCTCCTGTCAGCCATAGCGTCAGCGGCAAAGCCTGGGTGAACCAAATTCTGGAAACTAACGCCGTCCCCACGCTGTGGGTGACCAACCGAATCGAACAAATCGACCCCGCCTTTCGGCGCCGTTTTGCCTACCACCTCGAGCTGAAGTCGCCGCCGCCGGGCGCACGCGAAGCCCTCGTACGCAAGACACTGGCCGATTTGCCCGTGTCCGAAGGGTTGGTGGCCCGGCTTAGCGGTCGCAAAGGTCTGACACCGGCCCAAATCCGGACGGCGGCGCGGTTTGCCAACTTGGCCGTAGGGTCTGCGGCGTCTGAACAGGGCCCCGCACTGGAAGCCCTGATCGAACGGCAACTGCGCAATGCGGATATGGCGCTGGGCAACTCCGCCGCCAGCCGTGCCGTGCCCACGGCCTTGCGCAGCTACGCGCTGGACTGGCTGAATGTGGAGTGTCGTTACGACATTCCCCGCGTCGTGGAGGCGCTGAAAATCCGCAGCCATGGCAGCCTGTGCTTTTACGGCCCGCCGGGCAGCGGCAAAACCGCCTTGGCCGAACACTTGTCCCAAGCACTGGGGCGCCCGCTGATGGTTCGCCAGGCCAGTGACCTACTCAGCAAGTATTTGGGCGAAACCGAGCAAAACATGGCCGCCATGTTTCGCGAGGCTGAAAGCGAAGGTGCAGTTCTGCTGCTGGACGAAGCCGACAGTTTTTTGCAGGACCGGCGCGGGGCGCAGCGCAGCTACGAGGTCAGCGAGGTGAACGAAATGCTGCAGGGCATGGAGCGTTTTCGGGGCGTTTTCGTGTGCACGACCAACTTGATGGACAGTCTTGACCCCGCCGCATTGCGCCGTTTCAGCTTCAAGATTCGCTTCGCCCCCCTGACCGCGGCACAGCGAGAAACCGTGTTTTTGGCCGAAACCGGACTTACACCTGATGCACTGCCACAGGCCCTGGCAACGCGACTGGCGGCGCTGGACCAACTCTGCCTAGGCGACTTTGCTGCAGTGCAGAGGCAGGCCGACATTCTGGGATCGCCGTTAGACCCGCTGGCAATGCTCGAACAACTGGAGGCAGAGCACCGGCTCAAACCGGATGTCCGGGAACGCCGCTCCATGGGGTTTGTGCACTGAATGCGAGGGGCGCGTAGTGGCGCAAAGCGGCCTTGGTGAATTGCCCATCAAAAATTTTGGTAACGCCCTAGTAATTTTTTTGACCAAGCTGTCAACCAAGCCCTGGTCTGGTGCGTGAAAGGCTGATGCGGAAGTTTTTGGGCCCCCGTTGGACTGTGTGGGCACCTGAAACCTCTAGGTTTTCATCTTTGCACGGCGTTTATGCACAAAAACACCATCCCGGTTCCCGAAAAGGGCACCTACAAATGGCAGCTGTTTGATTACTGGTCGGGCCAATACCGCCAAACCCAGACGGCCCATGCGGCTTACATTGCCTTGAACTTTGCCGGCGCGCTGGACAGTTGCCGCAGCAAGTTTCAGGCTTTGGTGCAAAAACATCGCGCCCACGCCGCAGACACCGCTACCGCCCACCGCCATCTGCGCGCTATTTCCCGACTGCAAAGCACCATGTCGGGCGCCGCCATGGCCTATGAAAGCGGCTTCCGCCGCGCCTGACCGGAACGCACCGGAGGCTGCCCAATCTCAGCCCGGCCCGACCACCCGCAACACGTCGGTGGCGTAGGCTTCCAGCTTCTTGGCCCCCATGCCGCTGATACCTTGCAAGTCGTCCAGACTTTGGGGCGCCCGCTGCGCAATGGCCGCCAGCGTCGCATCGTGAAAAATCACATACGCCGGTAAATTGTGTTGCTGGGCCACCTCGGCCCGCCAAGCCTTGAGCGCCGAATAACGCAGCAAACCTTCGCTGTCCAAGTTAATGGGCGCCTTCACCACCGCACCAAGCCGTGGGTTGCGTCCCTTGCGCGTCGCCGGGGCAGAAACAGACTCCCGCAGCATCACCTGTGCCTCACCTTTGAGCACCGGCCGGGATTCCGGCGTCAGCTGCAACGTGCTGAACTCACCTTCCACTGCCACCGCACCGATGGCAATCAGTTGGCGCAATACGCCCCGCAGCTGTTGCTCCGAAAAATCAGCCCCCAAGCCAAAGGTACTCAGGGTTTCGTGGCCGTACTGGGTCACCTTGTCTGTCACCTTGCCCCGCACAATGTCCATCAGGTGCCCGGTCCCGAAGCTCATCCCGCTGGCCTGCTGAATGCGGTAAATCGTGGACAGCAGCTTGCGAGCGGCATCAGTCCCGTCCCAGACGGCAGGTGGATTCAAACAGTTATCGCAGTTGCCGCACCGCTGCGACGCCTCACCAAAGTAAGCCAGCAACCGAACCCGGCGGCAATCGGTGGCCTCGGCCAAGCCGAGCAAGGCGTCGAGCTTGCCGCGCATGACTTGTTTGAACTCTTCGCCGGCCGGGCTTTCGTCAATCATGCGGCGCTGGTTCACCATGTCTTGCAGACCGTAGGCCATCCAAGCATTGGCGCTCAGACCGTCACGGCCGGCACGGCCGGTTTCTTGGTAATAGCCTTCGATGTTTTTGGGCATGTCGCGGTGGGCCACAAAGCGCACATCGGGCTTGTCGATTCCCATGCCAAACGCAATGGTGGCCACCATCACAATGCCCTCTTCCCGCAAGAACCGGTCTTGGTGGCGCTGGCGAACCTTAGGGTCCAGCCCCGCGTGGTACGGCAACGCCTGAATACCGGCGTCCACCAGCGTTTGCGCCATGTCTTCCACCTTGCGGCGGCTTTGGCAGTAGACGATGCCCGCGTCGCCCGGGTGCTCGCGCTCGATAAAGCGCAGCAACTGCAGCGTGCTGTCCTTCTTCTCGACGATGGTGTAGCGGATGTTGGGACGATCGAAGCTGCTGACAAAGGCGCGTGCATCTTGCAGCTGCAGACGTTCCAGAATATCGGCACGGGTCAGGTCGTCGGCTGTTGCCGTAAGCGCCATGCGCGGCACACCCGGGAAGCGCTCGTGCAACACCGTCAGCGACCGGTACTCGGGGCGGAAGTCGTGGCCCCACTGGCTCACGCAATGGGCTTCGTCAATCGCAAACAGGCTGAGCTGGCCGCGGTCAAACAAGGAATCGAGCTGCGCCAAGAAGCGGGGCGTAGTCACCCGTTCCGGGGCCGCGTACAAGAGCGTAATTTCGCCGCGCAACAAGCGCTGCTCGACCTCGTAGGCCTCATCACCGGTCAACGTAGAGTTGAGGAACGCGGCACTCACCCCCGCCTCGTGCAGAGCGCCCACCTGGTCGTGCATCAGCGCGATCAGCGGTGAGATGACCACCGTGATGCCCTGGCCCGCTTCGTGTCGCGCGATGGCCGGAATCTGGTAGCACAGCGACTTGCCACCGCCCGTGGGCATCAGTACCAGGGCATCGCCGCCCTGCGCCACATGCTCCACGATGGCCTGCTGCGGGCCGCGAAAGGCGGAATACCCGAACACGGTTTCCAACAAAGTTTGGCAGGCGTCAGAGACAGTGGCGGGGAAGGAGTTTGCTATCAAAATAAGAGCTTGTTGCGCAGGCTATATAAGGGCTGGAGCCGTATTTTTTGGTTAATGTGACAAGGTTGGCAAAGTACCTCCCCAATCAGCTTCCCTAGGCCTATTGTCGGCCACTGCAACCGCTACACTGCAAGCATGATCGACTTGCCCGTCGCGTTGGACACACAGAGGCAAACACAAGCCCTTTTACAGCTGTGCAAACGGCTGGAGCGGGCGTGGACGCTGCCTGACATTCTGGGCGCCGTGGCCCCCGTGATCGACGAAGTTTTGGGCTACCACCATACCTGGCTGGCCCTGATCGGAGACCGCCCCGGCATGGTGACGGTCATCAGCGAAGTGGCCTCCAACGTCGAACAGCACTCCGATTACGTGTCTTTGATGGCCACCGCACAGAGCATGGACATCCCCATCGCAGGCGATCGCATGCTGGAGGAAATCCTGGCGTCTGACCATGTGGTGGTGGTGGATGACGCGCGCACCGACCCTCGTACCAACAAAGAAGTCGTTGCCCAGTTGGGCAACCGCACCATCGTCAACGTGCCCCTGTTGCTGGCCGACGAGCGTTTGGGCGTGATCGGCTGCGGCACCTTTGGCGATGCAGAAGGTGTGTGCCCGCCGCAGACCTGGCACCTGGACTTTCTGCAGACCTTGGCTGCCCACGTGGCAGTGGCACTGGACCGAGTGCGTTTTATTCTGGCGCGCAAGCTGGCCGAAGACGCGCTCTACCAAGAGAAAGAGCGGCTGCAGGTTACCTTGCACTCCATCAGCGACGCAGTCATTACAACCAATGCAGCCGGTGAACTGCTCTACACCAACCCGATTGCCGAGGCACTGACCGGCTGGCCGCTAGCGACCGCAGCGGGGCGCCCCTACCAAGAAATATTTAGCCTAGCGACCCAGGCCGAGGACAACGTACCACCGCCAGACTTGGTGGCAAGCGCGATGGCCACAGCCCAGACCCAGCGTTACGCCCAACTCAGCCTCACACGACGCCACGCCAACGCTGTCTTGGTAGAGGCCGCCGCTTCCCCCATCCGCGATGCGGATGGGGAAGTGCAAGGTGCCGTGTTGGTATTTCGCGATGTGACCGAACAACGCCGCCTAAGCCAAGAAATGCTCTTCCAGGCCACCCACGACGAACTCACCGGCTTGGGCAACCGCCGCGCCTTTGAGCAAGCACTGAGCGCATGCTTAGACACCGCCCGCGCGCACGACCAGCAGCATGTGGTTTGCTACCTGGATTTAGACGAATTCAAGGTGGTGAACGACACGTGCGGCCACACGGCGGGGGATGAACTGCTGCGCCAAATTTCCCGGCTGTTCGCCGAGGTACTGGACGACCAAGACCACCTATGCCGCATCGGCGGCGACGAGTTCGGCGTCATCCTGACCAACCAAACATTGGCCCAAGCCCTGCGCTTGGCCGAGCGCCTGCAGTTCAGCTTGGCCGCCTTCCGTTTTGTCTGGCAAGACCAGAGTTTTGGCGTGGGGGTGAGCGTGGGGATGGTGATGCTCAATGCGCAAAGTGAGAGTGTGGGCGCCTTGCTGCAGGCCGCCGACAGCGCTTGCTACGTCGCCAAAGACTCCGGTCGCGGTCGCATCCATGTGTATGCCACCGACGACCCCGCCTTGGCGCAGCGCTACGGTGTGATGGAGTGGGTGAGTCGCATCGAGCGGGCGCTGCGCGAAGACCGGTTTGTGCTGCATGCCCAGCCCATCGTCCCGATTGCGGGCGGCAGCGCGCACGGCCTGCACTGCGAATTTTTGCTGCGCATGCAGGACGAGACGGGCACAGAACTCGTACCACCTGGCCATTTCATGCCGGCGGTGGAGCGCTACCACTTGGCCGCGCGGGTAGACCGCTGGGTAGTCGTCAACGCTTTGCGTTGGATGACTTCCCACCAGGACGAGATTGACCAATGCTCGATCAATCTGTCTGGCCAGTCGCTGGGCGACGAAGTGTTCATGGCCTTTGTGCTCGACACCTTGGCACACACCCCCATGCCCTGCCACAAGCTGTGCTTTGAGATTACCGAAACTGCGGCCATCAGCAACCTGCACACCGCCCGCCATTTCATTGACACCTTGCGCCAGCTGGGTTGCAAGCTAGCATTGGATGACTTTGGCAGCGGCCTCTCGTCGTTTGCCTACCTGCGCGACCTGCCAGTGGATGTACTCAAGATCGACGGCCAATTTGTGCGCGACATCGTGGGTGATGTCATCAGCTTGGCCATGGTCAAGTCCATCCATGACATCGGCTGCCTGATGGGCAAGGTCACGGTCGCGGAGTTTGTAGAGAACCCCGCTATTTTGGAGACCTTGCGTGGTTTAGGCGTGCACTATGCCCAAGGCTACGCCGTGGGTTACCCCATGCCGTTGGACACCTTGCTGGAATGGCACCAGCGGCAAACCTGACCCGACCCCAGCTGTTTCGCGACCTGCTTATGCGACCCAGAAGTCTCACCGTTGCGCAAATCTGGATCGCAGCCTTGGGGGCGTGCGCCATGGTCCCCTGCATTGCACAAGACAGCACGCGGATTGAGTGCGTATCCGATATCTATACCCCCTATGTCATGGCCGGGCCGGCCGAAGGCGAAGTCACCGGCATTGACGCCGAGCTGTTGGTCGCCGCAGGCCTCCACGCCGGATTAACGATCGTGCCCCGCATCATGCCGTGGGCCCGAGTGGAAGCAGAGTTACGCAAAGGGGCGGACTCGCGCATTGACTGCGCCTTCGCATTCAGCCGCACGGTTCCGCGCGAGGCCTACATGGTCTTTGGCGCCGTACCACTCAAAGTAACCCAGTTCACCCTGTTCGCCAAAGGTGCCCGCGGGCGGGCTCCCTATCTCGGCCCAGCGCAATTGACCGGAAGCCGCATTGGTGTACGCGCCGCTTTTCGGGTGCCAGACGATCTGCAGGCCGCCGCCAGTCGCGGGGAGGTGACACTGGAAACCGTGACCGATGATGAGTTCAACTTCCGTAAATTGGTACTGAACCGGGTGGACTACGTGCTAACCAACCAGGATGTAGGCGCGACCCAAATCCACCGCCTAGGCCTGACCGGCATCCACAGCTTGAGCCCGGCCGTCATGGAGCTACCCACTTACATCGTGCTGCGCACCGGATACCCGCAAGCGGCGGCGCTACAAAAGGCCTTGGACAAAGGGCTGCTCGCCGCGCGCGCCGGCCAAACCGAGCAGCGTCTGCGCGACCAATATCTGCGTTAACCACCCGGTACGCCGGACCTAGACTAAAATCCACGTCTCCCAAGGGGCGCTGCAGCTGGCGCCTGCCGACAACTTAGCGGCAGGCCACCAGTCAGGCTTGGGAATTCCAACCGCGCTCACTTGTCTTCAACCACACAGTGAGCCGCACCATGAAGCCCATCACCTACACCCGAGCGCAAGCCCTTCCCGGCATTCTGGCGCAGCGCATTGCGATTCTGGATGGCGCCATGGGCACCATGATCCAGCGCTTCAAGCTGGGTGAGGCGCAGTACCGCGGTGAAGGCTACAGCGGCCCCGGCAGCCAGGGCGACCGCTTTAAAGACTTTCATAAAGACGTCAAAGGCAACAACGAACTGCTGAGCCTGACCCGCCCTGACGTCATCCGCGACATCCACGAGCGCTACCTCGCCGCCGGCGCCGACATGATCGAAACCAACACCTTTGGCGCCACCACCGTGGCCCAGGCCGACTACGACATGGCCGAATTGGCCGTGGAAATGAACCTGGTTTCCGCCCAGATAGCCCGCGCTGCCTGCGACAAATACAGCACGCCCGACAAACCCCGTTTTGTCTGCGGCGCCTTGGGCCCCACACCCAAGACCGCCAGTATCAGCCCCGATGTGAACGACCCCGGCGCACGCAACGTCACCTTTGAAGAACTGCGCGCCGCCTACTACGACCAAACCAAGGCGCTGGTCGAAGGCGGGGCCGATGTGATCTTGGTGGAAACCATTTTTGACACGCTCAACGCCAAGGCCGCGCTGTTTGCGGTGGACGAGTACTTTGACGACAGCGGTGAGCGCCTGCCCATCATCATCAGCGGCACGGTAACCGACGCTTCAGGCCGCATCTTGTCCGGCCAAACCGTCACCGCCTTCTGGCACAGCGTGCGCCATGCCCAGCCGCTGGCGATTGGCCTGAACTGCGCGCTGGGTGCCACGCTGATGCGCCCCTATATCCAAGAACTCAACAAAGTCGCGCCCGACACGTTCATCAGTTGCTACCCCAATGCCGGCCTGCCCAACCCCATGAGCGATACCGGTTTTGACGAGACACCAGACGTCACTAGCCGCTTGGTGCGAGAGTTCGCCGCCGAGGGCCTGGTCAACATCGTGGGCGGCTGCTGCGGCACCACGCCCGACCACATTGGCGCCATCGCCAATGCCGTACACCCGCTGCCTTCGCGCAGCTTGCAACGTCCATTTTTCTACAAAGAGGCTGCCTGATATGAAAAAAGTAACTTGGGGCGTGTTGAGCACCGCCAAAATTGGCATGGAAAAAGTCACCCCTGCGCTGATGCGCAGCCAGTGGTGTGATGTGCAGGCGATTGCCTCGCGCTCGCTGCCGTCCGCGCAGGCGGCGGCCAATGAACTGGGCATTCCCAAGGCCTACGGCTCCTACGAAGAGCTGTTGGCCGACCCGGCCATCGAAGCCATTTACAACCCTTTGCCCAACGACCTGCACGTGCCGATGACCTTGGCCGCCGCGCGTGCGGGCAAGCATGTGCTGTGCGAAAAACCGATTGCCCTGAATGCCAACGAGGCGGCGCAGCTGCGCGAAGTGGCCGGCAAGGTGCACATCATGGAAGCCTTCATGGTGCGCTTCCACCCGCAATGGCTGCGCACCCGCGAGCTCGTGCAAACCGGCGCCTTGGGCGAGCTGCGTTCGGTGCAGGCGTGGTTCTCCTATTTCAACCGCGACGCCGCCAACATCCGCAACGACGCCCGCAAGGGCGGTGGCGCGCTGTTCGACATTGGCTGCTACCCCATCGTGGCGGGGCGCTTTTTGTTTGGGGCCGAGCCGGTGCGCGTGATGGCACTGGCCGATATGGACCCTGACTTTGGTGTGGACCGCACGTTCAGCGCGCTGTTGGACTTTGGCGGCGGTCGGCATTTGGATTTCACGGTGTCCACCCAGTCCACGCCCTACCAGCGCGTGCACGTGGTTGGCACGCAGCAACGCGTGGAAATCGAAATCCCCTTCAATGCACCCCAAGGTGAATCCACCCGCATCTTCATTGACAACGGCAAGGTGCTTGGTAACAGCGGTGCGGCGGTCGAAACGATTGCCGCTTGCGACCAGTACGGCCTAGAAGGCGATGCTTTTTCGCTGGCCATTCGCGGCGAAACGCCGCTGCATTACGGCCTGGAAGACGCCATCCAGAACATGCGCATCATCGACGCGCTGTTTACTTCGCAGCGCAGCGGTCGCTGGGAAGCGGTGTAAGCCAGCCCCACATAATTTAAGCGTTTTATGCCTCAAGCCCCCGTATCCATTGCGCAAGCAGCTCCTGAAAACGTAGCGCCCATGATGCTTTCCGGCCTGGAACCCGTCATCATTGATGCGCAGTCTCTGTTCGTCAACATTGGCGAGCGCACCAACGTGACCGGCTCCAAGGCCTTCGCCCGCATGATTTTGAACGGGCAGTTTGAAGAAGCCTTGGCCGTGGCCCGCCAGCAGGTGGAAAACGGGGCGCAGATCATCGACATCAACATGGACGAGGCGATGCTGGACAGCCAGGCCGCCATGGTGCGCTTCCTGAACCTGATCGCCTCCGAGCCCGATATTTCGCGCGTGCCCATCATGATCGACAGCTCCAAGTGGAGCGTGATCGAGGCGGGGCTGCGCTGCGTGCAGGGCAAGGCGGTGGTCAATTCCATCAGCATGAAAGAGGGCTTGGACGAGTTCAAGCGCCAGGCCAAGCTGCTGCGCCGCTATGGCGCTGCCGCCGTGGTCATGGCCTTTGACGAAAAGGGCCAAGCCGACACCTACCAGCGGAAAGTAGAAATCTGCGAGCGCGCTTACCGTGTCTTGGTGGACGAGGTGGACTTCCCGCCCGAAGACATCATCTTTGACCCCAACATCTTCGCCATTGCCACTGGCATCGAAGAGCACAACAACTACGCGGTGGACTTCATCAACGCCACGCGCTGGATCAAAGAAAACCTGCCCGGCGCCAAGGTCAGCGGGGGCGTGTCCAACGTGTCGTTCAGCTTCCGTGGCAACGACCCGGTACGTGAGGCGATTCACACGGTGTTTCTGTACCACGCGATTGCGGCGGGCATGGACATGGGCATCGTCAACGCCGGCATGGTGGGCGTGTACGACGACCTAGAGCCCGTGTTGCGCGAGCGCGTAGAAGACGTGGTGCTCAACCGCCGCGCCGACTCCGGCGAACGCCTGGTGGAAATTGCCGAGACCGCGAAGAGCGGCGCCAAGGACGAGAGCAAGCGGCTGGAATGGCGCGGCACGGCCGAAGCCCCAGCCAGCGTGGGCCAACGCCTGAGCCACGCCTTGGTACACGGCATTACCGACTTCATCACCGAAGACACCGAAGAGGCCTACCAGGTCGTGTTGGCCAAGGGCGGCCGCCCACTGCATGTGATTGAAGGCCCGCTGATGGACGGCATGAACGTGGTCGGCGACCTGTTTGGCCAAGGCAAGATGTTCTTGCCCCAGGTGGTGAAGAGCGCGCGCGTGATGAAGAGCGCTGTGGCGCACCTGCTGCCCTATATCGAGGCCGAGAAGCTGGCCATGATCGAGGCCGGTGGCGAAGCCAAGGCCAAGGGCAAGATTGTCATTGCGACCGTCAAGGGCGATGTGCACGACATTGGCAAGAACATCGTCACCGTGGTCTTGCAGTGCAATAACTTTGATGTTGTGAACATGGGCGTGATGGTGCCCTGCCACGAAATTTTGGCCCGCGCCAAGGTGGAGGGTGCGGACATCATTGGCCTGTCGGGCTTGATCACGCCCAGCCTGGAAGAGATGCAGTATGTCGCGGGTGAAATGCAGAAGGATGACCACTTCCGCATCAAAAAGATCCCGTTGCTGATTGGTGGCGCCACTTGCAGCCGAGTGCATACGGCGGTCAAGATTGCCCCGCACTACGAAGGCCCGGTGGTCTATGTGCCCGACGCCTCGCGCAGCGTGAGCGTGGCCCAAAGCCTGCTGAGCGACCAGGCGGCCAAGTACATTGCCGAGGTCAACGCCGACTACGACAAGGTGCGCTACCAGCACGCCAACAAGAAACAAGCGGTTCTCTGGCCGCTGGCCAAGGCGCGCGCCAACAAGACGCCAATTAACTGGGCTGCCCACCAGCCCACCACCCCCAAGTTCATCGGCCGCCGCGTCTTCAAAAACTTCGACCTGACCGAGCTGGCCAAGTTCATCGACTGGGGCCCGTTCTTCCAGACCTGGGATCTGGCCGGTCCCTTCCCCGCCATCTTGAAAGACGAGGTCGTCGGCACCGAGGCCGTGCGCGTCTATGCCGACGGCCAACGCATGCTCAAGCGCCTGATCGAAGGCCGCTGGCTCACCGCCAACGGTGTCATGGCGCTGTACCCTGCCAATACCGTGAACGATGACGACATCGAGCTGTACACCGACGAGAGCCGCACCGAAGTCGCCATGACTTGGTACGGCCTGCGCCAGCAAACCGAGAAGCAGGAGATCGACGGCGTCATGCGCCCCAGCCGCTGTTTGGCCGACTTTGTGGCACCCAAATTGGATGCGTCGGGCAAGCCGACAGGCTTGAAGGACTACGCGGGCGTGTTTGCCGTTACGGCCGGTATCGGCGTGGACAAGAAGGAAAAGTACTTCTTGGACGACCTGGACGACTATTCGGCCATCATGCTCAAGTCGATTGCCGACCGGTTGGCCGAGGCCTTTGCCGAGTGTTTGCACCAGCGCGTGCGCACGGATTTGTGGGGCTACGCTGCCAGCGAAGCCTTGAGCAACGAGGACATGATTGCCGAAAAATACCACGGCATTCGCCCCGCACCCGGCTACCCGGCCTGCCCAGACCACAGCGTGAAGAAAGACATGTTCGATCTGCTGCAGTGCGAGGACATTGGCATGTCAGTCACCGAAAGCTTGGCCATGTTGCCGGCCGCCAGCGTAAGCGGCTTCTACATTGGCCACCCCGATGCCGCCTATTTCAACGTGGGCAAGATCGGCCCAGACCAGGTACAAGATCTGGCAGCGCGCCGCCAGCTCAACCAAGCCGAGCTGGAACGGCTGTTGGCGCCAAATTTGTAAGCTTTTAGCTGCTTGGCGGCCTCGGGTTTACCCGGGGTTACAAATCAGACACACCCGCGCAGCGTGCGCGGCGTACCTTTGCACTGTCCCCTATCGCCTCTTGGCGAGCGGGGTAATCAGGGCCGTTGTGCCCGCAGTTGAAGGAGAACGCCATGAGCCACGCCATGTCCCTACCGGGATCCCCCAATCCCCAGTCTCGCTCGCAACGTTGGCTGTGGGTGGGTCTGGGCGCCTTGGTCGCGACCACCTTGGCCATGGGCGCTGCCTTGGTGCAGGTCTACCACCGAAGCGCGGATGAGGTAGCGCCGGCCATTCCGCTCACTCCTGTCAGCGCCGTAGCGGCCACGGTGGAAGCGCTGCCACCCTTGGAACTCGTGCCCGAGCCCGTGGTCAAGCCTGCGGTCACAAAACCACCCTCTAAAGTGGCAAAAGCCCACACCCGTAGTACGCCGATCGCTTCTAAATCTGTAGCAACTACCTCGCCATCAACCCAGGTCGCTGCGGCACCATTAATGTGTGCCCAGTGCGGCCGGGTAGAAGCGGTCACCCCCTTTCAACGCGAGGCGAAGGCCAGTGGCGTCGGCGCCGTAGCAGGTGCGGTTTTGGGTGGCTTGGTAGGTAACCAGTTTGGCGGCGGCGACGGCAAAACGGTGGCCACTATCGCGGGCGCGCTGGGCGGCGGCTGGGCCGGCAACACGGTCGAGAAGAAAATGAAGTCTGAAACGGTCTACCGGGTCGACGTTCGCATGGAGAACGGTAGCCTGCGCACGCTGGAGCAAACCCAGCCCGTGGCCGTGGGCTCCCGCGTAACAGTAGACGGCACCACACTGCGCAGCGCCTCCGCACCGGCGCAAACGCTGTAGGCCAAATGAACGCCGTCCTCCTACAGCAATCCGATACTTCAATGGCCTCTAGCTTTTATCAGTACTGCGCGCGCAGCTCGCAATTTGCCAGCAAGAAGCTACGAAGTCCCACGGGAGCGCCAGCGCTGAAACCACTGGCCCACCCAGCCCCCGCCGCTCACCAGCACAATCCCCAGCAGCACGGGGATGGCCCCCACGACAAAGCCCGGCTCCAGCGGCTCGGCCAGTAACCAAGCGCCGAACACAACGCCAAACAACGGCGTGAGAAACGAAAACACGCCCAAGCGCGAGGCGTAGTACTGGCCCAGCAGCCAAAACCACACCAGAAAACTGGCAAACGACACCACCAGCGCATGAAACGCGAGACTGGCGATGACCATCGGCGACCAGTGCACCGTGGTCTGCCCGGTTTGCCAAGCCACCCCGCACAACAAAATGGCCGCGCCCAGCAGTTGGTAAAGCAAGGTTTGCGTGGCACTGGCGCTGGCCAGCTTGGAGCCGCGCACCACCACGGTGGTGGCGCCCCACGCGATACCCGCCATCAACCCCAAAAAGTCGCCCCAGAGGATTTGCATCGCGTCACTGCCTGCTGCCGGAACTGCCGCACCGCGCCCCAAAAAGGTCATGGCGATGCCGCCAAACGCCAAAGCCACGCCCAGCCACTGCAGCGGCCCCAGCCGCTCTGCGGGCAGACGCCAGTGCAAGCCCAGGGCGGCAAACATGGGCGCGGTATAGAGAAACACCACCATGTGCGAGGCGCTGGTGTAACGCAGGCCTTCGGCCACCAACAGAAACTCCACGCCAAACAGCAGCCCGACCACCAGCCCCGCGCGCCAGATGCCATCGGACAGACGCATGCGCTCGCCCCGCGCCAGCATCACCAAGCCCACCAAAGCCGCTGCGGCAGCCGAGCGCAAACCGATCTGCCAAATGGGTGCAATTTCGGCAGCCGTTGCTTTAAGCGCCACCTGCTGCAAGCCCCAGATGGCGCACAGCACCAGCATCAGGCCAATAGCGCGGGAATCTAGCGGGCGGGGAGTGGTCATGGGAGTCGCTGGGAGGTGAACGGAGTTGCATTGTGGGGCTGACTGCTTTGGTCGATATAGTGCAAAACTGACAACCCATCCACCCAGACCGACAAGCGATGCCCGTACTGCGCCCCAAGCTCGATGTGCCCCTCTCAGCCGCCGAATTGCCCGCCCCGCTGATGTTTCGCAGCGCCCAGGTTCCGGCCCAGGGCATCTACCCCTTGCACCAACATGCTTGGGGCGAATTCGTCTACTCCTTCAGCGGGGTGATGGAGGTCAAAGTGGCAGAGCAGCACTATTTGGCGCCACCGCAATACGGCATGTGGCTGCCGCCTGACTTGGAACATGTGGGCCTGAACCGGCGCGAAGCGGCGCACAGCTCTCTGTATGTCAGCCGCCCACTCTGCGCCGCATTGCCACCCACACCTTGTGCGCTGACGGTGGGCCCGCTGGCGCGCGCGCTGCTCGAACACCTGCGCCAGCTCCCCACCGGCGCTCCCAACAACCCCCAAGAAGCAAGGCTGCTGCAAGTGCTACTGGACCAACTCGCCCTGGCCCCACGCACCGGCAGCTACCTACCCGGCTCCGACCACCCCCAGCTGGGTGCGGTACTGCAGACGCTGGAAGCCCAGCCCGGCGACAACCGCAGCTTGGCCGCCTGGGCCGACACCGTTCACACCACCGAGCGCACGCTGATGCGCCGCTGCCAGCGCGACCTCGGCATGTCGCTGGCCGAATGGCGTCAGCGGCTGCGGGTGGTGAAGGCCATGCCGCAGCTGGACGCGGGGCACACCGTCGAGTCGATTGCGCTGGACCTGGGATACGGCAGCGCCTCGGCTTTCATCACCATGTTTCGCCGGCTCACGGGCACCACGCCCGACGAATTCCGCAAGGCGCAGCGCGCCATCCCTGCAAAGACACACCTGTAGTTAACCAACCGCAGGCGCCGTCGCTCTCGATACTGGACGAGCCCGCCATGTCCGGCAACGAAACGCTTTGGCGAATCGCTAAGCTAGGCCGGTTTTCAACTACGCGCTCACCCAGCACCGCTCCATGTCCAAGATCGGATTTCTTGTCGTCTCCCTCACGCTGCTGGTGCTGATGGTGCTCTCGGTCTGGCGCGAAAGAAGGGGGGCGCGATGGCGCAGCATGGGCCTGTGCCACCAATGTGGTGCCCCGCTGAGATCAGACGCCAAATCCATTCTGCTTCGCTTCAACGCCCCCAGCAGCGCCGTGGTGGTCTGCGGTGGCTGTGCCAAAGAGCGAACCATCCGGCGATGGTTGGCAGGCGGTCTGGCGCTGATGGCGCTCGTCGCGTTCACCGTCTGGTGGTTTGTGCGCCAAGCGTAAACGCAGCGACTCAGCCTTCGATTTTTGGATCTAAGGAACCAGAATTATGTTCTTTAGAGTTTGGCTCCATTGGCCGTAGAGTCGGGCTAGCTTTAGGTTGTCTGCGCTCCAGAATTTCAGAGAAAGTGGCCTCTAGCCCTTATGGAATATGCGCAAGCAGCTTCTTATTTGATAGCAACTCTGCGCTATCACCCTTAGACCCCAATCCGCTAAACCTGCCACACCCGCATGAACTTTCAACAACTCAAGTCTGTCCGTGAGGCCGTACGCTGCGGCTTCAATCTGACGGAGGTGGCCACAGCATGGTAGTGCCGCCGGGCCACCCGCTGCTGGCGCAGGAGGGGCCGGTCACGCGCACATCGACAACGCCTTTGCCGCTTGCGAACTGCAACCCAACGTGGTGCTGAACGCCATGGACGCCGACCGCGACCGCAACCTGCGCATCCTCGATGCGGGGAATCTATTTCAGGTGAACGTAACCCGCCTAGGCCTGCGCCGAACAAAGAAGCGGTGACCCGCGCGCTGAATAGCGAGGCGTTGATAGAGGTGTAAATGCGCTCCAAATCTGATTACGAAAGATGTGCGTTTGTCTATTCTGGGCCAGCTGCCGACGCCCGCCAGTGACAGCAAACCGGCAGGCAAATTTTCACCTATCTTCAACGGTGCATGACTCTGATTAGCAGTCAGCAGTCACCCAGCTGGGCTCCGCCCACACCCGCATTGGGGTCAGAAGCGGTCGTCGTTCGGTCGAGAGAGCAGACCGTCCAACCTTCAGGCCCGGACAACCTCTGTTTGGTGCACATCAACCAAGTGCTAGGCAGTGATTGCCATACCGACCGCGTCTGCAAGTAGAAATCCGCCCGGTGTGAGGCGATATAGAGTCGTGGGGGGGTAGCTATCCAGGACTTGACGGGCAACCAAGTCGTTCATAGCAAGAGTTTGTAGGCCTTGAGAGATCGCACGCGGCGTTGCCGCCGCCAAAGTTCTAACGAGTTCGTTGAATCGCGCCTGGCTCGAACCTATCGTGCGAACCAGCGGCATGCCCCAGCGTGTTAGCGAGCCCGGCGCGAGCCCAAGTTGCGCTTGCGTTGCTGCAATCGCCGTCGCACCGGCTGCGACCCTAGCTCCCTCAGGTGTGAGCAAGTACTCCGGCCGCAATGGATGGCCATGCCCGGGATTGCGCATCACCCAGCCGAGCTCATTGAGGACATGCAGCGTCCGCACAAGGCTGTCTCGCGGCAGCGCCAATCGGTGCAGCAGCTCGACGAAGCGGCCACCTCGATTCGCCGCTAGATCGGCCAGCAAAGGAGCTGCCCACCGGCTACGACTGATATTGATGAGGTCGACAAGAGACAGTGTTGACTGCATATTAAACCTAGTATACATTCCAGACTTCTATTAACAACTGATCTTTAGGAGGAAGCAAATGGGAATCGCCTATGTTCCAGAGTTGAGCGCTTCGATGAGTGTTTCCAACATGGATGCGTCGATCGCTTGGTATCAGAAGGTACTTGGATTTAACTTACTGTTTCGCGCCGATGATCTCGGCTGGTGCGAGCTGTCGACGGGCATCCCCGGTGTGACTGTGGGACTTGCTCAGAGCGAGAGCGTGGCACAGGGCGGAGGTGCCACCAACGTCTGGGGTGTCAAAGACATCGCGCAGGCCAAGGCTCAGCTCGACGCCCATCGCGTCAAGCAGGACGGCGAAATTCAGATCGTTCCAGATATGGTGAAGCTGATCACCTTTTACGATCCCGATGGCAACGCAATGATGTTTGCTCAGTCACTTGCGAAGGGTAGCTGAGGCCAGCTTAGACGCCTCGTTTTCCAGCTCACACCGCACGCAAAGGGCAGCTTTGTGATGCGGTGATTGATGTCCGCAACGGATCGGGTTCGGGCCACATAAACAATAGCAGTCCTCCAAGGATGGCCGTGAACAGGATATCTATTGTGGATGGTCTTCATGCGCTGACTCTTGTTTGCGCAACAGGTTGAAGTCGTCTGCGACGGTAACCACCAAAAGGCCCGAGTGCCAGCGTAGGTCTTGAGCTCTTTCAAGTCCGCGCTGGGCACGGTGTGGGGTGCGCTGAGCCAGCAATTGTCCCGAGGGCTAACGTGACTCCATGACCGCATCACCAAAAGGATGGTCGATCACCATTTTCCAACGGCCATCTGGCTGACGGTGCAACACAGCTACCGACAGTGCACTGGCTTTACTACCGTCAGGTTGAGGTGCGGTCCACTTCATAAGATGCAAAGCGGTGTCGCCACTGACCACAACCTCGTGTGCGCCATAGGTGAAGGGAATACCTGCCTCCACGTAAGATGCAAACATTGTTCGCAACGCAGTGTCGCCTGACAACTGTTTGCCCGGCTCGCCAACGACCACAGCATTGGGCGCATAGGTGGACATGATGGTATCAATGTCACCCTTGGCAAACGCGGTAGTCATGCGTTCAATGGTGGCAAGTATTTCTTTTTTCTGATCGTTCATATGAATCTCCTGAGCTTGAGTTGTGGCGGCCATTCCAATGAAGGCCATAGCAATCGACAATGTTTTGGTAATACGCATATCTCTGAGGTGTTGTTGAAAGCGTTCATTTTTACTTGGGGGTGTGTCAGAAAGTGGCAGTGATCTTATGAGGCTCGTTCGGCTGTTTCAGCTTCTTGATGAATTGCGGTTGCGGCGCACCGCAGTGTCTGCCCAAAGGCTAGCTATTGATATGGGGGTATCGGTACGCACGGTGTACCGAGATATTGCGGATCTGCAAGCTTTGGGCGCCCCGATTCGGGGCGAAGGCGGCGTCGGCTATCTACTGGAGCCGGGCCTTTTTATGCCTTCGCTGCGCCTGAACGAAGACGAGTTGTCGGCGCTTGCGCTGGGCGTTCGTATGGTTGCTGCGCGCACTGATCCAGACATGGCGGAAGCGGCGCGCCGAGCAGCAGCAAAGATTGCCTCTGCTGTTGGAGAGGGCGCACGTCTGGAGTTTCTCGACAGCTCCTTTGAGGCCGGCCCCAGTGGTGTTGCCAATACTCCTTACTTTGGGGTTCTGCGTGACGCGATCCGTCAGCGCAGGGTGCTGGAGATTCGATACACAAGCCTTGCTGACAAAGTCTCGACAAGACTTGCTCGTCCGCTCGGACTTACGGTCTTCGACTCAATCTGGCTTGCCACGATTTGGTGCGAAACGGCCCATGACTTCAGGCATTTGCGAATTGATCGCATTGTTGATGTTCGTATCACTGCCCAACAATTTTTGGATGAGCGCGGGCGACGATTCTCAGATTGTCTGGCACGCGAAGGAAAAAATGGCCTGTCTTTTGCAGGTAAACCCACCCAACAAAGCTCTCCAGCCAACGCCAAAAGGCGGCGCGGCTGAGCTCAGGCTTGGCCCCGATCCCTCAGCAGGCTGAACGTCTTCTTTTCATTTCAGGCTACAGCCTTCGCAGGATTGCGGCTTCCTTAAATGTCCGCTGCCGGGCATAGAAATCGATGGAATGGAAGTCGGCTTTGGGTCGACGGCAGTCACCAGCAGCGCACTAGCTTCGGAGACTCAGTCGCCCCACCTCTTCTGTCCATCAAGCAGCGCTGACAACAGCGTCGCTCGCGATTTCAAACCGATCACTCAATAACTTCCGGCCAAGCCGTGTGAAACCACTGCCCGGCCGGTTTGTCCGTGCGTTCATAGGTGTGCGCACCAAAGAAGTCGCGCTGTGCCTGCAGCAAGTTGGCGCTGAGGCGCTCGGCTCGCAGGCTGTCGTAGTAGCTGAGCGAGGCGCTGAACGCCGGTACGGGGATGCCTTGGCTTACCGCCAGTGCCACCACCGAACGCCATGCCTGCTGGTTTTTGTTCAGCACATCCTTAAAAAAGGGCGAGAGCATCAGATGCGGTAGCTTGGCGTCGGCCCGGTAGGCTTCGGTGATGTGGTTGAGGAAGCGCGCGCGGATGATGCAACCGCCACGCCAGATGGAGGCGATGCCTCCAAGGTCGAGCGCCCAATTCTTGCGCTCGCTCATGGTGCGCATCAGGTCAAGCCCTTGCGCGTAGCTCACGATTTTGGATGCGTACAAGGCATCGTGCACCTGCGCGATCAGCTGTTGCTTGTCCACCTTCAGCACCGCGTCGGGCCCGCTCAGTTGACTGCTGGCTGCGACGCGCAGCGCCTTCATCGACGACAACACACGTGCTTCCACCGCCGCGTTGATGGTGCTCACCACGACCGCGTTGTCAGCCGCATTCATCAGGGTCCATTGGCCGGTGCCCTTTTGCCCGGCCTTGTCGAGAATGACGTCGACCATGGGTTGGCCGGTTTCCGGGTCGCGCTGGCGCAGTGCCTTGCCGGTGATCTGGATCAGGTAGCTCTGCAGATCGCCTTCGTTCCAGGCGTCAAACACATCGGCCATCTCATTGGCGTCCATGCCTGCAGCCTGGAATAGGCTGTAGGCCTCGCAGATCAGCTGCATGTCGCCGTATTCAATGCCGTTGTGAATCATCTTCACGTAGTGGCCTGCTCCGCCCGGCCCAATGTGCATCACGCAGGGCTCACCGTTCACTTTGGCGGCAATGCTCTCGAAAATCGGACGCATGGCCTCCCAGGTAGAAGCAGGTCCACCCGGCATGATGGAAGGGCCCTTGCGCGCACCTTCCTCGCCACCCGACACACCGGCGCCGATAAAGCGAAGTCCCTTGGAAGTGAGCAACGCATCGCGCCGCTCGGTGTCGGTGAACAGACTGTTACCACCATCAATGATGATGTCATCGGCGTCCAGCAGCGGAATCAGTTGCTCGATCACCGCGTCCACCGCCGCGCCCGCCTTCACCATCAGCATAACCCTGCGGGGCTTGGAAAGGCTTTGCACGAACTCGGCCAATGCGTGTGCGGGCATTAGCTTTTTGCCAGGGTGAGCGCCCACAAACGCATCGGTGACATCCCCGGTGCGGTTGTACACGCTGACCTGGAAGCCATGGCTCTCCACGTTGAGCACCAGGTTCTGGCCCATCACGGCCAGGCCAACGAGGCCGAAATCACTGAGTTTGTTCATGTCGTTTGCACGCGTTTGCGCAGTGTTGAAAATTGTGGCCTATTGTGCCGTTTGTGCCCGGACAAGGGATGCTGCTTTACTCCCTCCTTTGTCGCCCCCTGCTTCACACAGTGGCTGCGCTTTCGCGACGTGACGCTTGGCCTTAAGGATGCTCCGCAGTGGCGTGCACCTGCTCATGGCGCAGCACATAGAGGCCGCTGACCACAATGATGGCCGCGCCCAGCAGGGTGTAGGCATCGGGCAGCACATTCCACAGCACCCAGTCAATGCCCAAACTCCAGCCCAGCGCGGTGTACTCAAACGGCGCGACCGCGCTGGCCTGGCCGTGGCGAAAGGCCTCGGTAATCGCCAGTTGCGCGCCAAAGCCCGAAGCGGCCAGCCCCACCCACAACCACAGGTCGCGCTGCTGCAACGGCAGCCACTGCGGCGCCGCCAAGGTGCCTGCGCCCACGGCCAAAAACACCATCACCCAAAGCACCAGGCTGTCTTTGGAATCGGTGCGGCTGCACAAGCGCGTGACCACGGCCGACACGGCGTAGCAGACGGCACATCCCAACACCGCCAGCCCGGCCCAACTGGCGAAGCCTTCGGTGCTGGGGCGCAGCGCCACCAGCACGCCCACCAAGCCACCGCCAATGGCCCACCAGTGCGCGCGCGCAACGCGCTCGCCCAGTACCGGCCACGCCAGCAGCGTGATCAGCAACGGCGCGATGAACATCAACGTGTACGCGTTGGTCAGCGGTAAGCGCCGCACCCCGTAGGTAAACAGCACCAGCATGGTGATAACCAAGACACCGCGCAAAAGGTGCAAAGACCAACGCGCGCGCCACACCTCGCCCCAAGCGCCACGCAGCTGAATCCACAGCGCAATGAGTGGCAACGTGAGCGCACCGCGCATGGCGGCGATTTGCAAGGGCGGGTAATGAGCCGACAGCGCCTTGATCAGCGAGTCCATCGCAGAAAACAGCATCACGGCCACCAACATGGCGGTGATGCTGCGGGGGTTTCCGTGTTGGAGGCGCTGAAAGAAAGATGGCATGCGCCAGATGGTAGCGACGCCTGCGCCCTACTTGCGCGCCAACCAAACCCCAAATACGGTCAAACCCATACCGACCAAGGCCAGGCCGGTCATCGTTTCACCAAACAAGGCCCAGGCGATGACCGCCGTAGCCGGGGGCACTAGGTAAAACAAACTGGCTACGTTGACCGCGGTGCCATTTCGAATCAGCATGTTGAGTAGGCTTACCGCGCCCACCGACAACACCAAGACCAACCAAGCCATGGCAAACACAAAAGACGGTGTCCAGTGCACTTGGCCGTCTTCTGTGATCACGGCCACCAGGGCGGTCAAGGCCAAGCTGGGCAAGAATTGGATTACCGCGCCGGTACGCAGGTCAAACGCCGGGCAGTAGCGCTTTTGGTACAGCGTACCCGCCGTAATGGCGACCAAGGCGATGACCGCGGGCACCAGCATCGTGAGCAACGCAGCGTTGCCCACGGTGGCGGCCACTTTGTGCGCAACCACTAAGGCCACGCCCACAAAGCCCAGCCCCAAGCCAGCCCACTGCGCGGGGCGTACGCGCTCACCCAGCAGCAAGCCCGCGCCCAGCGCGGTGAGCACCGGCTGCAAGCCCACCACAATGGCGGTGACACCGGCAGGCAGGCCATGGCTGATGGCGATAAACACGCCGCCCAAGTAGACGGCGTGCACCAACACCCCCGACACGCCAATGTGCAACCACTCGCGGGCGGTGCGCGGCCAGGGCGCACGCGTGTACCACGCGACAAAACCCATGAGCACCAGCACGATGGCGTAACGCCAGCTTAAAAAGGTCAGCGGCGGCGCATCGGGCAGGCCAAATTTGGCGCCAATGAAGCCCGTGCTCCAAAGTGCAACAAATAACAACGGATACAGCGAGGCAAAAGACCGCGGCGCGGCAGCAGGGAGGGGAGACATGGGGCGATCTTAGAAGACACAGCGTTACACCGTGCGACACCGGCTTTACCGATGTTTGCATTGAAGGCAACCCCGGTTTACAGCTGGCGACCACCATGGAGGCTTCTTCACTTGGAACGCCTCCATGAAAAAATTCTTGTTGACCACCTTGGTACTTGGTTCGGTTGCCACGACGCCCGTTTTTGCCGCCGGCCCCACCGACTTGTCAGGTCCCAGCATCAGTGCCACGGGTGAATTCGCCAGCGGCAGCTCTAGCGCCACCGATGGCACCTCGGACTCCGGAAAAACCACCTCGCTGGGTCTGCAAGCCCGCTACGACTGGGCGCTCGCCCCCAACTTTGCGATCGGCCTGGGCGGCTCCTACAGTTCAGGCGCCCACCAACACGGCACCTACGCCAGCGGCGCGGGCGCATCCGTTAATAACCGGTATTCGTTGGACATCATTCCCACCGTCGCCCTGCCCAATGACTTCCAGCTCTATGGCAAGCTGTCGTCCATCTATGGCAACGCAGCCTCCAACGACGGGGTCAACTCCTCCAATGTGCAAGGTGTTGGCTATGGCATTGGTGTACGCCAAATGATCAACAAGAACATGTACTGGCAAGCTGGCTACGACTTGAACAAGTTCAACGACGTCACCTTCTCCAACGGCACGACGTCCAGCCTACAGGAAAACGTGGTGTCAGTCGGCTTAGGCTTTAAGTTCTAGGGCCTTCGCAACTCCCTTGCAGACGCTACGGCGTCTGCAAGCGCTGAATACTGGAGTTTTTCCCGTTGTCGTCGCAGCTCAGCGTGAACATGCCGTGCACCCCAGTGCCGGTAATGAAGGGCTTGAGCAGCAGCGCCGGAAACTGGATGGAGGTGCCATCCGTGCTGCGGGCCACGACTTGGTTCACCTGGCCCCGGTAGTACTGCTCACAGGCCGCTGCGGTGAGGTCGATTCGAAAGTGAAAGCGTCGCATGAAATGGCTATTGGGCAAAAAACACTATGAATATAGTAGCTGCTCACGCAATACCCACAAGGGCTAGCACCTTATTTGGCACTTAATTGGCTGACCTCGGCAATATCCGCTGCCGCCAACACCCCAGCCGCCTGCTTCAACTTCAGCCCGCCCAGCAACACGTCATAGCGCGCCTTGGCCAGCTTGGCCTTGGTGTCATACAACTGGCTTTGCGCGTTCAGCACATCAATGTTGATGCGCACACCCACCTGATAGCCCAACTGGTTGGCCTCCAGCGCGCTTTGGCTGGACGCCTCAGCCGCTTCCAATGCTTTGACTTGGCCTTGGCCCGACAAGACACCAAAGAAAGCCGTGCGCGTACCCTGGGCCACCACCCGTTGCGTGGCTGCCAAGTCGGTGCGGGCCTTGTCTTCCAGTGCCAGCGTTTCCTTGATGCGGTTTTGCGTTGCAAAGCCGGCAAACAGGGGCAGGTTGAACTGCAGCCCCAAGCTGGCCACGTTGACCCGGCTGTCCGCCGTGGCGGTCGAGCTGCCGTTGTTGTTCACCGCCGAGTAGCTGGCGGTCAGGTCTAGCGTGGGCTTGTGGCCGGCTTCGGCCTTGGCGGTTTCCAGTTCGGCCACCTTCAGGGCAATCGCCTGCTGGGCAATGCCGGGGTGCTGGCTGCGGCTTTGGTCCACCCAGGCCAGTACATCGGCGGGCACCAGCGGTGGCAAGACCACCGGGGTCGCCAAAGGCTGGGGTTGGGCATCGTCTTTACCCACCAATTGGTTCAGCGCCAAGCGCTTCACCTGCAGGTCGTTCTGGGCGGCCAGCTCCTGGGCAACCACCAGGTCATAGCGGGCCTGGGCTTCGCGGCTGTCGGTGATGGTGGAGGTACCGACTTCAAAGTTGCGCTTGGCAGAGGCCAGTTGCTGGGCCACCGCCGTCTTTTGGCTGGCCACAAAGGCCAAGCTGTCGGTCGCCGCCAGCACATCAAAGTAAGCCTGACTCACCCGCACGATCAAATCCTGCTCGGCGGACTGCAACTGGGCCTGGGCCAAAGCTGCCTGTTGGTTGCCCTGCTCGTAGCTGGCCCAGTTGACAGGACGGTACAAAGGCTGGGAGGCACTGATGGTGGCGGTTTGGCTACCGTAAGACCGATCCGGCAGGGGTAAAACCTCTTGGTTGCTGCGGCTGGCTGCAATACCCAGGTTGGCCGTGGGCAGGATGGCAGCACGGGCTTGGGCGGCTTTGGCCAGGGTGGCGTCAAACTGGCTCTTGGCGCTTTGGTAGCTGGCGTCGAAGCTGCGGGCGGCGTCGTACAAAGACACCAAGTTTTGGGCTTGGGCTGGCAGCGCAAGGCTGGCCGCCAAGCCCACTGCGAGCATCCACGGTTGGTGCATAAAGGGGCGCGTTTCGCCGGGCATATCGATCTCCAAACGCTGGCCGCTATCGCATGCGGGCCAGCAGGGTTTCAAGGTCCTTGAACATGCCATCCATGCTGTCGCCTTGCACCACGTCGGGCGGCATACGCTGCCCCAACTCTTGTTGCAAGAAGCACAAGGTCATCCGCAAGTAAGTGCTATCGAGTGCACTGCGCACGGCGGAAAATTGCTGTCCGATCTTGAGGCAGTCTTCGCCCTCTTCGACCATGCGCTGGATGCCGCGCAACTGGCCTTCGGCCCGCCGCAACCGGTTCAATACATCGGATCTCGCGGATTCGTCTGTCAGCACGCTCATATGCAATGTCCCCTTGTGTTCATGAGATGGCTATTGTCCTAGGGTCGGTGTTTCAAGGTCGCGTCCAGGGTTTAGCGCTCGCACACAAGCTTGGACTCTGGGACGCCGAGCTTCTTCAGCATCCACCCCATGGGACAAACGTCGGTAATGCCAAACTGGAACAGGTTGGCACCCACAAATGCCGTCACAGCCAAGAACCAGCGTGAGACGAACAGGGGGCTGGCGTCAATGCCCATCGCCAGCGATACGAGGATGAACAAGCCGGCAAACAGGTGGATATAGCGATTCACAGTCATTTCAATTTCCTTTCAGGGTTACGAGAGAGAAGCGAGGTTGTCGGATTCCGTGCGCTTGAGGAACAGCGCGTAATACAAGACCGGTATCACCACCAACGTAAGCAAGGTGGACACCAAGATGCCAAAGATCAGGGACACAGCCAAGCCGTTAAAGATCGGATCGTCCAAGATGAAGAAGGCGCCGATCATGGCAGCCAGGCCGGTCAGGGCAATGGGCTGGGCGCGCACCGCGGCGGAGCGCAGCACGGCGTCACGGAAAGCCATACCTTGGGCCACTTGCAGCTCAATGAAGTCCACCAGCAAGATGGAGTTGCGCACGATGATGCCGGCCAGGGCGATCATGCCGATCATGCTGGTGGCCGTGAACTGCGCACCCAGTAAGGCGTGGCCCGGCATGACACCGATGATGGTGAGCGGGATGGGCGCCATGATGACCAGCGGCGTGAGGTAGCTGCGGAACTGCGCAACCACCAGCAGGTAGATCAGGATCAGGCCCACGCCGTAGGCTGCGCCCATGTCGCGGAAGGTGTCATAGGTAATTTGCGACTCGCCGTCCCATTTGATGGCGTACTGGCGGTAGGTGTCTTTGGGCTGGTGAATCCAGTACTCGCCGGTGGGGGTTGCGTCAACTGGCGCAGTCGCTTGCACTGTTTTGCGAATTGCAGCCAAGCCATACAACGGGGAGTCCAATTGGCCCGCCATGTCGCCAAAGACATAGCTCACGCCCAGTAGGTCTTTGGTGTACAGCGGTTTGTCAATCACGCCGTAGTCCACCGTCACCAACTCTGACAATGGCACCAGTTGCCCATTGGCCGCGCGCAGCGGCAAGGCGAGCAGATGGTCTAGGCCCACCTGCTTGTCCAGCGGCAACTGCAGGCGCACTGGCACCGGGTACTTGGATTGACCGTCGTGCAAGTAGGCCGCATCGACACCGCTGAGGGCGGACGACACAGTTTGTGCCACGGCGGCCACGGGGATGCCCAGCATGTCGGCACGCTGGCGCCGTACACGCAGGAAGGCGCGCGGCGCATCTTCGCGCAGGCTGGTGTCTATGCCAACAATATCTGCGGTCTTGGCAAAGGCTTGGGCCATCTCTGCTGCATAGGCCTGCCGACCTTCTTCTGTAGGGCCATAAACCTCCGCCACCAAGGGCGACATCACCGGTGGCCCAGGCGGGACTTCCACCACCTTGATGCGGGCTTGGTAGCGCTGTGCAATGGCCTCTAGCGCCGGGCGCAGGCGCTGCGCAATGGCGTGGCTCTTTTCGCTGCGATGCTGTTTGTCGACCAAGTTCACCTGCAGATCACCCTGCTCCGCGTCCGCGCGCAGGTAGTACTGGCGAACCAAACCGTTGAAGGTGATGGGCGAAGCCGTGCCTGCGTAGCCCTGCAGGTTCATCACTTCGGGCTGCGTCGCCAAATAGCTGCCTAGCTCTTGCAGTACCGCAGCCGTATCTTCCAGCGGCGTACCAGCGGGCATGTCCACCACCACCTGAAATTCGCTTTTGTTGTCAAACGGCAGCATCTTGAGCACCACGCCCACCATGCTGGAAGGCACCAGGGTCAGACTGACCGACACCAGCAGGGCGACCAAGATGCCTCCCAGCAGGTACCAGCGCTTGCGCGCGCTTAGCAACAAGGGCATCAAGATGCGGTCAAACACCCGCTGTACCCGATTGGGCTTGGCTGGCTCGTCACTGTGGCCCGCGCCATGCCCACCGTGCGCGCGCATCAGCTTTAGCGCCAACCACGGGGTCACGGTGAAGGCAATGGCCAAAGACAGCCCCATTCCCAAGCTGGAGTTAATGGGGATCGGGCTCATGTAGGGGCCCATCAATCCCGATACAAAGGCCATGGGCAGCAGCGCAGCAATCACGGTCAGCGTCGCCAAGATGGTGGGGCCACCGACTTCGTCTACCGCGCGCGGAATGATGTCCCGCAAGCTGTCCTGCGGCGTAAGCTGCTGGTGGCGGTGAATGTTTTCCACCACCACGATCGCGTCGTCCACCAAAATGCCAATGGAGAAAATCAGCGCGAACAAGGACACGCGGTTCAACGTGAAACCCCAGGCCCACGAGGCGAACAAGGTGGCAGTCAACGTCAAGATCACGGCGGCACCAACGATGACGGCCTCCCGGCGACCCAAAGCCAGGCCGACCAACAGGATGACCGAGCTGGTGGCGAACGCCAGTTTTTGAATCAGCTTGTTGGCTTTTTCGGCGGCGGTTTCTCCGTAGTCACGGGTGATGCTTGCTTGCATGTCCGCGGGTACCAAGGTGTTGCGCACCAGGTTCAAACGTTCCCGCACGGCGCGCGACACATCCACCGCGTTTTCACCCGGTTTTTTGGTGATTTGCAAGGTCAGTGCGGGCATCGCCTTGCCCGCCAACGCAGCGCCTTCCGCGGACTGGGTGGGGGCTCCCCCTTCCATGAACCAGACATAGTTCACCGGCTGCTGGGCGCTCGCACGTACTGTGGCCACGTCTCGCAAGAACACCGGTTTGCCTTGGTGTACTCCGACGACGAGGTCGGCCACGTCGTCGGCGTCACGCAAAAACTCACCCACCTGCACCGTCAAGCTGCCGGGTGTGTTGGCGCCTACGCCGCCGGCAGCGCTCGGGTTGAGCACGGCACCTGCGGGCATGCCAAAGTTGGCCGCAGCAATGGTGGCTTGCAGGCTCAGGAGATCAACCCCACGCTCGCGCAAGCGCTGGGGCGACACCTCAATTTGTATGGCCCGCCCAGGGCTGCCGATCGTGCTGACCTCGCGTACACCCGGTACCGACTTCAACTCCGCTTCCAAGGTGTGCGCCACCGCTTCGAGCGCGCTGGCCGACGCGCCATCGCGGTTCCACAGCGTCACTCCGACCACGGGCACGTCATCAATACCCTTGGGTTTAACGATGGGCGTGAGCGTGCCGAGATGGCGTGGTAGCCAGTCCTGATTCGCGTTGAGTACGTCATACAGCCGCACCAGCGCTTCGGTCCGCGGCACGCCCACTTTGAACTGCACGGTCAGCACCGCCACGCCAGGGCGCGCTACCGAGTAGGTGTGTTCGATCCCGGCAATTTGGCCCAACACCTGCTCTGCAGGGCGGGCCACCATCGCCTGTACATCGGCACTGCTCGCCCCGGGGAAGGGGATCATCACATTGGCCATCGTGACGTTGATTTGCGGCTCTTCTTCCCGTGGGGTGACCAGTACGGCAAACAGACCCAGCAGCAGAGCAACCAAGGCCAGCAGCGGGGTGAGCGCATTGTCCTGAAACGCGGCCGCAATACGGCCGGAAATGCCCAATGTGGCGGGCTTCATGGTGTCGGGGGTTGGGTGCATGGTGGCCTCTTACGGTTGGGCATTGGGTTGCGATGCACGCACTGGATCGAGCGCGACCACATCACCTGCGCGCAGTCCTGCCAATACCTCGGTGCTGTCTCGCCCCGCCGCTTGTCCGACCCGAATCGCACGCAGCGAATACGTTTTTCCGCTCTGGACGTAAACAGCAGTGAGCTCACCCCGACGCACGATCGCCGCGTTGGGAGCCGTGAGTTGAGCGTTGGTAGACGCGGCGCCGCTTCCGCTCAGCCGCACACGCACCTGCTGACCCGGCACCATGCCTTCGCTGGCTTTGACAGGCAGCTCCAGCCGCCATTCGGAAGTCTGCGACACAGGGTCAGCGGCTGGCACCAGCGTGCGTGCGCTCGGCGTGATCCACGCCCCATCTGGCGCAGCGGACTGAACTTGGACAACCGCACTTTCACCCAACTGGGCCAAACGGGACGCAGGCACCTGCACCACCACCCGCAACGGCAGCGGGGCATACAAGATCAGCAAAGGTTTGCCGGGCACGGCGAGGTCACCGGCCTGGGCTTCCGTCTGCAATACCCAAGCATCAAACGGCGCAGTCACGCGGGTGTAGCCCTGTGCCAGCGCGTTTTGGCGCTGGGACGCAGTCGCTTGGTCGCGTTGTGCCTTGGCACTTTGGTGTTGGGTGGCGGCCGTATCGAGCGCGGCTTGGCTCACGAAACCCTGTGCGCGCAGCTCTTGGGTGCGCCCGAGTTGCGCACGGGCATTGCGCAAATCCGCGTCTGCCTGGTCGGTTTGCGCCTGGCTGCGCCGCTGAGCGACCAGCGCTTCGCGGTCATCAATCGTCGCCAGCAATTGCCCGGCCCGCACTTTGTCACCCGCCTTCACCGCAAATACGGCAATGCGACCAGTGGCCTGGGCAGATACCGTGCTTTGTTTAACCGGTTGGACCACGCCCTCTAGCTGGGTGCTGCCTGTGATCGTGGTTTGACCAATCGTCGCCGTCGGTATTTGGGCCGATAGGGGGTTCGTTTGCGCCATGGCGCCCGAGCCGAACGCCAAACCTGCGAACAACGCCAAAGCGCTCAGTGGGGGCAAGGTCACGCGGCGAGTTGCGGGCAAGGCGGAGAGGTGGTGAGGTCGGTGCATGGCAATTTCTCATACTGGTATGGGTATATTGTATACCCCATGGGGTATGAATGCAACAGGCCCAATTTGTCGCTGAATTTGCACAGCCCATACATCGAACCCAGCTCCTAAAATGACTTGCAATGCCCAGACGCTCTTTGGGCTGGCCTAGCAATCAAGGAGTGCACTAGTGACCGTCGATTGGAATCAATTCACCCCTTGGTCTGCGCTGGGTGGCGGCCTGCTGCTCGGTTTGGCGAGCGCCTTGTTGATCTTGGTGAGCGGACGCATCCTCGGCATTAGTAGCATCGTTGGAGACTTGCTGCGCGCGCCACGGTCCGACCGGGCCTGGCGTTTTGCGTTTTTGGCCGGTCTGCTGGCTGCGCCTTTGGTTTACTCGCAGTTTCAGGCGCTCCCCCCCGTTCACATTGACGCAGGCTGGGCCACCTTGGTGGTGGCAGGCTTGTTGGTCGGTCTGGGAACGCGTTATGGGGCGGGCTGCACCAGCGGGCACGGTGTGTGCGGCTTATCGCGGCTCTCAATGCGCTCCCTGGTCGCCACGCTGAGCTTTATGGGCACCGGGTTTGCCACGGTATTTGTGGTGCGCCACGTAATGGCATAAGCAAGGAGCGGCCTATGTCATGGCAACGCGCATTTGAATTTTTGATGGGTCTGCTATTTGGCCTGGGCCTGATGTTGGCCGGAATGACCAACCCGGCCAAAGTCTTGGCGTTTCTAGACTTGGCAGGCGCCTGGGACCCGTCACTGGCCTTGGTGATGGGTGGGGGCATCGCCGTCGGCCTAGGCGCGTTTGCCATTGCCAAGCGGCGCCAGCGCACGTTGCTGGGCGGACCGTTGATGCTGCCCGCGGCCACCACAGTTGACCGGCGCCTGCTGGTCGGCAGCGCGCTGTTCGGCGTGGGTTGGGGATTGGCCGGATTTTGCCCCGGCCCGGCCTTTGTCTCACTGGGCCTGGGCGACACCAAGGTGTTGGTGTTTATCGCCGCCATGCTGGCCGGCATGGCGTGTTTTGAGCTGTTAGAGGCCCGGCGCGCTAAACGCGCATAGCCTGGCCCAGCGCAAATACCGAGTTAGGCGCCGTGGTGCGTACCATGGCGGGCTTGGGTTTTTGCAGCACGCCTTTTTTGACCGGCTTGCGCTCCTGCACCTGAACACCTTTGGCGCGCTGCTCAGCCGCCAAGCTTTTCAGCGTGATGGTTTTCATGTGCGCGACGATGGTGGTTTGCAAGGCTGCCCACAATTCTTTGGTCATGTCTTGGGTGCTATCGCGCTCGCTGGCGGCGGGCGCCGTTTCTTCAATCGCAGCAACGATGTCGGCGACGGTAATGGCATCACCGCGAAAGCCCAGGGTATAGCCGCCGCCGGGGCCACGGGTACTTTCCACCAGACCGTGCTGGCGCAGCTTGGCAAATACCTGCTCCAGATAGGACAGGGAAATGCGGTGGCGCACGGCAATATCTTGCAGCGGAACAGGCTGGCTGCTCTCGCGCATCGCCAAGTCGATCATGGCGGTAATGGCAAAACGGCCTCGGGTACTGAGTCGCATACGTCTACTCCTTTTCACTTTAAGCAGTGATGCTTTGCACTGTACAGATGGTTATGCTTCGCGTAAATTCGTATTTTGTAAATTTTTAATTCGTATATTTCGAAGTATTTCTGTCCGTTTCAGACCGTTTCAGCGAGGCCTCCGTGAACTTCAAGCACCTTCATTACTTTTGGGTCACCGCCAAAGCCGGCGGCGTCATGCGCGCGGGCGAGCAATTGCACACCACACCGCAAACCCTGTCCGGCCAAATCAAGCTGTTAGAAGATTGGCTGGGGCGCAAGTTGTTTCAGAAGAACGGCCGCAACATGGAGCTCACCGAAGACGGCCGCCTTGCGCTGGGGTACGCCGACCAAATTTTCGCGCTGGGTGCGGAGCTGGAAACGGCCGTGCGCCAACAGCGCGGTGTGCTGCAGGTGTTGGACTTCAAGGTGGGCGTGGCCGACTCCGTCACCAAGTCACTGGCCTACCGGCTACTGGAGCCCGCCCTCAGCGTGGACGAACCGGTACGTCTGATTTGCAGTGAGGGCAAGTTTCCCGACCTGTTGGCCAAGCTGGCGCTGAACCAGCTGGACTTGGTGATCGCCGACGAACCCATGTCCAAGCGCATCAGCGTCAAGGCGTTTAACCACCCGCTGGGGCGCAGTCCGATGAGCTTCTTTTGCACGCCCGAGCTGCGCCAAACCTTGCAAGGCAGCTTTCCTGCTTGCCTGAACGGTGCCCCCATGCTGCTCCAGGGCGCCCAGGCGTCGGTACGCCAGCAGTGGGAAGACTGGCTCGCCCGCCACCAGATCCAGCCCCGCACCATTGGGGAGTTTGACGACGGTGCGCTGATGAATGCCTTCGGTCGCAAAGGGCGCGGCGTTTTCATGGCCCCCTCGGTGATGGAGGCCGACATCGTCGAGCAGTTCGGCGTCGAGGTGATTGGCCACAGTGATGAACTGGTTGAAGAGTTCTTTGCCGTGTCGGTGGAACGGCGCATCACCCACCCCTGCGTCGCGGCGATGACCACGGCGGCGCGCGATCAGCTGTTTGGCAGCTAACCGGGCGGGTCGCTAGACTCCAGCTTCTTTTGCCACCTTTGTCCCGAAAAAACACCATGTACAACGCCATCGTTTTCTTTCACCTCGCCGCCGCCATTTTCTGGATGGGTGGCATGGGCTTCATGCTGTTGGCCTTGCGCCCCGCAGTGTTGAAACTGGACGGCCCGGTGCGTGCGCAACTGATGCTGACGGTATGGCGCCGTTTCTTTACGGTGGTGGGTATTGCGATCGTTCTCTTACTACTCACCGGCGTTCATTTGTACTCCTCGGCCATGCAAGTAGGCGCTGGCACCCCGGGCAAGCACATCATGGCCAGTATCGGCATCCTGATGTTCCTGATCTTTGGCCACATCGTATTCGCGGGCTACCGCAAATACGCGCGGGCACTGGCAGCCGCTGATAGCGCAGGGGCCCAGCGCGCGGCCGCCACCATCCACACCTTGGTCATCACCAACTTCTGCCTGGGCTGGCTGGCTATTGCCGCGATCAAACTCCTCTGAGTCTTAGACGTCAGCGGCATAAACAAACTACGAATGATTCGTTGTGGTTTTAATGCTGGCTCTCCACAATCGCCCTCTTGCGGCCCACTCGGGCCCCCACCCTTTTTGGAGTATTTGCCATGAATTTCAAGCGAAAAGCCAGTCTAGCCCTTGCGACAATTGCCCTCACAGCTAGCAATTTAGTAGCGGCCCAGACTGCACTGCTCAATGTCTCGTACGACGTAGCCCGCGAGTTCTACAAAGACATCAACACCGCCTTTGTCGCCAACTACAAAAAGACCACCGGCAAAGACATCAAGATCGACCAAAGCCACGCTGGCTCCAGCGCCCAAGCGCGCGCCGTGAACGACGGGCTGGACGCCGATGTGGTGACCATGAACACCACCACCGACGTGGACTTTTTGGCAGGAACCGGTGTGGTGGCCAAGGATTGGGCCAAGAAATTCCCCAACAACGCCGCTCCCACCAGCTCCACCATGCTGTTCCTGGTGCGCAACGGCAACCCCAAGGGCATCAAAGATTGGGACGACCTGATCAAGCCCGGCACACAGGTCATCGTGGTCAATCCCAAAACGGGCGGCAACGGCCGCATGGCCTATCTGGCCGCCTGGGGTCACGTGCGCAAGGCTGGTGGCACCGATGCCCAAGCCGCTGAATTCGTCGCCAAGCTCTACAAAAACGTGCCTGTGTTGGCCAAAGGCGGCCGCGACGCCACCACCATCTTCTTGCAACGCAATATTGGCGATGTGCTGATCACCTTCGAGTCGGAAGTGGTGTCGGTGGACAAGGAGTTTGGCGTTGGCAAGGTCGATGCCATTCACCCCAGCAGCTCCATCGTGGCGGACAACCCAGTGGCCGTCGTGGAGCGTACCGTAGCCAAAAAGGGCACAGCTGAGCAGGCCAAGGCCTACCTGAACTTCCTCTACACCGACGAAGCCCAAGAGATCGCTGCCAAGCACGCCATCCGTCCGTCCAACGCGGCCACCCTCAAGAAGTACAGCGCCACCTTCAAGCCACTGGCCTTGTTCCGCGTAGAAGACTACTTTGGCTCGCTGGCTGAAGCGCAAAAAGTGCACTTCAACGACGGCGGTCTGTTCGACAAGCTCTACACCACCAAGTAAATGCACGCTGCGCGCAAAGTCCTGCCGGGCTTTCGGCTGACGCTGGGGTTCACGCTGTTCTACCTCAGCGTGATCGTGCTGATCCCGCTGTCGGCTCTGGTGTTCAAAACCTTCACGCTGACGTGGGACCAGTTCATCACCGCCGTGGCCAGCCCCCGGGTGTTGGCCTCGTACCGGCTGAGCTTTGGCGCTTCGCTGTTGGCGGCCCTGTTCAACGCGGCGTTTGGCCTGCTGCTGGCCTGGGTGCTGGTGCGCTACCGGTTCCCTGGCAAGCGCCTGGTGGATGCGCTGGTGGACTTGCCGTTTGCCCTGCCCACCGCCGTAGCCGGCATCTCGCTGACCGCACTGCTGGCGGGCAACGGCTGGATTGGCGGCCTGCTGGAGCCCTATGGCATCTCGCTGGCGTTCAAGCCCAGTGGCGTGGTCATTGCGCTGATGTTTGTGGGCCTGCCTTTTGTGGTGCGCACCGTGCAGCCAGTGCTAGAAGACGCTGAAAAAGAGCTGGAAGAAGCCGCCACCTGCCTGGGCGCCACACGCTGGCAGACCTTTCGCCACGTGATCTTCCCCACCATCGCCCCCGCCTTGGTCACCGGCTTCGCCATGGCCTTTGCACGCGGTGTCGGCGAATACGGGTCCGTCATCTTCATCGCGGGCAATATGCCCATGGTGTCGGAAATCACGCCCTTGATCATTATTGGCAAGCTGGAGCAGTACGACTACGCGGGTGCCACGGCCGTCGCCACCTTCATGCTGGCCACGTCTTTTCTGATGCTGCTGGTCATTAACGCGCTGCAAGCCTGGCAGCGCAAGAAATCATGAGTACCCCCATGCCCTCACCCGTGTCGCGCGCGCGGACTACACGCAGCAGCCCTACGGCGGAATCGGCCTGGGTCAAATGGTCGCTCATCACATTGGCACTCGCGCTGGTCTTTTTGTTCTTGGTACTGCCCTTGGCGGCCGTGTTTACTGAGGCGTTTCGCAAGGGCCTGCCCGCCTTCTGGGAGGCCCTGCAAGAGCCCGACGCCTGGAGTGCCATTCGCCTGACCTTGCTGACCGCCGCCATCGCGGTGCCCATGAACCTGGTGTTTGGCGTCGCCGCTGCCTGGGCCATTGCCAAGTACGAGTTTCGCGGCAAGGCTTTCTTGACCACGCTGGTGGACCTTCCGTTCTCGGTCTCCCCGGTAGTCGCCGGTTTGGTCTACGTGCTGATGTTTGGCGCCAATGGCTGGTTCGGCCCGTGGCTGCAGGCGCATGACCTCAAGATCGTCTTCGCCGTGCCCGGCATTGTGTTGGCCACGGTGTTTGTGACCTTTCCCTTCATCGCCCGCGAGCTGATCCCGCTCATGCAAGCGCAGGGCACCGACGAAGAGCAAGCCGCCCAAGTACTGGGCGCCAGCGGCTGGCAAACCTTTTGGCACGTGACCCTGCCCAACATCAAGTGGGGCCTGGTCTACGGCGTGATTTTGTGCAACGCCCGCGCCATGGGTGAGTTTGGTGCGGTGTCCGTGGTGTCGGGCCATATCCGGGGCCAGACCAACACCATGCCGCTTCACGTCGAGATTTTGTACAACGAATACCAGTCGGTAGCCGCCTTCGCCGTGGCGTCGTTGCTGGCCCTGCTCGCGCTGGTCACTCTGGCCATCAAGACCCTGGTGGAGTGGCAGTTTGAACGCGAACAGCGCGTCGCCGCCGAACTGCCGCCCGAGCGGCCATTGGCCTCACCCCAAGCCTAAGTACTGGCCCCAGCATTTCAAGAGATTCCACCATGAGCATCGCCATCCGCAACGTCAGCAAGAACTTCGGCACCTTCAAGGCCCTGAATGACGTCAGTCTGGACATCGACTCCGGCGAGCTGGTCGCTTTGCTCGGCCCCTCCGGCTGCGGCAAAACCACGCTGTTGCGCATCATCGCCGGGCTGGAGACGGCCGACCAAGGCAGTATTTTGTTCAGCGGCGAAGACACCACCGACGTCCATGTACGCGAGCGCAATGTGGGTTTTGTGTTTCAGCACTACGCGCTGTTTCGCCACATGAGCGTGTTTGACAACGTCGCCTTTGGCCTGCGCATGAAGCCGCGCGCCCTGCGTCCGTCCGATGCCGTGATCAAGCAAAAAGTCCACGAGCTATTGGGGCTGGTGCAACTCGACTGGCTGTCAGACCGCTACCCCGCACAGCTCTCCGGCGGTCAACGCCAGCGCATCGCGCTGGCCCGTGCGCTCGCGGTGGAACCGAAGGTGCTGCTGCTGGACGAGCCTTTTGGTGCGCTCGACGCCAAGGTGCGCAAAGAGTTACGCCGCTGGCTGCGCCGCCTGCACGACGACTTGCACGTAACCAGCATTTTCGTCACGCACGACCAAGAAGAAGCGCTGGAAGTGGCCGACCGCGTGGTGCTGATGAACAGCGGCAACATCGAACAAATTGGCTCGCCCCAGCAAGTGTGGGACCACCCGGCCAGCCCCTTTGTGTATGGATTTTTGGGCGACGTGAACCTGTTTCACGGGCGTGCCCACGAAGGCGAAATGCTGATTGGCGAAGCCCAGCACGGCGTGCGCCTGTCCACACCCGAACACGCTACCGCGCAAGACGCCAAGGCCTTTGCCTATGTGCGCCCGCACGACTTGGACGTACAGCGCTACGTGGTGGGTAGTGCCCACGCGGGCATCGCCGCCAAGCTGGTACGCGCCATTGTGGTGGGGCCTGTTGCGCGTTTAGAACTACTGCCCGACGACCGCAGCGCCGCAGGCAGCGGTGACATCATTGAAGCGCATATCGGCGCGCAAGAATACCAAGCACTGGCGCTCAAAGAAGGCGACATGCTGGTGCTGACTCCGCGCAAGGCCCGGGTGTTTGTGACGCCCTGATGAGGCCCGAGGTGTCCACCCTTTGAGGGGCACCTAGTTGGAATACCTTTGGCCGCTATTGCAGCCGTAAAAGTGCCTGCCGAATGCGCGCGATCGTCTCGTCCATCGGCGCGTGCGTCGACACCTCCAGCCCCAGGCCTCGGGCGATGTTGTTGACGATGGCCGCATTCAGTGGCACCCCTCCTGCGTCAATACTCCGGATCAGGGCCTGGGCGCGCTGTTCAACGGTTTGCGATTTGGTGCGACCCAGGAGTCGATGAAGCCAGGTCATGCTGATGTTGTCCTTGATGCTCCTAATTCAGGAGCTTGTAGCGCATATTCCACGCCGACTCAGGGCAAGTTTCGTTATAAATCTACACGCCCAAACCAGAGATGGTGCTAGGTGATTTTGAACACCGTACGCACGGTTTTGCCACCCGCTTTTTCTTCGTAAGCCGCCCACTGCTTGATGCCTTTGACCAGCACTTGGGTACTCACGTCTTTGACCTGCTTCTTGGCCTTGAGGCGGGGCGTCAGCCAGTCTTGCACATGGTCGTAGCAAACGCCCTCGGGCCCGTTGGGGACTAGCAATTCTTTGCCGGCGACTTGTCCAGCGGAGGTGACGGTGAGTACGGTTGCAGGCATAGTGACTCACATTTTAGTAGCTGCTCGCGCAATATGTGCGCGGGCTAGAGGCCGATTTGACTACAAACCGCAGCCCCGCAAGATGAGCGACACCACATGCTCCGTGGCACGTTCAAAATCTTGGGTGCCCAAGCTGTCCTGCTCCAACACGGCGCAAATCTGCACGTCAAAGTCGGCATAGGTCTGGGTGGCCGCCCAGATGGTGAAAAACAGGTGCATACCGTCCACCGGCGCCATGCGCCCAGACTTCACCCAAGCCTGCACTACCGCCGCTTTGTCCAGCAGCAACTGGCGCAACTCGTTGGCCAGCAAATGGCGAATGACCGGCGCGCCATGCAATAGCTCGTTGGCAAACACCTTGGAGCCATCGGGCCGCTGCTGCGACAACTCCATCTTGGCGCGAATGTAGGCGGACAGCGCACTGCGCGGGTCGGCGTCTTCGGTAATGCCATGGGTCGGCACCAGCCAATCGTTGAGGATGCGCGCCAATACCTCCCGGTACAGCACCTCTTTGGAGCCAAAGTAGTAATGCAGATTGGCCTTGGGCAGGCCGCTGCCCTCAGCAATGGCGGCCATGGTGGCACCGCCAAAACCTGCGCGTGCGAACACGCGTTCTGCGGCAGAAAGTATCAGGGCCTCATTCGTCTGCCGAATGAGGCCCTTGGGAGCGTCGGTGAGTTGGTTCATTCACCGTCCATTGTCATCGGCAATCGCCACCCCTTACTTCTGGGCGGCTTCCCAGATAGCGTGCGAGTAGGCAGTCTTGCCCGGATCTTTCTTGATCACCGGATCGCTACCACCAGCCAACAACACCTTGACGGTGCGCTCGTAGGCAGCGGGCTCCAGGTAGCCAATCTTCTTGGTGCCGGCGTTGGTGATCAGCTTGGCCACGTTTTCCATCTGGCGCTTTTGCACCTTCAGGCTGGCGCTGCCCGACGTATCGGCAGCCACCACGGCTTTGGCCGCACCTTCAGGGTCCTTCACGGCAGCATCCCAGCCCTTGAGCGTAGCCTTGACGAACTTGCCCATCTTGGCCACAAAGGCGGCGTCTTTCAGGTTGTCTTCCAGCACGTACAGGCCGTCTTCCAGCGTCGCCACGCCTTCTTTTTCATAGAAGAAGGTGACCAGGTCTTTTTCCTTCACACCGGCGTCCACCACTTGCCAGTATTCGTTGTAGATCATGGTGGAGATACAAGCGGCCTGGTTTTGCAACAACGGGTCGACGTTGAAGCCTTGCTTGAGGATCTTGATGTCGGAGTCGGTCTTCAGGCCCAGCTTGCCCATCCAGTTGAGGAAAGGGTATTCGTTGCCGCCGTACCAGACGCCCAAAGTCTTGCCCTTGAAATCTTTTGGCGATGCAACGCCACTGGCCTTTTTGCAGGTCAGCATCAGGCCAGACTGGTTGAACACTTGAGCGACGTTCACCAGAGGCACGCCGGCTTCGCGCGCGGCCAGTGCCGAAGGCATCCAGTCCACCACGATGTCGGCCTGCTTGCCGGCGATCACCTGGGTAGGCGCAATGTCGGGGCCACCGGGCTTGATGGTCACGTCCAGGCCGGCATCTTTGTAGAAGCCCTTGGCGGCGGCCATGTAGTAGCCAGCAAACTGGGCCTGGGGCACCCACTTGAGCTGCACCGTCACCTTGTCAGCAGCCACGGCACCAAAGCCGGCTGCGGCCATCGCCAAGGCCAACAGGCCCTTGGTGAGTTGGGAAGAACGAATCATGAAAGGCTCCTTCTGAGGGTTAGTAAATCAACAACACACAAACAACAATTCAGCGCGGGCTCACCCTTCGCGCACCGAGGGATGCCAGAACGCCGCACGGCGCTCCAATGCCACTAGCAAGGCGTAGGCCACAGAACCTGTCACCGCCGCCACCACAATCGCGCCCCACACCAACGGCATGTTCATGCGCGCCGCCTCGGTGGTAATTCGAAAGCCCAGCCCCGAGGTAGGCGAGCCAAAAAACTCGGCCACGATGGCGCCAATCAAGGCCAAGGTGGCATTCACTTTGAGCGCTCCAAAGATGAAAGGCAACGCCGCTGGCAGGCGCAGCGCCAGCAGCGTGCGCGGGTAGCTGGCGGCGTAGCTGACCATCAACTCGCGCTCCAGCTTGCCAGCCGCCTTCAAGCCCGCCAGCGTAGACACCAGCATGGGGAAGAAGGTCATGAGCACGACCACCGCCGCTTTGGAGGGCCACTCAAAGCCAAACACCATGATGGCAATCGGCGCCACGCCCACCAGTGGAATCGCACTGGTCAGCGAGGCCACCGGCAGCAAGCCGCGTTGCAAAAACGGCATGCGGTCAATCGCCACCGCCACCGCAAACCCCAGGCTACAGCCCAGCGCCCAACCCACGAACACCGACTTCACAACGGTCTGTACAAAATCACCCCAGAGCTTGGGTGCGTGGTCGACCACCGAGCCCATCACCAGACTGGGGGCTGGCAACAGTACGCGCGGCACATCGAGCGCGCGCACCAAAATTTCCCAGAACAACAGCACCCACACGCCAAACAGGGCCGCCGTGGCCATGCCCGTCCAGCGGCCACCCTGCAATGCGGCCACTCGGTGAACGCTATAGCCCGCCACCAAAGCGAGCAGCAGCATGGCAGGCCAAAACCAAACGGGCGTCATACGCCACCCCGGCTGCGCAGCACCAGCCGCTCCACACCGGCCACAGCACCGGTCAACACCAGCCCCAGCAGGGCCGACATGACCAAGGCGGACCAAATTTGCGTGGTTTGCCCATAGTAGGAACCGGTCAGCAAACGCGCGCCTAGGCCCGCTTGCGCGCCCGTGGGCAGCTCCGCCACCATGGCCCCCACTAGGCCCGCCGCCACGCCCACGCGCAGCGCAGGGAACAGAAAAGGCAAAGCCGCTGGCAAGCGCAGCAACCACAGGGCCTGCCAGCGGCTGGCGGCGTACGTGTGCATCATTTCAGTTTCAATTTTTTGCGGCGAACGCAGTCCCTGCACCATGGCCACTGCCACCGGAAAGAAGCACAGGTACATGGCAATAAAAGCCTTGGGCGCGGTGCCGGAGAAACCCATACTCCCCAACACCACCAGCACGATGGGGGCAATCGCCAGCACGGGCACCGTTTGTGATGCAACGATCCAAGGCAGCAAGGCCTTGTCCAGCGTGCGGCTGTGCACAATGAGCACCGACAACAGCAGCCCCAGCGCCGTGCCCAACACAAAGCCCAACAGCGTGGATTCACCCGTGACGGCCACGTGGTACAGCAGGTTGCGCGGCGAATCTACTGGCCACTCGGTCAGGCTCTCATAGAAATCCTGCGCCACCTGGTGGGGCGCCGGCGCCAGCGGGCGCTCCATGGTCATGGTGGCCTCGAACAACTCCATCTGGGTGTAGCCCGCTTCTTCGTCCAGCACGCGCTCGATCGCACCTTGGGCATTCAGACCCCAAGCGGCGCCATACCAAGCCAGCACCACCGCCAACACCACCACCACGACCGGGAGCCAGTCGTGGACAAGCCGCCGAGGCAGCGATTTGTTATCAGCCATGGTGGCCATCCGCCAAGGCCTCGCGTACTTCATGGGCCAGCGCCACAAATTCGGCTGAATCGCGCATGCCCAAATTCCGCTCGGCCGGCAGCGTTGAATCAATGACTTTGACAATGCGCCCCGGGCGCGGCGACATGACTACGATCTTGGTCGACAGGTACACGGCCTCCGCAATGCTGTGCGTCACAAAGACGACCGTACGGCGCTCGCGCAGCCAGAGCTGCTGCAGTTGCTCATTGAGCCGGTCGCGCGTGATCTCATCCAGCGCGCCAAAAGGCTCGTCCATCATCAGAATCTTGGGCTCGAAGGACAGCGCGCGCGCGATGGACACGCGCTGCTGCATGCCACCCGACAGCTGCCAGGGGTATTTGCCCTCAAAACCCTTGAGGCCGACCCGCTCTAGGTGCTCCATGGCAATGCGCTTGGCTTCCGCCTTGCCTATGCCCTGGATCTGCAGCGGTAGCGTGACATTGGCCAGCACGTTGCGCCAAGGAAAGAGGGCAGGCGCCTGGAACACATAACCATAGGCGCGCGCCAAGCGGGCGTCGTGCGGACTCACGCCGTTGACCAGCACCTCGCCGCCGCTGATCTTTTCCAAATCGGCGATTACGCGCACCAACGTGGTCTTGCCGCAACCGGACGGACCGATCAAGGACACAAACTCCCCCTCGGCAATGTTCAGGTCCACCTCGTTGAGGGCCTGAACCGGCGTATCTGCCGTGGCGTAGACCACACTGGCGCGGCGCACTTCGACGGCCATGCGGTCGGAGGAGGCAGCGGGCGAAAGGGCTTCGGAATGGTTCATGAACGCGCGGTGATGGGGTCTTGGTTGCACCAATGTGGCGCACGGTGAATGGGGTTGGTCCACAAGTTAACCAATTGGTCAACTTCACCGTCGATACTAGCCAGTTCCGTGCCAGTCAGGCCACAGGGTTTACACGGGGCGCTGTCGGCCCATGGGCTGCAACTGCCCCAATTTATGCGCCAATTCGATGGCAGAGTTCACGCCCATCTTCTCGAAAATATTGGCCCGGTGGAACTCCACCGTGCGCTGGGTAATGCCCAGATGGTCGGCAATGTTCTTGTTGTAATGGCCCAAGATAAGCTGGTCCAGCACCTCGCGCTCGCGCGGGCTCAGCGAGGCCAGGGCATAGCGCAGGCGGTGGGCTTCGTGGTCGGCATCGCCTTCGGCAACGGCCGCCGCCAAGGCCTGCTCCACGCGGTCCACCAAAACGTTGTCCTGGAACGACTTTTCTAAAAAATCCCAGGCCCCATTTTTCACCGCCGAGACAGCCATACCCACGTCACCATTGCCGGTCAAAAACAACACGGGCCACGGGCAGGCCATGGCCTTGAGCTGTTCGAACACCTGCAAACCGGTCAAAGGGGCCATGCGCACATCGAGCAACACCACGGCCTGTTGCCATTGGCCGTGCAGGGCGCGCACGGCCTCTAAGAACGGCGCGCCGCTGTCCCAGACGGCCGTCGCGTGGCCACGCGAGTCGAACAGCCAGGCCAAGACCCTCGCGCACGTCAGCGTCGTCATCGACGATATGAATGGCAGCATGGGTCATAGGGTGCTCTCTACAGCTGGGGCCAACGGCAAACTCACCGTAAAACGGGCGCCGCCCAGCACAGGGTCTTGGTCCACCGCAATGCTCCCGTGGTGCGCCTCGACGATGGAGCGGCAAATCGCCAAGCCCATGCCCATGCCGCCTTCTTTGGTGCTGTAGAACGCGCTCGAAAACATGGGCCGCGGTCTTCTTCGGGCACACCCGTGCCCGCTGTCGCTCACGCTACGAGCACCGCGCGCTGGCCCGGCGCGTCGGCCAAGACGCTCACGCTGCACCTGGGGGGGCAGCTGGTGCCAGCCTCGGCCGAGGCCAAGGCGTTGTCTAGCAAGTTGTTGCTCAGGTGCTCCAGCAGCAGCTCGTCTGCCAGCACCCACACCGGACCTTGGGCTTGCACGCCCATGGGCATCAGACGGTGCATACGGCGACCAAGTCCAGCCGCTGCAGCGAAATCTCGCGGCGCCGGGCAATGGCATTCACACGCTGAATAATGCGCCCGACCTTCTCGCTGAGGCCGGCGATGCGGGCCACCACCGGCTCCGTTTCTTGCGGGCTGATGCTGCCCGCACGCAGCCGGTTGAGCAAGCCGTTGGCAAAGCTGCTGAGCGCCCCTAGCGGCTGGTTCAGCTCATGCGCCAGGGTCGATGCCACTTCACCCACTGCCACCAAGCGCCCGGTGGCCTTGAGTCGCTCCTGCTGCTGTGCCGCCAGCTTCTGGGCGCGCTTGCGCTCGCTGATGTCCAACACCGAGCTCATCCATCCCAGGTGCACGCCATCAGCGCTGTAGAGCGGGGCTTCATGAATCAACACGTCCACCAAGCGACCACTACGGTGCTGGAACTGCACCTCAATACCGTTGTGCTGCGTGCCTTGCTCCAGCACGCTTTCGTGCGCTCGGTGCAACGCCTGACTTTGGTCTTGCGGCCAGTAAGGCATAGGGGCTGATTGGCCCAATAGTTCATGGGCTTCAAACCCCACCATACGGCAAAAGGCCTCGTTGACGTAAAGCACCCGGCCCGCCAGATCCCAGGCCCGCAAACCAATGGTGACGGAGTTTTCCATGGCCGTGCGCAAAGCCACTTCGGCCAACAAGCGCGATTGCACCTGCTGGCGTTTGACAATATCCCGGCGCAGCGCCCACAGGCTGACCAGCATGCCGCACAAAAACACCATCGCCACCAACAGAAACAAGCGCGGCACCGTGGCGGGCTGTTCCTGCACCGGGGTCACATCCAACACCACGTCGGCGCCGGCCAGATTCATCGCGGCGCGAAAGCGGCGCTCCGGGCTGTCCGCCGCAGCCAGGCCTTGGGAGGCCTCGTCCAGCACCAGCCGCACGGCGTGAAATTGGGTAAACCAGCTAGGGACCACGGCCTCCACCGCGCGCTGCAGCGACAGCAACGCCACGTAGTTCCCCACAAACTGGCCTCGTTCGAAATACGGAACCGCCAGCCAGACTTGGTCCGTCGGTGTGCCGTCGGCCCGCAACATAGGGCCGGCATAGGCCGAGCGACGCAGCCCACGCGTGGTGGCCTGCATGGTGGCCAGGGCCTGGGCATTTTGCGGGTGGCGCGCGCCATCGTCGTTCCACGGGGCCGGGCCTACGGTGTGCGGCGGATCGACCCAGCCATGGGCCAGTAAGACACCGGGCTCGCGCCACAACATGCCCGCACGCCCCTCTTGCGCGAGGGAATCAGGTTCGCGGCTGGCCGCCTGTCCCGAAGCCTGGCGCGCCATCACGCGCAAGTCGTCCTCTAGGCGCCGGAAATGGAACTGCACGCTTTGCTCCAGCCACTGGGCATCGGCAGCCTGGCGGCGCGCTTCCTCTTCGGATTCAAAATTCTGCAGGTAGAGCACCAAGGCCACCACCGCGCCAACCACCAACACCAAAAACGCCAACACCCAGCCGCCGGGCCATGCCTGCGGAGGCGGCGCCATACCCAGCCCCGCCGCAGGCTGCCGCAGAGCGAAGTCGAAGTCTGGTTCGGAGGGGACGGAGGACATGGTGCAAAGCGAGAGCCCTCGCATAATAGCGAGCATGGCGCACCAGCCTCCCATTTCCCACCCGAACCGCCGCCGCTGGCTTGGCACGCTGCTGGGCGGCTACGCAGCCGGAGTTCCACTGGTGGGCCGCGCCGCGACCACCACGATCCGGCTGTCGCATGTGGTGGCGCGCGATACGCCCAAGGGCTTGGCGCTGGAGCGCTTTCGCAGCCTGGTAGAAATGCGCAGCGACCAGCGCATCCGGGTCCAGATCTACCCCCAAGGCGAGCTCTACGGCGACCACGACGAAATGCAGGCCTTGCAGCTGGGCGCCATCGACATGATTGCGCCGTCGCTGTCCAAGTTTGGGCCCATCGGCTTCCCTGAGTTTGAGCTGTTTGACCTGCCTTTTTTATTTGAAACAGTGTCGGACGTGCGCCGCATCACGCGGGGCCCATTGGGCCGCAGACTGCTAGAACGCTTGAGCCGCCAGCGCCTGCTGGGCCTGGGCTATTTCGACAACGGTTTCAAGCACATGAGCGCCAACCGCCCGCTGCTGGATCCGGCCGACTTTGCGGGCCTGCGCATGCGGGTACAGGCTTCCAGCGTGGTGGCCCAGCAAATGCGCATTCTGGGCGCGCGCCCCGTCACCCTGCCCTTCAGCGAAACCCGGATGGCTCTGAAAACCGGGGTGGTGGACGGCACGGAGAACCCGCTCTCCAACTTCTGGACCCAGAGCATGCAAGAGGTGCAAAGCGACCTGAGCCTGACGCAGCACGGCTACCTTGGCTACGCCGTGGTGAGCCACCAGCGCTTTTGGGCAGGGCTGCCGGCAGACGACCAGCGCCTGCTGCAAGAGGCACTGGCCGAAGCGCTGGACTTTGGCAACAGCATTGCCGACATGCACAACGACAACGCACTGGCCGCCTTGCGCGCCAGCTCCTTGCGCATCCACCAGCCCAGCCCAGCCCAGCGCGCCCACCTACAGGCCCAGGTAAAACCCGTGCAAGCAGACCTGGCGCGGCGCATCGGTCAGGCCTGGGTGGACGCCGCGTTAGCTGCTTTGCAGACCAAGCGCCCGGGTTAACCCTAGCTGTTGAACGCCACAGTACCCAAGCGGTAACTGAGTGGCTACAGTCCGCTTCGTCGAACCGACCTTTGTTTCAACCGAGGAGAACACTATGAAAATGAAAAGCATTGCTGCCTGCCTGTTGCTGGCCTTTGGAATCGGCACCCACGCGGCGCCCATGATCATCAAATACAGCCACGTGGTGGCCGACGTCACCCCCAAGGGCCAAGCGGCTCTGAAGTTCAAGGAACTGGCCGAGAAGAAGTTGCCCGGCAAGGTCGAGATCCAGGTATTCCCGAACAGCCAGTTGTTTGGCGACGGCAAAGAAATGGAAGCCCTGTTGCTGGGTGACGTGCAAATCCTCGCTCCGTCCTTGGCCAAGTTCGGCAAGTACACCCCCAAGCTGCAAATTTTTGACTTGCCCTTCCTGTTCAACGACATCCAGGCCGTGGACCGCTTTCAGGCCAGCAAAGAGGGCCAGTCACTGCTGACCTCCATGACCAAAAAAGGAATTGTCGGCTTTGGCTACCTGCACAACGGTATGAAGCAACTCTCGGCCAACGTGCCTCTGGGTTCGCCTGCTGACGCCAAGGGCCTGAAGTTCCGCATCCAACCCTCTGACGTGCTGGAAGCCCAGTTCAAGGCCGTCGGTGGCAACCCCCAGAAAATCTCCTTCGCCGAGGTCTACCAGGCGCTGCAAACCGGTGTGGTGGATGGCGCAGAAAACCCCTGGTCCAACATCTACAGCAAGAAATTCCACGAAGTACAAAAGTACATCATGGACAGTAACCACGGTGTACTGGACTACATGGTGATTGGCAACGCCAAGTGGTGGGCCGGTCTGCCACCCGACATCCAAAAGGGTCTGAGCGAAGCCATGGTGGAGTCCATCAAGTTTGGCAACAAGGTCGCGTTTGACGAAGACACGGTATTCCGCAACAAGGTCATTGCCGACAACAAGGCCAAAGTGTTGCCCATGAACAAAGAGCACCTGCAAGCTTGGCGCGTTGCCATGCAACCCGTGTGGAAGCAGTTTGAAGGTGAAATCGGCAAGGACTTGATGGACGCTGCCCAGCGCGCCAACAAGTAAAAAGGCTCCCACTTCTTCACACCACGAAACCCCGGCCAGCCCGGGGTTTTCCTTGGGGCACTTCTATGAAATTTTTTGACCATCTTGAAGAGTGGGCTATTGGCCTGATGCTCTTGGCCATGACCGCGCTGACCTTTGTCCAGGTCGTGATGCGCTATGTATTTAACAGCGGCTTTTCCTGGGCGCTGGAGCTCACCACTGTGTTTTTTGCGTTCATGATTTTCATGGGCGTGTCCTACGGCGTACGCGTCGGTTCCCACATTGGCGTGGATGCCCTGGTCAAATTACTGGGCCCCCAAAAGCGCCGCATGGTGTCCATCCTGGCGGTCCTGCTCAGCCTCTTGTACGTGGGCCTGGTGCTCACCGGTGCGACCCAGTATGTGTTGAAGATGAAGGAAGTGGGCATTGAGTTCGACGACATGCCCATTGAGCGCTGGCAAGTGCTGGCCGTCATGCCGTTTGGCTACGTTCTGATGGGTTGGCGTTTTCTACAAGTTCTGGTGGGCCTGATCACAGGCAAAACGGACTCCCTGCATCTGGCCGACGAAGCGGCTGAAGCCATGAAACTCAAGACCGAAGAGGCCGCCCCATGAACACCCTCGTGCTGTTTGCCGCCCTGTTCTTCTGCATGGCGATTGGCATGCCCATTGCCGTGAGCTTGGGCCTGTCCAGCTTGCTGACCATCTTCTTCTTCTCGCAGGACTCCTTGGCTTCGATGTCGATCAAGCTGTTTGAGACCAGCGAGCACTACACGCTGATGTCCATCCCCTTCTTCGTGCTGGCCGGGGCTTTGATGTCCACCGGCGGCGTGGCCAAGCGCATGGTGAGCTTTGCCATTGCCGCCGTCGGGCATTTGCGCGGTGGCTTGGCCATTGCATCCATCTTGGCCTGCATGCTGTTTGCTGCCGTGTCGGGCTCCAGCCCAGCCACGGTAGTTGCCATTGGCTCTATCGTGATCGCCGGCATGGTGAAGAACGGCTACCCGAAGGAGTTCGCGGCCGGCGTAATTTGCAACGCGGGCACCCTAGGCATCCTGATTCCCCCCTCCATCGTGATGGTGGTGTACGCCGCCGTCACCGAAGTGTCGGTGGGCCGCCTGTTCATGGCAGGCGTGGTCCCGGGCTTGCTGCTGGGCCTGATGTTGATGGTGGCCGTATGGTGGCGCGCGGGCGCACTCAAAATCGTGCCTCCACCCAAGGCCGGCATGAAAGAAGTGGCCCGCACCTTCCGCGAGTCGCTGTGGGGCCTAGCCCTCTTGGTCATCATCATGGGGGGTATCTACGGCGGCGTGTTCACGCCCACGGAAGCGGCGGCGGTGTCGGCGGTGTATGCGCTGGTAGTGGCGGTGTTTATCTACCGCGACCTCAAGCCCAGCCAGCTGCCCCACGTTTTCCTGGAGGCCGGACGCACCACCGTCATGCTGATGTTCATCGTCTGCAACGCCCTGCTGTTTGCCCATGTGCTAACGACCGAGCGCATTCCGCAGACTATTGCCGAACAGATTCTTGCAGTAGGCATGTCGCCCTGGATGTTCTTGCTGGTGGTCAACATCATCTTGCTGATCGCTGGCAATTTCATGGAGCCCACCGGCATCATCCTGATCTTGGCACCGATCTTCTTCCCCATTGCCAGCCACCTGGGCATCGACCCGATTCACTTGGGCGTGATCATGGTGGTGAACATGGAGATTGGCATGGTGACACCGCCGGTGGGGTTGAACCTGTTTGTCACCAGTAGCGTCACCGGCATGAACTTGGTGCAGGTGACCCGGGCCGCCCTGCCGTGGTTGATGGTGTTGCTAGTGTTTCTTGTCATCATCACCTACGTCCCGCAGATCAGCTTGTTCTTGCCCGACCTGATGTTCGGCAAATGAAGCTGACATTGCGCACACCGCTGCTGGCCCTGTGCATGGGCGTCGCCAGCTTGGCGGCCTAGGGACAGATTCGGATTGGCCAAACCGTGGGCGTCACCGGGGCGGTGGCGGCCACGGTGCAGGAGTCCAGCGCCGGTGCCCAGCTCTACCTCGACGCCACCAACGCCAAGGGCGGGGTCTATGGTGAAAAGATCGACACCAAGCTCACCGCGGCCAATGCGCGCGAACTGATTGAGCAGCGTGGCGTGCTGGCGCTGTTCATGACGCGCGGCACACCGCACACCCAAAAGGCATCATCCCCCTGCTAAACGAACACGGCGTGGCCCTGTTGGGCCCGTCGACCGGGGCCATGGTGCTACACGCACCGGTGCAAAAGCATGTGTTCAATGTGCGCGCCACTTACCAGCGCGAAGCCGAACGCGCCATCGCGCACTTGGCCTCCACCGGTGTCACCCAAATTGCCGTAGTGCATGTGGACGACAGCTTTGGTGCCGACGGCTTGGAGGGCACGCAGAGTGGCTTGGCGGCTGCCAAGTTGACAGCAGTGGCGGTGGCCAAGTTTGACCGTAGCAAGCCCGATTTTTCGCAAATTGCGCCTTGCTTCAGGAGGCTGCGCAGATGGCCAAGGTGCAAGGCCAGCTGGAAGTCAGCCCGGCCATGCTGGAAGGTTTTGCCTCGGCCAAAGTCCTTGTGGAAGGACTGCACCGCGCCGGGCCCAAACCCAGCCGCGCGAAGGTGCTGGCCGCGCTGGATAACTTTGGCAAATTTGACCTGGGCGGGCTCAGCCTGAGCTTCAGCCCCACTGACCACACCGGCCTGGACTTTTCCGACCTGTCCATCATCACCGCCTCAGGCAAGTTCCGACGCTAGGCCCTGTCGCGTGGGGGGCCTATTGCTCCCCCGCGCTCTGCGTATAGTCGAGGCATGGCCCACGCACCCGCCCCCTCGAACACAACCCCGTCCATCTGGCAGCAACCGGTTTCGGTTGACGTCCTTACCCAAATCAGCCTGAACACCGCTGTGTCCCACCTGGGCATCGAATTTCTGGAAGTTGGCGCAGACTTCCTGAGCGCGCGCGTCCCGGTCGATCCGCGCACCCACCAGCCCTATGGCCTGCTGCACGGCGGCGTCTCGGTGGTGCTGGCCGAAACCCTAGGCTCTTGCGGCGCCGCGTACTCCTGCCCGCCGGGCCACCAGGCCGTCGGCTTGGACATCAACGCCAACCACCTGCGCGGTGTCAAAAGCGGTTGGGTCACCGGCATTGCGCGACCCGTCCACCGGGGCCGCACCACCCACGTCTGGCAGATCGACCTGACGGACGACACCGGTGTGCTGAGCTGTGTCTCACGCATCACCATGGCCATTCTGGCGCCCCGCGCTGACTGAGACCGCCATGCTGCTGCGCCGTACTGCGCTTGCCCATTTGGCCGCCGGCGCCGCCAGCTGGCCTGCCTGGAACTTGGCGCAAACCACCCGCCCAGTGGCCATTGCGGTCCCCGACGACGTAGCCAAAGACTACGCCCGCTTTGTGGCGGGGCGGCCGTTGGCCCGCATCACACAGTTTGACGGCCCCCACGCCCGGCGCGACGTGGTGGAGCTGGCGCTGTTTCTGCGCGAGCTAGCCCGCACTACCCCCGAGCTACAAGCCCAGCTGCGCCCTATCGACAGTTACCAGCGCAGTCTGGTGGAAGTATCTATTGGCCGCGTGGCCGCACTGGGCACAAGCGCTTGGCAGACCGACTTGCAAAAGACGACCCCCAAGGTTTTATTGTCGGAGGCGCTGATTCCTGAAGACGAGTTCCGGGTTGGGCTGTACACCGTGGCAGGCAACCGCAAAGCCTTGGCCGCGCACACCGTGCAGGCGCTGCGCGAGCTGCGCTTTGTGTCCAATAGCGACTGGAGCGCCGACTGGACCACCTTGCAGGCCATGGGCCTACCTAACGTGGCGAACATCAAAACCTGGCGGCAAATGGTCTACCTGGTCGCCCGGGGGCGGGCCGACGTTCTACTGGCCCCGTTCCCCAACACGCCCAGTCTGCGCCTGGTGTTTGAAGACTTCACTTTGGAGCCGTTAGAGGGCCGTGCGTTGGCACTGAAAGGTTCACGCCACTTGGCGGCGGCGAACAACGTCGACGGCCAACGCATAGCCAACACGGTATTTCCCGCGTTGGCCGCCTTGGGCCACAGTGGCGCTTTGCGCCGGGCCTACACAGAATGCGGGTTCTACAACCCGCAGGTGGCGGGTTGGCACACCTTCAAGGCCTTGAATTTAAACCAAGTAGGCCTCTAGCCCTTATGGGCATTGCGCAAGCAGCTACCATTTTCATAGTGAGTCCCGCAACTCTGCCTCACTCCAGCGCGGTGCTTGCAAAGCAACAGCCAAGGCTTCCGGGGTCGGTAGACCTTCGCTGTCTCCCACAAACTGAACCACCCGCGCGCCAATGGCATTGCCCCGCACCACGGCTTCCACTAGCGGCAGGCCGTCCATCAAACCACTGAGCACCCCAACGGCAAAGCCGTCGCCCGCACCCACGGTGTCTACCACCTGGCCGACCTGAAACCCCGGCACCCAAGTCCGCGCAGATTGGGTGGCCGCATAAGCCCCCCGAGGTCCCAGCTTGACGACCACTTGGTCGGCGCCCGCGTCCAGGTAGTAAGCCGCGATCTCTTCGGGCGTAGCCCGACCCGTAAGCAGCTGCCCCTCCTGCAGACCGGGCATCACGATGTGGGCCAACGCCGCCATGCGATTGATGCAATCGGTCATCACCTGCGGCGAAGCCCAGAGCCGGGCGCGCAGGTTGGGGTCCAACGACACCTGAACCCCGGCTGCACGGGCCCTGAGCACCATCGCCCGGACCAGTTCCAGCATACTGTCCGACAAGGCCATGCTGATGCCTGTGATGTGAAGGTAGCGTGCCGCAGACAAGGTAGCCTCCGGCAGGTCTTCCGGTCCCATGTGGCTGGCGGCGGAGCCTTTGCGAAAGTAGGCGATTTGGGGATCTGCCCCGGCCAGCTCGCGCGACTTCAACATGAAGCCAGTGGAATATTGGGCCTGCACTTGCACATGCCGCCGGTCGATGCCCTCGGCATCCAAGGTGGCCAACAGGTATTCACCAAACGGGTCGGCTCCCACACGGCTCACATAGCCCACGCGCCAACCCAGGCGGCTCAGGCCCACCGCCACATTCAATTCCGCGCCCGCGCAGCTGCGGACAAACCGGTCCACACCGGCCAAGGGGCCAGGCGTTTCCGCCACCAACAGCGCCATGGCCTCGCCGATAGTGACGACATCCAACGTGTTCAGGTTAGTCACATCACGGCCCCGAGTTGCCAAGGCACAAACTCGTTGTCCCCCAGACCGTTGCTTTCGCTACACGTTGGCTGTCCCGACGCCGTGGCCAGCATGAGTTCAAACAACTGTTGGCCCGCCTCGGCGATGGTTTGGGTTCCGTCCACCACGGTGCCGGCATCAAAGTCCATGTCCAGCCGCATGCGCTCGAATAGCGCGGTGTGCGTGGCCAGCTTGAGTGAGGGCGTGGGCTTGCAGCCGTAGGTAGAGCCGCGCCCAGTGGTGAAGCAAATCAGGTTGGCACCTCCCGCCACCTGGCCGGTCGCCGACACCGGGTCGTAACCCGGCGTATCCATGAACACCAGCCCCGGGGCGCGCACGGGCTGCGCATACTCGTACACCGCCATCAGGCCGGTGCTACCGCCTTTGGCCACCGCGCCCAATGATTTTTCCAGGATGGTGGTGATTCCACCGGCCTTGTTGCCGGGCGACGGATTGTTGTTCATGTCGGCGTTGTGGGTCTGGGTGTAGCCCTCCCACCACGTGAGCCGCGCCATAAGCTGGTCGGCCACGGCCTGCGAGGCCGCACGCGCCGTCAGCAAGTGCTCGGCACCATAGATCTCGGGTGTCTCGGACAAGATGGCCGTGCCGCCTTGGCGCACCAGCAGGTCCACTGCGGCGCCCAGCACCGGGTTAGCGCTGATGCCGGAGTAGCCGTCCGAGCCACCGCACTGCAGGCCCACCGTCAGGTGCTTGGCGCTGACGGGTTCGCGCGTGGCGCGATTGGCAATCGGCAGCATCTGTTCCAGCGCGGCAATGCCGGCGGCGATGGCTTCGCGGGTGCCGCCGGCATCCTGAATTTTCAGCGTGGCAAACAGCCCTGGCGCACGCTCGGGCAGGCCCAGCACCAGACCTGACACCTGGTTCACCTCACAGCCCAGGCCCATGACCAACACGCCGGCAAAGTTAGGCTGGTCGGCATAACCGCGCAGCGTGCGGCGCAGCACGTCCATGCTTTCCCCCGTGCCAGCCATGCCGCAGCCCTGACCGTGGGTGATGGCCACCACACCGTCTACGTTGGGGAAGGCGCGCAGCACCTCGGGCGTGAAATGCTGGGCGATGCGCTGGCATACGGTGGCGGAGCAGTTCACACTGGAAACGATTCCCAGGTAATTGCGCGTGGCCACCCGGCCATCGGCACGAACGATACCCATGAACGTGGCCTCCGCCTCAACGGGCACCGTGGCTTGGTAATGACTCCCCGCCAGATGGGCTGCTTGCGACGGCACCATGGCCACGTTGTGCATGTGCACATGCTCACCCACCGCGATGTCGCGCGTAGCCACGCCAATGGTCTGGCCGTATTTCAGCACCGGGGTTCCGGCTGCAATCAGGCGCACGGCCAGCTTGTGGCCGGCCGCGATCGGGGCGCGCACGCGCACAGAACCTCCGGCAATAACGTGGTCTTCGTCGGGCGCCAACGGGCTACGCGCGACGGCGACGTTGTCGAGGTCGCTGAGCAGAATCAGCGCGGGAACGGATGAGGTCATGGCAGAACTCCGAGGTCTATGGCAGGCCGACAAAACACAAACTGGTAAGGCCAGTGTAGCAAACGGCGAATTGGCCTGACCTTTTGGCGATTCGGTGCGCGATTGGCTTGGCCGGTCGCGTAAACTGCAGGCCACGCGGAGAATTCCCATGCTGGACCAACTCAAACAGGTCGACAACCGTCGGCTGTACCAACAGATCGCCGACCAGATACGCGCCTTTATTGACAAGGGCAACTACGCCACGGGCGCGCGCCTACCGCCCGAACGCGATTTGGCCCTGCAACTCGGCGTCTCCCGCCCCTCGGTCCGCGAAGCCCTGATTGCGCTGGAAATAGAAGGCAGCGTGGAAGTGCGCATGGGCGCTGGCGTGTACGTCTGCAACGTGGCACAGCGCAAGCCGCAGGCCCTCGCCACCATGGGCGAAAGCCCTATCGAACTCATGCAGGCCCGCGCCGCCATTGAGGGCACGGTGATTTTGCTGGCCTGTGCCAAAGCCACACCCGAAGCCCTTGCCAGCCTGCGCCAGACGCTGGACAACATGCTGGCGGCCATGGCGCAGAACCGCTCGCCGCTCATTTTTGACCGACAGTTTCACCAGGCCATTGCCGCCATGTCCGGCAACGCCGTGCTGGAGCGGCTGGTGGGTGAACTGTTTGACGAGCGCCACAGCCCGATTGCAGCGCGCCTGAGCACCCACTCCGAGTCGGGCCAGACCTGGGCCACCGCGCTGCAAGAGCACGAAGCCATCTTGCGCGCCTTGGAGAACCGCGATGTGTTGGCCGCCCAAACCGCCGTGCGCGCCCACCTGCAGGCCTCCGAGCAACGCTGGGTAGAAAACAACCGGCGCGAGTGGTCCTGAGCTAGACCTTCCTCCCGTCGAAGGCCCCCGCCCACCCCCGCCACGCTGGTCAGGCCAGCGTTGTCATGCACGCGTTTTTGGCACCCTAAATTGAGACTTATCCATCCAAAACAAGGGTAAATACCGATACATTGCGTCCACTTGGTAAGGCCAAATACCGGCCATTGGGTCAAGTGACCTTACCATTTCTTTGGATTGCCGCTTGTTCCTGTGTTTGACCGATCGCAGGAGTTTTGCAATTGCCGTCCGCTGTATCGTCCCCCGTCCTACCGGCTGCGCCTTCCTCCGCAGAGCACCCGGTGCTCCTGCGTTTGGACGGCATCACTAAGCGCTTTCCCGGCGTGCTGGCGCTGGACGGGGTGAGTTTTGACGTGCGGGTCGGTGAAGTGCATGCGGTCTGCGGTGAAAACGGCGCGGGCAAGTCCACGTTGATGAAAGTCGTCAGCGGCCAGTACCAGCCCGATGCCCTCCCCCCCCCCCCCCCCCCCCCCCCCCCCCCCCCCCCCCCCCCCCCCCCCCCCCCCCCCCCCCCCCCCCCCCCAGCGTGGCCCCGGGTGACGGGGGTTGGGCCAACCCCTACCCGTTCCGCCCCGAATACGATTACAGCTGCAGCGGCGCAGTGAAGGCCGTGGGCCTGGGTGTGAACGAATGGCAGGTGGTGATGGACAGCATGCAGGAGTTCGACCTGGACTGCACCATGTTGGCCGGGCGCTATACGCTGCTAGAGCAGGACTGCTTGGCCCCTTTCATGGAGCACTGTGCGCGCCGTGGCAATGCCATCGTCGTGGCCGGCCCTTTTAACTCCGGCATCTTGGCCGGCAGCAACAAATTCAATTACGCCGAGGCCCCGCCCCAGGTCGTAACCCGTGTACACGCCTTGGCGCAAACCTGCGCAGAATTCGACGTTCCCCTACCGGCCGCCGCGCTGCAGTTTCCACTGGCGCACCCCGCCGTTGTCTCTTGTGTTGCAGGCGCCCGTACCGCCGACCAGTTGCAACAGAACCTGGCCTGGCTCGCGCATCCTATCCCTGCTGCACTGTGGCAGACGCTGCGCGAACGCGAACTGCTGCACCCCGCAGCCCCGGTACCGGCCTGAGCCCCCCATGCTGATTGACGCCCACCAACATTTCTGGAAGCTGGCCGACCGTGCGGGTCACTGGCCTCCCCCCGCGCTGGCTGCCATCCACCGTGATTTTGACCCCGCCCACCTGCGCCCTTTGCTGCGCGCCAACCAGGTCGACGGGACGGTGCTGGTGCAATCTAGGCCCACCGACGCCCACACCCGGTATTTGTTGTCTGTGGCCATGAGGGCCCGCTTTGTACAAGGCGTGGTGGGCTGGGTTGATCTGTTGGCGGCGGATGCGCCCGCAAAAATTGCCTCGCTGGCGAAACACCCCAAGCTCAAAGGCCTGCGACCCATGCTGCAGGACTTGCCCGACCCACAATGGATTACCGACCCGGATTTGGCACCTGCCGTGCAAGCCATGCTGTTGCACGGCTTGGTGTTCGATGCCCTGGTGCTGCCCCTACACCTGAAGGCGCTGCGCGTCTTCGCCCAACGGCACCCGGACTTGCCCATCGTGATCAACCACGCGGCCAAGCCCGAAATTGCGCTGGGCCGGCTGGACCCCTGGCGAGAGGACATCACTGCGCTAGCAGCGTTGCCCCAAGTGCACTGCAAGCTCTCCGGCCTGCTGACCGAAGCCGGGCCCGACGGACACCCTTCGACACTGCAGCCCTATGTGCGCCACCTGTTTTCTACTTTTGGGCCCACGCGATTGATCTGGGGCAGCGACTGGCCGGTGTTGAACCTAGCGTCGGACTATCGGAGCTGGTTGGAGATGGCACGCAGCTTGTGCGCCGCCCAACCGGGTATGAGTGATGCGCTGCTATCCAAGATCTTCGGCGGCAATGCCCGCCAGTTCTACCGCTTAACTTAGCCGGAGCATGACCATGCAAAGAACGGGATGGGTCATTGGCCTAGACCCCCAACACATCGCCGCCAACCCCGAAACACAACGTCGGTGGCGACCCTGCGGCTACTGCCAACTACCGCTGGCAAGTCGCAGTGCGAGTGAGCATTGGGCCTCACTGCAATCCGCATCTCATACAGACTCATTCTGAAGGATCACTATGTTGACAGTCATTTGCGAAACCCCCGGTGTCTTGCGCGCGCAGGAGAGCGCAATCCCTCCGCGTGGCGAGGACGAAGTTCTGGTGCGTATCCGCCGCGTTGGCGTGTGCGGCACCGACCTACACATCTTCACAGGTAACCAGCCCTACTTGGCCTACCCGCGCGTCATGGGCCATGAATTCTCGGGTACGGTAGAAGCCGCGCCCGCCGGTGGCCCCTTGCAAACGGGTGACACGGTATTCGTCATGCCCTACCTCTCTTGCGGAAAGTGCATTGCCTGCCGCCAGGGCAAGACCAATTGCTGCGTCAACATCCAGGTGCTGGGCGTACACCGCGACGGCGCGTTCACCGAGTACCTGAGCGTGCCCGCGCAGTTCGTGCACAAGGCCGAAGGCGTCACGCTGGACCAAGCCGCGATGGTGGAGTTTTTGTCCATCGGCGCGCATGCCGTGCGCCGTGCCGATGTGCAGCCCGGCCAACGTGTGTTGGTCGTGGGCACCGGCCCCATCGGCATGGCTGCGTTGCTCTTTGCTGGCCTTCGGGGTGGCCAAGTCACCGCGTTGGACACGCGCGCCGAGCGTGTGGAGTTTTGCAAGAAGCACCTAGGCGCCCATGCGGGCGTGCTGATCGGCCCGGACGACCTGCAGGAACTCAGCAACCTGACCCAAGGCGAGTTCTTTGATGTGGTGTTTGACGCCACGGGCAACGCCCGCGCCATGGAGCGCGGTTTCCAGTTCATTGCCCACGGCGGCAAGTACGTCATGGTCTCGGTGGTGCGCGACAACATCACCTTCTCGGACCCCGAGTTCCACAAACGCGAGGCCACGCTGCTGGGCAGCCGCAACGCGACCATGGAAGACTTCGAGACTGTGCTGTCGGCCATGCGGGCGGGCAAGATCCCCACCGCCGCGCTCAACACGCACCGCATGCCGCTGAGTGAGGTGCCCGACAGCTTCAAAACGCTGCTGGACCCGCAGCAGGGCGTGGTCAAAGCCCTGATCGAATGCTAAGAGGCCTTGCTGCGTGAGCCACCCTATCCTTCAATTTGGCACTGGCCGCTTTTTGCAAGCGCATGTGGACCTGTTCGTCTCCGAGGCCCTAGAGCGCAACCAAGCGCTCGGCGGAATCACCGTCGTACAAAGCACCGGCAGTCCGCAAAGCACACTGCGTGCGGCTGCGCTGGCGCACGGCTATCGCGTCGAAGTCAAAGGCATGCAGCAAGGCAAGCCGCTGGACACGGTGGTGCAAGTCCAATCGGTGCAAGCCGTATGGCACGCTAACCACGACTGGGCCCTGCTGCGCGACGCGATGGCCGACAGCGTGCAGGCCATCGTCTCCAACACCGCAGACGCCGGCTACGTGCTGAACGTTGCCGACACGGCTGAGCTGTTGCACACGCCCAGCATCACGCCGCGCAGCTACCCCGCCAAGCTGCTGGTGCTGCTGCACCATCGCTGGCAACGCAAGCCCAACGCCCCCCTCACGCTGTACCCCTGCGAGCTGGTGAGCCGCAATGGCGATACGCTGCGCGCCATCGTGGCCGCGCTGGCCCAAGACTGGGGCGCGGAGCCTGCCTTCTTGGATTACCTGCAGGCACATTGTGTGTGGGTCAACTCGCTGGTGGACCGCATCGTCTCCTCGCCGTTGGAGCCCGCCGGAGCCGTGGCTGAGCCGTATGCGCTGTGGGCCATCGAACGGCAAGACCGCATGGTGCTGCCCTGCACCCATCCAGCCATCGTCGTCACCGATAACCTCGCCGCCTTCGAACAACGCAAGCTATGGCTGTTGAACCTGGGCCACACCTTTCTGGCCGAACGCTGGCAGCAGCTAGGCAGCCCGACCGACATGACGGTGGTGCAGGCCATGCAGACGCCCGCGCTGCGCACGCCGCTAGAGGCCGTGTGGAACTATGAGGTGCTGCCGGTGTTTGACGCCGAGGGCAGTGGTGCTGAGGCGCGCCGCTATCTGGAAGAACTGCGCGACCGACTGCTCAACCCCTTCTTGGAACACCGCCTAGCGGACATCGCCAAAAACCACGACGAGAAGAAGCAGCGGCGCATGGCGCCCGTGGTGCAGCGCGCTGCTGAACTGAAGCTGCCCCTGGCACAAACGCAACTGCGCAGTGCGCTAGGAATATGAGTGTTTTAGGGCTCTAGCCCCTGTGGTACTTGCGCAAGCAGCTATAAATTACATAGCACTTGTACGGCTTGGCGTGCAGTCAGTCCGCTGCGCGTTCCATCCGCTCGCTCTTCCAATACACATCGTCGCC
>JAXHOO010000045.1:0-10093 GCA_034519365.1 Rhodoferax sp. | reverse complement strand
ATGCATGTATTGCTCCAGCGACGTTTCTATTCTTTTTGATCGAGCATGACATGGACTTTGGTGTTTAGCTTTGCCACCCGCATGACGGTGTTGCCAACGGCGCTGGGGGCTGACCGAACCGATGAAATCGCGGCGGACCCGCGCGTCAAGGCGGTCTACCTCGGCCACGGCGAAGACGATGCCCTCACAGCCGAAGCCCCGGGAGTTGCCCATGTCTGAGCTACTCAGGTGTTGAAAATCTGAGCGCCGGGTACGGCGAGGCTGTGGTGCTGAATGGTGTGTCTGTGGTGCTTAACGAGGGTCAGACGCTGGCCTTGTTGGGGCGCAACGGCACTGGCAAAACCACCTTCATGAACACCTTGGCGGGCGCCACGCGGCAGCATGGCGGCAGCATCACCCTGGGCGGCGCGACTTTGCACAAACTGCCCCAGCACGAGCGCGCCGCCGCCGGCATTGGCTGGGTGCCGCAAGAGCGCAATATTTTCAAATCGCTCACGGTGGACGAAAACCTGACCGCAGTGGCGCGGCCAGCCCGCGCAGGCCGCGAGGCGGCGATGTGGACGCCCGCACGCGTCTATGAACTATTCCCCCGACTGGCCGAACGCAAGACCAACTTGGGCACCCAGCTCTCGGGCGGCGAGCAGCAGATGCTGGCCGTCGGCCGCGCGTTGGTGCTGAACCCCACCATCTTGTTGCTGGACGAGCCTTGCGAAGGTTTGGCGCCCATCATCGTGCAAGAGCTGTTGCGCGCCATTCGCCGCATCACCCGCGAAGAAGGCTTGTCGGCCATCATCGTGGAGCAGCACCCCCAGGCGATTCTGGCGATTAGCGATGCCGCCGCCGTGCTGGACCGTGGCACTGTGGTGCACAGCGGCACCGCGCAGAGCCTGCGCGACCAGCCAGAGTTGCTCGACAAACTGCTCGGCGTCGCCCGCTAATGCTATCATTTGCATAGCTTTTTTCGCATATTCCATAAGGGCTAGAGGCCTAAGAGGGGTGTAACTCTCCTAGCACGACGCCTATGCTGGACATTTTGGCCATTACGTGCCCCATCTACCTCTGCATTTTGGCGAGCTACCTAGCCACCCGGTGGGCCGTGTTCAGCAAGGCCGACATACGGGTGCTGGGCAAGTTCGTGCTGAACTTCGCCTTGCCTGCCCTGCTGTTCAGCGCCGTCTCGCAGCGGCCGCTGCGCGAAATCATGCACATGGACTACTTGCTCGCGTATGGCTTGGGCTCGGGGCTGGTACTGACCTGTGGCTACCTGTGGGCCCGCTACGTAGACCGCACCGCGCCTACTTCGCCATGGGCATGTCGTGCTCCAACAGTGGTTTCGTGGGCTACCCCGTGGCCTCCTTGGCGGTGGGGCCTATTGCCGCTGTCGCATTGGCGCTCAATGGGTGGTGGAAAACCTGTTTAAGTTGCCCGTGCTCATGGCCCTGGCCGACCGCGACGCGGCCGTTGCCAGTGGTTCCCCGCGCAGCTTGGGTGCTGTCTTGAGGGCCACGGTCATGGGGCTGGCGCGTACGCCCATGTTGGTGGGCATCGTGTTGGGTTTTGCGTGCTCGGTGTTGGAGTGGCATTTGCCATCCGCATTGGCCAAGACGGTATCGCTGTTTGCCCACGCCAGCACCGCAATTGCCTTGTTCGTCATCGGCGGTGCACTGGTGGGTTTGCGCCTGCAGGGCAAGCGCACCGTGGTCGCCAAGATCGTGCTGGGCAAGCTGGTTTTGCACCCTCTGAGAGTCTTGCTTATGTTGACCTGGGTAGTGCCTGTCAGCGACCCCGAGCTGCGCACCGCAGCGTAGCTCTACGCCGCCATGCCCGTGTTGGGCATCCCCCCGATCTTGTCGTACCGCCACGGCCACGAAGATGCCAGTGCCGCTGCCTTGTTCGCCACCACCGTGAGTTCGTTCTTTGCGCTCAATGCCCTGCTGTGGGTGCTGCAGTATTACCCCTTGTAGCAGACCGAGTTGCCCGGTGGCGTACCGGGCCGTTATCCGTTACCTACTGTCGCCTGCCGGATGTCTTGGGCATGGACCTGGCTGCTCGGCCGTTAAGCCGCTAGGCTGGTCAGGATCACATGGTTCATCATGCGTCTGGACACGTCGCTGACCGTGGACATGGCACCTTTTTGCAATGCAGTGGTCAGTGCGTCGCAATGTTGGCGGTCCGCAGACTCCAGAAACTCCAAATTGCGCTCCACGAGCTGGTGGAGCTGTGCATCTCCAGCATCCGCCAGCTTTGCAATGTCTCCTAGCAAACGAATCGCCTGCTCCAAGTCAAGGATTGGGGGTGGGGGAGATGCAGGCAGGACGGCGTCGGAAGGGGTGGCTTCGAGTTGCTCGATCGCCTCCGCCAACTGCGCGCGGGTCAACGCCACCAGTGTGTCCAATGCCTCCCAGCGGGTGGGGTCCAAAGGGTGATCTGAGTTAGATTTCATCAGGCTTTCGAGGTCGGCAAACTGCGCTGCCAAACCGGTCGCCCCCAGTGTTGCAGCATTCCCCTTCAGCGTGTGCAGTAAGCGCTGCAAAGGCTCGGTGTGTCCCGCGTTAAGGTAGCCCTGAATCTCCGCCCCGCAGGACGATAAATCGGCCAAAAATTGGCGAGCGCTGTCGACATACAGCGCGGTCATGCCGGCCATTCTGGCGATTGCACTTACTACATCAAGACTCGGACTGGTGTCTAGGGGCTGTGGCTGTTGCCCCGGGGCCGAAGTCGGTTTTTCGGCCCCTTGGGCGAATTGCAAGATGCGAGTGACGAGGGTGTCTATGTTGAAAGGCTTGCTGACGTGCTCGTTCATGCCGGCCTCCATACATGCTTGTCGGTCGCTGGCCATGGCATTGGCGGTCATGGCAATGATGGGAAGCAGGTGCAAACCCAAGGTCTCCCGAATTTCCCGCGCCGCACCAAAGCCATCCAACACCGGCATCTGAAGGTCCATCAAAACAACATCGAACGCGGAAACGTCCTTGGCCAGTAAATCGACTGCAATTTGCCCATTGTTGGCCAGTGTTACCAAGGCCCCCTTTGCTCGCAACAGTTCCTTGGCGACTTGTTGGTTGATCGCGTTGTCTTCAACGACCAGAATCTTGAGGTCGCGAAGCGGAGCCCCCCCCGCATGCAACAGATTGGGCGTCGGCGCAGTGACCGACTGGGACGGTTGAAGTGCCTCCAGCAGCATGCTGGCCGTGGGCGGTCTGACCAACAACCGAGGGGCCGATTGCAGTGGTATTTGATTGTGATCAGTTGACCTTTGTCGTCCAAGAGAGGTCAGCATCACGATTGCGGGCGGCGAGGTGTTCGCGTCTTGGGCCCACCTGTGCAGTTTGTGTGCAAGCGTCCAACTGTCGGCGTCGGGCAGGGCTGAATTCAGAATTACCCCGGTGAAGGGGGCATTGGTAGCGCATGCCTGCCGATAGGCGTCGGCGGCTTGCTCACCATCGGACGCCACTTCCGCATGCCATCCTGGCAGACTTAGCATCCGCCCCAAGGCGGCACTCGCCAAGGGACCCCGCTCTACGATCAGAACTTTCATCGCCGGTATCTCGAGAGGAGGTTGGGGTGCGGCGTCAACGGGCCGGCCAGCCACGGGAAAGGTCAGCGTGAATGAGAACGTACTCCCCGCGCCTACTGTGCTGGCCAACCGCAGCTCCGCCCCCATCATCTCAACGAAGCGTTTGCAAATCGTCAGGCCGAGGCCAGTACCTCCGTACTTGCGGGTGGTCGCCCCTTCCGCTTGGGAGAACGCATTGAAGATAGCGGCGTGTTGGTCGGGTGCGATGCCAATGCCCGTGTCCGCGACAGAAAACTCAATCGTGTGCCCAGTGCTGTTGGCCGCGAGTAGGTTGACTGCGAGGATGACGTGTCCCGTATGGGTGAACTTGATGGCGTTGGAGCAAAGGTTAAGTAGCACTTGCTGAAGGCGCATGGCGTCGCCCAGGAACCAGGAGGGCAATGCGGGGTCGAGGTCAAAAAGGACCTCAATACTTTTTTCCTCTACGGCCGAAGCCAGCAGAACGGACAGGTTGCGCAACACCGCATCCAGCGACAACGGCTGGATATCCAGTTGCATTTTGTTGGCTTCGATTTTTGAGAAATCCAAGACATCGTTGAGCAACGCCAACAAGGAGCGCGCAGCGCTTTCCGCCTTGTCGGTGTAGTCGCGTTGGCGGTCCGAGAGGCCGGTCTGCTGCAAAAGAGCCACCATTCCGAGAACGGCATTCATGGGGGTGCGAATTTCGTGGCTTATGTTGGCCAAGAATTCCGACTTCAAGCGGGACGCGTCCAGGGCCTGGTCTCGGGCGACTGACAGGCTTTGCTCCAGCGCTTGTCTGCGCAGAATCTCGTCTTCTAATTGTTCGTGGTACTCCGACGCACTAATCGCAACCGCTGCGTGGTCCGCCATCCGGCGCATCATGGCGACCTGCGCAGCGCCAAATTCGGCGCCGTTGAAATGGTTGATAGCTGTTAGCGTTCCCAGTACGTGGTTGCCCGACATCAGCGGGACGACGATGATGTCGCCGCATTCGGTTGCGACGCGTCGTTTTTGGACGTCAGGCAACTCTCGGGGGTCTGGCGTGGCTCTGAGTGACAAGGCGGGTTTGCGCTCTTGGAGTACCCAGCCGCTCAAGCCATGTTGCAGTTCGTCGTAAGACACGGTGACCACCGATCCAGTGCCCGTGCCGCCCTTGACGAAATGCAGCACCTCGCACTGTGCGGTGTCGAAGGTGATGAGGACAACGCGTTCCGCCGGCAGCGCTTGAGCGATAGAGTCCACCACTGTCTGCAGTAAGTCTGCTAGTTCTCCACGTTGAATGATGGCACTGGTGACCCGGTACAAGGCCTGCAGACTCGCAACGTCCGAGTGGAGTGCTTGGTTCTCTTCAGATGCGACGTCAGAGTAGGTGTGGGGCATGGGCGTTGGCCAAGTGGACAGGCATTGCGTCAAACACGGCGTTTTCCATTCTCCGCGCGAACACCGGCAAACTCAAGGTATTTGGGTGGCGTAGTATTGCGTACTCAGCGTTGGGCAGCGTTTATCTGCCCTGCGACCACTTGGGCGATGAGCTCCATCGCTTTCTTGTGCGTCTGGGTGGTAGGGCGACGCGCCGACCACACCAACATCAACTTGCTCTTGATTGTGGGCGTATGGATGCGTTTGACGGTGAAGGGACTGGCATCTTCAAAGTTGCTGAGGGTGTAGCTCGGCAGAACTGCGTGCCCCATTCCTTCCTTGACGAGGTTGAGAATCGCGTTGAGCCCGTCAACTTCGAGGGCAATCGTCGGGCGTTTCCCGATGTTCATCAGCTCGCTTTCAATCAGAACGCGAAAGGCATTCGGCCTGCTGGGCAAGATAAACGACAAGTCAGCAATTTCCTTCAGCGACACGGTGTCGGCTTGGCCTTTGCCCGGCTTGTTGTTCGGACCTGCGGGCGACACCAGGCACAGCTCGTCCTCGTGCAAGGTGGTCATTTCTAAGTCTACAGACGTGTCTGGGTTGTAGAGCACGGCCATGTCGAGGTTGCCCATGCGCAATCCTTCGTACATCAGCAGTGAGAAGCCCTCGGTCAACGTCAATTGGGACTGCGGGAGATGCTGGCGAAATGCCTTTGCCAGAGAAACGGTAATTAATTTGGACAGGCTGGGGGGCAGTCCAATAGACACGCGCCCGGCCAAGGCGCCGCGCGCTGCGCCCATTTCTTCGCGGGTGAGCTGTACCTGGTGCAAGATGCCGCGGCCGTGCTCTAGCAGCAGCTTGCCGGCCTCGGTCGGCACCGCACCCCGGCCGTTGCGGGTCAGCAGGTTTTGCCGCAGCTCCACTTCTAGCAGCCGGATTTGCCGGCTCAGGGCGGGTTGGGCCACGTCCAGCGAGATGGAGGCGCGCGTAAAGCTGCCCATTTCGGCCACGCGCACAAAGTATTCCAGCTGTTTCAGGTCCATCGCGGCTCCGGGTTGGGTGGCTAGCTTTCAAGAATAGCTGCCGCTTCATTATGCCAATCTGAGATAGCTGCTAGTGCCGCGCTCGGCTTATCAAAGCAGAGTCCTGCGCCCAGAATCTAGCCATGATGACCCCTGCTATCTCCTCCACTTTGCGCGGCATTTCTTCGATGGCGACGCGAGTGTTGTTGGCTGAGCTGGCCGAGGCTTATGCCGCCAGCGGCGGTGGGCGTTTGGAGCTTGAATCGGTGGGTGGCGTGGATGCGGCGCGGCGCGTCCGCTCGGACGAGGCGTGGGACTTGGTCTTTCTGGCCGCAGACGCGGTAGATGGCTTGCTGGCGGACGGTTACTTGTTGCCCGGCAGCCGGGTTGACCTGGCGCGCTCGGGCGTAGCGGTGGCGGTGGCCGCAGGCGCCGCCTTACCTGACATCCGCACCGAAGACGCGCTGCGGGCCGCCGTGTTGGCGGCGCCCAGCGTGAGCTATTCCACCGGGCCTAGCGGCGTAGCGTTTGCCAAGCTGCTGGCGCGCTGGGGCATTACGGAGGCCTTGCAGGGCCGCCTCGTGCAGGCGCCGGCTGGCGTGCCGGTGGGAACGCTGGTGGCGCGTGGCGAGGTGGCGTTGGGCTTTCAGCAACGCAGCGAGTTGTTGCACCTTCCCGGCATCCAGATTGTGGGACCGCTGCCCGACGCGGTACAAATCACCACCGTTTTTTCTGCCGGCATCGGCGTGGCCTGTACCGATGTGCCGGCGGCCCAAGCGCTACTGGCCTATATGACATCGCGCGAAGCCGATGCCGCCAAACTGCGGCAGGGCATGGAGCCCGCATAAGCACGGCCTTGCCCCTTTCCTATTCATTACAACAACAAGCCCCAGGAGACCCGCATGATCATTGATTGCCACGGCCACTACACCACCGCCCCCAAAGCGCTGGAGAACTGGCGCAACGCGCAAATCGCCAACCTCAACACGCCAGAGTTAGGTCCCAAGGTGGCAGACCTCAAGATCAGCGACGACGAGCTGCGCGAGACCATTGAGCTGAACCAACTGCGCCTGATGCGCGAGCGCGGCTCCGACCTCACCATCTTTAGCCCGCGCGCCAGCTTCATGGCCCACCACATTGGCGACTTCAATGTGTCCAGCACCTGGGCGGCTATTTGCAACGAGCTGTGCTTCCGCGTCAGCGAGCTGTTCCCTGACCATTTCATCCCTGCCGCCATGCTGCCGCAAAGCCCCGGCGCGGACCCGGCCACCTGCATCCCCGAGCTGGTGAAGTGTGTGGAGCAATTTGGCAATGTCGGTATCAACCTGAATCCCGACCCGAGCGGCGGCCATTGGACGTCGCCCCCGCTGAGCGACAAGGCGTGGTTCCCTATCTACGAGAAGATGGTGGAATACGACATACCCGCCATGATCCACGTCAGCACCAGTTGCAATGCGTGTTTTCACACTACCGGTGCGCACTACCTGAACGCCGACACCACCGCCTTCATGCAGTGCCTGACTAGCGATCTGTTCAAGCAGTTCCCCACGCTGAAGTTTTTGATCCCCCACGGCGGCGGTGCCGTGCCTTACCACTGGGGACGTTTTCGCGGTCTGGCGCAGGAGCTGAAGAAGCCCTTGTTGGCGGAGCATTTGCTCAACAACATCTACTTCGACACCTGCGTCTACCACCAGCCAGGTATCGACCTGCTCAACACCGTGATCCCGGTGAAAAACGTGTTGTTTGCGTCCGAAATGATTGGCGCAGTGCGCGGTATCGATCCGCAAACCGGCCACTACTACGATGACACCAAGCGCTATATCGAAGCGTCGAAGATTTTGAGTGATGCGGATCGGTTTGAGATTTACGAAGGGAATGCGCGGCGCGTGTTTCCTCGGCTGGATGCGGCTTTGAAGGCCAAGGGCAGGTAATTCAGTTTTGTGGGGGAGCGGGATGGGTGCGCGTTTTGCTGCGTGTCCCCCGCCCGCGTTGCGGGCTCCTCCTTTACCTCCGCAAAACGCACACCCATCCCGCTCCTTGCCAGCGTGCTTGGTTTTGGGTGGAGGGAAGACAAGCTTCTTCGCAGCGGTGGAGTAGGGGTGAGTGCCGTAGCGAAGTAAAGGAGGAGCCCGCTGGAGCGGGCGGGGGACATGAGCGGAGGCACTTGCCCCTGCTCTGCCGCGGGTCCAGCCAAAACATGGACGAGAAATACAGAGGAGAAACAGAAATGTACGAATTAGGCGTTGTCTACAGAAACATCACCCGCGCAGACCGCGTGTCCGCCGATGGGTTGGCCGCTTTGGGCTCTGCCACCGTGCACGAGGCCATGGGCCGCGTGGGCCTGCTCAAGCCCTATATGCGCCCCATCTACAGCGGTCAGCAAGTGTCTGGCACGGCCGTCACCGTGCTGTTGCAGCCCGGGGACAACTGGATGATGCATGTGGCCGCGGAACAGATTCAGCCCGGCGACATCGTGGTGGCTGCGGTCACTGCTGAATGCACCGATGGCTACTTTGGTGACCTGCTGGCCACCAGCTTTCAGGCACGTGGCGCACGTGCGCTCATCATCGACGCCGGTGTGCGCGATGTGAAAGAACTGCAGCGCATGGGCTTCCCCGTGTGGAGCAAAACCATCAGCAGCAAAGGCACTATCAAGGCCACGCTGGGCTCGGTGAACATTCCCATCGTTTGCGCGGGCATGTTGGTCACGCCCGGCGACGTCATTGTGGCGGACGACGACGGCGTGGTGTGTGTGCCTGCCGCGCGCGCCGCAGCCACGCTGGAAGCCGCGCAAAAGCGTGAAAGCTTTGAAGGCGAGAAGCGCGCGAAGCTGGCATCTGGTGTGTTGGGACTGGACATGTACAAGATGCGCGAGCCATTGGCGGCGCTGGGTTTGAAGTACATCGACTGATCTTCCCCGACTGGGCCCGGCGGCGACGCCGGAATCCAGCGGGGCTCATCAGCCGCTGCACGCCAGCAAATCGCCCCACTGTATCCCGCCATCACCGCCTCCTTGCACGCGAACAGATTGAAAGCACTTCCATGAACAAATCCACTTCCGGTGACTTCACCAAAACCTCAGGCTGGATGGACTGGTACACCGGCCCCGCCAAGCCCACCTTCCAACTGCCTGCAGGCGCTGTCGATGCACACTGCCATGTGTTTGGCCCGGGTGCTGAATTTCCCTATGCGCCCGAGCGCAAGTACACGCCCTGCGATGCCTCCAAGCAGCAGCTGTTCGCCTTGCGCGACCATTTGGGGTTTGAGAAAAACGTGGTCGTTCAAGCCACTTGCCACGGCGCAGACAACCGTGCCATGGTGGACGCGCTGCTGCATAGCAACGGCAGGGCGCGTGGCGTGGCGACCGTCAAGCGCAGTGTGACGGACGAAGAAGTCCAGACCATGCACGATGCCGGTGTGCGTGGCGTTCGCTTCAACTTCGTCAAACGCCTGGTGGACTTCACGCCCAAAGACGAGCTGATGGAGATTGCCAGCCGCATTGCCAAGTGGGGCTGGCATGTGGTGATTTACTTTGAGGCGGTGGATCTGCCCGAGCTGTGGGATTTCTTCACTGCGTTGCCGACCACGGTGGTGGTGGACCACATGGGCCGCCCCGATGTGTCGCTGCCCGTGGATGGCCCGCAGTTCGCGTTGTTTCAAAAGTTCATGCGCGAGCACCCCAACGTCTGGAGCAAGGTGAGTTGCCCAGAGCGCCTGTCGGTCACCGGCCCCAAGGCACTGAACGGCGAGCAGAATGCCTACCGCGACGTGATTCCGTTCGCCAAAGCCATCGTGCAAGAGTTCCCCGACCGCGTGCTGTGGGGCACCGACTGGCCGCACCCCAACCTGAAGGACCACATGCCCGATGATGGCCTGCTGGTGGACTTCATTCCCCACATTGCGCCCACTGCCGAGTTGCAGCGCAAGTTGCTGGTGGACAACCCCAACCGCCTGTATTGGCCCGAAACCTGGAAAAATTGACATGTCACTCGATAAACCCTACCGGGACATTCCCGGTACCACCATTTTTGATGCCGAGCAAAGCCGCAAGGGCTACCACCTCAACCAGTTCTGCATGTCGCTCATGAAGCCCGAGAACCGCGAGCGCTTCAAGGCGGACCAGCGCGCCTATCTGAACGAATGGCCGATGAGTGAGGAGCAACATCAGCTT
>JAXHOO010000042.1:0-92160 GCA_034519365.1 Rhodoferax sp. | reverse complement strand
TCTCGCACGCAAGTGCCAATAGCTTAAAGGAGTGCAGGTCAGTGCTGGCGGGGCAGGGGGCAGAGCGTCGCTGCGACAAACACCTGTCAGCTCGCAAATATCAATGATTTCTATCTGGCCGCCCCATCCCCATCATGCGGCGAGGGTCCAAGCGCCGCCTGAAGGTAAAGGATAATCAGGGCATTCTCTTCTCCCCGCGTGTGCTCCGTCGCACGTGGCGCCCTGAGCGATTGCGACCGCAGGCAATGAAACTGCGACCATTAGAGCGATGTGTAATACTTTCATTTTACTTTCCTTGGAGGATTCTCTGTGCGGAGAAATTCGCGTTCGACTTCGCTGGTTGTCAGGGGGCGGCAAACTGCTCCAGTTTCGACCTTCAAGTTCAGCGGTTCGGCAGAGCGACTCCCCGCCTTGATTTTTTCTGGTGCAGACAGGGCTTTGAATCATTTGCTCTATTAACTTAATTCGATTCATCCTGTTCCCAGTTGCGCGTAGCGCATTTCCGAAAAATCGGGGCGATTCAGCAAATTCGTTCCCAACCCCAACCCAACCCCACCCCCAATTTCGTTCCCTACCTGGGTTCCCGTTCCCAATTCCCGTCTTCTGCTCCCGTCTCCAACCCCAACCCCACTGTAAACAAATTCAAATCAAATGTTTAGAACAGAAAAGTTTTCACTGAAAGGAATTTTCAAGTTTATTCTTTATTTTTGATAGATCTCCTATACTTTTTATTGAAGTTGTCTTTGTTTTCGGTCTCTTCATTAGATCTTCTAAGTTTATCTTGTTTTTCAGGTTTAAAATCATGAGTACCTGCTAAAATTTTGTCAATTCGATCATTCCCGCGCTATTCTCCCAATTTTTAACTCTTTTTATTTTTCTTTCATGTAGTCTGATATATGATATACAAGCTCATCTTTTTTTGATCCCTAAAACTCAGGATTGAAGTATCCTTAATTAATAATAGCTTCAATCTGAACTATGTTCTAATGCAGTTTAATATTAGGGTCGTCTTATACATCTTTTCTCTATGTAATCTATTTATTTATTCACCTCTTAAAGTTCAAATTCATGACTAATATTGCTAACACTTTCCATTTATATAATCTTGTCTTTATATCTTTTACTTTTTCTTAAGCTCTTCATGTTCTAATTTTGAAATAATTCTGGAAACTTCGTAGTCTTTTTTTGTTCACGTGACATAAAATTCATTATATATAATGAAACCAGCATCAAATAATTTCATTACTCAAGAATAAAGAGACTATCTTACATCTCAAGGGTATAAGCAATACACACCTGAAAACATTCTGACTGGTTAAATCCATTCTCAACTTCAAGTAAGCATTATATATTAGACTATATTTTTACAGGCATTTGCATAGTAGGTGATTCCATTTGAAGAAGAATATAAGAAAGTTGGAGCTCCAAACATTTTATTGGGGAGCTGTAGTAATTGGTGCTCCCGCTTTCTAAATGATGAGCTAAATAAAGGTAGATACTTTTAAGAGTCTGGAAAAAGAAGGACACTTGAATAGAGACTAGATTTTTCTCCAATAACAAGAAGAGCATATAACAGAGCAGTTAAAGAAATTGATTAAGAAATATAAGAACTCTAAAGCCAGCAATTAGTTAATGCAAATCAAGCAGTCGCAACTTTTACAGTGACCTTTAGAAAATTGAAATTATTTCATTATTTGTGGGGTTGGGGTTGGGGTTGGGGTTGGGGTTGGGGTTGGGGTTGGGGTTGGGGTTGGGGTTGGGGTTGGGGTTGGGGTTGGGGTTGGGGTTGGGGTTGGGGTTGGGGTTGGGGTCGAATCTTTTCGTGACACCGGCAACATTTCAGTACGCAATCAAGTGCTTTACGGGGCGGGCCGATGTTGAAGTAGGCGTGGCCCCTGTCGATGACGCTGATTTTTACAGGCTGCTGAGAGGCTTTGACCTGTTGCTATTGCCTTCGTCGTTCACTGGGCCCTCCAAGGTATACATTAAGTACTCAGTCCCGGCAAAGTTTTATTCATACCTAGCGGCCGGCGTGGTCATCCTGTATTACGGGGATTCGGATAGCGAGCAGATCAGGCTGGCAATTCAGAACAGGTTGGGACTGGTGGTGACGGATCGCTCCCCCAGTGCCATTCAGGATGCACTGCGAAGATTTGCCGAGGATAGGTCTGGTGTCCAAAACTGCCTTGAACGTCAATATGACTTCATCAGAAAGAATCATGATGCCAAAGTAATTAGGCAATCCTTGTACCGATCACTTAATGAATGTCTATATCCCGAAACAATCGGGTCTCAAACCGAGGGCGGACAAGGCTACGATTATCACTTGCTATACAAGAAGCGAAAACTAATCGATGCCGTGATTGAAAAGACTAAGCCAAAATCGATTCTGGATTTTGGTGGAGGCACCGGATATACGTTTTCTCGCTACATCAACGAGAATCATCCGGACATCGATATCACCCTGTTTGACGTGTCTGTCGAATCCCTGGAGGCGGCATCCTGGGGAGGCCAGCGGGTTGAGAAGGTGTCAGAACCGAAATCGCTGGAGGCGAGACAATTCGATCTTGTGATAGCAAGTGAGGTGGTTGAGCATGTTGATGTGAGTGACTTTATTCTTCAGGACATTGCCGTATTGGTGAAACAGGGGGGGCATTTATTTGCGACGGTTCCAAACGGATATGGAAGCTACGAGATAACTGTTTTGTTTTACAGACTGTTCGCTAAGCCTATTGTTTCCAGACTGCCCAAATCGAGGAAGCGCGGGCAGGCTGAGTCGACGCTCTCCCCTTCGCCTCATGTTGCCTTTTATACCTATTCAACGCTCATGAGCGGATTCAAGTGTGCGGGGCTAGTCGTGGAAAATTACTTACCTATCATGTTGTCGCACTTCCGTGTCGCGCGGATGCTTTCGGAATACTTTCCTAGGGCGATGAGCTGGAATGTTGGCCTGGCCCCTCAAGTCAATCCCCGATGGGTCGATGACTGGGGGTTCTTGCTGACCCGGACAGATGCAGTGAAAAGTAGCGGATGTCAACATCAGTTGGAATCAAAGCTGTTGACCTCCTTCAATGTGTTCCGAGCAAAGATAAACAGGAGTCTGTGAAAAATGTGCGGCATTGTTGGCTCTTCATTTGATCCGACCCAATCCAATCCTAGTCTGCAATCGGGTATTGGATTGGCGGCGTTTCAAGAAAGGCATCCGTTTGCAAATCTTGATGGGGCGCTATCCGCATTGGCTCATCGAGGCCCAGATGATTCGGGGATTTTTGCTAATCCGGAATCGGGTATCTGGCTGGGACATCGTCGTTTGTCCATCCTTGATCCTTCCTCCATGGCACACCAGCCCATGGCGAGCGATGACGGGCAAGTGGTTCTAGTGTTTAATGGTGAGATATACAATTTTCGGGAGCTCCGTGCCGGCCTAGAGGCCTCGGGTTGCAAATTCCGTAGTGATTCAGACACTGAGGTTTTGCTGCAAATGTATCTAAGAGATGGGGAGGCCATGCTGCCTTCCTTGAACGGCATCTTCGCTCTCGCCATATGGGATGGCCGACTGAAGCGCATGCTGCTTGCACGCGATGCCTTGGGCGTTAAGCCTTTGTATTACAGTGAAAGTGGCGGGCAGTTTACTTTTTCTAGTGAGATCCGAGCGCTCAGGATGTTGCTTCCTGCAGCAAGCGCTTTGGATCATGCAGCACTGCATCGCTATATGAGCTTTCTTTACTGCCCGGGCGAGGGCACGCCGTTTGCGGATGTGTTCAAGCTTGATCCGGGATCAGCATTATGGGTTGGCAACGGAAAGGTCGAGCAGAAGTTCACCTGGTACCAGCTGCCCGCATTTCGTACGCTAGCTTCGGGCATGAGCGAAAATGAAGCGGTTCGCGGAACGGAGCAGTATCTGCGCAAGGCCGTGCACCGACAGATGGTGTCAGATGTCCCTGTCGGGGCTTTCCTGTCTGGCGGGCTTGATTCCAGCAGCATTGTTGCGTTCGCCCGGGAGATCAATCCCGATATTCACTGCTTCACGATCGATTCAGCAGGGAGTCGGCTGGAGGGGATTGCAGAAGATCTGCCTTATGCCAAGCAGGTCGCGTCCCACCTCAAGGTCCCTTTGAGTGTGGTCAGAGTAGATCCTGCCCTGATTGCCACCGATTTTGAAGCTCTGGTCAATCAACTCGACGAACCATTGGCCGATCCTGCTGCCTTCAATGTGCTTTATATCGCCCGCTTGGCTCGCCATCAGGGTATTAAAGTTTTGCTTTCGGGTACGGGCGGGGACGATTTGTTCACCGGCTATCGGCGCCACAGGGCTGTACAGTACGAGCAATATTGGAATTGGCTTCCCAAGGCGGCTCGTACCGGGCTGGAATCAGTGACGAGGAATCTGGATCAGCGCCGACCGTTATTCCGCAAGTTGGGGAAGTTGTTCAACGGTGCTTCGCTGGACAGCGATGCCCGCTTGGTAAACTACTTTGCCTGGGCACGGCGTGACGATCTCATTGCCTTTTATACCCCCGAATTTAGGGCGACTATAAGCGACGTCACTGCAGCATCCCCCATGCTGCAGTTTCTGGAGGCGCTGCCTGAATCGGTCGGTCCTCTTGATCGCATGTTGGCATTGGAGCAGCGTTTTTTCTTGGCTGACCACAATCTCAACTACACCGACAAAATGTCGATGGCAGCGGGTGTCGAAACACGTGTGCCTTTTCTGGATCTCGATTTGGTCGAGTTTGCTGGTCGCGTTCCAATCAACCTTAAGCAGCGGGGGCTGGAAGGAAAATGGCCACTTAAGAAGGCCATGGAGCCCTATTTGCCCAGGGAGGTAATTTATCGGTCCAAAAGTGGATTTGGTGCGCCTTTGCGACACTGGATGCGGTTTGAATTGAGGGAGATGGTTGGCGATCTGCTTTCGAAGGAAAGCCTAAGTAGGCGGAAGTTGTTCGAGCCAGTTGCCGTCAGGAAGCTGATAGAAGCAAATGACTGTGGAAGGATTGATGGTAGCTACACATTGCTTTCCATGCTTTGTATTGAAATGTACCTAAGAAATGCAGAAAAGGTGATGAAAAATGTCGATAACTCCTGATAAATCTGAGGTCCGTAAGTTCTGGAACGATGCGTCTTGTGGTGAGAACCTCTACTTAAAGGGTGAATCGCTAAAAGATCAATTCGATGAGCAACGTAATCAGCGGTACAAACTTGAGCCGGAGATTCTGGAGTTCACCCGTTTTGAACAATACAAAGGAAAGCGGGTTCTTGAAATCGGAGTGGGTCTGGGCGCCGATCACCAGATGTGGGCTGAGCAAGGATGTGACCTGCATGGGATCGACCTGACCGAACGCGCAATCAATTGGACCCAGAAGCGATGCGAGACATTCGGCCTGACATCTAATCTTCAGGTTGGTGACGCGGAACATCTCCCTTTCACGGATTCGGAATTTGACGTGGTTTATTCGTGGGGTGTCTTGCTGTACTGCCCGGACATGTACCGAGCCATATCCGAGGTGCATCGCGTGCTCAGGCCGGGTGGAGAGGCCATAGTGATGCTTTACCACAAATGGTCGTTCGTGGGTTACATGCTCTGGCTGCGCTATGCGCTCTTGCGGCTGCGTCCTTGGCTATCATTGAAGTATATCTACTCGGAATATCTTGAGAGCAAGGGGACGCAAGCGTTTACTGTCGGTGAGGTCAGGGACTTTTTCAGGGACTTTGAGACGATTGATATTGATATCAATCTAACACATGGCGACTTGTTGACATCTCAGGCAGGGCAGCGGCACGAAGGCGGCATTCTGAAAATTGCCCGAATGATTCTGCCCCGCTGGATAATTAGAAGATTTTTCAAGAATCATGGCCTGTTCATGAAGATTCGCGCAAAGAAAAAAGGGTGATCCGGGAGTATCGAATTCCGGACTGTTTACGGGCATTGAATGGATTAAGAGTCGACTAACCGCCGTTAGTAAAAATCCGTGAATCGGTTTCAATCGCGCTGGGCGTCGTATAGATGTCGGGTCTAGGCCGCTTTCCTTTGCCTGACGGATTCTCAATATCAAACATGAAGAACATTCGATGAATGACCCTGATCAGAAGCAGGAAGTACGTGCCTTCTGGAATGAGGCCTCTTGTGGCGAAGCTCTGTACCTGAGTGGAGAGGATCGTGAAGGATTCACCGAGCAATCGTTGCGACGGTATGAGCTTGAGCCTTACATTCTGGATTTCGCGCGGTTTGAAGAATTCAGGGGCAAGAAAGTGCTGGAAGTCGGTGTTGGTTTGGGGGCCGATCATCAGAAGTTTGCCGAGGCTGGGGCTGATCTGTATGGAATTGATTTGACTGAGCGAGCCGTTGCGCACACGCGCAACCGACTTGCTTGTTTCGGCATCGAGTCGAGGCTGGAAGTCGGCGATGCCGAACACCTTGCCTATGGCGATGCAAGCTTTGATCTTGTCTACTCTTGGGGGGTTCTGCATCATAGTCCTAATACGCCTCACGCGATCGCAGAAGTCTGGCGGGTTTTGAAGCGTGGGGGTGTGTGCAAAATCATGATTTACCATAAATGGAGCATGGTGGGGCTGCTGTTATGGCTGCGCTACGCTTTCCTTTCTCTGCGGCCTTTTACTAGTCTCAAGCAGATCTACTCCCGCCATCTCGAGAGTCCAGGAACCAAGGCATATTCCATGGCCGAAGCCAAGATTTTATTTGAGGTTTTTGCTGAAGTAAAAATCCATACCGTAATGACACATGGTGACTTGCTCGAATCAGGCGCAGGCCAGCGTCATCAAGGTGCAATGTTGTCCATTGGGCGGAAAGTCTGGCCACGCAAGCTGATTCGGGCACTCTTTCCAAATGCGGGGTTGTTTATGTTGATAGAAGCGAGAAAATAGTCTTGAAGCAGATACTCCAGTCCTTAAAAACCGGTAGGACCGAAGTTGCCGAGGTTCCATGTCCATCTATCAAAAATGGACAATTGTTGATTCGCTCATCGAACACGCTTGTATCTACCGGAACGGAACGCATGCTGGTGGAGTTTGGCAAGGCGGGATGGATCGAGAAAGCCCGGCAGCAGCCCGATAAGGTGCGTATGGTGCTAGACAAGATCAAAACCGATGGGCTGTTGCCAACCATCGAAGCGGTATTCAATAAGCTGGACCAGCCGCTACCGCTGGGATATTGCAATGTGGGCCAGGTAATGGAAGCGGGAGCCGGCGTGTCCGGTTTTGCCGTTGGCGATCGCGTTGCATCAAATGGCAAGCATGCTGAGGTCGTTACTGTCCCGGCCAATTTGGCGGCCCGAATCCCCGATGGCGTTTCAGATGAGGCGGCATCTTTCACGGTGATGGCTGCAATTTCACTTCAGGGAATACGCTTGGTTCAGCCGACTTTGGGCGAGGCTGTTGTGGTGACAGGTCTTGGGCTGATTGGTTTGATCACGGTGCAGTTGTTACGTGCTCACGGTTGCAGAGTTTTGGGTGTTGACTTCGATGCTGAAAAACTGGCACTGGCGAAACAGTTTGGCGCTGAGGTTGTGAATCTGTCCGCAGGCGAGGATCCTGTGGCCGTGGCGCAGCGCTTCTCTCGTGGACGGGGAGTGGATGCGGTGATTGTTACCGCTTCCACGAAGAGTAGCGAACCGGTGCATCAGGCCGCACTGATGAGTCGCAAGCGCGGGCGCATTGTGATGGTTGGTGTCACGGGTCTTGAGCTATCACGGGCCGATTTTTTTGAGAAGGAGTTGACTTTCCAGGTGTCATGTTCCTATGGGCCTGGTCGCTATGACCCAAACTATGAGGAAAGGGGGCAAGATTACCCGCTCGGGTATGTGCGCTGGACCGAACAACGCAACTTTGAGGCGGTCCTAGACATGATGTCCGATGGCCGCCTAGATGTGCTGCCGCTGATTTCGCACCGATTCTCAATTGTGAATGCAGAAAGGGCCTACGAACTTGTTTGTGATTCTGAGCCTTCTATGGGCATTTTGCTTGAATACCGGGGTGCCCGGTTTAATCAAGAGGCGCGCACGGTTCAGTTCGGCAACCCACTTACCCCCAGGCCCTCTCATACGCTTGACGCGAGGAGTGTCAGTTTCATCGGTTCTGGCAACTACGCGACTGCAGTGCTGATTCCAGCGTTTAAAGCTGCTGGGACGCGTCTGCGCAGTGTTGCATCGAGCAATGGTGTAAGTGGTGTGCATGCTGGTCGCAAGTTCGACTTCGAAGAAACCACCACAGATACTGATCGTCTTTTCACAGATGCAGAGACAAACGCTATCGTAGTCACGACAAGGCACGATAGCCATGCTCGCTTTGTTAGACAGGCATTGCAAATGGGTAAGCACGTGCTCGTTGAAAAGCCGCTGTGTTTGACATTAGAAGAACTGACCGACATCGAGTCCGAGTATGGATCTCTTTTGAGTCCACCCATTGTGATGGTTGGGTTTAATCGTCGCTTCGCGCCCCAAGTGCAGAGGGTAAAACAATTGCTGGCTGGGGCAACAGGTCCTAAGTCATTTGTGATGACGGTAAACGCTGGGTCGATTCCGGCAGAGCATTGGACGCAGGACAAGGCAGTTGGAGGCGGTCGCCTCGTCGGTGAGGCTTGCCATTTCATCGATCTGTTACGTTTTTTGGCTGGGGCACCGATCTCAGGCCATCAGCGTATGGCGATGGATTCAGCGACACAGGATACGGTTACGCTTCAACTTTCTTTTGCCGATGGCTCGATTGGAACAATTCATTACTTTGCTAATGGGAGCAAAGCGTTTCCCAAGGAGCGGCTGGAAGTATTTGCAGGTGGGCGTGTACTGCAACTTGATAACTTCCGAAAGCTCACTGGATTCGGTTGGCCGGGGTTTTCTAAGATGAATTTGTGGCGACAAGACAAGGGGCAAAATGCCTGTGCCCAAGCGTTTGTGAATGCTATTCAACATGGGCAGTTATCGCCAATCCCTATTTCGGAAATTTTCGAGGTCAGCCGGGTTTCGATTGAGATTGCTCAATGAGTTCCTCAAGGAAAGTCATGCTGGTGTTTGGGACGCGTCCGGAAGCCATCAAGATGGCGCCGCTTTATCATGCATTAAAAAAGTCCTCAGACTTCCAGACGATTGTTTGCGTAACTGCACAGCACCGACAAATGCTTGATCAGGTTTTAAAGGTCTTTGAGGTTACACCTGATATCGATTTGAATCTGATGAAGCTAGACCAAGACTTGTTTGACGTTACGGCTTCTGTGTTGCTGGGCATGCGACAAGTTTTTCGCCATCATCGACCAGACATTGTGCTGGTGCATGGGGATACCACTACGACGCTGGCGACCGCCATGGCAGCCTTCTATGCCGGGGTGCCAGTTGGGCATGTCGAGGCGGGATTACGTACTTACGATGTGCATGCGCCGTTTCCAGAGGAATTCAATCGCCAAGTAGCCAGCAGGGTAACTCGGTGGCATTTTGCGCCGACACTGTTTAGTAAGCAGAATTTGCTGGCTGAGCAGGTTTCAGAGAAGAGCATTACGGTTACGGGAAATACCGTAGTTGATGCAATGATATGGGTTCTTGATCGAATTGAATCTGATCCAGATCGCCGTTCCGCCATAGGCGATTTCCTGAGTGATCGTTTGCCGTTCAGTTGGCGCAGTACACGTTTTGTCTTGATCACGGGGCATCGCAGAGAAAACTTTGGCGATGGTTTCTTGCAAATTTGCGGAGGCATCAAAGAGTTGGCAAACCGTTACCCCATGGTACATTTTGTTTACCCGATGCATCTGAATCCAAACGTTCAGCAGCCAGTCAAGGAAATCCTTGAAGGGTCAAGTAATGTGCATCTAATTGCACCGCTTGATTACGAGCCCTTTATATTTTTGTTGAAACACTGTTACATCGTACTGACCGATAGTGGAGGCATACAAGAGGAGGCGCCGAGTCTTGGCAAGCCCGTATTAGTAATGCGCGATGTGACTGAGCGCCCCGAAGCCATTGATGCAGGAACTGTGCGTCTAGTTGGCGCAAATCGCGAACGCATTGTGAAAAATATATGTGAACTGTTGGACAACGAAGACAGTTATCAATCGATGTCGCGCGCACACAACCCGTACGGTGATGGGCAGGCCTGTGCTCGCATTATTGATGTACTGAGAGAAATTTGAATGGCCAACAAGACTGTCTGTGTAATTGGTTTGGGATATATCGGCTTGCCAACAGCTGCATTACTGGCCAGCAATGGGCTTGACGTGGTTGGCGTTGATTTGAATCGCTACGCGGTAGAGACGATCAATAAAGGTCGCATTCATATCGTCGAGCCTGATCTCGATGCTTTTGTTCGATCAGCGGTGGCTGCGGGGAAATTGAAGGCATTTACTGTGCCGCAGGCGGCGGACATTTTTATTATTTGCGTGCCTACCCCTTTTCATGAAGGTGAGGGCATCCCTCAACCGAATATTGACTATGTTTTGGCTGCGACTAGCAGCATTGTGGATTTTGTAAAGCCCGGAAATCTTGTGATCCTTGAGTCGACATCGCCGGTGGGAACGACGGAGAAAATATCTTCGGTTCTGGCTGACTCGGGTGTTGATGTATCCACTATTTCGATAGCGTATTGTCCGGAGCGTGTTCTTCCGGGCAAGATCATGACTGAGTTGGTTGAGAACGATCGTGTTGTTGGAGGGCTTACGACTGAAGCAACCGCTTTGGTAGCAGATTTTTATAAAACGTTCGTCCGCGGTAAGGTTTTTGAGACGGATTCGAGAACTGCCGAAATGTGCAAACTGACAGAAAACAGCTTTCGCGACGTCAACATTGCATTCGCCAACGAGTTGTCGATAATTTGTGCCAAAGAAGGTATCAATGTTTGGAACCTGATCAATTTGGCAAATCGGCATCCGAGAGTCAATATTCTCCAACCTGGAGCCGGTGTTGGAGGTCATTGTATTGCGGTTGATCCATGGTTTATTGTTGCTCGCGATCCAGAGAATGCCCGTTTGATTCGTTCCGCACGGGAAGTTAACAATTCCAAGACCGCATGGACTGTAGACCAGATAAAGATCGCAGTTGCTGACGCGTCTGCACGAATTGGCCGGAAGCCGATAGTGGCTTGTCTCGGACTCGCTTTCAAACCGGATATTGATGATCTACGTGAATCCCCGGCGGTACATATTGCTGAAGTACTAATAAGCCAAGGCTACGATGTGATCGCAGTTGAACCGAATATAGAAAAGCACGAAAAATTAAGCCTGTTATCACTTGACGATGCTCTCAATAGTGCGGACATCATAGCCGTGTTGGTTAAACACTGGCAATTTGCAAATGATTTAGTTCGGAGGCGGCTCGTAACAGCGAATGCCCTAGATTTTTGTGGCGTATTCGGGTGATATTTCTGGGGGGGGGCTGGGGTGAGTTTGTTCCAAATAGCGCAGCTGTATTTTTACACGTTACGCTATCTGAAGCCGGCGCAGGTTTGGGGCAGGTTTTTTTTTCGATTGCTTCGGCCGCAACCTGACTTGCGTCCTGCGCCGGAAGTCCGGCCAATTTTTGGGGCTTGGCAAAACCCAGCGGCAAGGCGAGCATCAATGCTCTCGCCGACTCGGTTCCGCTTTCTGAACGAAGACAATGCAATTCTCTCGGCAGGCGAATGGAATTCTCAGTCTCTTCCAAAGCTATGGCTGTACAACCTTCACTATTTCGATGATCTCAATGCGGAAACTAGTGCTGCCCGCAAGGATTGTCATCGCGAATTGATCGCCCGTTGGATAACGGAAAATTCTCCAGGGGAAGGAATAGGCTGGGAACCTTATCCACTCTCATTGCGTATCATTAACTGGATCAAATGGGCACTGGCTGGGAATGTCCTTAGTGACGAGGCCCGCCAATCACTCGCTGTACAAGTTCGTTTCCTAACTGGTCGGCTCGAACGGCATCTGCTGGGGAATCATTTATTTGCCAATGCCAAGGCCTTGGTGTTTGCCGGCTGTTTTTTCGATAGTGAGGAGGCCGCAGGTTGGTTGCGATTGGGCATGGAGATCCTTGAACGTGAAATACCGGAGCAGATTCTTGCCGATGGTGGTCACTTCGAGCGAAGCACGATGTACCACGCATTGGCTTTTGAAGACATGCTCGACCTGGCTAATCTGGCCAATGTTTATCCTGAAACACTGACACTATGGAAACCTTTTGTATCTTCATGGTCAGGAATTGTTGGCAAGATGGGTGGCTGGTTGCGCGTCATGTCCCATCCTGACGGTGAGATTGCGTTCTTCAACGATGCTGCCATTGGCATCGCGCCGCCACCTATTTCGTTGTTTGATTACGCTGAGCGGCTTGGGTTGCCGCTGGCAAACTTGGATGGCGAAGCGATTCAGTTAAACCCTTCAGGCTATATTCGTATTGCTATAGGGCCGGCAGTATTGCTGATTGACGTTGCGCCGGTTGGGCCGGACTATCTGCCTGGCCATGCACATGCCGACACTTTGAGTTATGAGTTGTCTTTGTATGGTCATAGGGTCGTAGTTAATTCCGGAACTTCTCGCTACGGCTTAGGACAGGATCGCGAATGGGAGCGTAGCACTGCCGCACACACGACGCTGGAAATCGATGGAAAAAACTCTTCGGAGGTCTGGGCTGGATTTCGGGTTGCGCGACGCGCTTATCCTATTGACGTTTCCGTTAGGCATGAAAACGGGGCGACTATTGTAGAAGCCGCACATGATGGTTATTGCCGACTTCCTGATCGTCCGGTACATCGACGCTGTTGGGTATTGCGGTCAGATTGTCTGCTAGTGAGTGACTTAGTGGATGGAGCTATTAATCAAGCCGTTTCTCGTGTGTATTTTCATCCCGCTCTTCAAATTGAAAAAGTCGGCGCAGGTGGGACGGGACATTGGGGGGGGCATAACTTGAGTTGGGCAGCAAAAGCAGGTGAAATCTCGATTCGACCCGCTCGCTGGTATCCTGAGTTCGGGATAGATGTGGAAAATCGCTGTGTTGAAATGAGCGACACACGCGGTAAAGCGGTTTTTTCTTTGAATTGGTGACAAGGCGATGCAATGAAGATTTTGGTGTTGAGTTTTTACTTTCGCCCCGATCTGAGTGCTGGAGCCTTTCGCACTACAGCATTGGTGCGCGCCTTGACAGCGTTGGCTCCCGAGGCAGAGATCAAGGTAGTGACGACATTGCCAAACCGCTACCAATCGTTTGCTATTGATGCACCAGAGTATGAGGTAGTCGATGGGGTATCAATTACTCGCATTGCGCTTCCGTCACATCAGAGTGGCATGCTGGATCAATCAAAAGCATTTTTACACTTTGCGCGAGTTGTATTGAAGGTCGTCCGTAATGATCGATATGATTTAGTCTATGCTACTTCGAGTCGATTGATGACGGCTGTTTTGGGTTCCTGGATTTCAATGCGAAAATCTTGTCCACTCTATCTCGATATTCGCGATATCTTTGTCGACACCGTGAAGGATGTCTTGCCGCGACGCATTGCCGGACCGATTCGGGTTTTCTTTTCGCTCCTTGAGCGCCGGGCAGTCGCGCGAGCGATATCAGTCAATCTGGTCTCTGGAGGATTTCGCGACTATTTCGCATCGCGCTATCCTCAACAAAGATTTACGTTTTTAACTAACGGTATTGACGAAGAGTTCTTGGTTGTAGCACCGACTGTGGCGTCCCCAATCAAGACAACGTCACCGCTAAATGTTTTGTATGCGGGAAATCTGGGTGAAGGGCAGGGTATGCATACTATCTTGCCTGAACTGGCTCGTCGTTCCATAGGGCGAGTGCATTTCACGGTATATGGAGATGGGGGACGCAAATCATTGCTACTGGACCGGCTGTCTGAATTGAAAATAACGAACGTAGAGGTAAGGCCGCCGGTATCGCGCGCGCAGTTAATCGATGCTTATCAGACTGCTGATGTCCTTTTTTTGCACTTGGGTGATTACGATGCTTTCACTAAAGTTCTACCGTCAAAGATTTTCGAATATGCCGCGATGGGCAAGCCGATTTGGGCTGGTATTCCTGGATTTTCAGCTGAGTTCGTACGGAATGAAATCGAAAACGTAGGTGTTTTTCCTCCTGGTGATGTGGATGCAGCGATACAAGCGCTTGATCGGCTCGTAATACATGATATCCCCCGTGCCGAATTTGTTGAAAAGTACTCTCGTGATGCAATCTGTCTTGCATTGGCAACAGATATTTTAGCGATGTGCCATGCATAGCAAAGAAAAAATACTAGTCACTGGAGCAGCGGGCTTCATCGGATCAGCGTTATTAAGAAAGCTCGATTCAACAGAATTTGTTACTTACCCTGTTGCCAGAAATACTAGCACTGATCGTGATATTTTCGTCTTGAAAAATATTGATGATTCAACTGATTGGACAGAAGGGCTACATAAATGCAACACGGTTATACATCTGGCTGCACGTGTGCATGGGGTACAAGAGAAAGCAATCGACCCTTTGGCCGAGTTTCGTCGAGTGAATGTGGGGGGCACTTTGAATCTGGCGCAGCAAGCCGCCGTGGCAGGCGTAAAGCGCTTTATATTTATAAGCTCCGTCAAGGTCAATGGCGAGTCCACTACGGCAGGACATGCGTTTACAGAAAATGATCCTCCCTCACCGCAGGACGCGTACGGTCAGAGTAAACACGAGGCGGAGTGTGGATTGCGCCGGATCGCAGAAACATCCAACATGGAGGTTGTAATTATTCGTCCACCGCTGGTCTATGGCCCGGGAGTCAAGGCCAATTTTGCGGCATTGATGCGTGCAGTTCAGCTTGGCTGGCCGCTGCCCTTGGGGGCAGTGGACAACCGGCGCAGCTTGGTTTCTTTGGGTAACCTAGTGGACCTTATTTTAGTATGCATTTCACACCCGAAGGCTGCCGGCCAAACGTTCATGGTCAGTGATGGTTTCGACCTTTCTACTGCTGAATTGGTACGAGGCCTCGCACGTGTCCATGGAGTCGGCGTACGCCTTGTATCTGTTCCTGTGTGGATCTTGCGTTCCGGGGCTGCGTTATTGGGCAAATCTAGTGCAATTGACAGACTGTGCGGCAATTTGCAGGTGGACATATCCAAAGCCCGCAATATATTGGGGTGGGTTCCCCCTGTGTCTGTGGAGCAGGGATTATCCCGCGTGGTGTCTGGTGAAGGTGCGCGGCCAGTATGAAGCGCTTGTTTGATCTCGCCCTAGCATTGGGGGGCGGAATTGTTCTGGTGGTTCCATTTTTAGTATTGGTTATTTTGGTGCGTGCAACCTCCAAGGGACCTGCGCTGTACTGGTCTGATCGGGTGGGGCGTAATAATATTCTATTCAGAATGCCAAAATTTCGTAGCATGCGTTTGGGCACGCCTGCGGTGGCCACGCATCTTTTGGAAAGTCCAGTCAGCTATCTCACGCCTATCGGTGCGTTATTGCGGAAAAGCAGTTTGGATGAACTGCCCCAGCTCTGGAATATTCTCAGAGGTGAGATGAGTTTTGTGGGGCCGCGCCCCGCATTGTTCAATCAAGTGGATTTGATTGAAATGCGTACTCAATGTGGTGTGCATCATCTGACGCCAGGTTTGACGGGGTGGGCGCAAGTGAATGGGAGGGATGAACTGCCAATCAGCCAGAAGGTTGTGCTGGACTATTTTTATTTGAATCACCAATCGCTGTGGTTGGATATTAAAATAGTGGCTCTAACTTTCCTCAAGGTGATTCGGCGAGATGGTGTTGTGCATTGACCGCAATCATTTGGTTTCATTTACATTTAGTTGGAGGTAACTATGAGTAGCTTGATCGACATTCAAACCCAAATTGAAAAACTGCAGAAGCAGGCAAACGAAATCAAAGCCAAAGAATTCAACAGCACAGTGCAAGATATATTGGCAAAAATGCAGGCCTTTGGAATCACACTCAAAGATTTGCAGAGTGCAAAGCCTGGCAAAGCGATGAAGACTGGTCGCGGAAAAGGCAGTTCTTCCATGAAGCCTCCCAAAGCCAATAAGAAGGCCGGTATTCCCGTGGCGGCCAAATACCGTGGTCCCAGCGGTGAAACTTGGTCGGGCCGTGGGTTGACACCCAAATGGATGGCCGCCCTGATTGCGCGGGGGCAAACCAAGGAATCTTTTGCAGTGAATGCTCAATAGTCGTCGGGTTCTGGCTTGGCCGCGCGCGGCCAAGCGGTTGGCCGTCATCGCGCTGGACATCGTGCTGGCGTTACTGGCAACGTGGGTTGCCTATGCTTTGCGCCTCGATAGCACTTACTACCCCGAAGGTTCTCAGTGGTGGGTGTACGGCGTCGCCCCTTTGTTGGCTATTCCGATTTTTGTCCGGTTCGGTTTGTACCGGGCCATTTTTCGGTACACCGGGCAAGCAGCCTTGGTTGCCACTGGTAAGGCTGTCGCGCTGTATGCCGTTGTGTTGTCTACGGTGTTGTTATGGCAGCAGTGGCCGGGTGTGCCCCGAAGCTTGGGATTGCTGCAACCGATCGTGTTTTTGCTGTTGGTCGGCGGGAGTCGGGCGTTTGCACGGTTTTGGCTTGCTGGGCTCTCCGTTCAGTCCACGGGCAACAAGGCGCGTTTGCTGATTTTTGGCGCAGGTGCAGCGGGCGCTCAGACTGCCGCGGCATTGGGAATGGCCAGAAACTACACCTTGGTGGGGTTCGTAGACGATGACCTCCGCAAAGATGGTCGTAGCATCAATGGTGCTACGGTGCACTCCTCAAGTAAGTTGCTGCAACTGGTGCGCGAAGAGCAGATCACAGACATATTGCTCGCGATGCCCAATGCGACCCGCGAGCGGCGCAATCAGATCATTGAGTCCCTGCAGGGTTTGCCCGTTCACGTACGCACGCTACCCAGCATGTCCGATCTGGCCAGCGGCAAGGTGACGGTGCAGGACATCCACGAGCTGGATGTGGAAGATCTGTTGGGGCGTGAGCCAGTGCCGCCCAACGCCGCCTTGCTAGCCCAGGACTTGGCCGGGCAGGTGGTTTTGGTTAGTGGCGCTGGCGGCAGTATTGGGGGGGAATTAACGCGCCAAATTGTCTTGCAGCGACCCTGCCAACTGCTGCTGCTCGAGCACAGCGAGTTTGGCCTGTATGCCATTCACCAGGAGTTGGAGGCCATTTGCAAGGCGCAACAGTTGTCGGTGAAATTGGTGCCGTTGCTCGGCAGCGTGTCCAATCCAGATCGTTTGGCGGCAATATGCAACACCTACCACCCTGCGACTGTCTACCACGCTGCAGCGTACAAGCATGTGCCCATGGTGGAAGACAACCCAGGCGAAGGCGTGCGCAACAACGTGTTTGGCACGCTGAATATGGCCCAGGCAGCGGCGGCCAGTGGTGCCAGACGCTTTGTGCTGATTAGCACCGACAAGGCAGTACGTCCTACCAACGTGATGGGAGCGACAAAGCGGGTGGCCGAACTGGTGTTGCAGGCGCTGGCTGATACCCATACGAACACCATTTTCTCCATGGTACGGTTTGGAAATGTGTTGGGTTCCAGCGGGAGCGTGGTTCCCTTGTTTCGCAAGCAGCTCGCTGCGGGCGGGCCGCTCACGGTGACTCACGAAGAGGTCACACGCTACTTCATGACGATCCCTGAGGCGGCACAACTGGTGTTGCAGGCCGGGGCGATGGGGCAGGGTGGGGATGTGTTCGTACTAGACATGGGGCAGCCCGTCAAAATCATGGACCTTGCGCGCCGCATGGTGCAACTCTCTGGACTGTCCGTTCGTGAGGCTGCGCATCCGACGGGTGATATCGAGATTGCTGTCACGGGCCTGAGGGTAGGAGAGAAGCTGTATGAAGAACTTTTAATCGGTGACAACCCGCGGCCGACCGCCCATCCGCGCATCATGACGGCCCATGAACCCTTCCTGCCTTGGCCTGTGTTGGAGCAGGAGCTGCAGGTGCTGGCGAGTGCGGCAGAAGCTAACGATGCAGTCGCGATCAAGTCGTTCATGGCCCAGCACGTCCAAGGCTACAAACCTGCCTAGCGGTTACTGGCCGCGTGGCCACTTGGGCGATCCCTTTGATGCGGCACAATTTGGACTTCGCTCCTTGACTCACTACGGACCATGACCATGTCTGATTCCAGCGCAACGACTACCAGTGTTACTTTTGATAAGGCCCAGATCCTGGCCCAGGCCTTGCCCTATATCCGCAAGTTCCACGGCAAGACCATGGTCATTAAATACGGCGGCAACGCGATGACCGACCCGGCGCTGCAAAAGGCATTCGCCGAAGACGTGGTGCTGCTCAAACTGGTGGGCATCAACCCCGTAGTGGTGCATGGCGGTGGGCCGCAGATTGAGGGACTGCTCAAGCGCTTAGGCAAGCAGGGCGAGTTTATTCAAGGCATGCGCGTGACCGACCCCGAAACCATGGAGGTGGTGGAGTGGGTGTTGGCGGGTCAGGTGCAGCAAGGCATCGTGGGTCTGATCAACCAAGCAGGCGGCAAGGCCGTCGGTCTCACCGGCCGTGATGGCGCCATGATTCGCGCCCGCAAACTCCGCATGCTAGACAACACGGATCCGAGCAAGGAGCATGACGTTGGACAGGTGGGGGAAATCGTCAGCGTAGATCCTGCCGTGGTGCAAGCACTGCAGCGCGACGGCTTTATCCCAGTGGTGAGCCCGATTGGCTTTGGTGAGCAGAACGAGAGCTACAACATCAACGCCGACGTGGTTGCCGCGAAGTTGGCTACCGTACTGCAAGCTGAGAAACTCATGATGTTGACCAACATCAGCGGCGTGCTCGATAAAGCGGGCGTGCTGATGGTGGATTTGACAGCCAAGCGTATTGACGAGCTGTTTGCCGATGGCACGATCAGCGGCGGTATGCTGCCCAAGATTGCCGGCGCGTTGGATGCTGCCAAGAGCGGGGTCAACGCCGTGCACATCATTGACGGGCGGGTCCCCCACGTGCTGCTGCTGGAAATCCTGACCGGGCAAGCTTGCGGCACCATGATTCGTTCTCACTAACTAGGGCGTTTCGTGCGATTTTGCTGCATTGTTGATGGCTTCTTACGCACCTTCCATAAGGGCTGGAGGCCATTTTTACTATGAGGCTGTTGCTGGTCGAAGATGATGTGATGGTGGCTAGCGGCATCAAGCTCGGGCTGTCTGATGCAGGGTATGCCGTTGACTGGGTGGGGAGCGCCGAACGCGCCTTGGAGGTAACCCATGCAGAGACATTTGACGTGGCTGTCGTGGATATCGGCCTGCCTCGGATGGACGGCTTGGCACTGACCGATGCGCTGCGCAAAGCAGGTCACAGCATGCCGGTGCTCATCCTCACCGCGCGCGACGCCTTGCAGGACCGCGTGCAGGGATTGGACATGGGCGCTGACGACTACATGGTCAAACCCTTTGAGCTGCCTGAGCTATTGGCGCGCCTGCGTGCTCTGTTGCGCCGCTCGCAGGCGGCTACCTCGGCGACGCTGAGTTTTGGACCGCTGGAGCTGGACACGGCCCAGCGCCTCGCCTGCATTCGCACCGAGGGCGCTGTTGGTGCTTCAGTTCCCATTGAATTGGGCCCACGCGAGTGGACCGTGATGGAGTACCTGTTGCTGCAGGCCCCTAAGCCGGCCAACAAAGACAAGCTGCTACAGGCGCTGACTGGCTGGGACAAAGAGATTACGCCCAATGCGGTGGAGGTCTATATTTCGCGCTTGCGCGGCAAGCTAGAACCCCACGGTATCGCCCTGCGTTCCATTCGTGGTTTTGGCTACCGGCTGGAGCTAGTTGCGGCATAAGGTGAACATGATGCAGGGCATGACTTCGGGCTTGCAGCGCCGCTTGCTAATGTTGCTGCTGAGTCCGCTATTGGTGCTGGCCTTGCTCAACACTTGGTTCGATTTTCGGAGCGCTGACAGCGCGGCGTTGCAGCAGGACCGCGAACTCATGATATTGGCGCCGTTGCTGGGGGACTCCATCATTGCCGGGGGCGACACGGTGGAGGATCCCCCTCTTTTGTTGACCGCGCCCCCCGTTGATGAGTTTTTGGCGAACCGCGCCGGCCGTGCCGCGTTTGCGGTGGTGGGGCTGGATGGACAGGTTCTGGTGGGCGATCCATGGTTGAGCGGGGTGGCGCCGAACAGCGATCACGCGGAGTTGTCCAGTGTGGAGTTTGCGGGCACAACCTATCGTATCGTCAGTGAGCGGGTGCGCTCAGTCGCCGGAGAGGTTGTGGTCCGCCTTGCCGACGGCTCCGACCCGCGCCAGCAATGGATGGCGTTGTTGGCGGTCAAGGTGTTGTTGCCAAACTTGATCTTGTCTGTCGCAGGTTTCTTTGCGGTGAATTGGGCAGTGCGCACCGCTTTGCGGCCGCTGTTGGAATTGCGTGACGCCGTGGAGCGTCGCTCTCCGCGCGACTTGTCTGCGTTGGACCCTGACGCCTCACCGGATGAGGTTCGTCCCTTGGTGTTGTCGCTCAACCGCTTGTTTTCCTTGGTGAATGCGCAAGCCGAGAGTCAGGCGCGGTTTGTGGCGGATGCCGCCCACCAACTGCGTACGCCTCTGGCGGGCTTGCAGGCCCAAGTCGAAGCGTGGGCGCAGGCAGTTTCTGTACCAAAAAAGATGCCAAATATGCCTGCAGTCCTTAAGGATAGTGCGCAAGCAGCTATTACTTTGGGAGCAGACCAGGTGCTGCGTTTGCGCCATGCGGCGCGGCGTACGTCGCAATTGGCAAACCAATTGTTGGCCCTGTCGCGGGCCGATGCCCGCAGCGCGCAGAACCAGCCGGTGCAGCGCGTCAGTCTTCAGCAGCTGTGTGAGGCCGTGCTGGAATCCTTGCTCGATGCGGCCACTGCCCAACAGATTGACCTTGGGTTAGAGGCGCAGCCAGCACATATTCAAGGGCAGGAATGGTTGCTGCGCGAGTTGCTGGTGAACTTGACCGACAACGCCATCAAGTACACCCCTGCGGGTGGGCGCGTCACGCTGCGTTGTGGCCTGCGCGCCACCTCGGAGAACTCGCTGCCCCAGCCGTTTCTAGAAGTTGAAGACGACGGCCCTGGCATCCCCGTGGCAGAAATGGGGCGTGTGTTGGAACGCTTCTACCGAGTGCCTGGAACCGCCATCGAAGGCAATGGCTTGGGCTTGGCCATTGCCGACGAAATTGCCCAGGTGCACCACAGCCATTTGCAGCTGGCCACAGGCGCAGAGGGCCGAGGTTTGCGCATCTGGCTGGTGCTGGCGGCTTGAGCTGGCGGTCGTGCGAGAATCTTTGAAAGCTCTTCCCGATTCGCCCATGCCTGATACCCCTCCTTCTCACGACGACACGGTAGGTTCTGCCGTTGAGGCGGTGGCGCGCAAACGGCCTAAACCCGGTGAGCGCCGTGTGCAAATACTGCAGGCCCTCGCGGCTATGTTGGAGCAACCCGGTGGCGAGCGGATCACCACCGCCTCATTGGCCGCCCGGCTGGAAGTCAGCGAGGCCGCGTTGTACCGCCACTTCGCCAGCAAGGCCCAAATGTTTGAGGGCCTCATTGATTTCATCGAGACATCTGTTTTCTCACTGGTCCAGCAGATCACTGACCGAGCGGCTGACGCGGCGGATACGGGTGAGGTTGGCGCCCGCCAGGCTGCACAGATCGCCACCGTGTTGGTTCAGTTCGCTGAGAAAAACCCCGGTATGGCGCGCGTCATGGTGGGCGACGCTCTGGTGCTTGAGCACGAGCGCCTGCAACAGCGCGTGAACCAACTGTTCGACAAGGTGGAGGCGGCGTTGCGCCAATGCCTGCGTGACAGTCCTGCTGTACAGGCATCAGCAACACCCACAGTGGAAGCCCAGGTGCGAGCTGCAGCAGTCACGGCCTTCGTTGCAGGTCGCTTGCAGCGTTATGCCCGTTCTGGGTTTCGACGTCTGCCCTCAGAGCAGCTCGAGCCCGCACTGCGATTGATGCTCGGGTAAACCCGAGGCTTGGCTAGGTTATCCCCTCTAGAACCCGAGGGGTATGAGAGCAATTCGCATAAATGTTGCAAAATAGCACGATCGTTCTATTTTGTTGGTCACCTGCATGTCCGCTGTTTCCGTTGCCATTCCTACCGCTACCTCACCCGCTGCCAAGCGGGCGGCGTCCAAGCGCGCTATGCAAAAAGGCCAACAAACCAAAGCCGCCATCGTCGAGGCAGCTTTGGGCCTGTCTACCCAGATCGGTCTCGAAGGCTTAAGTATTGGCGTGTTGGCCGAAGTCACGCAGATGAGCAAGTCCGGCGTGTTTGCCCATTTCGGCTCGCGCGAGGAGCTACAAATTTCCGTGATCCGAGAGTACTTCGGGCGTTTTGAGCAAGAGGTTTTCTATCCCGCCCTGCATGCCGAGCGCGGTTTGCCTCGGGTCGAGGCGCTGTTCCATAACTGGATGAAGCGCGTCGCGGTAGAAATTCAATCGGGCTGCATCTTCATCAGTGGCGCGGTCGAGTTTGATGACCGGCCGGGCCCCGTGCGTGACGCACTGGCCACCTCGGTGCAAACCTGGCTCAATGCGCTGTTTCGCGCAGTGGTGCTTGCCAAGCAGTGCGGCGATCTGCAGGCCGACGCCGACGAACACCAAATGGCCTTTGAGATCCACGGCCTGATCTTGGCATTGCACTACGAAGCCCGGTTTCTCAAAAACCCTGGCTCGATCGAGCGCGCCAACCAAGGCTTTGCCAACATTCTTGCGCGCTACGGTGCCAAGCCCCTTTAAACCCCTGTTTCTGTCAGTTATCCCAAGGAGAAAGCACCATGCCTACCTACACCCCCCCACTGCGCGACATGCAATTTGTGATGCACGAGGTGCTCAACGTTGTAGACGAGCTGAAGCAAATCCCCAAGCATGCCGACATGGATGCTGACACGATCAACGCGGTGCTGGAAGAGGGGGGTAAGTTTGCCTCCGAGGTGATCTTCCCTTTGAACATTTCCGGCGACGCCGAGGGCTGCACGCTGGACACGGCAACGCATGCTGTCACCACCCCCAAGGGTTTCAAGGAAGCCTACAAGACCTATGTCGATGGTGGCTGGGCCGCACTGGGTTGCGATCCCGAGTTTGGTGGCCAGGGCTTGCCCTTGATCGTGAACGGCATGTTCTACGAAATGCTGAACAGCGCCAACCAGGCCTGGACCATGTACCCCGGCCTGACCCACGGTGCGTACCACGCGCTGCACACCTACGGCACGCCCGAGCAGCAGCAGACCTACCTGCACAAGATGACCAGCGGCGAGTGGACTGGCACCATGTGCCTGACCGAACCCCATTGCGGCACCGACCTGGGCCTGATGCGCACCAAGGCCGAGCCACAAGCCGACGGCACTTACAAGATCACCGGCAACAAGATTTTCATCAGCGCCGGTGAACACGACATGGCCGACAACATCATCCATTTGGTGCTGGCCCGCCTGCCCGATGCGCCTCCCGGCATCAAGGGCGTCAGCCTGTTCGTGGTGCCCAAGTTCAATGTCAACAAGGATGGATCGCTCGGATCGCGCAACGGCATCTACTGCGGCGGTCTGGAGCACAAGATGGGCATCAAGTCCAACGCGACCGCCCAGATCGTGATGGAAGACGCCATCGGTACCATGATCGGCCAGCCCAACAAAGGCATGCAAGGCATGTTCGTGATGATGAACTCCGCCCGCCTGGGCGTGGGCAACCAGTCGCTGGGCCTGACGGAAGTGGCATTCCAAAACGCGTTGGCCTATGCCAAGGACCGCATCCAGATGCGCAGCCTGACCGGCCCCAAGGCCAAGGACAAACCGGCTGACCCCATCATCGTGCACCCCGATGTGCGCAAGATGCTGCTCACTGCCAAGGCCTACGCCGAAGGCGGCCGTATGTTGCAGGCTTACTGCGGCATGCTGCTCGAAAAAGAACATGGCCACCCCGATGAAAAAGTGCGCAAAGACTCGGGCGAACTGCTGGCCATGCTGACGCCAATCGCCAAGGCCTTCCTGACCGACAACGGCCACATTGCCACCAACGCCTGCATGCAGGTGTTTGGCGGCCATGGTTTCATCAAGGAATGGGGCATGGAGCAGTTCGTGCGCGACAACCGCATCAACCTGATCTATGAAGGCACCAACACCATCCAGTCACTGGACCTGCTGGGTCGCAAGATTTTGGGCAACAACGGTGCCACGCTGAAGAAATTTGGCAAGCTAATTGGCGCCTTGGTGGCGGAAGAGGGCACCAATGAAAAGATGTCCGAATTCATCACGCCTATCGCCATCTTGGGTGAGCAGATGACCAAGTTCACGACTGAGATCGGCTTCAAAGGCTTCCAAAACCCTGATGAAGTGGGCGCAGCCGCCGTGGACTACTTGCGTGTGGCAGGCCACTTGGTGTTTGGTTACTTCTTTGCCCGCATGGCCCAAGTGGCGCAGCGTGAAGTTGCCGCCGGCAATGCGGATCCGTTCTACCAAGCCAAGCTGCAAACTGCACGTTTTTACTTCGCCAAGTTGTTCCCCGAGACCGCAACGCTGATGCGCACTGCGCGCGCCGGCTCTGGCGTCTTGATGGACACTGACGCGGCGCTGGCCTGATCAAGGTCGCACCCTTTTCACCTTCACATATATAACCACAAGGAGACTCCTATGCTGCGTTCTGCCACCACACTCGCTTTGACATTCGCCGCCTCGGCCGCCATGGCCCAGATGACACCCGTGGGGCTCTGGAAAACGATTGACGACAACGATGGAACCGCAAAATCCGAAATCCGCATTGTTGAGAATGGGGGCGTGGTGTCGGGCAAGCTGGAGCGTGACCTGAACCCTAAGGCCAAACCTGACGACAAATGCGTCGAATGCAAAGATGATCGCAAAGACCAGCCCATTGTGGGCCTCGAGCTGATCCGCGGCCTGACAAAGGTCGAAGGCAAGGATGTGTGGCAGGGCGGCACGATCGTGGAGCCCAGCAGCGGCAAGATCTACAAAATGATCATGACCCCCATTGAGGGCGGTAAGAAGATCGAAATGCGTGGCTACGTCGGTGCGCCCCTCTTTGGTCGCACGCAAGTCTGGATTCGCATCCAGTAACTATTCTCAGGAATTTATATGTCCCGCTTCCAAGTAAAAAAAGTCGCCGTGCTCGGCGCTGGCGTGATGGGCGCGCAGATCGCGGCCCACCTCGTCAACGTGAAAGTGCCGGTGGTGCTGTTTGACCTGCCGGCCAAAGAAGGCCCCAAAAACGGCATCGTTACCCGCGCTGTTGAGAACCTCAAAAAGCTCAAACCCGCCCCGCTGGGCGTGGCTGATGATGCGGTGCTGATTGGCCAGGCCAACTACGAAGAGCATCTGGAGCAACTGCGCGATTGCGACCTCATCATCGAGGCCATCGCCGAGCGCATGGACTGGAAGCTGGATCTGTACAAGAAAATCGCGCCCTTCATCGGCCCGAACACCATCGTCGCGTCCAACACCTCGGGCTTGTCGATCACCAAGTTGAGCGAGGCACTGCCCGAAGAAATCAAGCACCGCTTCTGCGGTATTCACTTCTTCAACCCGCCCCGCTACATGGCGCTGGTGGAACTGATCAATACACCGACGACCGAAGCCAAGTACTTGGACATGCTCGAAGGCTTTGTCACCAGCAACTTGGGCAAAGGCGTGGTCCGAGCCAAAGACTCCCCCAACTTCATTGCCAACCGTGTCGGTATCGCCGGCATGTTGACCACCATGAAGGAAGTGGAAAACTTCGGTTTGACCTACGACGTGGTGGACGACCTGACGGGCAAGAAGCTGGGCCGCGCATCGTCGGGCACCTTCCGCACCGCCGATGTGGTGGGCTTGGACACCATGGCCCATGTGATCAAGACGCTGCAGGACACGCTCAGCATTGAGACCGACCCGTTCTACGAGAGCTTTGCCACCCCTGCGGTGCTCAAAACTCTTCTAGAGATGGGCAACCTGGGCCAGAAAACCAAGGCTGGCTTCTTCAAGAAGGTGGGGCGCGACGTGTTGCGCTTCGACTTGGCCAGCAAAGACTACGTGCCAGCAGGTGGCAAGGCCGACGAGGTCTACGGCCGCATGCTCAAGAAGCCCGCTGCCGAACGCCTCAAACTGTTGCGCAATGCCGAAGGCAAAGAAGGCCAATTCCTCTGGGCCATCCTGCGCAATAGCTTTCACTACGCTGCCATCCATTTGGCCGACATCGCCGATAACGCCCGTGATGTGGACTTCTGCATGCGCTGGGGCTTTGGTATGAAGCAAGGCCCGTTTGAGCTGTGGCAAGAAGCCGGCTGGTTGGAAGTGGCCAACATGGTCAAGGAAGACATTGACGCTGGCAAGGCGCTGTGCAAAGCGCCGCTGCCTGAGTGGGTGTTCAAAGGCCCGGTGGCCGATGCCGGTGGCGTGCACACGCCTGCGGGGTCGTGGAACCCGACCACAGGCACCTTCGTGCCCGTGCGCCAGCTTCCCGTCTACGACCGCCAGCATTTCCCTGAGAGCGTGTTGGGGGCCAACGCACAGCAAGCGGAGACCGCAGGCAAGACACTGCATGAAGACGAATCTATTCGCCTGTGGACGCTGGATGATGAAATCGTCATCGCCAGTATCAAGACCAAGATGCACGCCATCGGTGGCGGTGTCATCGAAGGCCTGCTGCAAGCGCAAGAGCTGGCCGAGAAAGACTACCAAGGCTTGGTGATCTGGTCGCCTGACGAGATGTTCTCGGCTGGTGCGGATCTGCAAGGCATGATGCCCGCCTTCATCATGGGCGGTGCCAAGGCCATTGAAGGCGCGGAAGCCGAGCTGCAAAACGCCATGCTCAAGCTGCGCTACTCCAATGTGCCCGTGGTGTCTGCCATCCGTGGCCTGGCCTTGGGTGGTGGTTGCGAGCTGGCCATCTACTCCAGTAAGCGCGTTGCCGCCATGGAAAGCTACATCGGCCTGGTGGAAGTGGGCGTGGGCCTGGTGCCCGGCGCCGGCGGCCTGACCTATATCGCTCGCCGTGCGGCTGAGAACGCTGAAAACTCGACTGGTAAAGACCTGGTGCCTTTCCTCACCGAAGGCTTCACAGCTGCGGCCATGGCCAAGGTCGGCACCAGCGCGCTGGAATCGCGCAAGCTGGGCTACCTGCTGCACAGCGACATCGTCGTGCCGCACAAGGACGAGCTGCTGTTCGTCGCCATCAACGAAGCCAAGGCCATGTACACCCAGGGCTACCGCGCGCCGCACAAGCGCCAGTTCCCGGTGGCGGGCCGCAGTGGCATTGCCACCATCAAGGGCTCCTTGGTCAATATGCGCGACGGCGGCTTTATCAGCGCGCATGACTTCTACATCGCCGGACTGATCGCCGAAGTGGTGTGTGGCGGCTATGTGGATGCGGGCACTTTGGTCACGGAGGAGTACCTCATGACCTTGGAGCGCAAAGCCTTCTGCAGCCTGCTGACCCACCCCAAGACGCAGGAGCGCATCATGGGAATGATGTCCACCGGCAAGCCGGTGCGCAACTAATATGGCTGTTGCCGCCGCCCAGCCCAACCGCCTGGCGCGCTCCGTCGCCAAGCTCGAACGCGTCCCCGCGTTCTTGAGGCCGTGGTTGCGCAACCGGGTCATGGGCCGCGCGGTGCCGTTCACTGGTACCGCAGGCTTGGACTTTGCGCACATGGCGCCTGATCGGGTGGAGATTGCGGTGGCCAATACGCGCCGCGTGCAAAACCATATTCAGGGCGTCCACGCTGCCGCCATGGCGCTGCTGGCCGAAACCGCTACCGGCATGGTGGTGGGCATGAACGTACGCGACGACTGCCTGCCGCTGGCCAAGACCGTGCGGATTGACTTCAAGCGCCGCGCCCAAGGTGCGATGCGGGCGGTAGCCACCTTGTCCGACGCGCAGCGCAGCTTGATGCAGCAAAGCGACAAGGGCGAGCTGAGCGTGGCCGTGCAGGTTAGTGACGAATCGGGCGAACAGCCGATTCAGTGTGAATTTATTTGGGCGTGGATTCCCACCCCTCGCAAGAATTGAAGGAGTTCCCTATGAAACAAGTGCAAGACGCCTATATCGTCGCGGCCACCCGGACGCCCATCGGTCGCTCCCACCGCGGTTTCTTCCGCAACACCCGCCCGGACGACCTCTTGGTCCACGCGCTGCAATCCGCCTTGGCCCAAGTGCCTAGCCTGGACCCCAAGTCGATTGAAGACCTGATCTGTGGCTGCGCCATCCCCGAAGCCCAGCAGGGCCTGAACATCGCCCGCATCGGCGCCGTGCTGGCAGGCCTGCCCACTAGCGTGGGCGGCATCACCGTCAACCGCTTTTGCGCGTCGGGCCTGTCTGCCGTGCAAATGGCGGCGGACCGGATCCGTGTGGGCGAGGCCGACGTGATGATCGCGGCCGGAGTCGAGAGCATGAGCCAGGTACCCATGATGGGCAACGCGCCTTCTCTGTCGCCGCGTATTTTTGAGAGCGACGACGTGGGCATTGCCTACGGCATGGGCCTGACCGCCGAGAAGGTCGCCAACCAGTGGAAAGTCAGCCGCGAAGACCAAGACGCCTTCGCCGTCGAGTCGCACCGTCGCGCCCTGGCCGCCCAGGCGGCGGGCCACTTTGCCGGTGAAATCACGCCGATGGACGTGGTCGATCGCACGGCCAACCTAGAAACCGGTGAAGTCATCGAATCGCGCCGCACCGTGAGCCTGGACGAAGGCGCCCGCGCCGACACCACGCTCGAAGGGCTGGCGAAGTTGCGCACCGTGTTTGCCGCGCGCGGCTCGGTCACTGCGGGCAACAGCTCGCAAACGTCGGACGGATCGGGCGCTTTGATCTTGGCCAGCGAAAAGGCGGTCAAGCAATACGGCCTGACCCCGCTGGCGCGCTTTGTGTCCTACGCATCGCGCGGTGTGCCGTCGCACATCATGGGCATTGGCCCCATCGAAGCGATTCCAGCTGCGTTGAAAAACGCCGGCCTGAACCAAAACGACATCGACTGGTTCGAGTTGAACGAAGCCTTTGCCGCCCAGTCGCTGGCCGTCATCAACACGCTGGGGCTGGACATCGCCAAGGTCAACCCCATGGGCGGCGCCATTGCGCTGGGCCACCCGCTGGGCGCCACAGGTGCGATGCGCTCGGCCACGGCGATTCATGCCCTGCAACGCAACAAGCTCAAGTACGCCATGGTCACCATGTGCGTGGGCATGGGGCAAGGGGCGGCAGGTATCTTCGAACGCGTCTAAGTCGCGTTCCACTTTCAAGCCACCTGCGGGTGGCTTTTTACTTGGAAGCCCATGTCCGCACATCTTTTTGACGAAGCCATCGCGCTGACCGCCCAGGCCGACGGCACCACCATCGGCCACACCCACAGCGCCTACGCCAACATGGTGGGCCCCTATGGCGGCATCACCACCGCCCAGGCGCTCAACGCCATCCTGCAGCACCCGCAGCGCCTGGGCGACCCCGTAGCCATGACGGTGAACTTCTGCGCCGCCGTGGCCGATGGCGCGTTTACCGTGCTGGCGCGCCCGGTGCGCACCAACCGCTCCACCCAGCACTGGACGGTAGAAATGTCGCAGGAAGGCCAAGCCGTCTTTACCGCCACCGCTGTCACTGCCGTGCGCCGCGACACTTGGAGCCTGGATGAAGAGGCCATGCCCCACTGCCCGCCGCCAGAGGAGGTGCCCCCGCCCACCATGCGCGCGCCCATGGCCTTTGTGCAGCGCTACGAGCAGCGCTACATCACTGGCAATCTTCCCGCCGTGTGGGATGGCACCGGCGAGAGCAGCCTGTCCCAACTTTGGCTGCGCGACGCGCCGCCGCGCCCGCTAGACTTTGCCTCGCTGGCCGCTATGTCCGACGTTTTCTTTCCGCGCGTGTTCATCCGCCGGGCGCAGCATGTGCCGGTGGGCACCGTGTCGATGACGATTTACTTTCACGCCAGCGCCGAACAGTTGCAGGCCACGGGCACCGGCTACCTGCTGGGCCAAGCGCAGGCGCAGGCGTTTCGCAATGGCTTTTTTGACCAAACCGCCCAGCTCTGGAGCCAAGCCGGTGTGCTGCTGGTGACTACGCACCAAATCGTTTACTACAAACAGTGACACCATCTCGTGACATCATCACGCCCACCTTTGGAGACCACCCCATGCAAGACATCCTGATCCACACCGCCGACGGCATCACCACCATCACCCTGAACCGGGTCGCCAAGAAAAATTCCTTCACCCAAGCCATGTACGCCGCCTGCGCCGACGCGCTAGACGCCGCGCGCGATGACGCGGCAGTGCGCGTGGTCGTGTTCCAGGGCGACGTCACCGTGTTCAGCGCGGGCAACGACATTGGTGACTTTTTGGCCGCACCTCCTTCGCGCGAAGATGCGCCGGTGTTCCGCTTTCTGCGCGGGTTGGCGGCCTTCCCCAAGCCCGTGGTCGCCGCCGTTTGCGGCCCCGCCGTCGGTATCGGTACCACCATGTTGTTCCATTGCGACCTGGTCTACGCCGGTGATAACGCCGCGTTCTCTATGCCGTTTGTGAATTTGGGCTTGTGCCCTGAGGCGGCCTCCAGCCTGTTGGTGCCGCAGATGATGGGCTACCACCGCGCTGCCGAAGCGCTGCTCATGGGCGAGCCCTTCATGGCCGAGGCTGCGCTGGAAGTGGGCCTGGTCAACCGCGTGGTGCCGCCCACCGAAGCCAATGGCATCGCCCAGGCCCAGGCGCGCAAGCTGGCCGCCAAGCCCATCACCTCGCTGGTAGAAACCAAACGCCTGCTCAAGAAAGGCCAACTGGCCCAGGTGCTAGAGCGCATTGACGAAGAAGCCCAAAGCTTTGGCCGCCTGCTGCAAGCGCCCGCCGCCAAAGAGGCGTTTACCGCCTTCATGGAAAAACGCCGCCCCGACTTCAGCAAGGTCTAAGTTTTAAGTAAAAAGTGCCTCTGGCCCTTATAGATATTGCGCAAGCAGCTATAAAAACAAGAGCTTAACGAGGAGGTAGGCATGACTCTCAAAGGCAAAACCCTGTTCATCACCGGCGCTTCGCGCGGCATCGGCCTGGCCGTTGCCAAGCGCGCTGCGGCAGACGGCGCCAACATCGTCATCATCGCCAAAACCACCGACCCCAACCCCAAGCTCCCCGGCACCATCTACAGCGCCGCGAAGGAGATTGAGGCGGCCGGTGGCCAAGCGCTGCCGCTGGCGGTCGATATTCGGGACGACGACGCCGTCTTCGCCGCAGTGGCCAAGGCGGTGGAAACCTTTGGCGGTATCGACATCTTGGTCAACAACGCCAGCGCCATCAGCCTCACCAACACCGAAGCCACGCCCATGAAGCGCTTCGACTTGATGAACGGCATCAACGCGCGCGGCACCTACCTCTGCACCGCGGCCTGCCTGCCCGAGCTGAAAAAGTCCGCCGCTGCCGCGCGCAACCCCCATGTGCTCACCATGTCACCGCCCTTAAGCATGAAGCCGCATTGGTTCCAGGCCCACACCGCCTACACCATGGCCAAGTACGGCATGAGCATGTGCACCCTGGGCCACGCGGGTGAGTTCAAGAAGTTTGGCATCGGCGTCAACAGCCTGTGGCCCCGCACCGCCATTGCCACCGCCGCCATGCAAATGATTCCCGGCATCGACATCGCCCTGTGCCGCAAGCCCGAGATCATGGCCGACGCGGCCTACCTCATCCTCACCGGGCCGAGCAGCCATACCGGCAACTTCTTTATTGACGACGCTGTGTTGGCGGAGCACGGGGTGACCGACCTGGACCCGTACGCCGTGACGCCGGGCAACAAGAACTTCTTGCCGGACTTTTTCTTGGATTGACGCTCACGCGGGTATTGCTAACAATGCTCGGATGCCACGGGAACAGTCTGTGGCACATTCCGTTGGAGTGTTCCTTCACTGACAAACCCGACCATGCTGACAACGCCCACCACTTTCTCTGTTGGTCACGCGCCCTCTGCGCGGCGCCGGTTGTTGGGCCTTGGCTTGGGGCTGGCTGTTGGGGCGCTGGCCTCCCGGCCCACCAGGGCCGCCCCACCCAACGTCCTCAAGCTCACCCGCATAGGCACCGGCGCAGAACTGGCCCGCTTGAAGACAGCATTGGGCGAGGCTTACAGCAAGCTGGGCATTCAGATTGACTATGTTGACATGCCGGGCGAGCGCGCCATGGTGGAAAGCAACACCGGCCGGGTCGACGGTGAAACCGCCCGCATTGCCGGTATGGAGGTGGCTTACCCGGCGCTGCGCCGCGTTGATGTGCCGCTCTATATGAATACCAATTCCGCCTTTGTGTACGGCGCAGAGAAAGTCCCCCCAACTTCGGTGGAGCGCTTGGCGCCACTGCCCCGGGTGGGCATCGTCAGCGGTTGGAAAGCCTCAGAGGAAGCCACGGCGGGCTGGAAGAATGTGGTGCGCCTGAACAGCTATGGCGCGGCGTTGCAAATGCTCAAGCTGGGCCGGCTGGACGCCTTCTTGGGGCGCGGGGAAGACACCCTGCGCGCACTCCAAGAAGAGAAACTGTCGCTGAACGACTTCCCCAACAAAATCGTGCTGCGCCACCCGCTATTCCACTACCTACACGAGAAGCACGAAGACCTGATCCCCGCCATCACGCGCGAGCTGCGCAAGCTCAAAGGGAATAGGGAAGCGGTGGTGGATTCGTGGTTGCCGCTGCAGTGAATTGAATCGCTGAACTCGGTCGTTGCGGACACCCCTCGTGGCGTCGACGATGATTTGGAACTGGCGGGACCGGCTGTTTCCTGTTAATGCGCTACACCCGCTACGGGTCGAGGCTGTGTGGAAACACGCGCCGGTTTGCACTCATTAGTTGCTTTGCAGCAACCAGCCGATCTTGCCGACGAATGCCGAGCTGATAGCGCCTGAGCGGTCTTATGCGCTTCTGTGACCCCGTATGAAGCTGCAAACGACGACAAAGGGCTCATGCCCCTACCAGTCTCATCGCCTTCATCATTTCCTCGAACCCCAAGATACTCAATATCCGCTTGAAGTTGTACGCCAGCACGTTCAATCCCATCTCGGCGCTCACGTTGGGTAGTCGCCGCGTGAGGAAGTGCGTGTAACCCATCCAACTCTTGAGCGTGCCGAATACGTGCTCAACGGTTCGTCGCCGGATGGTCATGGACTTGGGTGCGCGATCCAGGCGGCGTTGCACAGCTTCCAGTACCTCTTCATGTTCCCACCGCGAGATGCGCCGGTAGGCACTGGGCGTGCATTGCGACTTCATCGGGCATTGTGGGCAGACGCTGCTCCAGTAGCGGTGAATCATCATCCCGTTCTCTTCTCTGGCCATACGGAAGATGGCTCGTTGTCCTGCTGGACAGAGGTACTCGTCGTCTTCCTGGATGTAGATGAAGTCGGCCTTGTCGAAGCGTCCCTCTGCTTTGGCATTCGATTTCGTTGGCTTGGGCAGGACGGCATCAATGCCTGCATCGGCACAGGCTTTGATCTGCCGCCCGCTAAAGTACCCACGGTCAGCGATGGCGCGCAACCTCTTCTTACCCATAGCTTCACGTGCAGCTTGCGCCATGGGACTGAGTTGGGCTCTGTCGCTACCAGCATTGGTGACCTCATGCGCGACGATGAGATGGTGCTTGGCGTCCACTGCCACCTGCACGTTGTAGGCCACCATGCCCGATCCTCTGCCGCTGGTGGCCATAGACCTGGCATCGGGATCGGTCCTGGATATTTGACCGTCGGGCTGCGTCTTGAGTTGCTCTTTGACTGTATCGAGTTCACGCATCTGCTGACGCAGGTGTGTGATCTTGTCCTGCAACCGAATTGTCTTGGCCTTCAATTCGACTGGTTGCGTGCGGTCTGCCGTCTCCAGCGCAGTCAGGTAGCGTTGGATGCTTTCTTCAATCTGCTGTTGGCGCTTGTCGATCTTGCCGCTGGTGAAGTTGCAGTCGCGCGAGTTGACCGCCTTGAATTTGCTGCCATCAATGGCCACTACCGCCTGGCTGAAGAGTTTGAGGTCGCGACACAGCATGACGAAGCGGCGGCATACGTTGCGAATGCCTGCACTGTTATCACGGCGGAAGTCCGCAATGGTCTTGAAGTCTGGAGCAAGCCTTCCTGTCAGCCACATGAGTTCAACATTGCGCTGGCATTCACGCTCTAGGCGGCGGCTGGACTGGATGCGGTTGAGGTACCCATAGAGGTAGACCTTCAACATGACTGCCGGATGGTACGAGGGGCGTCCCGTTGATGCAGGATTGGTGCCTTCAAAGCCCAGGGCCACCATGTCCAGTTCGCTCACAAAGGCATCCACTACCCGAACCGTGTTGTCTTCAGCGATGAAGTCGTCCAGACACTCTGGCAACAATGTCACTTGCTGCCTGTCTTCTCCCACAATGAATCGGGACATATTCAATCCTCCACAAGGCTTGATATGTCATAGCAAACATCTGGAGAGATTCAAGGAGTTTTCACACAGCCTCGGCCAGTTGCAGACGTTGCTCAATGACTGGTCTAGGCAGCGTTGGAAGCGATCAATTTCTCGATTATTCGGTCTAAGGTATTCCGATACTGAGACATGGGCATGGTTCGCATTTGCCCCTCCGCTGCAAAGGCATAGGCCAGACCGCTGCCATGGGCGTGGTCGATCAAGACGTCTCGCCACAGCGTGGGGTCCACGGCAAGCACTGCCAGCAGCATGTTCAGGCGGTCCGTTATCTGACGGGTTACGCCAACCAAGGCCTCCGGTGTGGAAAATATCGCCAATGTCAACTGTGGATGCCGACAAATGGTCTGGTGGTAGCGGATCAATATCCCCCGGACTTCCGCCTCAGGATCTTCCCCGGGCTCTGTGCCTTCCAATACCTCTGCGTAAACCATATCCGACAGCACCCGTAAAAGCTCATCGCGACCACCCACATGGCGATAGAGGCTCATCGGTGTGACTCCCAGCCGACTCGCCAACGTACGCATGGTCAACCCTTGACCACCGCTTTCGTCAAGTAACGCCAATGCGGAACCTAGGATGTCTGCACGACTTAGCCCACTGCCTTGGGCAGGACGACCACGCGGTCGGTTCATGCAGCAAGGCGATAGGTGGATTGCACCAGGCCCGAAGGGAAACTACGGGTAGACACCAAACGCAAATCGATGTCACATGGCAATGAGCCGAAAAGCGACCTTCCTGCTCCGATCAACACAGGCACTGTAGTGATCACCATGTCGGCGATAAGCCTGTCGCGCAGGAACGATTGCACCAGTTGCCCACCATCGACATATATCTGGCGAATGCCCTGGTGCGCTAACTCTTTCATCAGGTCTTTCGGTGATTGCCTGGTAAACCGTAACTTCCCATTCAGCGCCTTGGGGACTGGTGAGTCCGCAAGTTGCTTGGACAAAACGAGAACCGGGACGGTATACGGCCAAGTGTCGAAGCTCAGAACTTTTTCGTAGCTCCCTCGGCCCATCACGATCAATTCCTTGTCGGCAATGAAGGACGAATAGCCATGGTCCTCATTTGGCTCATCACGCTGCAAGAGCCAAGTGATGTCCCCATCAGTCCTGGCGATATAACCGTCCAAGCTTGTGGCTATAAATACGTGTGCAGTGGTCATCGGCATCCAATTAATATACGGTGTATATTAACTCAGATCCGCTGTATGTGAAGGGACGCCATCAAGACTATCCAACTCATGCGACGTCTCAACTAAGTTGACGACCACTTTCTCGGCAGGATCGGACCAGTTGCCGACACTGGGATTTGGCTGCAATTCGTAGCGACTTAGCGTCTAACCGCGTGGTCATAAAGCTCCAGAACTTTAAGCCCGGCTTTTGGATCACCTAATTCATGGTGCTCTACACCCGCTTTGGGTCGATTGGGTGAGCGCACTCCATCAAAATCAATGCCCGCTTCCCCCGCATTGCCACCAACATACGTCGAGGCCGGCGTGCGTTCAAAGCAAAATTCAGCTGCGCTTAGTTATTTTCACCAAGCATACGCTTGCTAAAAATAATCTAATTTGATATGGTCGCTGCATGCGCAGCCCCGCCACCACCATCCCCGCTCCCGATTCAGGCGATATAGAAGTCAAACGCCCCCGCGGCCGCCCGCGCAAGACGGAAGATGAGCGCGATGACGGCAACCGCCGCCATGAATTGCTCAAAGCTGCGGCCCAGTTGTTTCGCCGCAAGGGCTTTGCGGCCACCACCACGCGTGACATTGCTGCCGCTGCGGGTATGCAAAGCGGCTCGCCCTTCTACCATTTCAAGAGCAAAGACGCGCTGCTCTACGCGGTGATGGAAGAGGGCATGCAGGGCGCCATTGCACGCCAGCGCCTAGCGATAACGGCGGTGGTGCCAGCAGATGATCCGCGCGCGCAGTTGCATAGCTTGGTGCGGGCGCACTTCGACATGTTGCACGGGTCGGGCAATGACTTTATCCCGGTGATGCTGTACGAGACCCGCTCGCTCAACGCACGCCAGCGCAGCGCGCTGGCACAGCTGCAAATTGCGTACGAGGCGGCTTGGACTCCGGTGTTACAGGGCTTGCATACCAGCGGCCATTTGCGTGCTCCGGTGAAGCTGTCGCGGCTGTTGATGCTGGGCGCGCTGAATTGGTCGGTGCAGTGGTTTGACCGCAAAAAAGAGGCCTCGCTGGACGATCTGGCGGACGCCGCAGTCGCCTTGTTTTTGAAGGAGTGAACATGTCCTACGGTTCTGTTTTCGCGCCCGGTTTGTTTGCGGGCAAGGTGGTGGTGGTGACCGGCGGCGGCTCGGGCATTGGGCGCTGTGTGGCGCACGAGTTGGCCGCGCTGGGCGCCACCGTGGCGCTGGTGGGGCGCAAGGTGGAGAAGCTGCAAAAGGTGGCCGACGAGATTACGCAAGACGGCGGCACGGTGAGCTTTCAGGTGTGCGATATCCGCCAGGAAGAGGCGGTCAAGCAAACCGTGGCGGCCATCTACGCGCAGCACGGCCGGGTCGATGGGCTGGTCAACAACGCGGGCGGCCAGTTCATGACACCGCTGGAGGCGATCAGCGCCAAGGGCTGGGAGGCGGTGGTGAACACCAACCTCACGGGCGGCTTCTTGATGGCGCGCGAATGCTATTTGCAGGGCATGGGCAAGACCGGCGGCGCCATCGTCAACATCGTGGCCGATATGTGGGGCTCCATGCCCGGCATGGGCCACAGTGGCGCAGCGCGCGCGGGCATGGTGAGCTTTACCGAAACGGCGGCGGTGGAATGGGCCTGCAAGGGCGTACGCGTGAACGCGGTGGCGCCGGGCTACATCGCCTCCAGCGGCATGGACAACTACCCGCCCGAGGTCGGCGGCATGCTACGCGAAATGTCCAAAACCATCCCGGCCGGGCGCTTTGGCACCGAGGCCGAAACGGCTGCCGGCATTGTGTTTTTGCTCAGCCCGGCCGCCTCGTTTATCAGCGGTAGCACCTTGCGCATCGACGGCGCCCGCCCGCAGGCGCGCATGGGCTGGCCCATGCGCATACCCAAGGGCGACGTGCAAGAGCGCGACGCGGTGAAGCCGTTCAACGGCTTTCACCGGGCGCAAGTGCCCAAAGTGTTTCAGGATTGAGCGAGGGGCGCGCCGCCATGAACAGCCAGACCGACATCACCGCAGAAGACATTGCCAGCGTAGAGAATGCGGCGCGCCGTTTTATCCAGGCCGAGGTGGCGCCGTACTTAGAGAAATGGGAAGAGGCTGGCGAGTTCCCGCGCAGCCTGTACCAGCGCGCCGCCGATTTGGGCTGGCTGGGGCTGGGCTACCCCGAGGCCTTGGGCGGCACGCCCGCACCTTGGGCGCTACGCAACGCGATGACGGTGGCGCTGGCGCGCACGGGCGGCAGCGGCGGGCTCCTAGCCAGCCTGTTCAGCCACAACATTGGCTTGCCGCCCGTTATTCGGCACGGCTCGCCCGCGCTGCAGGCGCGGGTGGTGCCCGACGTTTTGGCAGGTAAAAAAATTGCCGCCTTGGCGATTACGGAGCCGGGCGGTGGCACCGATGTATCGGCCTTGAAAACCACCGCGCGGTTAGAGGGCGGCGAATACGTGGTGGATGGCGAAAAGGTGTTCATCACCTCGGGTATGCGGGCCGACTGGATCACGGTGGCGGTGCGCACCGATCTCAAAAACAAAGGGGCCATGGGCATTTCCATGCTGATGGTGCCGGGCGACGCCGTGGGCCTAACCCGTAGCCCGCTCAAGAAGATGGGATGGTTGTGCTCCGATACGGCGCAGCTGCGCTTTGACGGCGTGCGCGTACCGGCCGCGAACTTGGTGGGCGAAGAGGGCGCGGGTTTCAAGATTATTCTGACCAACTTCAATGGCGAGCGGTTGTCCATGTCCGCCATGGCCTTGGGCTTTGCGGAGTGCTGCTACGACGAGGCGCTGAGCTGGGCGCAACAGCGCAAGACCTTTGGCACCGCGCTGGTGGATCACCAGGTGATTCGCCACAAGCTGATGGACATGAAGATGCGCATTGAGTCCACTCGCGCCTGGCTGAACGCGGTGAGCGCGCGGGCCGATGCGGGCGACCGGGGTGACAAAAGCGCCAAGGGTGCGGAATGGGTGTCGCAGGTCTGTCTGCTCAAAAACCACGCCACCCAAACCATGCAGTTCTGCGCCGACCAGGGGGTGCAAATTCTGGGTGGCATGGGCTTTATGCGCGGCACCGCTTGCGAGCGTATTTACCGCGAGGTCAAGGTGATGATGATTGGCGGCGGTGCGGAAGAAATCATGAAAGAGCTGGCCAGCCGCCAGCTAGGACTGTAAAAGCACACCATGCCCAAAACCACTTCTCTCACCACAGCCGCACCGCCTCTCATGTTTGAACCCGAATTCCTGCTGCCGCTCAAGAAGATTTTTGAGGAGTCCATCGCCTTTAACCAAGTGCTGGGGCTCAAGATTGCCAGCATCACGCCCGAGCGGGTCGTGGCGCACATCGCTATGAAACCGGAGTTGGTGGGCCACTACAGCTTCAACCGCGTGCACGGCGGCGTCATCAGCGCGGGGCTGGACGCCATGGGCGGCTTGGCGGTGATGGCAGCGATTGGCGCGCGCCACATGGACGAGCCACCGCTGCAGCGCCTGCAGCGCTTTGCCAAGCTGGGCACGATTGACCTGCGGGTGGACTACCTGCGCCCCGGCATTGGCGAGCGCTTTGAGCTGCGCGCCGAAGTGCTGCGCCTGGGTTCGCGCGTCGCGTCAACGCGCATGGAATTTTTGGGCGCAGACGGCAAACTGCTGTCCAGCGCGGCGGCGGCGTATATCGTTTCTTAAGACGAAATTTGCTATCAAAATAGAAGCTACTCGCGCATATTTCACAAGGGCTAGGTGCCAATTTGGTTTGTAATTCTTCCAAGAAAAAGGCCACCTTGCGGTGGCCCTTTTCATACGAAGCACTGCATCACTTCTTCATGGCTGCCGGGTCGCCCACGTACTCGGAGATCGCCTTCCACTTACCGTCAGTGATTTGGGAAATGCGCGAGGCGCTGCTGCCCAAGCGTTTGGTGGGGCTGAACGACTGTGGTGCGCTGCCGAAGATGTCCGACGGCACGGTCAGCGTGTCCATCACCTTGATGAAGCTATCTGTGCTCAGGTTCTTCCCGGCCCGGGACGCCACGGAGGCAAAGGTGCTGATGATGCTGTAGCCGTACACCGAAAACACGGTGGGGTCTTCGTTGAACTTGGTCTTGTACTTATTAGCCCAGAAGCGAATCGCTGGTGCCTGTTCGTCCGTGTACGGGTTTTGCACCGTCATGGTGGCGTAGAAGCCATTCATGGCGGGGCCGCCGAGCTTGTGGATCAGGTCGGTGTACGCCGCGCTGGAGCCGATGAAGGTGGGGTTGTAGCCCAGCTTGCGGGCGGTACCAATAGCGCCGATGGTTTCACGGATGATGGTGCCCAGCACGATAAAGTCGCAACCACCGGCCTGCATTTTGGAGATCTGCGAGGAGAAGTCGGTGGCGCCGCGCTTGTACGAGGTTTTCTCGGCGAACTCCATGCCGATGGTCTTCAGGCCGTCTTCACCGCCCTTAAGCACTTCCAGGCCAAAGTCATCGTCCTGGTACATGGTGCAAACCTTCTTGGCACCTTTGTCTTTCACCAACTTGGGTACGGCCAGACGCATCTGATCGTAGTAGGGGGCGGCGTAGGAGTACTTGAGCTTGTGGAAGGGCTCGTACATCTCGCGCGCGGCGGTGATGGGGAAGAAGTTGACGACGTTCTTCTCAAACTGCACCGGCATGGCGGCCATGTTTTGTGCGGTGCCGATGTGGCCCACCATCATGAAAATCTTGTCTTGGTTGACCAGCTTTTGCGCGGCCAGCACCGCCTTCTTGGGGTCGTAGGCCGAGTCTTCGACCAACAGCTTGAGCTTGCGGCCATTGATGCCGCCTTGCTCGTTGACTTCGTCCACGGCCAGCATCATGCCCAGTCGGGCCTGCTTGCCAAAGCCGGCGATGGGGCCGGACAAATCTTGAATCGAGCCCAGCAGGATGTCGTCCTTGCTGACACCTTGTTGGGCCGAAGCCAGGGATGCACTTAAGGCCAGGGTGGCCAGTGCGAGGGCGGTACGCATTTTCATGGTGTTGTCTCCTCGGGTTGAAAAAAGTTGCCAGGGTGCTGCGCTTCAGACGTACATGGCCTCGATCTGGGCAGCGTATTTTTTCTCGACCAGCTTGCGTTTGAGCTTCATGGTGGGCGTGAGTTCTTCGTCCTCCGCGCTGAGCTGGTTCTCCAACAGATAAAACTTCTTGAGCTGCTCGACCCGGGCGAACTTCTGGTTCACCCGCTCCAGCTCGGCCTGAATCAGCGCCTGGACTTCGGGCGCGCGGGTCAGAGAGGTGTAGTTGCTGAAGGGCACGTCGGCATCTTGGGCAAACTTCTCCACGTTCTCTTGGTCGATCATGATGAGCACCGTGAGGTAGGGGCGCTTGTCGCCGATCACCACCGCGTCGGTGATGTAGGGCGAGAATTTCAGGTCGTTTTCCAGCTCGCTGGGCGTCACGTTTTTGCCGCCGGCCGTGATGATGATGTCCTTCATGCGGTCGGTGATGCGGAAGTAGCCCGCCGCATCCACCACGCCCACGTCGCCGGTGTGCAGCCAGCCATCTGGCGTCAACGCCTCGGCGGTCTTTTCGGGCAGGTTGAGGTAGCCCGCAAACACGTTGGTGCCGCGCACCATGATTTCGCCGGTGGCCGGGTCCAGCTTGACTTCGTTAAAGCCGGCAGCGGGGCCAATAGACCCGGGTTGCATACGCTGCGCCGGCACGCCGGTGGAGGCACCGCAGGTTTCGGTCATGCCCCAGACTTCCAGCATGGGCACGCCCAGAGCCAGGTACCAGCGCACCAAGTCGGACGAAATGGGCGCCGCGCCGGTGACCAAAAAGCGAGCCCGGTGAATGCCAATGAGCTTGCGCACATTGTTCAGCGCCAAGACCCGCGCCAGTTGGAACTGCAGCTTGAGCCAGCCGCCCACCGGCTGCCCGGCCAACACTTGGTCGGCAATACGGGTGCCAACGCCGATGGACCAGCCATAGGCCGCTTGTTGTACCCATCCCGCTTCCTTGAGCGAAATCATCACGCCGGAGTAAAACTTCTCCCACACCCGCGGCACCGCAGTGAAGACGGTGGGGGCGATCTCGCGCACGTTCTCGGGAATGGTCTCGGGGTTCTCGACAAAGTTGAGCTTGGAGCCGGTGTAGAGCGCGAAGTACTCGCCGCCCATGCGTTCGGCAATGTGGCACAGCGGCAAAAAGCACATGCGCTCATCGCTGTCGTCTTGGGCGACCAGGGTGTTGTAGCCGCGCACGGTGTAGACCAAGCCGCGGTGCAGGTGCATGGCGCCTTTGGGCTTGCCGGTGGTGCCCGAGGTGTAAACCAAGATGGCCAAATCGTCTGGCTGGCAAGCATCAACCCGCTGTTGTACGGCGTGCGGGTGGGCTGCGTGGTGGCTACGACCCAAGGCGCGCAAGGCGTCCAGGCTGATGACGCCCGGGTCGTCCAAGTCGCGCAGGCCTTCCATGTTGAACACCACAATCTTGCGCAGGCCGGGCAGGGCGGCGCGAACCTCCAGTGCCTTGTCGAGCTGCTCGTCGTCTTCCACAAACAAAAAGCTAGTGCGCGAGTCTTCGCACAGGTACTGCACTTGGCTGGCGGCGTCTGTGGGGTAAATGCCGTTGGACACGCCCGCCGCCGACAAAACGCCCAGATCGGCCCACACCCACTCGACCACGGTGTTGGCCAAGATGGACGCGGTATCGCCTTTCTCGAACCCTAGGCTGATCAGGCCCGCCGCAATTTCGCGCACCGCGTCGGCGGTCTGGTTCCAGGTCCAGCTGCGCCACAGGCCCAGGTGCTTTTGCCGCATCCAGATGTTGGGGCCGCGCTGCCGTACCGCGTTCCAGAACATCGCAGGAATCGTGTCACCGTCCATGACCACGTCACGGCAGGGTTGGATGTGTGAGGTGTCCCAGAGTCCGCTCATGTGTTCACCGCCATGTTTTCTTTTTCTTCCAGCGCCGCTCGCCACGCACGCCGTCTTCTTTCAGGCCGAGGTAGAACTCCTTGATGTCGTCCTTCTCGCGCAGCATGGCGCAGGTGTCCTCCATGACGATGCGGCCGTTCTCCAGCACATAGCCATAGTCAGAGGCATTGAGCGCCATGTTGGCGTTTTGCTCCACCAAAAGAATCGTGGTGCCGCGCTCGCGGTTGATGCGCACCACGATCTCGAATATTTCTTTGGTGAGCTTGGGCGAGAGGCCCAGGCTGGGCTCGTCCAGCAGCATCAGGTCGGGGTTGGCCATCAGGGCGCGGCTGATCGCCAGCATCTGCTGTTGGCCGCCCGACAGCAAGCCTGCGTCTTGCAGGGCGCGCTCGCGCAAGATGGGGAAGTAGTTAAACACCTGCTCCATATCACGGGCCACGCCGTCGCGGTCGGAGCGGGTATAGGCGCCCATCAGCAGGTTGTCGCGCACGCTGAGCAGCGGAAACACTTCGCGCCCCTCGGGCACATGCGAGAGGCCTTCTTCGACGATGTAGGCCGGGTCTTTGGCGGTGATGTCTTCGCCCTTGAATTCGATGGAGCCCTTGCGCGGGTCAATGATGCCGGAGATGGTTTTGAGGATGGTGGTTTTGCCCGCGCCGTTGGAGCCCAGCACGGTGGCAATCTCGCCGCGCCGCACCTGCAGGCTCACGCCGCGAATTGCCTTGATGGGGCCGTAGGCGCTCTCCACGTTCAAGAGCTTGAGCACGGGTTGGTCGCTGACTGGGGGCGGCAGGGTGCTCATGCGGCCTCCTGGGTGGGGGACTGTCGCCGCAGCGAGGACACATCGTCGATGGAGCCTAGGTAGGCCTCCACTACACCGGGGTCGTTCTGTACTTCGCGCGGTGTGCCCATGGCCAACACCTCGCCCTGGTTCATGGCCAGCACCCGGTCGGATACCTTGGACACCAGACTCATGTCGTGTTCCACCATCAGCACGGTGATGCCCAACTCTTGCTGGATGTCTTGAATCCAGAAGGCCATGTCGTCGGTTTCTTCGACGTTGAGTCCACTAGAGGGTTCGTCCAGCAACAAGAGCTTGGGCTCGGTGCAAAGGGCGCGCGCCAACTCGACCACCTTGCGCACGCCGTAAGGCAGGCCGGCCACCAGCGCGTCGCGGTGGTGTTGCAGGTCCAGAAACTCAATCACCTCTTCGGCCTTTTCGCGCGCCTGTATCTCAGCATCGCGCGCAGCGCGGGTGAAGAAAATGTCTTGCCACAGGCCGGTCTTGCGGTGGGTGTGGCGGCCAATCAGCAGGTTGTGTAGCACGCTGGCGTGCTCGAAGAGTTCAATGTTTTGGAAGGTGCGCGCAATCCCCAGCGAGGCCACGTTTTGCGGCGCCTGCGCGGTGAGTTTGAGCAGGCCTTGGGGGCCCAGGTAGTCGATGTCGCCCATGGTGGGCGTGTAGATGCGGCTGATCAGGTTGAACACCGTGGTTTTGCCGGCGCCATTGGGGCCGATCAGGGTGAAGACTTCGCCCTGCTTGACTTCAAAACTCACGTTGTTAACCGCCAGCACGCCCCCAAAGCGCACGCTGAGTTGGTTGGCTGAAAGAAGCGTGGTGGTCATTTGAGTCGGTCCGATTTCTGGAAGGACTTCTGGCGCTTGAACATGCCCTTGCGGTAGAACGGGAACATCTGCAGGTAGGTGCGCACCTTGAGCCAACGCCCATACAGGCCCATGGGTTCGAACAATACAAAGGCGATCAGCATGCCGCCGTAAATGACACTTTTGAGGCCGGGCGCCTGGCCGATAAACTCGGGCAAGAAACCTTTCACGGCGGAAATGCCCTGCGGCAGGATGATGAGAAAGATGGCACCCAGAAACACGCCGTGGACCGAGCCCAAGCCGCCAATCACAATCATCAGCAGCAGGTCGATGGACTGCAGCAGATTGAACTGGTCGGGCGAGATAAAGCGCAGGTTGTGGGCGTACAGCGCGCCGGCAAACCCCGCCAGCGCGGCGGACAGCGAAAACGACAGCGTCTTGTAGTAGGCCAGGTGGATGCCCATGCTCTGCGCCGAAATTTCGGAATCGCGAATGGCCACAAAGGCCCGCCCGGTAGGCGAGCGCAGCAGGTTGAGAATGCCCAGCGTGCAGGCCACGGTGATGGCCAGGCACACAAAGTAAAAGCCTTCTCCGCTGCCAATGTCCTAGCCCAGAACATGAATGGTGCCCACGGACTTGCCCGCATTGCCGCCGGTGACCGACTCCCAGCGGGCAAATACCTCTTCAATGATGAAGCCAAACGACAGCGTCGCCATGCCCAGGTAAATGCCTTTGAGCCGCAGCGCCGGCAGGCCCACCACAATACCCATCAGCGCCGACAGCAGGCCGGCCATGCCCAGTGACAGCAAAAACGGCCAGCCGATGCCGGTCAGAAAGGCCTGGGTATAGGCGCCCACGCCCAGAAAGGCTGCGTGGCCTAGCGAAAACTGCCCGGTGAAACCGGCCAACAGCATCAGGCCCAAGCCGGCAATGGCGTAGATCAGCACCAGGTTGAGCTGGGCCAGGCTGTACTCGGCGAGCAACCAAGGGGCCGCAACCAGCGCCAGCAACAGCGCGCTGTACCAGAACACATGGCCGCCATGCTTGGCGAGCTTGATGTCCTGTCCGTAGTCGGTTTTGAAGATGAAACGCATATGGCCCAAAGGAACCCCTCGGGGGGAGGGCAGTAACAAGTGAAAACGTGGGGGTCAGACTTTCTTTCGTAGCCGTTCGCCAAACAAACCGTTGGGTTTGACCATCAGCATCAGCAGCACCACGATGTAGGCGGCGGTGTCCTTGAAGCCGTCGGGCAGGTAAAAGCCGGAGAACGACTCCACCAACCCGATGACCAGGCCGCCAACGATGGCGCCGGGCAGACTGCCAAAGCCTCCCACCACCGCAGCGGGAAAGGCCTTGAGGCCGATCAGCCCCATATTGGCGTGCACAAAGGTAATCGGGGCCAACAGCAGGCCAGCGACTGCCGCCACGGCAGCCGCCAAGCCCCAGGCCAGCCCGTTGAGGCGCTGCACCGGAATGCCCATGTAGTAGGCGGCCAGCTGGTTTTGCGAGGCGGCCTGCATGGCAATACCCAGCTTGCTGTAGCGAAACAGGGCAAACAACAGCGCGCACAGCACGCCCGTGGCCGCAATCACCATCAGATGCTCGACGTTGAACACCAGCGCGCCGATGCCCATTTCGTTACCGCCGAACTTTATGATCTCGTCTTTGTAGGGCACCAAGAGGGCATTGGTGTCGGTGCCAATGCCGGGAATCATCGTGATCAGGCCGCGCGCCACGTAGCCGATGCCAATGGTGAGCATGACGATGGAAAACGCCGGTTGGCCCAGAACCGGGCGAATTACGACCCGCTCCAGCACAAAGCCCAAGCAGGCCATGGCGGCGATGACGGCCGGCACCGCCAGCCAGTAGGGGAAGCCCAGCACGGTCATGGCCACCAGGCCGCCAAAGGCGCCCAGCATCATCAGCTCGCCTTGGGCAAAGCTCACGGTTTCGGTGGCCTTGTAAATCAGAACAAAGCCCAGCGCGATCAGGCCGTAGATGCACCCTTGTGCCACGCCGCTGATCAGCAATTGAAGGAACTGCACGTCGTCTCCTCGTGTTGTGCAGTCCGGTTATAGCGTGGGCTCGCGCAATCGCCGATAGGGTTCCCACTGATCTCGTAGACCCTAGGGGTTTAGGCAATATGGCCCTGTAAGTGGCAAGGGAATTTTATATAAAACTGGCCTGTAGCCCCCGTGGAATATGCGGAATCAGCTACCAATTAGATAGCGTTAAACGTCGCGTTTAGGTATCTCACGGGGCTTGCCGTCGTCGTCAATCGCCACGTAGGTAAGTGACGCCTCGGTGACTTTGATGTACTGCCCCTGGGTGCGGAAGCGCTCGGCGTAGACCTCCACCTTCACGGTGATCGAGGTGCGACCGATGCGGCTGACCTTGGAGAAGAAGCTCAAGATGTCGCCCACGCGCACCGGCTGCTTGAAGATGAATTCGTTGACCGCCACGGTGGCCATGCGGCCCTGGGTGTAGCGGGCGGGCACCACGGAGCCGGCCAAATCGACCTGGGCCATGACCCAGCCGCCGAAGATATCGCCGTTGGCATTGCAGTCGGCCGGCATGGGGATGACTTTGAGCACCAACTCTTCGTCGGTGGGTAATTGGGCGATGACGGGGCTGGAATTGGTAGACATGGGCACAATCCTGACTGGTAACTTCCCTGAATTGTCTCCCAATGCGTCCCTCTGGTATTCCTGCGGCAGCCCCGCACGCGGCTGCTCCGTCTCCGGACGCCGCCCATCCCCCTAAGTCCGACTGGGCCACGCTACGGCGCTTGTTCCCCTATTTGTGGGTTTACAAGTGGCGAGTGATGGCGGCGCTGGCCTTCATGGTGGGCGCCAAACTGGCCAACGTGGGTGTGCCGCTGTTGCTGAAGAACCTGGTGGACGCCATGACGATCCAGCCGGGCGATCCGGCGGCTATCTTGGTGGTGCCTGCGGCGCTTTTGGTGGGGTACGGGCTGCTGCGACTGTCCACGTCGCTGTTTACCGAGCTGCGTGAGCTGGTATTCGCCAAGGCCACCGAGGGCGCCTCGCGCAGCATCAGCCTGCAGGTGTTTCGCCACCTGCACGCCATGAGCCTGCGCTTCCACTTGGAGCGCCAGACCGGCGGCATGACGCGCGATATCGAGCGCGGCACGCGCGGTGTGCACTCGTTGATCAGCTACTCGCTTTACAGCATCATCCCCACGCTGATTGAGGTTGCGCTGGTGTTGACCTTGTTGGCGGTCAAGTTTGATGTCTGGTTTGCCTGGATTACCATTGCGGCGCTGGTGGTTTACATCTTTTTCACCATCACGGTGACCGAGTGGCGCACCCAGTACCGCAAGCGCATGAACGAGATGGACAGCACGGCGCACAGCCGCGCGATCGACTCCTTGCTGAATTACGAGACGGTGAAGTATTTCAACAACGAAGAGTTTGAAGCCCAGCGCTACGACGAAAACCTAGAGCGCTACCGCCGCGCGGCCATCAAAAGCCAGAGCACGCTGTCTCTGCTCAATACCGGCCAGCAGCTCATCATTGCCACCGCCTTGGTGACCATGCTGTGGCGTGCGACCCAGGGCGTGGCCGATGGCCGTATGACCCTGGGCGACTTAGTGATGGTCAATGCCTTCATGATCCAGCTCTACATTCCGCTGAACTTTTTGGGTGTGATCTACCGCGAGATCAAGCAAAGCCTGACCGATCTGGAAAAAATGTTTGGTCTGATGGAGCGCGAGCGCGAGATTGCCGATGTGCCGGGTGCGGCGGATTTGCAGCTGGCCCCGGGCGCGCGCGATGCCAGCGTGCGCTTTGACCACGTAACCTTTGCCTACGATCCGCATGGGGTGCCTGCGCGCACCATCCTGCATGACATCAGTTTTGAAATCCCCGCCGGCAAGACGGTGGCCGTGGTGGGACCCAGTGGATCGGGCAAGTCCACACTGGCGCGCCTGCTGTTCCGCTTTTATGACGTGCAGCAGGGCAGTATTGCGATTGGCGGCCAGAACATCCAGCACGTCACCCAAAGCAGCGTGCGCCAGGCGATTGGCATCGTGCCGCAAGACACGGTGCTGTTCAACGATACCGTGGAGTACAACATCGCCTACGGTCGCCCCGGTGCCACGCGCGCCGACGTGGAGGGCGCGGCGCGGGCCGCCCATATCCACGGCTTCATCAGCAGCGCGCCCAAAGGCTACGACACCATGGTGGGCGAGCGCGGTCTCAAGCTCAGCGGCGGCGAGAAGCAGCGCGTGGCGATCGCCCGCACGCTGCTGAAAAACCCGCCGGTGATGATTTTTGACGAGGCCACCAGTGCGCTGGACAGCGCCAACGAGCGCGCGATTCAGGCAGAGTTGCAAGGCGTATCGCAGAACAAGACGACCTTGGTCATTGCCCACCGTCTATCGACCGTGGTCGACGCCCACGAAATTCTCGTCATGGACACCGGTCGCATCATCGAGCGCGGCACCCATGCCCAGTTGCTTGTGGCCAATGGCCGCTACGCAACCATGTGGGCTTTGCAGCAAAGCGGAGACTGATATGGACTACTGGATATTGGCCACGCTGGGCCTGGTGACGCTGTGGCAGGTTAACCGGCGCCAACAAAATCGCCGGATCATGCTGCTGGGGCGCCAGTTGGTGAACCACAACATTGAGAAGCTGATGGAAGCGCTGACCCAGGGCTACTTGCGGGCGCTGGGTGAGCGCGAAGACGCGCGGCGCGAGCAGGTTTGGAGCTATTTGGCGACCCAGGAAGAACAGCTCAGCACCCAAATGGCGGCGCTGGCGGCGGATATGGCGGGCGAAGCGATGCAGGCCACCCGGGCCAGTACCTTGGCGATGGGCTTGCCGTGGGCCAGCCAGTGGCTGCCGCAGGCCACGTTTGATATGCGCGAAGCGCTGGCCGTCCACGCGCGCGGCATGGCCGAAGTAGTGGGCAATGCTGCAGGGCGCAGCCCGCGCGACAAAGCCTTTATGTTGTCCGCCGAGTTGTTTTTGTTGCAGCACACCTGCCACTGGTATTGCCGCTCGCGCTCCGTGGCATCGGCTCGGCTCCAGTTGCGCCACCAAACTACCTATGCGCAGGCCTTGGCCGCGGTGTCGGAAACGACACGCGGTGGTTTGCGGGCCATACGGGCGGCCTGAGTACGCCGCAGCGCGTGCCCCCGCGTTACAAGCTGGAGGCGTCTTGCGGGGCGTAGGGCTCCAGCACCAGTAGCACGGTGCAGCGGGCTGGGGAGCCGCCAGCGCCCGCCAGCAACCGGGCCTGCAGCGCACCTTGCACCCACACGGTAGCGCGTTGCCAGTCGGGCGTTCCTGTGTCTTCGGTGGAAGACAGACTGGGACCCCAGCGCTGGTCTAGCGTGTCTGCCAATCGCTGTTCCCAGCCTGCTTGGCAAGTTTCGGCTTGGCGTGCCAGTCCGCGTTGCTCGATACGCACCACGTTTTGGTCGCGGAAGAAGAAAGTGGATTCCAGCGCAAAGCCCTGCCAGTAGTCGCCTGTCACCACGCGGGTACCGCGCAGGCCACGCGGCCCGCGGACGGGGGGCGTGGCGCGCTGCAGCTTGGGCAGTCTCGCTTGCAAGTTGGGCAGGCTCAAGCCCAGCAAACCGTCGGCCAGTGGGGTTGAGGTCTGGGCAACAGCGACTGGAGTGATCAGTGCCAAGAGCGCCAAGATGTGGAAGAGACTGGTCATGACCGCAGCAGGGGGGCGGGCGGCCAAGTCGCGAATCGACGGGGTATGCATGGGCTTAACTCTACCGCGTGTCTATCGCGTGCGTTGGCGACCACTCCGATCAGTGGGGGCTGATGCAAGTACCTGCCGCGCATAATGCGTGGCTCCTTCACTACCAGTCCTGCCGTGTCCAGCGTCGCCAGCCTCTCCGTTAAGTTGATTCGCATCGGCGTCGCTTTGCTGGTGTTGGCCTTGTTGTCGATCGGGCTGACTTTGTGGGTCACTTGGCAGCTCGAAGGCGGCGCCGCCTCGGTGAATGAAGCCGGTCGAATGCGTATGCAAGTGTGGCGCATGGCCAGTGCGGCACAGGCAAAGGCCTCCCTCGCGGAGCGCGAGGGTTTGGTGGAGCGGCTGGATGAAAGCTTGGCTTTGCTGCGCTCCGGCGACTCCATACGACCGCTGTTTGTGCCGTGGGATGCGGAGGTACTCCAGCGTTTTGCAGCGGTTTTGGAGCAATGGCAGGTGCAACGAGCCCAGTGGCTTGCTCCAGCGCACGTCGCTGCAGAACCACCGCGCGCCGCTGCAGAGGGGCTGGTGACGTCCATTGATGCGTTGGTCATGGCCATTGAGCAGCACTTGGCGCGCTATACCGCCATTCTGAATCTGGCCCAGTTGGTGATGATGGCTCTGGCCGTTGGCGGTGCCGTGCTAATGCTTTACACCGGATATCTCTATGTCATCAACCCATTGGCCCAGCTGCAACAGAGTTTGCGCAAGGTGGAGGCGGGTGACTTTTCCACGCGGATTGAGGTCGACAGTCTGGATGAGTTCGGTCTAGTGGCTCTGGGCTTCAACGGTATGGCCGCCAAACTGCAAACGCTGTATGACGGATTAGAGGCACGGGTGGAAGATAAAACCCGCAACCTAGAGGCTCAGCGGGGCCGCCTGGAGGCTTTGTATGGGGTGAGCGCTTTTTTGGCGGAAGCGGGAAGCATCGAAGAAATGTCGCGCGGATTTGCCCAGAAGGTGCGGGCCATCGTGAACGCCGACGCCGCGACCGTGCGCTGGTCGGACGATGCCAATCAGCGATACCTGATGTTGGCATCTGATTGTTTTCCCAGCGAAATGTTGGAAGAAGAGCGTAGCCTGCTGGCCGGTGCCTGTGCATGCGGCAGTTTGGAGCCTGATGCGCGCACCCGCGTTATACCAATTCATAGTCATGACCAAGCCCCACTGCGGCGTTGTGCCAAAGTGGGCTACCAAAGTCTGGTGAGCGTGCCGGTGCGCGTGCAGCAGCGTCTCATTGGTGAAATTGATTTGTTTTACCGCAGCGAGGTCACACTGTCCCATGAGGAGTGTGGACTGCTAGATGCATTGGCAAGCCATCTGGCAAGCGCGTTGGAGGGTATGCGCGCTGCGGCGTTGGAGCGCGAGGCTGCGGTGGCGCAGGAGCGTTCGCTGCTGGCGCGTGAGTTGCACGACTCCATTGCCCAGTCGCTGGCGTTTCTGAAAATTCAGGTGCAACTGCTGCGAACCGCCATGGAGCGTGAAAGGCCCGAGCAGGTGGCTCGAACGCTGGACGAGCTAGACGCGGGCCTGCGAGAAAGCATTGGCGATGTGCGCGAATTGTTGGTGCACTTTCGGACCCGCACCAACACCGACGATATTGAGCCCGCGCTGCAGGAGACGCTGCAAAAATTCAAACACCAAAGCGGTTTGTTGACCCAGTTGGAAGTCACGGGCGATGGCTTGCCGCTCCCGTCGGATGTGCAAGTGCAGGTCTTGCATGTGGTGCAGGAAGCCTTGTCTAACGTGCGCAAGCACGCGCGTGCCAGTCGCGTGCAGGTGCAGGTGCGCAAAGGTGGGCAGTGGGAGTTTCAGGTCCGGGACGATGGCGTGGGTTTTGTCACGGCGCAAGAGAACGACACCTCCCACGTGGGGCTGAAAATCATGCAAGAGCGCGCTGCGCGCATTGGCGCCACCGTGGAATTCGTCTCGGGGCCGCAGAGTGGCACCACAGTGACCTTGACCCTTCCCTCTCATCCAGCGGCCAACGTGACGACGTCGACCGCCACTTTATAGTCGTCTAACCTTGTGAGCGTGCCGTGTCTGTGTTGAATCTGATGGTGGTCGATGACCACAACCTCTTTCGTCGGGGCCTCGTGGCCTTGCTGGCCCAAGATGGTCGCTTTACGGTGCAATGTCAGGCCGGTGATATGGGGGAGGCGCTGCGCGAGGTGACTAAGCAAAGCTTGGACCTGATCTTGCTGGACAACAATCTGCCCGGCGTGCGCGGTGTGGATGGTATTGCGTCGCTGAAAGACGCTTGCCCCGGTGTCCGCATTCTGATGTTGACCGTCAGCGAAGACGAAGACGATCTGGCCGCAGCCATGCAGGCTGGAGCCGATGGCTATCTGCTCAAGACGGTGGAGTCGGAGCAACTGTGCGATGCGATCGTGCGGGTCTTGGCGGGGGAGCCCGTGATCAGCCCGGAAATGATGACCAAGTTCGTGTCAGCGTTTCGGGCCAAGCCCCTAGGCATCGATACACCAATGCCGAATCCGACCCACCCCGCGCTGGACCAAAACTTGGTTCCCCAAGCCGATGCGGCGCTGGAGTCTTTGTCGGGTCGGGAGCGCGAAATTCTCAGATTTTTGGCGCAGGGCGAGAGCAACAAGGCCATTGCCCGAGCGCTGGATATCGCCGAGGCGACGGTCAAAGTGCATGTTCAAAACTTGCTGCGCAAGTTGCAACTGACCTCCCGGGTGCAGGCCGCTGTGTTTGCCGCGGCGCGCGGTTTGCTTTGATCTGGATCAACATAGCGGAAGTTTGGCCGCCAACTACGACTTCATGATTAGGCTCGGCGCAGCGGCCTAGTCCTTCTGGGGTTCCCGACTCATCCCTTTGGTGGATGGTCAACGTGCTCGACAAGCGCGACAGTCATTCCATCCCTAGGAGATGGAATATGGCCTCAGATTTAAGCAACGCACGCAAAGCCTGGTCGGTGCTCATCGTCAGCACGCTGGCGTTTACCGTGTGTTTCATGGTGTGGATGATGTTTGGCGTGATCGGCATCCCGATCAAGAAGATGCTGAACCTCAACGCCACCGAGTTTGGCCTGCTCACCGCCACGCCGGTGCTCACAGGTTCTCTGATCCGCGTACCGCTGGGCATCTGGACCGACCGTTTTGGCGGCCGCATTGTCATGGCGGTGCTGATGGCCATCACCGTGCCCGCCATCTGGATGATGGCCTACGCCACCCAGTACTGGCACTTCATCACCATCGGCCTGTTTGTGGGGCTGGCCGGAGGCTCGTTCTCGGTGGGTACGCCTTATGTGGCGCGCTGGTTCCCCAAGGCCAAGCAGGGCACGGCCATGGGTATCTATGGCGCGGGCAACTCGGGCTCGGCGGTCAACAAGTTTGTCGCGCCTGTCATCCTGGTGGCCTTTGGCTGGACCATGGTGCCGCAGGTCTACGCCGCCATCATGCTGGGCACGCTGGTGCTGTTCTGGCTGTTCAGTCACAGCGACCCGGCCCACCTGGTGACCAACCAGGTCAGCTTCAAGGACCAGCTCAAGGCGCTGAAAGACCCCAAGGTCATCAAATACTGCCAGTACTACAGCATTGTGTTTGGCGGCTACGTGGCGCTGGCGCTGTGGATGGTGCAGTACTACGTGGGTGAGTTTGGGTTGGACATTCGCGTGGCGGCGCTCTTGGCGGCCTGCTTCTCGCTGCCTGGTGGTGTGCTGCGCGCATTTGGCGGCATGTTGTCGGACAAATACGGCGCTCACAGCGTGACCTGGTGGGTGCTGTGGGTGAGCTGGATCTGCCTGTTCCTGCTGTCCTACCCGCAGACGGATTTCACGGTCATGACGGTGAACGGCCCCAGCACCTTCCACATCGGCCTCAACGTCTATGTGTTTACCGGGCTGATGTTCATCCTGGGCATTGCCTGGGCCTTTGGCAAGGCCAGCGTCTTCAAGTACATCAGCGACGACTACAGCCACAACATCGGCGCCATCAGCGGCATTGTGGGTCTGGCCGGTGGCCTCGGCGGTTTTGTACTGCCCATCCTGTTTGGCGTGCTGATGGATCTGACTGGCATCCGCTCCAGCGCTTTCATGCTGATGTACGGCGTGGTCTGGGTGTCGCTGATCTGGATGTACTGGACCGAGGTGCGCAAGGCCGAAGTCATGGGCCAAAACGCCAAGAACTTTTCACTTCAAAGCTAGGACATTCCCATGAGCACCAACGCATCATCGCGTACTGACATTGCCGACTGGCGCCCCGAAGACGAGACATTCTGGGAGAGTACCGGCAAGAAGATTGCCTACCGCAACCTCTGGCTCTCGATCCCGGCACTCTTGTGTGGCTTCGCCGTCTGGGGCATGTGGGGCATCATCACCGTGCAGATGCTCAACCTGGGTTTCCCCTTCACCCAGGCAGAGCTGTTCACGCTCACCGCCATCGCCGGCATCTCGGGCGCCACCATGCGCATCCCGGCCAGCTTTTTGATCCGCATGGCCGGCGGGCGCAACACCATCTTTTTGACCACCGCCATGTTGCTGGCCCCGGCCATTGGCACCGGCGTGGCGCTGCAGCACCCCGAGTGGCCGCTGTGGGTGTTCCAGCTCATGGCACTGTGGTCGGGCGTGGGCGGCGGCAACTTTGCCAGCTCCATGTCCAACATCAGCACCTTCTTCCCCAAGCGCCTGCAGGGCACGGCCCTGGGCCTGAACGCGGGCCTGGGTAACTTTGGCGTCACCACCATGCAAATCGTCATTCCGCTGGTGATGACGGTGGGCCTGTTCGGCGCTTTTGGTGGTGAGGCCAAGGCCTTGGTGAAGGACAGCGGCTGGATCTTCGGCAAGATTGTTGCGGGCACGCCCACCTACATCCAGAACGCCGGTTTTGCCTGGGTGCTGTCGCTCATTCCCCTGTCCATCCTGTGCTGGTGGGGCATGAGCAACCTCAAGACCGTGTCGCCCGCCACCGGCAACCCGGTCGTGGCTTTTGCCAAGATCATCTACCTGTATTCGCTGGCCTTCATCCCGTCCATTGGCATGTTGTACCTGTACCTGCCCGCGCCCACCGGCTTGGGCCTGCTGAACATGTGGGTGGCCATCCCGCTGGACATCCTGGCTGCCGTGTTGATGATGCGCCTGGCCGCCTTTGGTGCCATGCGTGAGGCCGTGACCAAGCAGTTCGCCATCTTCAGCAACAAACACACCTGGAGCATGACCGCGCTGTACGTGGTCACCTTCGGCAGCTTCATCGGCTTCTCCATGGCCTTGCCGTTGGCCATCACCGTCATCTTTGGCTTTCAGCACATCCCCGATGCCGCCGGGGTGCTGCAGCACACGCTCAAGAACCCCAACGCACCCTCGGCCCTCACCTACGCCTGGATCGGCCCTTTTGTGGGTGCCGCCGTGCGCCCGGTGGGGGGCTGGATCTCCGACAAGGTGGGTGGCTCCATCGTCACGCAAATCATTTCCGCCGTCATGGTGCTGGCCTCGGCGGCCGTGGGTTATGTGATGTTGCAGGCCTACCAGTCGCCCACGCCCGAGCAGCACTTCATGGCCTTCATGGGCCTGTTCATCGTGCTGTTTGCCGCCAGCGGCATTGGCAATGGCTCCACCTTCCGCAGCGTGGGCTTCATCTTTGACCGCCAGCAGGCCGGCCCCGTGCTGGGCTGGACGTCTGCGGTGGCCGCCTACGGGGCCTTCATTGCGCCTGTGCTGATTGGCCAGCAGATCAAGGCCGGCACACCGCAGTACGCCTTTTACGGTTTTGCCGTGTTCTACGCCGTGTGCCTGGTGCTGAACTGGTGGTTCTACCTGCGCAAGGGCGCCGAGATTCAGAACCCCTAAGCCCCGGAGTTGCTACTAAATGTATAGCTGCTTGCGCATATTCCACTTGGGCTACGGCCCGATTTCATTCAAAAAATTGACTGCAGAGGTATCCCTATGAGCCACTTTCTGGACCGACTGAGCCACTTCTCGGCGCCCAAAGAGGAATTTGCCGATGGTCATGGTGTGACCACCGGCGAAGACCGCACCTGGGAAGACGCCTACCGCGACCGCTGGGCGCACGACAAGATCGTGCGCAGCACCCACGGCGTGAACTGCACCGGCAGCTGTAGCTGGAAGATCTACGTCAAGGGCGGCATCGTCACCTGGGAAACCCAGCAGACCGACTACCCGCGCACCCGCGACGACCTGCCCAACCACGAGCCGCGCGGCTGCGCGCGTGGCGCCTCGTATAGCTGGTACCTGTACAGCGCCAACCGCGTCAAATACCCCATGGTGCGCGGCAAGTTGCTGGAGCAATGGCGCGCCGCGCTCACCACGGCCAAGAGCCCCGTGGACGCCTGGGCCAATTTGGTAGAGAACAACTCGGCCCGCAGCGAATGGCAGAAGCAGCGCGGCCTGGGCGGTTTTGTGCGCAGCACCTGGGACGAAGTGAACCAGCTCATTGCCAGTGCCAACGTCTATACCGCCAAGAAATATGGCCCCGACCGCGTGATTGGCTTCTCGCCCATTCCCGCCATGTCCATGGTCAGCTACGCAGCCGGTAGCCGCTACCTGTCGCTCATTGGCGGCGTGTGCATGAGCTTTTACGATTGGTACTGCGATTTGCCACCCTCCAGCCCGCAAGTCTGGGGTGAGCAAACCGACGTGCCTGAGTCGGCCGACTGGTACAACTCCAACTACATCATTGCCTGGGGCTCCAACGTGCCCCAGACCCGCACACCTGACGCCCACTTCTTTACCGAGGTGCGCTACAAGGGTGCCAAGACCGTAGCCATCACGCCAGACTACTCCGAGGTCGCCAAGCTGGCCGACCTGTGGATGCACCCCAAGCAGGGCACGGATGCGGCGGTGGCCATGGCCATGGGCCACGTCATTCTCAAAGAGTTTTACTTTGACAAGCGCTCCAGCTACTTTGATGACTACGTGCGCCGCTACACCGACATGCCCAACCTGGTGCAGTTGGAAGAGCGCACCCTGCCCGATGGCCGCAAAATGTTGGTGCCCGGGCACTACCTGCGCGCCAGCGACTTCAACGGCAAGCTGGGTCAGGCCAACAACCCCGAGTGGAAAACGGTTGCCATTGACGAGAACGACAAGGTCGTCTTGCCCAATGGCTCCATCGGTTTCCGCTGGGGTGCCGAAGGCCGCGCCGACATCGGCAAGTGGAATCTGGAAAGCAAAGAGGCGCGCAGCAACGATGAGGTCAAGCTCAAGCTGAGCATGATGGAGCCGCCCAAAGAGGGCGGCGCTGCGGACTATGAAATCGGCGAAGTGGGCTTCCCGTACTTCGGCGGTATCGACACCCCCAATTTCACCGCCAACAAACAAGGCCAGGCGCCTGATGATGTGCTGGTGCGCAAGGTGCCGGTGCGCCGCATCAAACTTGGCAAGGCGGGTGAAGAGCGTTATGCCTTGGTCGCCACGGTGTTTGACTTGACGGTGGCCAACTATGGTGTGGCCCGTGGCATCCCTGGCGAAAACGCTGCGCTCAACTACGACGAGAACACCCCGTACACCCCCGCCTGGCAGGAGCAGATTACCGGCGTCAAGCGCGACCAGATCATTGCCGTGGCGCGCCAGTTTGCTGACAACGCCGACAAGACCCGTGGCAAGTCCATGGTCATCATCGGCGCGGCCATGAACCACTGGTACCACTCCGACATGAACTACCGCGGCATCATCAACATGCTGATGATGTGCGGTTGCATTGGCCAGAGCGGCGGCGGCTGGGCGCACTATGTGGGTCAGGAGAAACTGCGGCCACAAACCGGCTGGACCGCGCTGGCATTTGCGCTGGACTGGGTGCGCCCGCCCCGGCAGATGAACAGCACCAGCTTCTTCTATGCACACACCGATCAGTGGCGCTACGAAAAACTGGGTGTGGAAGAAATTCTGTCGCCGCTGGCCGATAAGGCCAAGTTTGGCGGCAGCATGATCGACTACAACGTGCGCTCTGAGCGCATGGGCTGGCTGCCCAGCGCACCGCAGTTGCAGACCAACCCGTTCCAGGTGGTGAAAGACGCGACCACTGCTGGCATGGACCCCAAAGACTACGTGGTCCAGTCGCTCAAAGACGGCAGCCTGAAGATGAGCTGCGAAGACCCGGACCACCCCAACAACTGGCCACGCAACATGTTTGTGTGGCGCTCCAACCTGCTGGGCTCCAGCGGCAAGGGCCATGAGTATTTCCTCAAGCACCTGCTGGGCACCACCAACGGAGTGCAAGGTAAAGACCTGGGCGCTGAAGAAGCAAAACCCACTGAAGTCAAGTGGCACGACAAGGCACCTGAGGGCAAGCTGGACCTGCTGGTCACGCTGGACTTCCGCATGAGCACCACCTGCCTGTACTCCGACATCGTGCTGCCCACCGCCACTTGGTACGAGAAGAACGATCTCAACACCAGCGACATGCACCCCTTCATCCACCCGCTTTCCACGGCGGTGGACCCGGCCTGGCAATCGCGCTCGGACTGGGAAATCTACAAGGGTTTTGCCGAGGCCTACAGCAAGGTGTGTATTGGCCACCTGGGTGTGGAAAAAGAAATTGTGCTCACACCACTGATGCACGACACGCCGGCCGAATTGGCCCAGCCGTTTGATGTCAAAGAGTGGAGCAAGGGCGAGTGCGACCTGATCCCCGGAAAGACAGCACCATCGGTGATGGTGGTTGAACGTGACTACCCCAACACCTTTGCCCGCTTTACCGCGCTTGGCCCTTTGATGGACAAGGTTGGCAATGGTGGCAAGGGCATCGGTTGGGACACCAAAACTGAAGTCAAACAGTTGCAGAGCCTGAACGGACAGACCCACACCGAGGGCGTGACCAAGGGTATGGCCAGGATCGTGACCGATATCGACGCCGCCGAAGTCATTTTGCAATTGGCTCCCGAAACCAATGGCCATGTGGCGGTGAAGGCGTGGGAGGCATTGAGCAAGATCACTGGGCGTGACCACACCCACCTGGCCATCCACCGTGAAGACGAAAAAATTCGCTTCCGCGATGTGCAGGCGCAGCCGCGCAAGATCATCAGCTCGCCCACCTGGAGTGGCATTGAGAGTGAGACCGTGTCGTACAACGCCGGCTACACCAATGTGCATGAGTTGATCCCATGGCGCACCCTCACCGGTCGTCAACACTTCTACCTGGACCACCCGTGGATGACGGCGTTCGGCGAGGGCCTCACCAGTTACCGCCCACCGGTGGACTTGAAGACCATTGAGGGCCACAAGGATCGCAAGCCCAATGGGAACAAGGAAATTTCCTTGAACTTCATCACGCCGCACCAGAAGTGGGGTATTCACTCCACCTACACGGACAACCTGATCATGCTCACCCTGAGTCGTGGTGGTCCGTGCGTGTGGCTCAGTGAAGACGACGCCAAAGAAGCCGGCATTGTGGATAACGACTGGATCGAGTTGTTCAACGCCAACGGTGCCATTGCGGCCCGTGCCGTGGTCAGCCAGCGGGTGAACCCCGGCATGGTGATGATGTACCACGCACAAGAGAAGATCATCAATACGCCGGGTGCCGAAATTACGGGCACACGCGGCGGTATACACAACTCGGTGACCCGCATCGTGACCAAGCCCACGCACATGATCGGCGGCTACGCGCAGTTCAGCTACGGCTTCAACTACTACGGAACCATCGGTACCAACCGCGACGAGTTTGTGGTGGTGCGCAAGATGCGCAAGATCGACTGGCTCGACGGCGAAGCCGCTCCGACTATTCAAGCCTAAAGCCCAGGAGAAACACAATGAAAGTACGCGCGCAAATCGCCATGGTGCTGAACCTGGACAAGTGCATTGGATGCCACACCTGTTCGGTCACCTGCAAAAACGTCTGGACCAGCCGCCCCGGCATGGAATACGCCTGGTTCAACAACGTAGAAACCAAGCCTGGCATTGGTTACCCCAAAGAGTGGGAGAACCAAACCAAGTGGAACGGAGGCTGGGTTCGCAAGGCCGACGGTTCGATTGAGCCCAAGCAGGGCGGGAAATGGAAGCTGCTGATGCGCATCTTCTCCAACCCCAATTTGCCGTCGATTGACGACTACTACGAGCCCTTCACCTACGACTACGACCATCTTCAGTCCGCCAAGGAGAGCAAGGCTCCGCCTACTGCCCGCCCGCGCAGCCTGATCACCGGCAAGCGGATGGAAAAAATCGAGTGGGGCCCGAACTGGGAAGAAATTCTGGGCGGCGAGTTCTCCAAGCGCAGCAAAGATGCCAATCTGGACAACTTCGACCAAGTCCAGAAAGACATGATGGGTCAGTTTGAAAACACCTTCATGATGTACCTGCCGCGCCTGTGCGAGCACTGCCTGAACCCGGCCTGCGTGGCATCGTGCCCTTCGGGCTCGATCTACAAGCGCGAAGACGACGGCATTGTGCTGATCGACCAGGACAAGTGCCGCGGCTGGCGCATGTGTGTGTCAGGCTGCCCCTACAAGAAGATTTACTACAACTGGAAGAGTGGCAAGGCCGAGAAGTGCATCTTCTGCTACCCGCGCATCGAAGCGGGTCAACCCACCGTGTGCTCCGAGACCTGCGTGGGCCGTATCCGCTACCTGGGTGTGGTGCTGTATGACGCCGATCGCATTGCCGGCGCTGCCAGCGTGGAAAACGAGAAAGACCTGTACCAGGCCCAACTCGATATCTTCCTGAACCCCAATGACCCTGCGGTGATCGAGCAGGCGCGCATCGACGGCATTCCCGATGCCTGGATGGCCGGTGCCCGCAACAGCCCGGTCTACAAAATGGCCGTGGAGTGGAAGGTGGCCCTGCCCCTGCACCCCGAGTACCGCACGCTGCCCATGGTCTGGTATGTGCCGCCACTCTCACCGATCAACTCGGCAGCCAATGCCGGGCATGTGGGTCTGAACGGCGAAATCCCCGATGTGGGCCAACTGCGCATCCCCGTGCAATACCTGGCCAACCTGCTCACCGCCGGCGACACCGCCCCCGTGGTGCGCGCCCTGGAGCGCATGCTGGCCATGCGTGCCTACCAGCGCAGCAAACACGTGGACAACGTGCAAAACCTGGCTGTACTGGAGCAAACCGGGCTGTCGGTTGCGGAGGTGGAAGAGATGTACCAGATCATGGCCATTGCCAACTACGAAGACCGCTTTGTGATACCGACATCGCACCGCGAATACGCCGAAAACGCATTCGACCTGCGCGGTGGTTGCGGCTTTTCGTTCGGCAACGGTTGCTCTGATGGCGCGTCCGAGACCAGTCTGTTTGGTGGCACCAAAGCGCGCACCATCCCCATCAAATCAATGGTGTAGCAGGAGTTCAATATGAAAGACAACAAGTATTCCCTGCGGGCCCTGGCCCTGCTGCTGGCCTACCCCGACGCTGCCCTGCGCGCCCAACTGCCCCATTTGGTCGAGGCCATTGAGGCCGAGGGTGCCGTGCCTGCGGCCCGGCGGCTAGAGATCAAGGCCATGGCAGCCGAGTTGGCACGCATGGCCCCCATGGCTGTGGAAGCCCGCTACGTGGAAACGTTTGACAGGGGCCGTGCCACATCGCTGCACCTGTTCGAGCATGTACACGGCGATTCGCGCGACCGTGGCCCCGCCATGGTCGACCTGGCGAAGACCTATGAAAAAGCCGGTCTGTTTATGGGCGCTGATGAACTACCGGACCACCTGTGCGTGGTGATGGAGTTCGCCTCGACCCAGCCGGCCGCGTTGGCGGCTGAATTTTTGGGCGAGATGGAACACATCCTGACCGCCATCTTCAGCGCGTTGCTGAAGCGGGAAAGTCCGTACGCCACGCTGGTGGCTGCGGTGCTGGAACTGGCTGGTCAAAAAGTGCAGGCCGTACCAGTCGTGGCCGATGAAGCCATGGACGAGGCCTGGGTCGAGCCCATGGCCTTTGACGGCTGTAGCACCAAGGGCCAAGCCAAGCCAGGAGCCCCACAACCTATTCACTTTGTTCGCAAGGCGCCAGCCGCACAAGGAGCAGCTTTATGAGCCCCCTCGACAATTTCCTCTTCGGTATCTACCCCTATATCTGCCTGACCGTTTTCTTGTTGGGTAGCTTGATCCGCTTTGACCGCGACCAGTATTCTTGGAAGAGTGATTCATCGCAGATGCTGCGCGCGGGCCAGCTGCGCTGGGGCAGCAACCTGTTCCATGTGGGTGTGTTGTTTCTGTTCTTTGGCCATACCTTTGGCATGCTGACCCCCCACTTCATGTACGAGCACTTCATTAGCGCGGGCGACAAACAAATAGTGGCCATGGTCTCGGGTGGCTTGTTTGGCGTGTTGGGCTTTATTGGCGTGAGCCTGCTGCTACACCGCCGCCTGTTGGACGAACGCATCCGCGCCAATTCCAAACCCAGTGACATCCTTCTGTTGGTCTTGTTGTGGCTGCAGTTGGCACTGGGCTTGGCGACCATCCCCCTGTCGGCACAGCACCTGGATGGCAGCATGATGATGAAGTTGGCCGGTTGGGCCCAGGCCATCATGACGTTCCAGGCGGGGGCTCCAGCTCTGTTGGCGGAGGCCGGTTTCATCTTCAAGATGCACATGTTCTTGGGTATGTCGATCTTCTTGATCTTCCCGTTTACCCGCTTGGTGCATGTCTGGAGTGGTTTTGGCACCGTGGCCTACCTGGTTCGCCCCTACCAATTGGTGCGAAGCCGTCGCGTCGGCATGACCCCCACCACGCCACTGAGCCAGCGGCGCGGCGACTGATTTAAGGTAAGGAAACACCATGCAAACTTCATCTTCTGTATCGGGTGGCTGCGGTAGTGGTACTTGCGGCTGTGCCAGCGCAGCATCGGCGGTGGCCAACCCCGCACCCAGCATCAACGGCATTGCCCTCTTTGCGCAGGGGCAAACTCCGCCCGCCGAGGCCTTGCAAGAGCTGGCCTACGCAGAGTTGCTGCGCCAGGAGGCTGTCACTGCCGGCTTGTTGCCGCGCCACAAGGGCCTGGTAGCGCCCGAGCTCAATGATGCGGAGCGTTTGATTGTGGAAACCATGGTGGACGGCGCTGTGGCCACACCACTGCCCACAGCAGATGAGTGCCAGCGCTACTTTGACGCCAACAAGGCGCAGTTTGTCGTCGGCCAAGCGCTACACCTGCGCCACATCCTGTTTGCGGTGACGCCCGGCGTGAACGTGCAGGCTCTGGCCACCCATGCCGAGAAAGCCTTGCTGGAGCTGTTGCACAAAGACGCCCCTGCCGGTCGCTTTGCGCAGCTGGCGGCGGAGTTGTCCAACTGCCCCACCAGCACGCAGGGCGGGGATTTGGGATGGGTCAGCCCCGAAGATTGCGCCCCCGAGCTGGCCAACGAGTTGTTTCACCAGAACCACGCGCAGCGCGGCAATGGTGTGCACACCAAGTTGATGCACTCGCGATTTGGCTTTCACATCATGGAAGTATTGGGCCGCCGCGAGGGCGAGCAAAAGACGTACGCCGAGGTGCAAGAGCGCATAGCCGCGCAGCTCACGCTGCAATCCCGCACCAAAGCGCTGCGCCAATACATGAGCCTCTTGGTTGGACAGGCGCTGGTGGAAGGTATTGAACTGGAGGGGGCTGACTCGCCCTTGGTGCAATGACCGTGGACGCATCCGCAGCACCCGACCAACTGTTGCAACGGCTGCGCCACTTTCACTCCGAGTACTTTCCGCTGCACCAACAGCGCTTTCAAGATCTGGTGTCCGAAGGACAGCACCCCAAGACGTTGTTCATCGGTTGCTGTGATTCCCGGCTGGTGCCCTATCTGTTGACCGGCACGGGGCCGGGCGAGTTGTTCATTGTGCGCAACGTTGGGGCCTTGGTGCCGCCCTATGACGATTCGCACGGATTGCACGGCACGACGGCTGCGGTGGAGTTCGCGGTGCTCAGTCTCAAGGTGGAGCGGATCGTGGTGTGTGGCCATAGCCATTGCGGCGCGATTCGCGCAGCCTATGAGGGCGTTCCGGACGAAGCCAGGGTGTTGAAGGCGTGGCTCCAGCTCGTCCAAGACGCGCTACTCCCAGTGCTGACCACGCCTGAAGCTCTGCGGCGCACCGAGCAGCGGTCGGTGGTGTTGCAATTGGAGCGCTTGATGGACTACCCCATGGTGCGCCGCGCGGTAGAGGCTGGAGACCTCACCTTGCACGGTTGGCACTATGTCATTGAGGAGGGCGAGATTCACGTCTTTGACGCCCAACAGGCCCGCTTTGTGCCGGCGTCCGAAGCCAGTAACAGTGGCACCGGGCCCTACCAACCCTATGTGGAACATGACGGGCAGTATTTTTCATACTGACTTTCTGGGCAAATGCACCGGTCTTGATGCACAACAAGGAAAGCCTAGGCGGGGATCAATACGATCAACGGGAACGGTCTTGGTCTTACAGCCCCGCATGCCGTCTCTCCCCCAAGCGACACCCACTCCCGATCCTCTCACCCAATTTCGCTTTCCCCACTTGACCATGACCTCTTGCGACTCTTTGCCTACTGCCCCTTTTTTGGCTCCCGACGCTGCGCAGTGGACTGCGACCGTGGACCGTTTGAAAGCACTCTCCCAGGCTTCCGGACTGCGACCCTTGCGGTTGGGCGGCAAAACATTGCTGCCCATCGTTCAGGGTGGCATGGGCGTTGGCGTCTCCGCAGGCGGGTTGGCGGGGACCGTGGCTTCGATGGGTGCGATGGGTACCGTTTCTGCGGTAGACCTGCGTCGCACCCACCCTGATTTGATGGCGCAAACCGGGCATCTGGACAAGGAGTCCAACGCCCGGGAGTTGATCGACGCGGCCAACCTGACTGCGCTGGACCGCGAAATCCAGCGCGCCCGGCAACTGTCGCAAGGTTTTGGCCTGATTGCGGTCAACGTGATGAAAGCGGTAAGCGCCTATGAAGCCTATGTGCGCCAAGCACTGGCTAGTGGCATTGACGCGGTGGTGGTGGGGGCCGGATTGCCGCTGGACTTGCCTGACATTGCCAAGGAGTACCCCAACACAGCGCTGATTCCTATTTTGTCGGACGCCCGTGGCGTGCAGCTGGTGGTGCGCAAGTGGGAAAAGAAAGGACGCTTGCCCGACGCCATTGTCATCGAGCACCCCCGCTTGGCAGGCGGGCATTTAGGGGCCGCCAAGGTGGCGGACTTGCAAGACACGCGGTTTGACTTTGAGACCGTGATACCCCTGGTACTCGAGTTTTTCAAAACGGCAGGCATCGAGCGCGAAATCCCGTTGATCGTGGCCGGTGGTATCGGCACGCGCGAAGATATCGTGCGGCTGCAAGCACTTGGAGCTTCGGCGGTACAGCTGGGAACGGCGTTTGCCGTCACGCAGGAGTGCGATGCCGACCTCGCCTTTAAAAAGGTACTGGCGGATGCGACGCCCGAAGACACCGTGGAATTTATCAGTGTTGCCGGTTTGCCGGCGCGCGCTGTGCGAACACCCTGGCTGGACAAATATTTGCGTATTGAGCCCAAGCTCAAGGCGGTTGCCCACATCAAAGATAAATGCAATATGTCTTTTGACTGCCTGGCCCACTGTGGCCTGCGTGATGGCGTTCCCAGCATGGGCCAGTTTTGTATTGACCAGCAGTTGGGGCACGCCTTGGAGGGCGATGCCCAGCGCGGCCTCTTCTTTCGTGGGGCAGGGCGCCTGCCCTTTGGCAACGAAATTCGCTCGGTGCAGGAGTTGATGCAATGGCTCGTGGCCGGAACGCGCCCTGCAGCAATAGCCTGACAAGACGACTAGGCTGAAAAGGCCATCCATTTATCACTATGTTGATACTCGCCCAACCCATTAGCCTCGACGTGCTGACCGAGAAATACCTCAAAGCAGGCGAGGCCTGCGCGGACGATGTGTACCAGCGCGTGGCCCGTGCATTCGCGAGCGCCGAAAAACCCGATTTGCGGGCGCATTACGAGGCGCGATTTCTGGAGAATTTGCGTGCCGGGGCCATTGGTGCCGGCCGCATCATGAGCGCAGCGGGCACGGCCATCCAAGCGACGCTGATCAATTGCTTCGTCCAACCTGTCGGTGACTGCATTCAGGGGATGGACGACGACGGCTACCCTGGTATTTACGAAGCGCTGCGCGAAGCCGCAGAAACCATGCGCCGCGGTGGTGGTGTGGGCTACGACTTTTCACGCATCCGCCCGCGCGGGGCCGATGTCAAGGGAACGGCATCGCTGGCATCCGGGCCGTGCAGCTATATCAATGTGTTTGACCAGTCGTGTTCCACCGTGGAAAGCGCCGGTGCGCGCCGTGGTGCACAAATGGGGGTGCTGCGCGTGGACCACCCCGATGTGCTGGAGTTCATCACCGCCAAGCGCACGCCGGGTCGCTGGAATAATTTCAATGTGTCGGTGGGTGTGCCGGACGACTTTATGTTGGCGCTGCAAGCCGATGCCAACTGGAACTTGGTGCACCGTGCCAAGCCCGGGAAAGAACTTTTGGCCCAGGGTGCGCACCAGCGCGACGACGGTATGTGGGTTTACCGCAGCATGCCGGCCCGCAGCTTGTGGGACACGATCATGCGGTCGACCTACGACTTTGCCGAGCCAGGTATCTTGTTTTTGGACCGCATGAACCAGGACAACAACCTGGCCTATTGCGAAAAGATCGAAGCCACCAACCCCTGTGGCGAACAGCCGCTGCCGGCCTATGGCTGCTGCGACCTCGGCCCCATCATCCTGCCGCGCTTTGTGCGCAACCCTTTCGCAGTGGCCGGTCCGGCGACGTTTGACTTAGAGGCGTTTGCACGCTCTGTGGCCTTGCAGGTGCGCGCGCTGGATAACGTGCTGGACGTGACAGTCTGGCCATTGCCCCAGCAGCACGCCGAGGCCATGGCCAAGCGCCGCATTGGCGTGGGCTTTACCGGGATGGGCGATACCTTAAACATGTTGGGCCTGCGCTACGACAGCGGAGCTGGCCGCGAACAAGCGGTGCAAATTGCCACCTGCATGCGCGATAGCGCTTACGCCGCATCAGTGGCGCTGGCCCAAGAAAAAGGCGCGTTCCCGCGATTTGAAGCGGACGGTTACTTGGCAACGGGCACCTTTGCCAGCCGCTTGCCAGCGGCGCTGCAGGCCAGTATCCGCGCGCATGGCATTCGTAACAGCCACTTACTCTCGATCGCACCCACGGGCACCGTCAGCCTGGCCTTTGCCGACAACGCATCAAACGGCATTGAGCCCGCGTTCTCTTGGATGTACCGCCGCAAAAAGCGTGAGGCCGACGGAACCACCCGCGAATACGCGGTGGAAGACCACGCTTGGCGCGTCTACCGGGAGTTGGGTGGCAACATGGATCAGCTTCCACCGTCTTTTGTGAGCGCGCTGGACATGCCCGCCTCGGAGCACATCGCCATGATGGAAGCGGTGCAGCCCTTTGTGGACACTGCGATTTCCAAAACCGTCAACGTACCGGCCGATTACCCGTACGACGCGTTTCAAAATCTGTATGTCCAAGCGTGGAACGCACGTCTCAAGGGTTTGGCCACCTACCGGCCCAATGCGATCTTAGGTGCGGTGTTAGAGGTGACACCCGCAGCGCCTGCCAAAACCGAAGATGCTCCTGAAATAGGAGCTGCTCGCGCAGATCCGATGAGGGCTGTGATCGAAAAACGTCCTAACGGCGGGCTGTCAGCGGTGGCTGAAAAAATTGAGTACTGGACGCAGGAAGGACACAAAACGCTCTACCTAGTGGTGTCCTTTTTGCCACTGCCCAGCGCAGATGGCACTGGCCAGCTGGAGCGCGCCATTGAGTTCTTTATGCCGCTGGGGCAGAGTGGCGAGTCGCAGCAGTGGATTACCTCCAGCATGCGCTTGCTGTCCTTGGCCGCGCGCGGTGGATTTTTAGACCGCGCCCTGCGCGACATGCGCAAGGTGGCCTGGGACCGTGGCCCGGTGCGCCTAGGCACCCACACCAAGGCTGATGGCAGCAAGGTGCCGCTGTGGCATGACTCGGAAGTCGCGGCCATTGCCTACGCGGTGCAGCACATCATCGCCCAGCGGCAAAGTGGGATGGCGGGTTATGCCACAGTGGGCTCTGACGATGCTGACGATACCGAGAGTGCCGACGGTGCAGGGCTTGGGCTGGGCAACGTGTCTGCTGCACCTGCCATGGTCGGAAAGAAATGCGGCGAATGTGGAGCCTATGCCGTGGTTCGCAAAGACGGCTGCGACTACTGCACCCAGTGCGGCTTTGTGGGTAGTTGCGGATGACCGCCGCGCTGCCTTGGCGAAGTCGGCATCTGCTGCTCGCACCCCATCGCCTAGGTTTTTTCCTGGGGATGGTCGTGATGCTGGCAGCTTCGGGCTGGTGGGCGTTGGTGCAGTGGGACCGCACTACGGGCGCACTGGGTCTGCACTACGCGATCTCCCCATCGCTGGTGCACGGTGGCGTCATGAGTCTGGGTTTTCTGCCGTTGTTCTTCTCAGGGTTCCTGTTTACGGCAGGGCCGAAGTGGCTGGGCGTGGAAGCGCCTACCGCGCGGGAGGTGTTGCCCGCCTTGCTACTTCAAACCGGGGGCTGGCTGTTATGGCTGTTGGGCGCCCATGGGCAGGGGGTTGCCTGGTTGGGGTTGGCCGGTGTTATCGGGGGGCAGGGTTGGATGGCCCGCGACTTTTGGCGCCTGTTGTTGCAAAGCCGAGTGAGCGACAAGTTGCACGCCACGTGCATCGGTGTGGCGTGCGTGGTGGGAAGTTTGAGCCTGATGGGCTTGTTGCTTAGTGCGGTGGCGGGACAAGATGCGCTGGCCTTGGTGTTTATTCAGAGTGGTTTGTGGGGCTTCGTGGTCACCGTGTTTGTGGTGGTTGCCCACCGCATGATTCCATTCTTTACCTCCAGTGCCATGCCGCAGATTGCCCTCTGGCGGCCCAACTGGGCGCTTTGGTTGATGCTGAGCCTGGTGGCATCAGAGGTGCTGGCACTCTGGTTGGCCTGGTGGTGGCAGCCCTCGCCCAACCAGTGGACGGGCGCATGGGGGCTGCTGCACGGAAGCGTCGAGTTTGCCGGTGGTGCCGCATTGCTTTGGCTGGCCGGCGTGTGGGGATTTGCGCAGAGCCTCAAAAATCGCCTATTGGCCATGTTGCATGTGGGTTTTGTTTGGCTGGGCCTTTCGTGGCTGCTCAAAGGCGGTATTGCTTGGATGGACTGGTATGGGGGTGGCCTGGCATTGCCCTTGGGTGCGCTGCATGCCCTGACCATGGGTGCCTTGGCATCGTTGACCTTGGCCATGGTGACCCGAGTGTCGGCCGGGCACAGCGGCCGAGCATTGGTGGCTGACACTTGGGTTTGGCGGCTGTTTTGGCTGTTGCAATGCGCAACCGTGCTGCGTTTGGTCGCGGCCTTGCCCGGAGTACCAAGCGCATGGCTGTTGCCGGTGGTGGCCAGTTTGTGGTTGGTGGTGGTGGCTCTGTGGGGCGGCCGTTTGATGGGCTGGTATGGTCGCCAGCGTAGTGACGGCCGTCCGGGTTAAGTTGGTTCAATTTTTCAAGGAGTGCGTAACGTGATTTCCGATTTTGAGGGCCTATTGAAGGCTGCGCGCAGCCAACCCACGGCACAGCGCTTATTGCTGGTTTTTGCCAACGCAGAATTGCCCGACGACGCCAGCGAAGAACAGCGCCAGCATTTCGCAGCCGGTCAGGGCGGAGCCTTGGTTCCCACGGTCTGCGTGGACAAGGCACCGTCCGAGGTGACGACGTTTCAGGCTTTGGTAGAGGAGTCCTCGCAGACCGGCGCACCGTGGGTCATGGTCTTTGTGGCGGCGCTGTCGGGCGACGGAGGTACTGCGCCCAGTAGCGATGACGCGCGGGCACCGCTGCAGCGCATGGAAGAGAACATCCGCCGTGGCGACATTGGCACCTACATCCCGTTTGATCGAGAAGGGCAGGCGGTTCAGCTTGGCTAGCCTGAATCTGCACGCTTCGCCATCGGCGGGCTTTGAAGCACCGATGGACATGCTGGTGGCCTGCCATGAGCGCGTGCAGCGCAGCCTGGATTTATTGGGGCGGCTGCAACGGCATTTGGAGACGACCGGGTGCGATGATTCGGCAAGCTCCGCAGCACATGACGTTCTGCGCTACTTCGATCTGGCTGCCCCACTGCACCACCAAGACGAAGAGCTGCATGTGTTCCCCGTCTTGTTGGCGGGCTCAGATACCGCGCTGCGCGCGTTAGCGCGTGAGTTGATCGAAGACCACCGACAGATGGAAATGGCGTGGGTCACCGCCCGGGTGGTGTTGGTTGCGATAGAGCAGGACGCAACCGGTGCGCTGCAGCTTAGCGCCGCTCAGACGGCAGCGCTATCTGATTTCGCCGATTTGTACGCCCTGCATATTGAACGGGAAGAGGGGCTGGCCTACCCAGCGGCTGTGGGCCAGTTGTCTGTCGCTGATTTGCAGCGCATGTCGCTAGACATGATGGCACGGCGGGGACTCGCAAGCTAATATTTCGTGTGGAGCGGGTACCAAGCGATTACTTCTTTGGCCCGCTGACAAACCCGCCGGTACTCACTCGGAAATTGTCGAACCACATTTCAAAGCCTTGTCCTTCCTGGTGGTCCGTCCAGTCAAAGACATTCACACTGCGGATGGGTGGGTTGGACCAGTGGTGGTTGAACAAGCCTTTGGCATCTACATAGACTTTGCCGTCTATCTCCAAATAGTATTCCCCGTCGGCCACCTCGGTGGCATCCGAGGTGCCACTGTTGAATTTGCAGTGCACCCGGAAGTGGTGCCATGACTCTCCCCAATCTGTGGGGGTGAACGCTTTCCCTTGCGGCGTTTTTACGACTGCGGTGTTCCCGTAGGAACGTCCTATCCAGCTTGGATAGGCGCCATCGAGAAGGATCACATTTTTGACGTCATAACTTTCATCACCGTCCGCACCATCGCCAAATCCGATGTAGTTCAAGCTGCCATTGGTGGGCCCTTCGCCTGCGCTTACTTTTCCTTGGCCCAAACCAAAGGTGGTGTTGGCAGAGTGGCCCTTGGCATTGTTCTCACCAAAAACTTTCAAAAATTTCGTGCCATGCTTGAAGCCAATGGCATCGTTGGGTAATTTGGCGTCGAATTCAACAAAGACTTCCAGCGTCTGCGCAGGCCAAACATTGACCCCGCCCCAAACAAAGACACCACCCCCGGTACCGGGGTATTGCCCTCTCACACTGCCCTGGCTGGCGCCGGCATTGAGCGCTGTATTGGCCGAGACCGTAATGTTGCCGCCATTTCCGGCGCCCCAAAAACCGCCGTCACCGGTCGGTAGTGCGCGCGACTCAAAATCTGCAAAATAGAGAGTTTTGACGCCTGCTGAGGTTGGCGCCGAGGTGGGTGGAGCCGTACGCATGGCAGCGCGTGGGGCGCTGACCACATCCGAAGCGTTACTGTCTCCACCGCCGCCACAACCCGCCATGGCGAGCATGGACATGCTCCAGAAAAGTGCCCATCCCGATCGAACGAATACACCCATTCCCATATCCCTGTTCTATTCCGCTTGCAGAATCTGCGCGACGTGCGATTGCACTGCAGAGTGGGAAATGTTCCAAGCCGATTTACACCTGTTCACGAAGTTGCTGATTTTCGAAACTTCGGGCGAGGGCCATTGAGAAGCGCGGTCCTACCCCGCGCCAAGGCGCCAAGGCGCCACGCGCATAATCGCCGCCCATGGAAACCAAATGGCTTGAAGATTTTGTATCCCTGGCTGAAACCCGCAGCTTCAGCCGCTCGGCGCAGCTGCGCCATGTGACGCAGCCCGCGTTTTCGCGGCGCATCCAATCGCTAGAGGCATGGGCGGGGACTGATTTGGTTGACCGCAGCAGCTACCCCACTCGTCTGACCCCGGCGGGCGAAACGCTGTACGACCAGTCGCTTGAGGTGTTGCAGGCCCTGCAAACCACGCGCGCCATGCTGCGCGGTCACACCACAGCAGCGCAAGACGTGGTTGAGTTCGCCGTGCCACACACGCTGGCGTTCACTTTTTTCCCCGCGTGGATGTCGGAGTTGCGGGAGAAATTTGGACCAGTCAAAAGCCGGTTGATTGCCTTGAATGTGCACGATGCCGTCCTGCGCTTGGTCGAAGGCAGCTGCGATGTGCTGATTGCCTACCACCACTCATCGCAACCCAATCAGCTTGATGCCGAGCGCTACGAGATGGTGACTTTGGGCCAGGAGGTGATTGCCCCTTATGTGAAACCGGACGCCGATGGCCAGCCGCTCTACACCTTGCCGGGTAAGGTGGGGCAGCCGTTGCCGCTTCTTGGGTATGCGCCTGGCGCTTACCTGGGCCACATGGTGGAGTTGATGCTCAAGGAAGCGGGCGTTCCCATCCACTTTGACCGGGTGTACGAAACCGACATGGCCGAAGGTCTGCGGGCGATGGCGCTGGAAGGCCATGGCATTGCCTTTTTGCCCTCCAGCGCGGTCAAGAAAGATTTGCGCGCCAAGAAACTGGTGAGCGCCTTGCCGCAGTCCATGAAGGGTTTGCAAATTACCATGGACATCCGTGCCTACCGGGAGCGAGGCCAACAGCGCGAACCCGCACGCGCGCTCAGTGCTGCCCAACGCGCCCAGAATCGCACCGCCAAGGGTGCGGCCCAGGTACTCTGGGATTACTTGGTGGCAAAAAGGCCAGCCGAATAGGTCGGGGCCGAAGTTGGCGCAGGTTTTGGGACAATGGCGGCCATGACCCAGATTCTCACTATCACCCGCCCCGATGACTGGCACCTGCATGTGCGCGACGGTGCCGCCCTAAATACGGTGGTGCCGCACACAGCCGCCCAGTTCAGCCGGGCCATCATCATGCCCAATCTCAAGCCGCCGGTGACCACCGCCGAGCTGGCGCGGGCCTACAAAGCGCGCATCCAGGCCGCCGTGCCCGCTGGCATGGATTTCGAGCCACTGATGACGCTCTACCTCACCGACAACTTGCCTGCCGACGAAATCGCGCGCGCCAAAGACGCCGGTGTGGTGGCTGCCAAGCTCTACCCCGCAGGCGCCACTACTAACAGCGACGCTGGTGTGACCGATTTGCGCAAGACCTACAAGACGCTGGAAGCCATGCAGAAGGCCGGCATGTTGCTTTTAGTGCACGGCGAGGTGACCAGCAGCGACATCGACCTGTTTGACCGCGAAGCCGTGTTCATCGACACGCAACTGATCCCTCTGCGCAAAGACTTTCCTGAACTGAAGATTGTGTTTGAGCACATCACTACGCTGGAAGCCGCACAGTACGTGGCGGCCAGCGACCACTTCACCGGCGCCACCATCACGGCCCACCACCTGCTGTACAACCGCAACGCCATCTTCACCGGTGGTATTCGCCCGCACTACTACTGCCTGCCGGTCTTGAAGCGCGAAACGCACCGCCTGGCACTGGTGCACGCGGCGACCAGCGGCTCACCCAAGTTCTTCTTGGGGACCGACAGCGCCCCTCACCCAGCGCACCTGAAAGAACACGCCAGTGGTTGCGCCGGCTGCTACACCGCCCACGCGGCCATGGAGCTGTACGCCCAAGCCTTTGACGCGGCGGGCGCGCTGGACAAGCTCGAAGGCTTTGCATCCTTCTTTGGTGCGGACTTCTACGGCCTGCCGCGCAACACCGGCACCATCACCCTCAAGCGCGAGAGCTGGACGCCGCCCGAGAGTTTTGCCTTTGGCGAAACATCCCTCAAACCCCTTGCCGCGGGCGAAACACTGGAGTGGCGTATGGTCTAGAGGGAATTGACTGGGCTGCGCCTTGGCTTGCGCCTTGGCGCGGTGTGGGAGAAGGGCTGGCAGCGCAGGTAAACGCCGGGCAGTCGGTGGCCCACGCGCTAGAATGGAGCCAGCTGGCGGTGCGCCGCCCGGTGGCCTTTGTTCCCCAGACCGAACTGCCCGCCGGCACCGCCTACGAGCAGTACATTTTTGACACCGGCCGCGTGCCTACGCGCGACGGCCTGCACGACTTTTTCAACGGTCTGTGCTGGTTGCACTTTCCGCTGGCCAAGAAAAAGCTCAATCTGCTGCAAGCGGAACAAATTGCGCAAACTGGTATCCAGCCGGTCCGCGGCCCAGCGCGCGACGCGTTGACGGTGTTTGACGAAAACGCGGCCTTGCTGGTGGCGCCTGACGCGCTGTGGGACGCGCTGCTCGCCAAGGATTGGCAGACCGCCTTCATCACCCTGAGGCCACTGTGGCACGAGGCGACCTTGGTGCTCTTTGGCCATGCTTTGCTGGAAAAATTGGTTTACCCACGAAAACCTATTACAGCCCACGTGTTTCGTGCGCGACCAGCTAGCAATTCGATAGCGAATTTAGATGCTTGGCTGGCTACCACCTTGTCGGCCCCTCTGCTGGCGTCCAAGCCCTTTGCCCATTTGCCGGTGCTGGGGGTGCCAGGCTGGTGGGAGGACAACGGACAACCTGATTTTTATGCGGATACCAGCGTTTTCCGCCCCCCCCGTGGCGTGCTGCCAGCCGCTCAAGCGGGCGCGCAAAGCCCATAAACTCCTGGGGTCCAAGCGCGATACAGCTTGAATTTGGCCGTTGCGCCCCTAACATCCGTACCGACGACCACTGCGGTCGTGCTGTTGATCGATTGAAAGAACCCCATGAAACGCATATTTTTATTTGTAATGACCAACCTGGCCGTGATGGTGGTCTTGGGCATTGTGGTCAGCCTGACCGGTGCCAACCGCTTTATCGGCGCCAATGGCCTCGACCTCGGCACCCTGATGGTGTTCTCGCTGATCATGGGTTTTGGTGGCGCCTTTATCTCCTTGCTGATGAGCAAGTGGATCGCCAAGCGGGCCTCCGGCGTGCGGGTGATTGAGCAGCCGCAGAATGTGGATGAAGCCTGGATTGTGGAAACCGTGCGCAAGTTCGCCGACAAGGCCGGCATTGGCATGCCCGAAGTCGGTATTTTTGAAGGCGCGCCCAACGCCTTCGCAACTGGCGCGTTCAAGAACTCCGCGCTGGTGGCCGTCAGCACCGGTTTGCTGCAAGGTATGACGCGCGAAGAAGTAGAAGCCGTCATCGGCCACGAAGTCGCCCACATTGCCAATGGCGACATGGTCACCATGACGCTGATCCAGGGCGTGATGAACACCTTTGTTGTGTTCCTGAGCCGTGTGATTGGTTACGCGGTAGACAGCTTTTTGCGCAAAGGCGATGACCGCGAAAACAGCGGCCCCGGCATTGGTTACTACGTCAGCACCATCGTGCTCGACATCGTGCTGGGCTTTGCCGCCGCTATCGTGGTGGCCTGGTTCAGCCGCCAGCGCGAGTACCGCGCGGACGCGGGCGCTGCCCAACTGATGGGCCGCAAGCAACCCATGGTGAATGCACTGGCCCGTCTGGGTGGCATGACACCGGGCGAGCTACCCAAGAGCATGGCCGCCATGGGCATTGCCGGTGGCATTGGCCAGTTGTTTTCTACCCACCCGCCGATTGAAGATCGCATTGCGGCGCTGCAAAACAGCCAAGTTTGAGTTCGGCGGCGCGCGCCGCTAGTCGATTCCAAAGTCCCCGGTGCGAAAGCGGCGGGGACTTTTTTATCGGCGATCTGCTTGCGCCTCCTGGTGCACCCGGGTGTCCGCGTCGAGGACATTCCGCATCTGCCGGAGCAACGGGTGGCTGTCCATATATTTCTGGCCGTAGTCCAGGTTAAATCCGTAGTCAAAGTCGGCAGGGTTGGCGCCTTGGTTGTGCTGCAGGATGGTCTCCAACTTGTCGAGCCCTTTGACCATGCGTGCCTCGGGGCTGCGGGCGTGTTCGTAGTCTTCCCAAAGTGTCAGAAACTCAGCCGCCAAGTCTGCGGGCAGCGGGGCCATCAGGGTGAGTAGATCGCGCCGCTCGTCTTCTGATTTGGTGGGCGTGGTGTGTTGCATCACTGCGGGGATATCGCCACTGATCGCTTCGCCCAGGTCGTGAATGACGCACAGCTTGAGCACTTTGGCGAAGTCCAGCGCCGAAAATTCCTGCTGAAATACCATCGCCATCAGGCACAAACGCCAAGTGTGCTCAGCCGTGCTCTCTGCCCGCCCGCTGGCGGTGTGGCCGCTGCGCAATGTGCTCTTGAGCTGTTCTGCAGCGCGCAAAAACGCAAGGCTACCCTGCAGGCGTTCAATGTCCATGGCGGTCATCTTTCAACATATCCAAAGCCAGCGCCTCAGCCACCTTAATGCCATCCACCCCCGCCGACAAAATGCCGCCGGCGTAGCTGGCGCCTTCGCCCGCCGGGTAGAGCCCACGGACGTTCGTGCACTGCAAATCATCGCCACGCGGAATTTTGATGGGGCTGGAGGTGCGGGTTTCCACACCGGTCAGAACGGCGTCGGCCATGTCAAAACCTTTGATCTTCTTGCCAAACGCTGGCAGCGCCTCCCGAATCGCCTCAATCGCGTAAGCCGGCAAGCTGGGTGCCAGGTCGCCCAGCTTGACGCCGGGTTTGTAGGAGGGCTGCACGCTGCCGAATTCGGAGGACGCCTTGGCGGCGATGAAATCCCCCACCAACTGCCCCGGCGCTTCGTAGTTGCTGCCGCCCAGGGTGTAGGCGCCGCTTTCCAGCTGGCGTTGCAGCGCAATGCCTGCCATCGGGTGGGCGGCCTTAGGGTCTTGGGCCTTCAGTGCTGCGGCCTCGGCCGCGTAGCGCTGGCCGCGTTCTGGACCAAAGGCGTGGCTGAACGTGGCTTCGTCGTGCGGGTAGTCGGGCGGGTCAATGCCCACCACGATGCCGGCGTTGGCATTGCGTTCGTTGCGCGAGTACTGGCTCATGCCGTTGGTGACCACGCGGCCCGGCTCGCTGGTGGCGGCCACCACGGTGCCGCCGGGGCACATGCAAAAGCTGTACACGGCGCGCCCATTGGCGGCGTGGTGCACCAGCTTGTAGTCGGCCGCGCCCAGCAGGGGGTGGCCGGCGTGGCGGCCCCAGCGTGCGCGGTCGATCACGCCTTGCGGGTGCTCAATGCGAAAGCCGACCGAGAACGGTTTGGCCTGCATGGCCACGCCGCGCTCAAACAGCATGGCAAAGGTGTCGCGCGCACTGTGGCCCAGCGCCATCACCGCGTGGCGTGTCGGCAGGGTGTAGCGGCTGGAATTTTCAATGATTTCGACCTCTAGCCCTTGCAGTGATTGCGCGGACAGCTCCTGATTTAGTAGCAAATCGGTCACTTTGTGGCCAAAGCGAATCTCACCACCCAGCGCGATGATCTCGGCACGCAGGCCTTCCACGACCTTCACCAGCTTGAAGGTTCCGATGTGCGGGTGGGCCTCAAACAGGATGTCGGCAGGGGCTCCGTGTTGCACAAACTCGTGCATCACCTTGCGGCCCAGAAAGCGCGGGTCTTTGATCTGGCTGTAGAGCTTGCCGTCCGAAAACGTGCCGGCGCCGCCTTCCCCAAACTGCACATTGCTCTCCGGGTTGAGCGTCTTCTTGCGCCACAGGCCCCAGGTGTCTTTGGTCCGCTGGCGTACGTTTTGGCCGCGCTCCAGCACGATGGGCTTGAAGCCCATTTGCGCCAGCACCAGCGCCGCCAACAGGCCGCAGGGCCCAAAACCCACCACCACGGGGCGCTCGCCCTTACCGTCTCCGTCATGCAGGCCAAAGTCTGCCGGGGCCTGGGCCACGAGTCGGTAGACCATGTCGGGGGTGGCGCTGATGTGCGGGTGATTCGCGTGCTGGGCCAACAGCGGCGGCTCCTGCGACGGGTCGGCTAGCGTCAGGTCCACAATGTAAACCGCCAGCAAATCGACCTTGCGCGCGTCGAAGCTGCGTTTGAAAACGGTCAGTTGGGCGATGCCGTCGGGTGGAATGCCGAGTGCCGTTGCGGCCAATTGGCGCAAAGCGTTCAGTGGGTGGGCCACGGGCCCACGGTCAGCCTCGGTCTCGGACGGTGCGTCGGCGGCGCGGCGGGCTTCGACAGGCAGGGCCGCGAGCGGGAGTTTGAGTTCTGTGATGCGAATCATGGGGCGGGCTCGTAGTTATCAAGCAGGGCGTCGATTTTACCGGTGGCCTAGCAAGACCCATGCGCGCCAGCGTCGTGCAAAGTCCCTCGTGTCTTGACCGAGCGAAATATCCCCAACATACTGCGCCATGCTCACGCCAACGCCCCCGGTCGATGCGATTTCCGCCACGGCGCCACTACTTGCGCCGGCCTATTTGGCGGGGCCGCTGCCTGACTTGGCAGCCTGGACGCGCTACTTTCAGGATGCCGACATCCCCGTGCTCACCAGCACCGCCATGGCGTTGGAGCGCCTACGTGCCCGTGAAGACGATGTCGATGCCAATATGTTGGGCGAAGTCATACAGGCCGACCCGCTGATGACGATCAAGCTCATGGCGCACGTCGCCAGCAAACGCAGAATCGGCTCGGGCACAGAAACTGAAAGCGTGACCTCTTCTTTGCTGCTGATGGGCGTTGCACCGTTTTTCCGAGAATTTGGGCCACAACCGACGATCAAAGACCGTTTGCGAACCGTTCCCCTGGCCTTGGACGGCTTGCGGGCGCTCATGCAGCGCGCCAAACGCGCCGCCCACTTTGCGCTGGGCTTTGCGGTGCATCGGGCAGACCCGGATGCAAGCGTCATCCACATGGCGGCCTTTTTGTACGATTTTGCCGAGATGCTGATGTGGTGCCACGCGCCTACCCTCCAACTGCAAATTGCCCAGGCGCAGCAGGCAGACCACGCGTTGCGCACGGCTGCGGTTCAGCGCAGCGTGCTGCATATCGAGGTCGACGATTTGCGCCAAAACCTGATGAGCCACTGGCATCTGCCGGAGTTGTTGGTGCGCATCTGCGATAACCGGCACGCCGAACAGGCCATCGTGCGCAATGTGGTGCTGGCGGTACGCTTGGCGCGCCACACCACGCAGGGCTGGGACAACGCCGCAGTCCCCGATGATGTCAACGACATCGCGCAGCTCTTGAACGCATCGCCGCGCGCTGCACTGGCCTATCTGCACAAAATTGACCAAGCCGGGTAATCCACCCCGGGGACTAGGCGGAAAGAAATCCCTCTACGGACAGGTAGCGCTCGCCGGTGTCATAGTCAAAGCCCCGTACCGTTCTGCCAGCGCGACGCCCTTCTAGGGAAGCGGTTGCGGGCCGGGCAGTGAGGGGTCGTAAGATGCCCATACCGGAACTACACCCGCACCCGCCTGGAGCCCGCTATGTGCCGCAACATCAAAACCTTGTTCAATTTTGAGCCGCCGGCCACGGAGCTGGAAATCCGCGATGCGTCACTGCAGTTTGTGCGCAAGCTCAGTGGCTTCAGTGTGCCTTCGCAGGCCAATATGGAAGCTTTTGACTGCGCGGTGGAGCAGGTCGCTGCGGTCGCGCGCACGCTGATTGAGCAGCTGGTCACCACGGCGGAGCCACGCGACCGCACGATAGAGGCTGAGCGGGCCAAGGCCCGCTCCATCGCCCGCTTTGGTCCGCGTGTTTAGCCGGCCGATGCGGTATCGGCCCGTACCAGATCGATAAAGGCGCGCAGTGCCGCCGGTGCCAACCGGCGGCTGGGGTAGTAGAGGAAAAACCCAGGCACCTCTGGGCACCAGTCGCCGAGCACCTGAACCAAGCGGCCTGCAGCTAAACCAGCGGCGGCTTGCTGGGCATAGACGTAGGCTAGGCCCAGTCCATCCTCTGCGGCACGCACTGCCAGTGACAACTCCCCCAGGGTTAGCGGGCCGTCCACATCCACTTCGACGCGTTCGCCCGCCTTTTCAAACTCCCAGCGGTACAGCACCCCACTGGGGAAGCGCAAACCGATGCAGGGAAACTGCGCCAGCTCGCGTGGCGACCCGGGCGGCCCATGCTGACGAAGGTAATCGGGAGATGCCACGACCACAAAGCGCTGGCGCCCGCCCAGGGGGATGGCCACCATGTCCTGCTGCAAGCTTTCGCCGTAGCGCACCCCGGCATCGAAACCCGCTTGCACGATGTCCACCAGCGCGTCGTCCAGCACCAGGTCGACTTTGACACCGGGGTATTGGCGCAAGAACTTGGCAACCAGGGGCGCCAACACCAATTCGCCCGCCGGGCGGGGGGCATTCAGACGGACCCGACCCACCGGGGTGTCCCGGAATGTATTGATGTCCTCTAGCGCCCGCTGGATGTTGTCGAGTGCCGGGGCGACTTGCCCGAGCAGCCGCTGCCCCGCCTCGGTCAGTGCCACGCTGCGGGTGGTGCGGTTGAACAGGCGCACGCCTAGTTTGGCTTCCAGCGCGCGCAGGGAGTGGCTGACGGCGGATGCGCTCACTCCCAGCTCGTCGGCGGCCTGCCTAAAGCTCAGGTGGCGCGCAATGCAGCTCAGTAACCTCAGGTCGGGAAGGTCCACTTGCATGGTATTGATGAGTCTGTTTCAGTAAGGTGAAGACATATTTGCTATTTGTGGATTGATTTTGCATCAATAAGCTAGGGGCTCTGGTTTCAGGGTGAAGCCTTTTCAGGAGTTCCACATGCCTTCTTTCGCTGCCGATCTGTCCGGCAAAACCTATTTCCTCTCGGGCGCCTCGTCTGGCATTGGCGCCAGCACGGCGCTGGCGCTGGCGCGGCGCAAGGCCAATGTGGTGCTGGCCGCCCGGCGCACGGCCCTTTGCGACGCCTTGGCCGAGCAGGTGACCGCGGCGGGAGGTCAGGCCTTGGTGCTGACCATGGACCAGTCGGACCAGGCCAGCGTTCAGCAAAGTGTGTCTGCTGCCGTCCAGCGTTTTGGGCGCCTAGACGGCGCCTTCAATAACGCGGGCATGATGGGCGAGGGTGGGCCGCTGCACACCTTGGACAGTGCTGGGGTTGAATTGGTGCTGCGCACCAATGTGATGGGTATGCTCTGGGCCATGCAGGCCCAGATTGCCGCCATGCTGGCGAGCGGGGGAGGGGCCATCGTGAACAACCTCTCTATATCGGCCCAAGTGGGCTTTGCCAATATTGCGTCCTACACCGCCAGCAAGCATGCCGGTTTGGGACTGACACGGAACGCCGCTTTGGAGTATTTCAAACAGGGGATCCGCATCAATGCGGTCTGCCCCGGCCCGACGGTGACGCCTATGAGCCTGGCAGGCTTTGGTAGCGAGGCCAATATGCAGGCCGCTTTGGCGCAGTCCCCCGCCGGGCGCCCAGCCCAGCCGGAGGAGATTGCCGGGCCGGTACTGTTTCTGTTGTCGGAGGCTGCCAGCTATGTCAGCGGCCACGCGCTAGTGGTGGACGGCGGCTATACGGTGGCTTGACGCTCAGGCGGGAAGAAATCCGTCCACCGACAGGTAGCGTTCGCCCGTGTCGTAGTTGAAGCCCAGTACGGTGCTGCCTGCGGTGATCTCTGGCAACTTTTGGGCAATAGCGGCGAGCGTGGCGCCGCTGGAGATTCCGACCAGCAAGCCTTCTTCGCGTGCGCTGCGGCGCGCGTACTCGCGGGCGGGTTCGGCGTCCACCTGGATCACGCCGTCCAGCAACTCCGTTTTCAGGTTCTTCGGGATGAAGCCCGCACCAATGCCCTGAATCGGGTGGGGCGCAGGCGCGCCGCCGCTGATCACGGGCGAGGCCGTGGGTTCGACTGCAAATACTTTGAGCTGGGGCCACTTGGCCTTGAGCACTTGCGCCACCCCGCTGATGTGGCCACCGGTGCCGACGCCGGTGATGATGACGTCCACGCCATTGGGAAAGTCGTTGGCGATTTCTTGCGCCGTGGTGCGCACATGCACGTCGATGTTGGAGGGGTTTTCAAATTGCTGTGGAATCCAGGCGTTGGGCGTCTGGTCGCGCAGCTCTTCGGCGCGCGCAATGGCGCCCTTCATGCCTTTTTCGCGCGGTGTCAGGTCAAACGAGGCGCCGTAGGCCAGCATCAGCCGGCGGCGTTCGACGGACATGCTGTCGGGCATGACCAAAATCAACTTGTAGCCTTTGACGGCGGCGACCAGGGCCAGACCGACGCCGGTGTTGCCCGAGGTGGGTTCGATGATGGTGGCGCCGGGTTTCAGCGCGCCGCTTTTCTCGGCGTCTTCCACCATGGCCAAGGCGATGCGGTCTTTGATGGAGCCGCCGGGGTTGCTGCGCTCGCTCTTGACGTAGACCTTGTGGGTGTCGCCAAACAGCTTGTTGATACGGATGTGGGGCGTGTTGCCGATGGTTTGCAGGACGTTGTCGAATGCCATGGGGTGTCTCCGATAAAGGCAGTCGTCATTTTGGCCCCAATGTCTGAATTCCTTGCGACACTTTGGGCATATCCATATGCCAGTTGCGCAGGGGCGGGGCTGGCAGGCGCGATAATCGGGGGGTGAAGCCCACCAGACCACCGCTGGTGCAATTTGGGAAACCAAGCACTGGAGGAACGTCCGGACTGCATAGGGCAGCGTAGCAGTTAACGACTGTCCACCGACAAGCCGTCTACGCAAGTAGACGGCCCTAAGGTGAGGATTAGAGCAACAGAGACGAGCCGATTTAGTTCGGGTGAAACGGGCAATCTCTACGCGCAGCAATACCAAGTAGGCCAACGTTGACGGGGCCCCCGGAGTTGGCGGGTAGGTAGCATCGAGCCGTTTGGGTGACCAGCGGCCCAGAGTAATGGTGGTCACGTGCGGGGAAACCCCCATGCACAGAATCCGGCTTATCGGTGGGCTTCACACTTTTTTTGTTGTATGGTTGGGTCTTCACAGTCATTGGGAGATGAAGCCATGCGACCGATTCTTGAACTGTTGGAGAAACAAGGCGGCGCCATCTGGAGCCTGAGTCCCGATGACAGCGTCTACAACGCGCTGGAAATGCTGGCGGACTGGAACGTGGGTGCGCTGATGGTGATGGACGGTGACAAGCTGGTTGGCGTATTCTCGGAGCGCGACTACACCCGCAAAATCGCCCTGGCCGGACGCTCCTCCAAAGACACCAAGGTCAAAGACATCATGACCGCGCAGGTGCTCACCGTCACACCCAAAACCAATACCGACGATTGCATGGCCCTCATGAGCCAGAAGAAGATTCGCCACTTGCCGGTGGTGGACGGCAGCCGGGTGTTGGGCATGGTCTCCATCCGCGACCTGATGGACGAAATTATCAAGGACCGCGAACTGACCATTACGCAGTTGCAAAACTACATCGCGTCCTAGAACTTCTCGTAGTCCGCCAAAAAGCGCCACTGCCCGATGGGCAGGTCGGCCAGGGAAACACGCCCCAGCCGCACGCGGCGCATGGCCAGGATGTCCAGATTGGCCAAGCCGCACAGGTAGGCCACCAGCCCGGGGTGGGAGCCCTTGATGGCGAAGCGCAGGCGGCTCATCTCGGGCGTGCTGCTGCTCACACTCACCTTCACTTGGGGCAGGTCCAGCCGGTCGTCTTTGAGCGCGTAGCCAATCGGCTTGAGGGCCTCGGGGGCCACCTCGCCCTTCACCTCGACCAGAAACTCATGTTCCATAGTGGCCATGTCTTCGGTCAGCTTGCGTGTGGTGCGCCAGTCCTCGGTGAACACCACCAGCCCGCTGGCGCCGGTCTCCAGTTCGATGTCGGCTTCCAGGTTCTTGAAGTGGCGCTTGAGCACGCGCGTCTCGCTGGGGTCGTGGGCCCAGTGGGTCTGGGGGGTGAGCAAGCTGCGTGCATTGGGCGGCGGAGCCTTGCGGCTGCCGGGGCCACGCGCGGCGGGGCGGGGGGGCGCTTCGTCGTCATCGTCCGGATCTTCCAGCCCGTCAGTGGTGCCGGGTGGCTTGTTCAGGATGAGGGTGACCGACACCATGGCCAGCAGGCTGGCCTGCGGGTCTATCGCCACGGTTTGCCGGTCTATGCGCAGCGCGGGCTCTTCCACCACTACGCCGTTCACGGTCACAAAGCCTGCTTCGATGTACTGCTCGGCTTCCTTGCGCGAGCAGCCCTTGAGCTGCATGACGCGTTTGGACAGGCGCTCACCAGTCTCTTCTTTGCTGGGGGGCGCTTGGTACTCCGGCGCATCCTTGCGCGGTTTGCGCAGGCGGGGCTTCTTGTTGCTAGGTGGCTGCGGGGCCGGGGCCTGCTGCGCCAGCGGTCGCTGCGGGCGGGCGGAAGCGGTCGCTACTGGCGCCGGAGTTGCGGTGGCCGGGCGCGTCGGTTTTTCTGGCTTGCGCAGCAAGGGGCGGGCTGGTTTGGGGGGCGTGGTGCTCATGCGCGGCCTTCCTGGTTTTGCAGCGCGTAGATGCGTTCCACATGCGCTTGCAAGGAGCGCTTGGCCACGGGCCAGATGCGCGAATCTACATCGTCGTAGGCCAGCGGCAGCCAGTCGTCCAGGCTGCCCAGCGGGTTGGCTTGCATCACGGCGGCAATTTTGGCCTCGCGCGCCAGGCGGTGCGCCTTGAGTTTGGCAATGGCCTCCAGCGCGCCGTCGATCACATGGCCGTGGGCCGGCAGGATGTACTGCACGCCGTATGCGGTGCAGGCCTCGGTCAGCGCGTCCAGCGAATCCAGGTAGTCGCGCATATTGCCGTCGGGCGGGTCGATCACCGTGGTGCTGCCGTTGAGGATGTGGTCGCCGCTGAACAGCAGGCCGTCTTCTTCCAGCAGCAGGCACACGTGGTTGGCCGCATGGCCCGGGGTGTATATGACCTGCAGTGTGTGCACAGGTTTGAGAGCCGTTTCGACGTCTAGCCCAGGCAGCATATGCGCGAGCAGCTCTCCATTTGATAGCGGCCGGTCGGGCGTGAAGTCGCTGGCGGCCCGTGCGGTAGGCGCTGAAGGCAGGCCCAAAATCGGCGGCCCGCCTTGGCACAGCGCCTGCAGCGGCGCCGCGCCTGGCGAGTGGTCGGGGTGGGAGTGGGTGCAGACGATGCGCAGGATGTTGCCACCGCTACCGTCTTCAAAGGCGGCGGCCTGCCACAGGCGTTGCAGATGGTCGGCGTCGGCCGGGCCGGGGTCGATTACGGTGTAGCCGGTGGCGGGCTCGCCCACCAGGTAGCTATTGGTACCGGGGCCGGTCATCACGCCCGGATTAGGGGCGGTCAGTCGCAGCACGTTGCGTAGCAGCGGGGTGGGGCGGTCGGTTTGCCAGGCGTCGATCAGCGAGGCGGCTGCGGGCAAGGTATCCGCAGGGAGGGTGTGGGTGGGTCTAACCATGCGGCGGATTGTGACGCCAAACGCGGATAATTCGGCCATGCGAATTCAGTTCACCAAAATGCAGGGTGCGGGCAACGACTTTGTCGTGCTCGACGAAACGCGGGGCCGCCTGGGCCTCACGCCTGCGCACTACCGCTTTCTGGGCGACCGCCACTTTGGCGTCGGTGCCGACCAGATCCTCACCGTGCGCCCCTCGCCCGCCGAGGGCATCGACTTCGAATATATGATCCACAACGCCGATGGCAACGAGGTGGAGCAGTGCGGCAATGGCTCGCGCTGCTTTGCCCGCTTTGTGCACGACAAGGGACTGACCACCAAGGATCGCCTCCGCGTGCAGACCATGAAAGGCGTGATCGAGCCGCGCCTGAATGCCGATGGCCGGGTGACGGTGGACATGGGCGCGCCGGTGTTCACCCCGGCCGAGATTCCGTTTGACGATACCGGCCTGACGCTGCAGCCCATGGGTTCATGGGGAAATTGGCCTCTAGCCCTTGCAAATACTGCGCAAGCAGCTCCTCTTTTAGTAGCAACTGTGTCCATGGGCAACCCCCATGCCGTGACGCTGGTGGACGACGTGGATACCGCTGCGGTGGCCACCCTGGGCCCGGCCGTGCAGGCCAGTCTGCGTTTCCCGCAGGGCGTGAACGTGGGTTTCTTGCAGGTGGTGGACCGCAGCCAGGTGCGCCTGCGCGTGTTCGAGCGCGGCGTGGGCGAGACCCTGGCCTGCGGCACCGGCGCCTGCGCGGCGGTGGTCGCGGGCATCCGCCTGGGCCTGCTGGACGCCAGCGTGGACGTGCAGACCCGTGGCGGTGTGCTCACCATCGCTTGGGCGGGCATGGGCCAATCTGTTTTCATGACCGGCCCCGCCACCACCGTGTTCCACGGCGAAATTGACCTTCCCGAATAACCCACTGATCGCACCATGACCCACCCCGTGAACCAGGCCTTGGCCAACCCCATCACCGAAGACGACATCGCCAACTACCTGGCCAACACACCCGACTTCTTTCAGCGTCACGCCGAGCTGCTGGCCACGGTGCAGTTCACCAGCCCGCACAGCCACCGCGCCGTGAGCCTGCAGGAGCGCCAGGCCGAGATGCTGCGCGAGAAGATCAAGTTGCTGGAGCAGCGCATCATGGAGATGATCCGCAACGGCAACGAGAACGTGATGCTGTCGGACAAGATCCTGCGCTGGGCGCGCACCCTGTTCCTCACCACGAACCTGGCCGATTTGCCTGCGGAAATCGTGCAGGAGATCAAAGACCAGTTTGCCGTGCCCCAAGTGGGCCTGCGCATGTGGGGCGTGGCTGACGAATTTGCCGGTCTGGGCTGTGTGCAAGGCGTGAGTGATGACGCCAAAGTGTTTGCCTCCTCGCTGACCGAACCCTTCTGCGGACTGAACACCGGTTTTGAAGCCGTGGGTTGGTTGGAAGACCCGCACAACGTGAGTTCCTTGGCGCTGATTCCGCTGCGCAGCGGCATGGCGGGCAGCAGTGCCCCGGCCTTTGGCATGTTGGTGCTGGCCTCCAGCGATGCGCAGCGCTTCAACAGCGGCATGGGCACCGAATTCCTGGCGCGCATTGGCGAGCTCGCCAGCGCCGCGCTCTCGCGCCTTCGTTAAGCCTTATCTGCCGTGACTGCGGACGATACGGCCCTGGTAGAAAAATACCTGGAGTACGTCCGCGTCGAAAAACGCCTGGCCACGCGCACGGTCGAGCTGTACGCGCTGGACCTAGGTAAGTTGGCGGCCAACGCCACCCAGGCCCAGGTGGCGCTGCGGGACGTCAAAAACAACCACATCCGCCGCTGGGTGGCGCAGATGCACAGCGGCGGGCGCAGCGGCCGTGGCATTGCACTCATCCTCTCGGGCTGGCGCGGTTTTTACACCTGGCTGGGCCGCCAAGGCCTGGTGGCCAGCAACCCGGTGCAGGACGTGCGCTCCCCCAAAGCCCCCAAGCCCCTGCCCAAGGCGCTGGGCGTGGACGACGCAGTGCAGCTGGCCGACTTTGAAAGCGACGACAACGCCTGGCTGGAAGCACGCGACGCGGCCATGGTGGAGCTGCTCTATGGCAGCGGCCTGCGCGTGGGCGAGCTGGTGGGGCTGGACGTGGTGGCCGGCAAGGACGCCAAAGGCTGGGTCGACCTGCAAGCCGCCGAGGCCCATGTGCTGGGCAAGGGCAGCAAGCGCCGTACCGTGCCGGTCGGTACCTCCGCCCTGGCGGCTCTGCAACGCTGGCTGGATCTGCGCGGCCCCAGCGGCACGGCCAGCGCCGCGCCGGTGCCCGCCGCCCTGGCAGATGCCAGCATGGCCCTGTTCACCGGGCGCAATGGCACGCGCCTCACGGCGCAAAGCATTTGGCAGCGCCTCAAGCGCCGCAGCCAGCTGGCCGGCCTCAACGCCCCGGTGCATCCGCACATGCTGCGCCACTCGTTTGCCAGCCACGTGCTGCAAAGCAGCGGTGATTTGCGGGCGGTGCAAGAGCTGCTGGGCCACGCCAACATCACCACCACACAGGTCTACACCCGGCTGGACTTTCAGCACTTGGCCAAGGCCTACGACGCGGCGCACCCGCGGGCACGCTTGCGCACCGCCAAAAAAGACTGAATCACTCAGGCTGCGAAAATGACGGGGTCGTCTTCCTCGGTCCAACTGGGGTCAGGTCGCCAATGCGCGACCCAATCCGGGAGTTTGTCGGCCGGCATCGGGCGCGCAACCCCGTAGCCCTGTGCCAACTCGCACCCCATACGCAGCAGAGCGGTTCCGTGGTCCGTGGTCTCCACGCCCTCCGCAATGACCCCGCGGTGGAAGGCTTCGGCCAGACCGATGACGGTCTGCACGATGGACAGATCGTCGCGATCGATCAGCATGTCGCGCACAAAGCTCTGGTCGATCTTGAGCATTTCGGCGGGTAGGCGCTTGAGGTAGGTCAGCGAGGAGTAGCCGGTGCCAAAGTCGTCCAGTGCAAAGCGCACCCCCAGGCCCTGGCAAGTCACCATCACCCGGGACACCCAGGCAATGTCTTCCAGCGCACTGGTCTCCAGAATCTCCAGCTCCAAGCGCGACGGGGCGATGTCCGGGTAGGTCGCCAGCAGGGCTGCCAAACGGGAGCTGAAGTTTTCCTGTTGTAGTTGGCGCGCACCGATGTTCACACTCACCGCCAACTCTAGGCCCAGCGTTTGCCACTGGCGCATTTGCTGCAGCGCGTTGGCAATGACCCATTCGCCCAGGTCTACGCTGAGCGGGTGGTTTTCAATCACAGGCAGGAAAGCGCCAGGCGCCAGCAGGCCGCGCTGGGGGTGTTGCCAGCGTATCAAGGCCTCAGCCCCTATGACCTTGCCGCTGCGCATGTTGACCTTGGGCTGGTAGTGCAGCACGAACTGCTGTGCGAGCAGGGCCAGGCGAATGTGCTCCAAGGTTTGCTGTTGCGTGGTGACGGCGGCGTCCTGGGCCGTGTCGAACAGGTGGTAGCGGTTCTTGCCCGCTTGCTTGGCGAGGTACATGGCTTGGTCGGCATGGCGCAGCAGGCCATCCACATCGGAGGGGTCTTGCGGGTACGTGGTCCAGCCCATGCTGGCCGAGACCCGCAGCGTGTCGCTCTGGCCTTGAAGTGTTACGGCCGTTGCGGCGGCCTCCAGCAGGCGTTGCAGTTGTTGTTCAAAGCAATGATCGACCGACTGGCCTACCAGAACCGCCACAAATTCGTCGCCGCCGATGCGGGCAAGCGTGTCACCGGTCTGCAGCATGTCACCCATTCGCCGCGCCAGCACCATCAGCAGTTCGTCGCCCGCGTCTTGGCCACAGCGGTCGTTCACGGTTTTGAAGCCGTCCAGGTCCATCACCACTACCGCCAGCGACGTCTGCAGGCGCAGGCACTGGCCCAAGGACTGCTGCAGGCGGTCGGCCAGCAGCACGCGGTTGGGCAACCCCGTCAGCGCGCTTTGTCATAGTGGGCAAGTCGCTCTAACTGGCTTTGGTGGGTCTTGGCCTCTGACAGGTCGGTGAACAGGCCGATGAGGTTGCGCACGGCCCCTTGTGCGTCGTACAGCACGCTGAGCGTGAGCTGCTCGGGGTGGATGTCGCCGTTTTTCCGGCGATTCCAGACCTCACCGGTCCAATTGCCGTTCTCCAGTATCAACTGGCGGCGGCGCTCGTAAAAATCGTCGCTTTGCCGCTCCGAATAGACCAAGGTGCGCAAGTCTTGGCCCATGGCATCTTCGCGGCTGTAGCCGGTGATGTGGGTAAAGGCCTCGTTGACATCCACCACGCGGCTGTCTTGGTCAATGATGAAAATGCCTTCCTTGGCGTGCGTGAACACACTGGCGGCCAGTTGCAGGCGGGCTTCATTTTGTCGTAGCGCGGCGGTCCGGACTAGCACCTGGTGCTCCAACTCCCGGGTCTGGTCGAACAGGGCGAGGTGGGTCCGGACGCGGGCCAACACAATCGGGGCCCGAAATGGTTTGACGATGTAGTCGGCTGCGCCCACGAAACCGACACGGAAATCGTCCCGCATTTGATTGAAGAAATACTCAAAACCGACGGCGTGTTTTGAAGAAGCAGTCCGCCAAACTGTCCAACAACTGCGTGGAATTTTTGCATTATCAATAATTTCGCTGATGAACCTGACACGATTATTGCCGTCCGCGAATATCCGCTGGTCAGATTGGCTTGGGCGATGGCGAATTTTTTGTGGCATCCGATATAACGCGTTTTTGCAACATACGCGAGATGTTTTTATCTTGGCGAAAAAGAAATTGCGGTGCTAATCAAAGAATCTGTGCGAGTTACGGATTTTGACGGAAACGCAGTTGAGGCCGTAGCAAATGCATCACTTGGGATCCGATTGCGGCGAAAAGGCGGATTCAAGCATTTATGTCGTCAAGGAAATTTAATAAGCAGCTCCTGCGCCAGGTCTGCGATAGTCGTCAGTTATCGCGTTTCGCACGATACAGGCAAAAAGTTTTTCTTGATGTTATTAATATTTCCGAAGACGAATAAAGTGGTTCTGCTCCATCAAAATTGCGGCTTGTGTACTAGCTGGCACGCCGGAATCGCGGAAAAATATATGCGTTTCGAACAACTTGCGCGAGTTCCCGTTGAAGTTGATTACGCTTCCGAATTTCGTTACCGCAATCCTGTTTTAGACGAAACAGATTTGATAATGTTATTTCGCATCTAATGAAATCCAAGGACACCAATCGCGGCAATGCGTGTTGGAGTGAGTGTTGCAAAATCTTTAGCAATCTGCAAACGTCTTTGGTTCAATGATTACCCGCGAGGCTGACGGCACAATTTTGACACGCCAACCTAATCAGGTGCATTGACCAAAGCATTTACCGCACAGATGATTGCGATATATCGTTCGCGCTCTATCTTGGCAACTGCGCGGTAAAATTGACGAAGCCGAAGCCAAATATCACGCACAAGAATTGGCAATTACCGCTCAAAATCGAAACACTTTTGAACGATGCTGACCAACGAAGAATTATCGAGAGTTTTTCCGTGTCCAAGGATTTTTATCTCGGACGTGGCATCAATCCCCGTTGCGTTGGAAGCATTGAAACTCAAAGAAATTTCGGTATCCACGCTGAAGGCTATCCGGCTGGCGAAATGAAACACGGCCCAATAAGTTGATTGACGAAAAATTAATTGGCTGCTACACACACCGGAGAAGGCAACGCGAATTGCAAGAAGAAAAAACGCACTCGAAATATTGTCGAAGTAAAATCGCGCGACGGAATCATCGTTTCAATCCTAACTGAAGGCGACGGAATGAGTTCCAAAGTTTCTGACCACGTTATCGAAAATTCCAGCAACTTCGATTTATTTCTTTCGCCGATTTTTCGATAGTGCCTTTGCAATTATTATTATTTATAACATTGCAATCCGCTTGGTGTCAGTGACGTTGACCAACCGCGCAATTTGGCAAAATCGGTGACGGTTGAGTAAGGTAATGTGAAAAAATTGAATGAAATTTTGAATAGACATTGGCACCAGTGGTTCGCGGGCAGTTGTAATTGATGAAAAATGGTCGGGTTATCGCGTCTGCTACGGATTTGCACGAAGATTTTGGCTCGCCCGAAATTGGTTGGGCGGAACAGAATCCTGATGATTGGTAGCGGCTTGTAAAATAGTTATTCGCAAAGTTTTGCAGATTGTTGATGCTGAACAAATCGGCGCAATCAGCTTTTCTGGGCAAATGCACGGCTCGGTTTTTTTGGATGCTGCGGACAAAGTTATTCGTCCGGCGTTGTTGTGGTGATCAGCGGACAGAAAAACAATGGTTTGCCGAAATTACTGTAAAATTCAAAAAGAAAAATTGATTGAACTTGTGCGCAATCCGGCAATTACGGGTTTTACTTTGCCAAATTGTTGTGGTTGCGCCGAAAACGAACCCGAAAATTGCAGGAAAGTTAGGACAGTTTTTTACTCTAAAAGATTGGCATTCGTTTCAAAACTTTCGGGCGATAAGGCTTCGGATGTGGCGGATTCTTCGGGAACTTTGATGTTTGATGTCCAAATCGAAATGTCAAACGAAATGCTTTCCGCCTTTTGAAATTGATGAAAAGATTTTGCCGAAAGTCTATGAATCTATTAGAAATTACCGGAACAGTTTCCGAAATTGGCGCACAAGCAACAGGTCGGGGTGGATTCATAATAAAATTATTGCGGGCGCAGGCGATAACGTGGCTGGCGCAATCGGAATGGGCATTGTCGAAAACGGAAAAGTTTCGGCAACAATCGGAACATCGGGCGTGATTTTTGCGGTTTCCGATAATCTCGACTGATTTTACAAGGCGAATCCACACGCCGGTCACGCGATTCCGAATCGTTGGCATAACACGGGCGTTAATGTCCGCCGGGCTTGTTTGAAGGAGCCGGAGAACAGAAGGCAAAAGCTATGACGAATTAGTAGCACAAGCCGAAAATTCCGAGCGTGCCTGATGGGGCGATTTGGTTGCCGTATTTGATGGGAGAACGTGCGCCGCATCTGGACGCAAACGCTCGCGCCACTTTTGTCGGGATTACGGCGAGCCACACGAAAGCACATTTGACACGGGCAGTTTTAGAAGGTGTGGCATTTTCTGCGTGATTCGTTAGAAATTTTTTCAAAGCTTCGGGCGTGAATTTCTTCAATAGATTGGGTGGCGGCGGTAAAATCCAAACTTTGGCGACAAATTCAAGCGGATGTTTATGGCAAACCCGTCGAAATTATCGAAGGTGACGAAGGCGCAGCGTTTGGCGCAGCAATTCTCGCCGGAGTTGAGCGGTGCGTGTGGACTGCCGACGAGCAAAGAAATTCAATCCAAGTGATTGAAACGATTGAGCCAAACGCGCATTCAGCGAAAAAATTAAATCAAAATTATGAGGCGTATAAATTATTATATTCGCGCTTATCCGGCAAATGAAAATTATTGCAACAAATTTCAACAATTAAATTTGAAATTGTTAAGCGCATATCTGACAAGTTGCAAACCGTTAATTTGTATATTTTCGTTTTAC
>JAXHOO010000018.1:0-5458 GCA_034519365.1 Rhodoferax sp. | reverse complement strand
GTGTACTTCGTTCAGTTACTGCACAGGCCAGACGCGGCACACGCATCGGCAACGCGATCGTGCGGGCCTCGCCTACCTGCTGGCGCTGGGCAACGTCGGCAAGTCCGGCGGCGGCACCAACATCTTCCGCGGCCACGACAACGTGCAGGGCGCCACCGACGTCGGCCCGAACCCGGATTCGCTGCCCGGCTACTACGGCCTTGCGGAAGGTTCGTGGAAGCACTTCGCCAAGGTCTGGGGCGTCGACTACGAGTGGATCAAGAAGCAGTACGCGCCCGGCATGATGAGCAAGTCCGGCATGACGGTCTCGCGCTGGATCGACGGCGTGCTGGAGAAGAACGAGCTGATCGACCAGGACTCGAACCTGCGCGGCCTGTTCTTCTGGGGCCATGCGCCGAACTCGCAGACCCGCGGTCTGGAGATGAAGCGGAGCGATGGACAAGCTCTCGACCTGCTGGTCGTGGTCGACCCAGCCCGAGTGCCACGGCCGCGATGGCCGCCATGCCGGCGCACAAGGACGACCTGAACCCGAACCGCGCCGTCTACCTGCTGCCGGCCGGTTGTCGGGTCCATCCACCTGCGGATGGATTTTGGGTTGTACCGGGTGCGTTGGGAGCTGCCATACCGAGTTTGTCACCTGGACCTTCATGCGTCCGATCGCCGGGCAAGGTGGGGCCGAGCGTGAACTCGAACTGGCGCTGGATGCGGTGCCGCAGCAATGGTTTGCAGCGCTGCCGGGGAGTGCCTGGCCAGCCTGCACCTGTGGGTGCAGCCTACGCAAGACGTGGATACCGCTCCCTGGATTCGCCAGGTGCTGCACGAAGAGACGCTGGTGGCCTCGACGGTGGCTGATGGCTTTGGGGAGGTCTACACCGACTTTGCGGTCCATGCCGACGGCTTCTCGCGCATGGTGTTGCTGGCCGGTGGCATGACGCCGCGCCGCTTGGGCCGCCTGGTGCAAAGCCTGCTGGAGATTGAAACCTACCGCATGGCCGCCCTGTTGGGCTTGCCGGCTGCGCGCGAGGCATCCGCGGTATTGGCCAGCGCCGAGCGCGAACTGGCTGCATTGGCCGAGGCCATCCGCACCGCCACGCGCGACGATGAGCCGCAGCTGCTGGACCGCCTCACCCGCTTGGCGGGCCAGGTGGAAAGCCAGCATGCGGCGACCCATTCGCGCTTTTCGGCCAGCGCAGCCTACTTTGAGCTGGTGGACAAGCGCATAGACGACATTGCCGAGTCGCGCCTGGCCGGCATGCAGACCATTGGTGAATTCATGGAGCGGCGCCTGACGCCCGCGCGCAGCACCTGCGCCTGGTCCAGCCGCCGGCAAGATGCGCTGTCGCAGCGCGTCTCCCGCATCAGCAACCTGCTGCGCACCCGGGTGGAAATCGAGCAGCAGCAAAGCAGCCAGGCCCTGCTGGCCACCATGAACAGCCGCCAGGGCATGCAACTCAAGCTGCAGTCCACGGTGGAAGGCCTGTCAGTGGCGGCGATTACCTACTACATCGTGGGCCTGGCCAGCTACCTGGCCAAGGGCGCCCAGCACTGGGGTTGGCCCTGGAGCCCCGAAATGACGGCGGCAGCCGCCATTCCGGTGGTGGCTGTCAGCGTGTGGTGGTCCTTGCGCCGCCTGCACCACCGGGTGTTTCGGTCGTCATAGGCAAAGTCAATGTGGTTGATTGGATCAATCAACCCAAAACATGGCGCAATCGCTCTAAGATTCACCCCGTTCACTTATCGAACAAGCAATTCAAGAGGAAATCACCATGTCTTTGATTAACACCACCATCGCTCCCTTCAAGAACGAAGCCTTCCACAACGGCAAGTTCGTGACTGTGTCCAACGAGTCCATCAAGGGCAAGTGGAACGTGTTCATCTTCATGCCTGCAGCGTTCACCTTCAACTGCCCCACCGAAGTGGAAGACGCAGCGGACAACTACGCTGAATTCCAAAAGGCCGGTGCTGAAGTGTTCATCGTGACCACCGACACCCACTTCGCCCACAAGGTGTGGCATGAAACTTCCCCCGCCGTGGGCAAGGCCAAGTTCCCCCTGATTGGCGACCCCACCCACGCCCTGACACGCGCCTTTGACGTGCATATCGACGAAGAAGGCCTGGCACTGCGCGGCACCTTCATCATCAACCCCGAAGGCGTCATCAAGACTGCCGAAGTGCACTCCAACGAAATCGCCCGCGACGTCAAGGAAACCGTGCGCAAGCTGAAGGCTGCCCAGTACACCGCCGCCAACCCCGGCCAAGTGTGCCCCGCCAAGTGGAACGAAGGCGCCAAGACCATCGCTCCTTCCATCGACCTGGTCGGCAAGATCTAAAGAGCAAGACCCCCACGGTCGCTCACTGCGTGTAGCTTCCTGCCCCCCGAGGGGGCTGCGTTTTGCCTTGGGACGGCCCGGCGGCAAAACATTTGGCTACACGGAACGCCGGACAGCGTCCTGCTGCGTGTGCAGCAGGCCGTCCGGCTTTTTTTTACCCAAAATATGGCTGTAGCCCACACAAAATGTGCGCAAGCAGCTAGTAAATCGATAGCAAAAGGAATCACCATGCTCGACGACACCCTCAAATCCCAACTCGGCGCTTACCTGGAGCGCGTCACGCTGCCGATCGAGATGGTGGCGTCCCTGGGTGATGACGACAACTCCGTGCAAATGCGCGACCTGCTGCAAACCATCCAGAGTTTGCGCAGCGACAAGATCACCGTGTCCTTTGACGGCACCGATGCCCGCAAGCCATCGTTCGCCCTCAAGCGTGCTGGCACCGACACTTCTCTGCGCTTTGCCGGCCTGCCCCTGGGCCACGAATTCACCTCGCTGGTGCTGGCCCTGCTGTGGAGCGGCGGCCACCCGCCCAAGGTCGAGCAGGACGTGATCGACCAGATCAAAGGCCTGGATGGCGACTTCAACTTCGAGGTCTACATGAGCCTCACCTGCCACAACTGCCCGGACGTGGTGCAGGCCCTGAGCCTCATGGCCATTCTGAATCCCAAGGTCAAAACCACAGTGATTGAAGGCGGCGCTTTCCAGGACGAAATCAACGCCCGTGAAATCATGGCCGTGCCCAGCGTCTACCTGAATGGCGCGCTGTTCGGCAACGGCCGCATGCTGGTGGAAGAAATTGTGGCCAAGCTCGACACCGGCGCTGCCGACAAAGACGCCGCCAAGCTGTCTGCCAAAGACCCGTATGACGTGCTCATCGTCGGCGGTGGCCCAGCTGGCGCTGCGGCTGCGGTGTACGCCGCCCGCAAAGGCATCCGCGTGGGTGTGGCGGCCGAGCGCTTTGGCGGCCAGACCAACGACACCATGGCCATTGAGAACTACCCCTCGGTGCAAGAAACCGACGGCCCCAAGTTCGCCGCCGCGCTGGAAGCCCAGACCCGCTCGTATGGCGTGGACATCATGAACCTGCAGCGCGCCGACAAAATCGTGCCCGCCGCAGAAGCCGGTGGTTTGACCGAAGTGGTGCTGGCCAACGGCGGCACGCTCAAGGCCAAGACCGTCATCGTGTCCACCGGCGCCCGCTGGCGCAATGTGAACGTGCCCGGGGAGGCCGAGTACAAAAACAAAGGCGTGGCCTACTGCCCGCACTGCGACGGCCCGTTGTTCAAGGGCAAAGACGTAGCCGTGATTGGCGGTGGCAACTCCGGCATCGAAGCCGCCATCGATCTGGCGGGCGTGGTGAAGTACGTGACGGTGATCGAGTTTGCGGACCAGCTGAAGGCCGACGCCGTGTTGGTGAAAAAGCTGCTCAGCCTGCCCAACGTGACCGTACACACCAACGCCCAGACCACCGAGATCACCGGTGCGGATGGCAAGGTCAACGGCCTGAAGTACAAAGACCGCGCCACCGGCGTGGAGCACCACGTGGCGCTGGAAGGCGTGTTCGTGCAAATCGGCCTGGTGCCCAACACCGAGTTCCTGAAGGGCGTGGTGGACCTGAGCAAGTTCGGCGAAATCGTGGTGGACGCCAAAGGCCACACCAACGTGCCCGGCGTGTTTGCCGCAGGCGACTGCACCACCGTGCCTTACAAGCAAATCGTGATTGCAGCCAGCGAGGGCTCCAAGGCCGCGCTGAGCGCGTTTGACCACTTGATCCGGCACTGAGATTTTTGAGCTGGTGTTACAAGTAAAAGAGGGCTGCGGCCCTCTTTTTTATTGCGCAAGCAGCTATGAATTTGGTAGCGTTTGGCTAGTGCACAGGCAGCAAGGTGTCCAGCGGGCTGGCGGTGCCACCCGCCGCCACCTTGAGCACATGGGTGTAAATCATGGTGGTGGACACATCGCTGTGGCCCAGCAGCTCTTGCACCGTGCGGATATCGGTGCCCGCTTGTAGCAGGTGGGTGGCGAAGGAGTGGCGCAGGGTGTGCACCGACACGGGTTTGTGTATACCGGCCCGGACAACCGCTTGTTTGAGCGCGCGCTGCAAGCGCTGCTCGTAAAGGTGGTGCCTTCGTTCCACGCCTGAGCGTGGGTCTATTGCCAAGGTGGGAGAGGGAAACACCCAATGCCATGCCCACGATTGCCCCGCACGCGGGTACTTGCGCTCCAGTGCGTGCGGAAGGTACACACCGGGGCGCTGTTTGGCGCGGTCTGCACTCCACAACGCCTGTGACACAGCAAGTTGTTCGCGCAGCGGCTGCTCCAATGCGCGCGGCAACATCACCACACGGTCTTTGCTGCCCTTGCCATCGCGCACAATGAGTACATGACGATCAAAGTCCAGATCTTTGATACGCAGGCTAAGTCCTTCCATGAGGCGCATCCCTGTGCCGTATAGCAAGCGAGCCAACAATCCCTCAACGGAGGGTGTTAACGCCAATACTCGCTGAACTTCTTCTCGCGTCAAGACACTTGGAATCCGTTTGGATGTCGTCGGTCTGCCTATTTCCTGTAGCCATGGCAGCTCCTGTGCAAGCACTTCCTTGTACAAATAGAGCAAGGCGCTAAGTGCCTGTCGATGGGTAGATGCAGCAACCTTGCGCTCCGTTGCCAGCATGGTCAGAAACGCCTCCACTTCCGGGCGCCCCATGTCTTTGGGATGGCGAAGGCCGCTGTAGCGGATAAACCAGCGTATCCAGTAGACATAGGTTTGCTCGGTGCGCAGGCTGTAGTGCATGTACCGCAGCCGCTCGCGCACTTGGTCTAGCAGGCGGGCAGCGCGTAGGGGTGGGTGATGTAGCGGTGACGTCTTTGTCGGATTTTTAATACTGTTCATATGAACAGTATTGCGTTCTAAGCCAATAAAATCAAGCGTCGTAGCGTATTGGTAGAAAGGTGTTCAACAGCAAAGACCATTGTTGATAAGCAAGCTTGCAGGGTTTGTCGGCATTTTCGCTGGTGGGCATTTGCTGCCAACCTCCCGAAATCAGTTATAAATCAAGCACTTAAACAAAACGCTGGGAGGCGGTCATGGTGAGTCGCAAAGTTGTTCAAAAGACCTGTTTGAC
>JAXHOO010000029.1:0-11668 GCA_034519365.1 Rhodoferax sp. | reverse complement strand
AGTTACGTATTGCTGCCGCCGAGATTGGCAGCCCGCCCAGTGTCGAGCGCGCCAAAGCTCTGACCGCGCACCTGCCGCTAAGCGTGCGCATTAGCGGCCCGCAAGAACTGGCGCAGCAACCCGCAAGACCCGGACTATGACCACGACCGCCACTGGATGGGCGACACCAGCGACGGGCCCGAAGCGGAACGCTTTTACGAGCGCACTACGGCCGATGGCCACCTGATTCAGTTTGGCGTGAGCGTGAAAGCCTGGCGCGACCGGCCGCGCTACATCGGGCTGGTTAACCCTGAGCGCGCTGCTGCTGCTTACCTGGGCTGGCCTACACCCTGCGTGCGCCGCAATGCTGCGCCCGCTAGACGACATTCGGGCCGGTGCCATGCGCTTTGGGGCCGGCCAGTTTGGCAAGCCCATTGAAGTGCCCAATTGCCGCCCCGATGAGTTGGTGGAGTTGGCGCACACCATCAACACCATGGGCGCCGACATCCACCAAATGCTGGAAGCCAAGCGCGCGCTCTTGTTGGCCATCAGCCACGAGCTGCGCAGCCCGCTTACCCGCGCTCGCCTGAACACCGAACTGCTACCCGAAACCCCCGAAGTACAGCCCAGCCGCGAAGCCCTGCTGCGCGATCTGGCGCTGATGCGTGACCTCGTGACCGACTTGTTGGAGAGCGAGCGCCTGGCCAGCCCGCATGTGGCCTTGCATACCGAAGCGGTAGACCTCGCCGCGCTCGCGCACGAGGTGGCAGACAGCCTGCCCGGCAGCCCCGAGGTGCAGCGCGACATCAGCACCCAGCTCCCCACGCTGGCGCTGGACCCGACTCGCATTCGCCTGTTATTACGCAACCTGCTGGACAACGCGCTGCGCCACAGCGTCGGCGCTACGCAGCCGCCCTTGCTTAGCGTGTTGCCGTTGGCCGATGGCGGTGTGCGCATCAGCGTGCGCGACTTTGGCGCCGGCGTTGCGGCGGACCAATTGCCTAAGCTGGGCCAAGCCTTTTACCGGCCTGACGCCGCCCGCACCCGCGAAGGCGGCGGCGTAGGCCTGGGCTTGTACCTGTGCCGCTTGGTGGCGCTGGCGCACGGCGGCCGCTTTGCGGCGCGCAACGCCGCGCCGGGGCTGGACATTTGCATCGACTTGCCGGGCGCTACAGTGTAGGTTTTGCGCTGGCGGTTTGCTATTAAAAGCGAAGCTGCTTGCGCATATTCCATAAGGGCTAGAGGCCAATATGACCACTAAACCAACGCTGATGCTGCTCCCCGGCCTGATGTGCGATGCCGCCGTCTGGGCGCCCCAAATGCAGGCCCTGTCGGCCCAAGCCCATTGCATAGTGCCCGCCTGGGGGCTGGCAGATTCGCTCACCGCCATGGCGCAGCAAGTGTTGGACAGCACGCCTACCCCCACCTTCGCACTAGCCGGCCACAGCATGGGCGGGCGCGTGGCGCTAGAAGTCATGCGCCTTGCGCCCCAGCGCGTAGAGCGCATCGCACTGCTAGACACCGGCACCCGCCCGCTGGCCGCTGGCGAGGCCGGCGAGAAAGAAAAAGCCGGCCGCTTCGCGCTGTTGGAAATGGCCCAAACCAGCGGCATGCGCACCATGGCCACCCAATGGGCCACGCCCATGGTGCACCCCTCCGTCATCGGCACGCCGCTGTTTGAAGAAGTATTGAACATGGTGGAGCGCAGCAGCCCCGAACAGTTCGCCGCCCAGATCAACGCACTGCTCACCCGCCCCGACGCCGCACCGGTCTTGGCCACCATCACCTGCCCCGCGCTAGTGCTCACCGGCCGCGAAGACCTGTGGAGCCCGCCAGAGCAACACGAAACCATTGCCAACGCCATTGCCGGTGCACAACTGTGCATCGTGGAGCAGTGCGGGCACATGAGCACCATGGAGCAGCCGGGGGCGGTGAATGCGGTTTTTGCGGCGTGGCATGCCAGCTAGTTGCTATTAAAAGAGAAGCTGCTGGCGCAATAGATACGAGGGCTAGAACCTGTTTTTGTTTGTAACCTAGAATGCAAACAAGGGGAGGACGGGGCATGACGCCAGAGCAAAAAGCCAGAGTCAGCATCGATGCGCTGTGTGTGCAAGCGGGTTGGCACGTCTGCAATGTGGCCGATGCCAATGTTCATGCCGCCGGTGTCGCCATTCGCGAATTCCCCTTGAGTTTCAGTCACTTGCAGAGCAAGCTTGCGCCATCATCAAGCCTATGAACACCGAAGAACAACAATTCCTCAACAACCTCGACAAACAACTGTGGGACGCCGCCGACCGCCTGCGTTCCGCAGTCAACCCCAGTGAATACATGCACGTCGTGCTGGGGCTGGTCTTCCTCAAGTACATCTCTGACGCCTTCAAAGAGCGCCGCCTGGAGCTGCAAGCAGCTTTCAAAGACCCTGCCAACGACTACTACCTGGGTGAGGACTCAGTAGAGCTGATCGCCCAAGAGCTGGAAGCGCGCGACTACTACACCGAGACCAATGTCTTCTGGGTGCCGGCCCTGGCCCGGTGGGACTTTTTGAAAGACAGCGCCAAGGTCGCCATCGACACCGTGCTCACCGTCAAAAACGGCAAAACCTACGACTACAAATTCAAAGGCATAGGCCGCTTGCTGGACGACGCGCTGGAGGCGGTCGAAAAAGACAACCCCAAGCTCAAAGGCGTGCTCGACAAAAGCTACGCCCGCTGGCGGGTGGACGAGGCCCTGCCCGGCCTGATAGACGAGTTCTCCAAAATCCCGTTCACCCACGGCGCGCTCCGGGCCAAAGACATCCTGGGCCACATTTACGAATACTTCTTGGGCGAGTTCTCCATTGCCGCAGGCAAGCGCGGCGGCGAGTTCTACACCCCCAAAAGCATCGTCAGCCTCATTGTGGAAATGCTGGAGCCCTTTGAAGGCCGCGTGTACGACCCCTGCTGTGGCTCCGGCGGCTTCTTTGTGCAAAGCGAGCGCTTTGTGCTGGAGCACGGCGGCAAGATTGGCCAGCTCAGCATCTACGGCCAAGAGTTCAACCCCACCACCTGGCGCCTGGCCAGCATGAACATGGCCATCCGCGGGCTGGACTTTGACTTTGGCAAAGAGCCCGCCAGCACCTACACCCGCCCCCAGCACCCCGACCTGCGCGCCGACTTCATCATGGCCAACCCGCCCTTCAACATGAAGGCCTGGAAAGAAGGCGTGCGCGACGACGACCCCCGCTGGAAATACGGCGTGCCGCCCGACGGCAACGCCAACTTTGCGTGGATGCAGCACATGATCCACCACCTGGCACCCCACGGCAGCATGGCCCTGCTGCTGGCCAACGGCTCCATGAGCAGCAACACCAACAACGAAGGCGAAATCCGCAAAGCCCTCATCGAGGCGGACCTGGTGGAATGCATGGTGGCCTTGCCCGGCCAGCTGTTTACCAACACGCAAATTCCGGCCTGCATCTGGTTCCTGACCCGCAGCAAGGCCGAGCGCGCCAAAAAAGGCACTGATCAATTCACCAAGCGCCAGCGCCATGGCGAGGTGCTGTTTATCGACGCCCGCCAACTTGGCTACATGAAAGACCGCGTGCTGCGCGACTTCAAGCCCGAAGACCTCGCCAAGGTGGCCAACACCTTCCACGCCTGGCAGCGCGGCACCGGCTATGCCGATGAAGCTGGCTTCTGCAAAGCTGCCAAGCTGGAAGACATCCGCAAGGCTGACTATGTACTCACCCCCGGCCGCTACGTGGGGGCTGCCGCGCAAGAAGCCGATGCCGAGCCGTTTGAGGACAAGATGGCCCGCCTGACTGCTGCGCTGAGCGAGCAGTTCAAGGAAAGCAACCGCCTGGAGGCCGAAATTCGCAAGAACCTGGCGGGACTCGGCTATGGCATCTAAGCGCAGCCCCAGCAAGCGCGAGCCACCGAAAACCGGTTTTTCAGCACTGGTGGCTGGCATCCGCCAAGTGCACGAACAGTGCGCCGTTCAAGCTACCCGCGCCGTCAATATGAGCCTGACGTATCGCAACTGGCTGATTGGTGCCCATATTCATCAGTACGAGTTGCAGGGCGCTGACCGCGCCACTTATGGCGACAAGCTGCTGCATAAGCTGGCCGCAGCGACTTACAGCAAGCTGGGCAAGGTCAGCAACTCGAGGCCGGCGCCAGCTGCTACCGCGCAGCGGTTCTATCTGGCTCTACCCGCAGATTGTCGGGAGACACTGTCCGCCACAATTCGCGCTGCAACCATCCACCGCCACCGATCCGGGCAAAGGGGGACACCGTCTCCCGACCATCCTGACGCCGCAGTGCCGGCCCCCGAAGCCTGCACTTGTGGATCGCCTGTCGTTACTCAGCCCCTTTGCGCGAGCTGGTGCAGCTGGACGACCCGGTGCAACGCGGTCTTCTATCAGAGCCGAAGCCCTGCGCGGCAACTGGTCCGTGCGCGAACTCAAACGCCAGATCAGCACGCTGTACTACCAGCGCAGCGGCCTCTCCACCAACAAGACGGCCCTGTCGCGCCTGGCCCACGCCAAAGCCGAGCAGACCACCCCACAGAACATCATCCGCGATCCCTATGTCTTTGAATTTTTGGGCCTCAAGTCCCACGAGGCCGTGACCGAAGGCCAGCTGGAAGACGCCTTGCTCGACAAGCTGCAAGCCTTTTTGCTGGAGCTGGGTCACGGCTTTTGTTTTGAGGCGCGGCAAAAACGCCTGCTCATCGGTGGCGAGCACTTCTTTGTGGACCTGGTTTTCTACCACCGCGTGCTCAAGTGCCATGTGCTCATCGAGCTGAAGAACGACGCCTTCAAACACGAAAACCTGGGGCAGCTCAACAGCTATGTCAGTTATTACAAGCAGCATCACATGACCGATGGCGACCAGCCGCCCATCGGCATCTTGCTGTGCACGCGCAAAAACACCGAGCTGGTGCAGTACGCTCTGGCCGACATGAGCAACCAGCTCTTCGTGTCGCGCTACCAGGTGCAACTGCCGGGCAAGGAAGAGATGGCGGCCTTCTTGCACAAGGCGGTGGAAGAGTTGGGGGGCGGGGATGAGTAGTCAAAGCTCAACTCGCCAATCGTCAAATCTGCCATATACATTCCCCAAGCATTGGCAAGTTTCGAAGTTACGTGATGTATGCCTAAAGATCGGTTCAGGTGCTACGCCAACGGGAGGGCAAGCAGCCTACTTGCCAACGCGTACTGGGTGGGCGCTAATCAGAAGTCAGAACGTATTTGATCGACAGTTCGATGCTACGGGCCTCGCATTCATTTCGGACGAGCAAGCGTCCGGTTTGCAGGGAGTGGCGCTGCAAAGCGGCGATGTACTTCTCAACATCACCGGAGACGGAGTCACATTTTCACGGTCTTGCCAAGTTCCGATGAGCGTGCTTCCGGCGGTAGTCAACCAGCATGTTTCGATCGTTCGTCCAGACCCGCAAATTGCTAATGCTGGGTATGTGCTTGCATATTTGACCCATCCCGCAGTGAAGGGTTACATCGAAGGTTTCAATGCTGGTGGCTCGCGCCGCGCACTTACGAAAGCGCATATCGAGTCGTTCGAGATCCCGCTACCTCCGATGGATGTGCAGCACGCCATCGCCCACATCCTCGGCACCCTCGACGACAAAATCGAACTCAACCGCCGCATGAACGAAACGCTGGAAGCCATGGCCCGCGCCATTTTCCAGTCCTGGTTCGTCGATTTCGACCCCGTGCGCGCCAAGGCCAGCGGCGAGAGCCCCGGCGCCATCTGCCAACGCCAGGGCCTCACTCCCGAACTCCTCGCGCTATTTCCCGACAGCTTCGAGGACTCGGAGCTTGGGGAGATTCCGAAGGGGTGGTCCGTTGTTCCTCTCACGGCGTTGAGCGAAAAAATATCTAAGGGAACGACTCCTTCAAAAACCGACATTGCTACCGCAACTGACTTGCCCACAGTTCCATTCATCAAGGTTAGGGACATTACGGAGCTAGGTGATGTAGCTAGAGACAATCTAGAGTTGATCCCTGTGTCAATTCATGAACGCGTCTTACGACGCTCAATTCTTGAAGTTGGAGACATCTTGTTTTCCATAGCTGGAACAATAGGACGACTTGCGATAGTCGATCCAGATTTGGCAAATGCCAACGCAAATCAAGCCGTGGCCTTTATTCGATTGAACGATAAGGCTGCACATCTTGGACTGTGTCTTCAACATTTGAAGAGTGATCGGCTGTTGGACGCCGCGAAAGCCTCGATCGTGCAGGCGGTTCAAGCTAATGTAAGCCTCGCGTCCCTAGGTGAATTCCAAATACTTATTCCTTCAACGGAAATTCTCGATGCTTGGAACAAAAGTTTTTTTGAACTATTCACAAAAGGTAAAAATTGCTCGTCCGAAGCCCGAGTGCTTGAGTCTCTTCGTGACACTTTGCTCCCCAGGATGCTTTCGGGCGAACTTGTTATTCCGAGCCGGGAGGATTATTCATGAATGACTTGAAACAGGAAGAATCCTTGCTTGGGCACGCCATTGACTTGTTAACCGCCCAATATGATCGAAACAAGGACTTCAATGGGTTCCTTGATAGCGGTGACCCAATTGTTATCGATCAATCTGTATACCAAGTAAGCAAAGTCTTGTTTTGGGTTGACCCTGAAGGGTACGAAGATAACAAGGCGGCGTGGCAGAACGAGGGAAACGAAGCCAAGCATGAGCAGGCGCTTGATCTGATTCGGACCAATGGGATGACCGGCGTTTTCGAAGACTTGCTTCAGGCGGTCGAGAGGGTGCGAGTGGTCCCTTTCATTGGTGCGGGGCTTTCCAAGCCACTCGGCATGCCTCTATGGGGCGAGGCGCTGATTTTGCTGCTGGGTCGTTTGCCCGGCGCGGATGCACCCGCCATCCGAGGCCTCATTGACAGTGGTCGTTTCCTCGAAGCGGCTCAGCAACTGGCTGCCCATGACCGCGTGCAAACATCGAACTTCATTCGTACCACATACCGCGCGCAGCAACTGAAGCTCAAAGCTGGGCCCTTGCAGCATCTACCGCGGTTCGCCAAAGGCTGCATAGTCACCACGAACTTTGACGATGCCATAGAGAAGACTTACGAAGGGTTCATTCATCAAGGGAAAAGCCTTGACTTCAAGGCCTACATGCATGGTACACAGGAGAACAACTTTTTCTCTCGACTGGTGCGTGGTGATCGATGCATATTGAAATTGCATGGTGACGCAGAAACCGAAGCGACGCACATCTTGACCGCCGAGCAGTACGAGCAAGCGTACGGTCACCCATTTGATTTCCAGAAGCCGCTGCCTAAGGCCCTGCGTCAGATCTATGTTTCCCAATCCATGCTTTTTCTCGGTTGCGGGCTGGAGCAGGATTGGACAATGGACTTATTTCAAGCGGCCAAGGACGGTGATGGTTACCAAGTGCCAATGCATTACGCCATTGTTGAGGCGCCCGCCGAAGCTAAAGCGAAGCAGCACAAAGAAACCCGTTTACTGGCGTTGAACATTCAACCGATCTGGTACCCGAACGGGCAGCATTTTCTTGTGGATCGTCTCGTCGACCTAGTTGCGGATGTGGCCGAAAAGCGCGTTGTGTTCAAAGGTTAAGGAAGTAAACATGATTGTTGAGTCCGACCTCGAACAACTCGCCCTCACCTGGTTCCAAGACACCGGCTGGGACTACCGCGCCGGGCCAGACATTGCGCCCGACAGTGACAACCCCCAGCGCGGCGACTACCGCCAGGTGCTGCTGCAAGGCGAGCTGCGCGAGGCGCTGGCGCGGCTGAACCCGCAAATACCCGCCGCCGTGCTGGACGATGTGGCCCACCAGTTGGCCAAACCAGACCACCCCTCGCTCATCCAAAGCAACCGCGCCTTCCACGAAGCGCTGGTGGGCGGTGTGCCGGTGGAGGTGGAGATTGACGGCGAGCGCCGGGGCGACCGCGTGGTGCTGGTGGACTTTGACACGCCCGAGCGCAACCGCTTTCTGGTGGTGAACCAGTTCACTGTGCAAGGCAGCAAACAACCGCGTCGGCCCGATCTGGTGTGTTTTATCAACGGCCTGCCCATTGCGGTGATTGAGCTCAAAAACCTGGCTGCGGAGCAGGTGGGCATCAAAGACGCGTTCCACCAGTTGCAGACCTACAAAGACGAGCTGGCGGATCTGTTTGTCTATAACGAAGCCTTGGTGGCCTCAGACGGCTTGCAGGCGCGCATAGGCTCGCTCACCGCCAGCTTTGAGCGCTTTTTGCCGTGGCGCACGGTGAAGAACGAGAACGACCGCCCGCTGCTGGAATATGAGCTGGAGAAAGTGGTGCGCGGCTTCTTTGCGCCCGCGCTGTTGCTGGACTATCTGCGCTACTTTGTGCTGTTTGAAATGGCGGATGGCCAGGTGGTCAAGAAGATTGCGGCCTACCACCAGTTCCACGCGGTGCGTGCGGCGGTGAAGGCGGCGGTGATTGCCGCCACGCCGCCCGCACCCAACACGGCGCAAGAGCAGTGGGCCACGTATGCCGACAAGGTGAAGCCCGGCTCGCGCATGGGCGGCATTGTGTGGCACACCCAGGGCTCGGGCAAAAGCATCTCCATGGTGTGTTTTGCCGCCAAGCTGATGCAGCAGCCCGAAATGCACAACCCCACGCTGGTGGTGGTAACCGACCGCAACGACCTGGACGGCCAGCTGTTTCAAACCTTTGTGGGCGCGCGCAGCCTGCTGCGCGAGCTGCCGCAGCAGGCAGGCAGCCGCGACGAGCTGCGTACGCTGCTGGCCGGGCGGCCCTCGGGCGGCATCATCTTCACCACGGTGCAGAAGTTCACGCCCGATGCGGGCGAGGAGGTGTTCCCCTGCCTGACCGAGCGCGACAACATTGTGGTGATGGCCGATGAGGCGCACCGCTCGCAATACGGCTTTAGGGCGGTGCTGGACAAGAAGACGGGCAAATACAAATACGGCTTTGCCAAGCACCTGCGCGATGGCCTGAAGAACGCCACCTTTGTGGGCTTTACCGGCACGCCCATTGAGGCGGGCGACCACGACACCCGCGCGGTGTTTGGCGAATACGTCAGCATTTACGACATTCAAGACGCGGTGGACGATGGGGCCACGGTGCCCATCTTTTACGAGAGCCGCCTGGCCAAGCTGAACCTGAATCAGGTGCAGATGGAAACGCTGAACGCCGAGGTGGAAGAAGTCTTTGAAGACGAAGAAGACGCGGCCCTCAAAGAGCATGAGAAAACCCGCTGGGCCGCACTGGAAAAGCTGGTGGGCTCCAAAGAGCGGGTGGACTTGGTGGCGGCGGACATCGTGCAGCACTTTGAGGCCCGCAACACGGCCGTGGCAGGCAAGGGCATGGTGGTGGCCATGAGCCGCGAGATTTGCGCACGACTCTATGCGGCCATCATCAAGCTGCGGCCTGACTGGCACAGCGACGACCCGGCGCAGGGCGCCATCAAGGTGGTGATGACGGGCTCTGCCGCAGACGACGCGCTGCTGCAGCCGCACATCTACAACAACCAGACCAAGAAGCTGCTGGAGCGTCGGTTCAAGGACGCTGCCGACCCGCTCAGGCTGGTGATCGTGCGCGATATGTGGCTCACCGGCTTTGATGTGCCCTGCCTGCACACCATGTACATCGACAAGCCGATGCGTGACCACAACCTGATGCAGGCCATTGCCCGCGTGAACCGCGTGTTCCGCGACAAAGAGGGCGGCCTAGTGGTGGACTCATCGGCATTGCCGCCGAGCTGCGCAGCGCGCTGCGCACCTACACCGAGAGCAAGGGCAAAGGCCAGCCCACGCTGGACGCGGCAGAGGCGCTGGCCAAGCTGCAAGAGCTCATAGAAGTGGCGCGCCACCAGTTGCATGGTTTTGACTTCAGCTCCTACCGCACGCACGCAACCCAGCTGCTGCTGCCAGCGGCCAACTTTGTGCTGGGTCTGGATGAAGGCAAGAAGCGCTGGGCCGATGTGGTGCTGGCCATCACCAAGGCGTTTTCGCTATGCGGCACGCTGGACGAGGCGGCGCTGCTGCGGGAAGAGATCGCCTTCTTCCAGGCCATCAAGGCGGTGATTGCCAAGGCCACTACGTCAGACGCCAAGCTGTCGGAAGAAAACCGCAACGCGGTGCTCAAGCAGATTCTGGACAACGCGGTGGTGGCCGAGGGGGTGGAAGACATCTTCAAGCTGGCTGGGCTGGAGCGGCCCAACATCGGCATCTTGTCTGACGCCTTTTTGGAAGAAGTGCGCCAACTACCGCAGCGCAACTTTGCGGTGGAGCTGCTGCAAAAATTGTTGGCCGACCAGGTGAAGTCGCGCATGCGGACCAACGTGGTGATGGAACGCAAGTTCAGCGAGCGGCTGCAGGCCGCGCTGAACCGCTACCTGAGCCGCGCGGTGGAAAGCGCCCAGGTGATTGAAGAGCTGATTGCCATGGCCAAAGAGTTCCGCGAGGCGGCGCTGCGGGGCGACAAGCTGGGGCTGAGTGCGTCTGAACTGGCTTTTTACGACGCATTGACCGACAACGAAAGCGCCGTGCGCGAGCTGGGCGATGCGGTGCTGAAGAAGATTGCGGTGGAGGTGACGGAGAAGCTGCGCAACAGCACCTCGGTGGACTGGCAAAAGCGCGAGAGCGTGCGCGCCCGCTTGCGCAACCTGGTGCGTATCACCCTGCGCCGCTACAAGTACCCGCCTGATTTGCAGGAAGAGGCAATACGGCTGGTGCTGGAGCAGGCGGAGCGGCTGTCGGACGCTTGGACGAAGTAGCTGCCAGTTCGTTACCTAACTTCAATGGGCGCTATGCATACCCCTTTCTCCCTCCGCATCTTTGTCGCCGACGGCGACCCCGACGGCTTGCGTATCGTCGAGAAGTCCAACTGGATTGGCAAGGCGCTGGTGTTCCTCGCGCAACATTGCTGCCGCAGGTCGCTGGCACCCCGGCCTGAGCTGGCGCAGAATACTGGGGTGTACCAAAGAGCTCCTGGGCTCGCTCCGGATGGCGAGGGTGCACATGCTCTATCTGGGCGAGGGACATGGTCCCATTCGTCCCCAGCTGCGAACGCCACTATGCGCAAAAAGATTTCTTGACCCGCGCCATCGGCTTCACTACCTCCACCGCAGGGTAGGCTCAACAAGGCGCATGTGCAGTTTCTAGAGGCTCGGTTTACTCGCGCCGGGCGAAGAGCGTCCGGGCGTTTGCCATTGGACTGTGAGAAATACAGTTCGAGTTCGAGCCCACCCCCAGCGAGGTGCCGACCGGGCCGACATGGAAGTCCTCTTGGCCCACATGCTGGGTATGTTGCCGGTGCTGGGGGTGCATGCATTTGAGCAAGCGCCCAAAGCCCCCACCGCCAATGCCAGCCCGGTGCTCACCTGTATTCGCAAGGGCGTGCAGGCCACGGGATACGAGGCCAGCCAGGGCTTTGTGGTGCGGGCTGGGTCGCAGGCGGTGGCCGACACAGCGCCCAGTATGGCGCAGCACGTGCGAGGCCAGTACGACCTGCGCCAAGAGCTGATTAGCAACGGCGTGCTGGCGATGCAGGGCGCGCTTTACCAATTCACACAGGACTACACCTTTAGCTCTCCCAGCACGGCTGCATCGGTATTGCTGGGCCGTGCTGCCAATGGGCGGGTGGAGTGGAAGGCGGCGGATGGACGCACGCTCAAGGAGTTGCAGGAGGCGGAGGCGGCCCAATAGCTGATTGCTTCTGTTTTTA
>JAXHOO010000019.1:0-56935 GCA_034519365.1 Rhodoferax sp. | reverse complement strand
CGCACTGGCCAATCAGCGCACCGCCCAAATGTCCGTCGCAGCAGCGGGTAGCCCGGAGGTGGAAGCCGATTTTGCAGTTGCGCAGCAAATGCATGAGGCGCCCGCCTCCGGGCTACCCGCTGCGGGCACAGCCAATGCAGCGAACGCGGCAATAAATCCTAAGATCGACTGGCTAACGGTCACGGGCGCCAAGCTTCACAACCTGCAAAACGTCACCGCCCACGTCCCGTTGAAGCGCCTGGTCGCCATCACCGGTGTTTCCGGCTCTGGAAAATCCACTTTGGCAAGAGATGTGCTGCTGGCCAACGTGCAGACGGCCGTGCAAAAGCGCAGCACCAAAGCAGGCCGCGATGCTCTCGATGCGGGAGAAAAAATCCAATGGATGGGCTGCGAAAGCGTGGAAGGTTTTGAATCTGTGGACCGCGTGCTGGAAGTGGACCAAACCCCCATTGGGAAAACGCCACGCAGTTGCCCCGCCACCTACATCGGCTTCTGGGACACCATCCGCAAACTGTTTGCCGACACGCTAGAAGCCAAGGCGCGCGGCTACGCGTCCAACCGCTTTAGCTTCAACACCGGCGAAGGCCGCTGCCCCGGCTGCGAAGGGCAGGGCATGCGCACGATTGGCATGAGCTTCTTGCCCGATGTGAAGGTGCTGTGCGAAACCTGCAAGGGCGCGCGCTTCAACCCCGAGACGCAAGCCGTCACCTGGCGCGGCAAAAACATTGGTGATGTGTTGCAAATGGAAGTGGACGAGGCGGTGGAGTTCTTTGCCGCCATGCCCGTCATTGCGCACCCGCTGCAACTGCTCAAAGACGTGGGGCTGGGCTACCTCACGCTGGGCCAGCCTTCGCCCACACTCAGTGGCGGTGAGGCGCAGCGCATCAAGCTGGTGACCGAGTTGTCCAAAGTACGCGACGACATCGGCAAGCGCGGCAACAAAGTGCCGCATACGCTCTATGTGTTGGACGAGCCTACGGTGGGCCTGCACATGGCCGATGTGGAGAAGCTGATCCACGTACTGCACCGGCTAGTCAATGGCGGCCACAGCGTGGTGGTCATTGAGCACGACCTCGACGTGATTGCCGAAGCCGACTGGGTGATTGACCTAGGCCCCGAGGGCGGCAATGGCGGTGGCCAAGTGGTGGCCGCCGCCACGCCGGAAGCCGTGGTGCGGCTGGGCACGCACACGGGCCAAGCACTGGAGGCCGTGCTGGCCCGATGAACGCAAGTTGCTCAAATGCCCCTTTGGGCATGGCGTACATCGCGCCGGAAGTTGAGCCATGCCCGGTGATCACTGGGTGATATGGGGACTGTCAACGTCCGCTCGCCTCGCGGTGGCCGAAGCCTGCCGTGCCGACCTCCGTGCCTGAAGGACCAACCTTCACCGATGAGCTTGCTAACAAGGACATTGATTTCTTTGGCTTTGCAGTACTTCATTGCCAATTGCCTTGCTTGTTGATGAAGCCCCACTTGCCGCCCTGTTTGGCGGCTGCTTTTCCATCTTGAAACTCTTTGGCCTCATCGAAACGCGGCTGGATGCCCCATTGCTGTTGCTGGTTGATAAAGCCCCATTTGCCTGACTGTGCTTGTACTGGGGCCAAGCCTTCGCTGTATTTGCCTACGTTTCGGTATTGAGGGCCAGGGGCGGCGCATGCGCCCAGTAGTGCAATGGCCAAGGCTGAAATAGTGATGCGATAGGTGTATGTCATGTTCGAGATGTTGCAGGATTGGAAATCGGGTGCGCCCCTGTAGTGGAAGGCAGCAGGTGCGCACCCTGCTGATTGCTTACTTACGCGATGGCGCGTTGTCACGGCCACCACCGGATGGATTGCCGGTTGTGCTGGGCCAGCCTGCGGATTCGCTCATATTGAATGTCATCTTGTTTCTCCGAAATACCCCTTTGTGTATCTGCGCGAGAGTGGGTTTGGCTCTTCGCAGAATCGAAGCCTTGTGCTGTCGATGGGGGTAGTGTGGGAACTGGAGTGAGAAAAGAATATGAAAAATGCCGTCACCCCGCCCCCAGTGCCCGCTTGCGGGTTGCTTGGTGGGGGGGTGACGGCAGTTTTCAGTGACCTGCAAGAGGGGGCGACGAGAATTCGTGCCACTTCAACAACACAAGGGAAAGTTTTGTGAGCGCATTACCAACGACTGAAGCCATCCTGCTCGAAATACACCAGAGTTTTTGCGGGAGTAGCTATTCAACGAAGCAAAAGACCGATTTCGCTACCGGGCAAAATAGTCTTGCGAGCCTGAAAGAAATGGGGCCCATGATCGTTTTGGACGTTTTTCAGGCTTTGGGTTTGGATTCACAGGCCCAGATGGATGTTCTTGGGAACTACCAGGAATTTGGCAATGCATATAAGTTCTTGGAGCTGAATACGTGGACTTTTGCCGCCGACCAGCGGCAGGTGCTTTGGGCACTGCTGGGACATGTTTATGTGCCGGGGTTAGCGCGACGGGTGGGGGGCTGGAGCCTGGGGCAGACGTTGGACAAAGGAATGCCTGGCGGGCGCTTCTGGTACCTGCCAGAGCTTCAAGAGGTCAACGGGGAAACAAAGCTGTATTTGCCAGTGGCACAAGTGATTGACTGGTTGTTGGATCTCTTGGGAGCATCCAAAACTGAGGTCCTCACAGGATTGGCAAGTCAGCTCAAGGCGCACCGAGACCAGCAGAAAGACGCCAAAGAGGTTCACTTGGATGCGTTGATTCGTTCGCTGAATAACTGGCGCCTTGGGACAAAAATTGATCTGGGCAAGATTGAAGAATACTTTCCAGATGACTTGAAGCCAGATTTCCAAGGCGCATTCAAACTGAAATACGTTACATCACCGTCAGAGCAGTTCGGCAGCGCGTTGGCGTTTGTGAAGCGCAAAGGACTCACAGCGGATCAACTCCGCTTTGAAATTCCGATGGTCCAAGAGGGCCTCTTGGAGGCGGTTTTGGAGGGGCAGGTCAATGAGGATGTGCAAGCTGTATTCGTAGAGTGCATGGCCCAGCGTTATGCGGTCCCCACTATGCACACGATTCGCAAACGCTTGCAGCTTGCGCGTGCTGTGCAGGATGGGTACTCCCGTTTGCTAAAAGTGATTTGTCCCGGCGTAGCTCCGGGCTGCGCTGACGCCGATCAAAACAAGCTGCTGCAGCTGATTGCCATTTACAAACTTGTCTACAACCTGACCGTTGAGGCTTGGCGCACTTGTGGCGATCAAGGGGAGGAAGCTGAGAGCGAATGGTTTGAAGGGCATCTGCCAGAGTGGGACAAGCCAGGACTGTTCCTGTCAATCCTTCCATCGCGACGCGAGTCTGCCAATCAGGAACTTGCACATAGGATGACGCGGCAGTTTTTTGAGATGCAACCACGTGCCGAGCTGGAGAACTACGTCGCATCTGATCCTCAAAGCCAGGTCGCTATCGTCACGCGGAATATGGAGCGATCCAGTCAGTTTGGCGATGAAATCTTGGCAGAGCTGCACCTTGTTGAGCGAATCAAGGCAGGCTCCCCTTGGCGCGCATTGCAGGCAGAGAGCCGCTTTTGGGTAGTTAGCCAAGTGGCCCATGACCGCAGTCTTGCCCCGGTCGCGAGGCAAGCGGCGATCCAGCGTATGCGCGAATTGGCAAGTACGCCGAGTCAATCAGTGCAAGCGATTGTTTTGGAGCTTGATGCGCTTCTCAATGTCGAACGCAAGGTACTTCTGAAAGGCGCGCAGGAGCAGGTCTCTGCCTTGCTTGAAGAGGCTGAAGCTAGCGCGGGGTACGAGCTGTGGAAGCCAGCGATCCTGCAATACAAGGCCAAGCATCTGTTGTCGTGCAACGATTTTGATGGGGCGCTTCGATTATTCAAAGAGGCATTGGCCGCTTGCAGTGAACGGAGCTATGGTCCGCTGCTTGGTGATGTTGGGCGAGACTGTCTAGCAGTGGCGGTAGCAACGCAAAAAGGGGTCGGAAGGAACTTGATTCTCAGCAACTACGAAAAATACTATCGAGCGATGTTGGCTGGTGGTGTCATGTCCGACTGCGAGGAAACCCCTTCCATTGAAGACACCGCTCGTTGGGCGCACACCTACTTTTGGGGCACCTTGTACAAGCCCTATCCGGGCTATCCAACGCAAATGCCTCCATCGGTAGAACCTTTTCAAACATTGTTTCGGGATTTGCTGCCCTTGTTTATGTCTCGCGATCAAGTAGGGCTGAAGACTTGGATTCAAAGTAACCGCCAGTTGTTGAAGTCGAGTTTGCCGGACGTCGAGGGCAACTCGGTGTTGATGGCCTTGATCAAGTTGCACTCTGGGTTTGTCCGGATTCTCCCGGAGCTTCAGCGCGAAATTCCAAGTGAGCTACGAGTAGAGGGCGCGCGCTTCGGAGGTATGTTGGAGCAATGGAAAGCCTTTATGGTTCAGATGATCACAGAGAGCCCTAAACAACTGGATATTGCTGATCTCAAAGGGCAAACCCCATTGATGCTGATGGCGGAAGACGGGGATGTCGATATGGTCAAGATATTGTTGCAGTCTGGAGCAGACCCAGATTTGCAGGACTGGCAAGGGATGACCGCTTTGCACTCCGCATGTAAGTCACGTGTTGACGATTGCGTGGAAGCGCTTCTGGCGCATCCTTGCAGGCTCGATTTGGTGACGCAGGAGAAACGCTCTCCCCTGCATACTGCCGCTTGGTCAGGGCATCTGTATGCAGTAAGGCGGTTGGCCCAGTTGGCTTCGCAACTTATTTGGAAGCGAGACTCTCAAGACCTTACGCCGCTTGAACTCGCAGAAGACCTGATTGAGCATCCCAATAAGCTAGATGCACTTAGAGAACAACGCGCCAAAGACGGCAAGGGCTGTGCGTCGAAGGAGGAGTTGGAGTTTGTTGTAGAAATCTTGGAGCAAACGCCAGTTTCTAGTTAGCCGCAGTCACGTATTTCTGAAGCGAACCGGAGCGCCCCCGATGCATTGTGTCAAGGCCGCCTGCGGCACGACGGCTATTACGTTCGATGCGCTCTTTGGGGCGCGGGAGACGTACCATGGGTCGCACAGTGTCCCCTGCTTGGAGCAAGTCTAGCCATCGAGGTGCTGGCCGGGTAGCGGTTTGGGATCAGTTGCGTCGGTGGTCGTCCCGGCCTTTATTGCCCTTGCTATGGCCGTGGTCGTAACGGTCGCCGCGATCCCAGCGGTCGTCGTGGCGGTTACGCCCATCGTCGTGGCGATGGTCATAGCGTTCGCGTACCCAGTTTTCTTGCACAAAGTACACCGGCTGGCCGCAGGCCGCGTAGCGCCCGCAGTATTTATCCCAGCTTTTTTGGTGCCCTGGGGGCACGTACATGTAGATAGGGCGCTGGTAGACCGCCACCGGCGACTGCACGATGACGACGGGCTGGGGCACCACCACGCGCGGTGGCGGGGCGTTGCCAATGTCAATCCGGCCGTAGACCCCGGGTTGGCGGATGCCGATGGATACACCGACCGTGGTTTCCGACCATGCGGCGGGTGCGAAGGCACAGGAGGCAAGCACGAGGGTAACAATTTTGTTCATTCAGTTTCTCCAAAAAGGAGAACTCAATGTAGGGCTCGCGCTTGTGCGGGGTGCGACGCGCGCGTGAAGCAAGGTAAAGCTCTGTAATGAATCGAAACGCCAGATTTTGCGGATTGCATTTATACTGTGTATTAATACAGTTAACTGCCAAAACCCATGTCTGCCGTGCTGTCTGCGAGAGAACTCCCTGGTGTGTGGCCGGCGCATGCGCTGGCCACACCCTCGGTCGCGGCCCAGTCCACGGGCTTTGCCGCGCTGGACGCGGAGCTCCCCGGCGGCGGCTGGCCCGAGGCGGGTTTGGTGGAACTGTTACTGCCCGCGCAGGCCTCGCAGCGCTGGCTGGTGCTGCTGCCGGCGCTGGCGGCGCGGCTGCGCCAGCACAGCGGCCCGCTGGTCTTGATCGGGGCCCCCGCGCTGTTGGGGCCCCAGTCCCCGGCACTGGTGCCGTTCAGCCCGGCGCTGGCGGCCCAAGGCCTGCCCGCGCACCGCCTGCTGTGCGTCAACGCCACGACCCCCGCCCAGCGCCTGTGGGCTTGTGAGCAGGCCTTGCGCTGCGCTGATACGGTGGCCGTGGTGGCGTGGTTGCCGCAGCGCGAAGGCGCCCAGCAGGCCTCGGCCTTGCGCCGCCTGCATGTGGGCGCGGTGGACTACGGCAAGCCCGTGTTTGTGCTGCGCTCGGCGCAGGCGCAGCAGGCGTCTTCGCCCGCGCCGCTGCGACTGGAGGTGGTGGCGAATCCGGTGGGTATAGATGGCTTGCAGGTGCGCATTCTCAAGCGGCGCGGGCCGCCGCTGCGTAGCCCGCTCGCGTTGCCATCACCGTTGCCGCGCCTAGATGCGCTGCTGCGGGTGCGACAAGGCCCAGCGCGTGGTGAGGAGAAGGCGCATGTACTGGCTGGCGCTCTATCTGCCGCCTGACATGGCCCCGGCCGAGCAGCAGGCTTGGCGCGCGCGCGCGCTGCACCTCACGCCCCGGGTGGCGCTGGTCGATGAGGCGCTGGTACTGGAGGTGTCCGCATCGCTGCGCTTGTGGGGCGGGGCAGAGCGCTTGTTGCGCCAATTATTAGGGTCAAATTGGCACCTAGCCCTTATTCAATATGCGCAAGCAGCTACGTTTTTAGTAGCAATTGCCTTGCTGCGCCTGAAGCGCTTGGGCTTGCCGCACCCGGCGCTGTGCCCGCAGCAACTGCCGCTGTCCGTGCTGAGCGCGGCCCAGCCGCACGTGGGCACGCTGGCCCGCGTGGGCTGCACCACTTGGGGGGATCTGCGCGCCTTGCCGCGTGCCGGTGTGGCGCGCCGCTTTGGCTTGCCCCTGCTGGAGGCGCTGGACGCCGCTCATGGCGAGCGCCCCGAAACCTGTACCTGGCTCACCCTGCCCGAAGACTTTGACCTGCGGCTGGAGCTACCCGCCTTGGCCACCACCGCGCCCGAGCTGATGTGGACGGCGCAGCGCCTGCTGTCGGCGCTGCAGGCCTGGCTGCGCGCGCGCCAGCGCGGCGTGTTGGCGGTGGAGTTGGAGTGGGCGTTGGATCTGAAGCGGCTGGACGGTGTGCAACTGCCGCCCACGCAGCAACTTACATTGCGCACCGCGCAGCCCACCCAAGCCACCGACCACCTGCGCCGTTTAGTGGGCGAACACCTGGCGCGTGCCACGCTGGCCGCGCCTGCCAACGCCCTGCGGCTGCGCACGCTGGAGACCGCGCCTTGGGCGGGCGCCAGCACCAGCCTGCTGCCGCAAGACCTGCGCAAGGGCGAGCGGCTGCACGAGCTGGTAGAGCGCCTGAGCGTGCGCCTGGGGGCAGAACAGGTGCGCTGGCCGCAAACGCTGGCGGACCACCGGCCCGAGCACCGGCAGCGCTGGGTCAATGCGCGCGACGCGCAGGCCCAAAGCGTAGCCAGCCCGGTCGGTAGCCAAGACGCCTTGCTGCCCACTTGGCTGCTGCGCGAGCCGCTGCCGCTGCGCGTGGTGCAAGGCGTGCCCCAGTTTCAGGGGGCGCTGCAAACCTTGACGAGCCCGCAGCGGATTGAGGGCGGCTGGTGGGACACGGCCACAGCGGACGGCACCGTGCTGCGCGACTACTTTGTGGCGCGCAGCGCGCAGTCCGGCTTGCTCTGGATTTACCGCGAGCGCGCCCACACCGGCCCGGCCGAGCGCTGGTTCTTGCACGGGGCCTATGCGTGATGGCCGCACCCGACTACGCCGAGTTGCACGCCATCAGCAACTTCAGCTTTCAGCGCGGCGCATCGCATCCGCACGAGTTGGTGGCGCGTGCCCACGCGCTGGGCTACCGCGCGCTGGCGCTGACCGATGAGTGCTCGGTGGCCGGGGTGGTCAAGGCGCACCTGGCGGCCAAGGCTTGCGGACTGCAGTTGCTGCTGGGCGCGGAGTTTTTGGTCGAGGCCGCACAGGCCGGCGCGCCCGCGATGGACTGCCGCATCGTGGTGATCGCCCGCACGCTGGAGGGTTGGGGCAATCTGTGCGAGTTCATCAGCACCGCGCGCCGCGATGCGCCCAAAGGCCAGTACCAGGTGCACTGGCCCAACAGCCACTGGGGCCTGTTGCGCGAGTGCGAGGTGGTGATCGCCCCCTGCCGGCACGATGCAGACGGCATGGCGATTGGTATCAATTTGATAGCTGCTCGCGCAATGCTGCGGAGGGCTAGAGGCCTATTTGATGCTGAAGGTGTATGGCTGGCGGCCGAGCTGCTGCGCGCCCCGGACGACGACCTGTGGCGCAGCATCCTGCAGCAACTCAGCGCGCAAACCGGCGTGCCCCTGGTGGCTGCGGGCGATGTGCACATGCATGTACGCGCGCGCAAACCGCTGCAAGACGTGCTCACGGCGGTGCGCCGTGGTACGCCGGTCTCGGCCTGCGGTCTGGCGCTGCAGCCCAATGCCGAGCGCCACCTGCGCCCGCGCCATCAGCTCGCCGCGCTGTACCCGGCAGACTGGTTGGCCAACACGCTGGTGATTGCGCAGCGTTGCCATTTTTCGCTGGACGAAGTGCGCTACAACTACCCGCAAGAAGCGGTGCCGCCGGGTTGTACGCCGTTGCAGGGGCTGAGCCAGTTGACGTGGGCGGGTGCGGCCGAGCGTTACCCGCAAGGCGTTCCCGCGCAGGTCGAGGCCTGGCTGCACAAAGAGCTGGCCCTGATTGCCGAGTGCCAGTACGAGATGTACTTTCTCACGGTGCACGACATCGTGCGCTTCGCCAGAAGCCGCCACATTCTGTGCCAAGGGCGCGGCTCAGCGGCCAACTCGGTGGTGTGTTTTTGCCTGGGAATTACCGCTGCCGACCCCATGTTTTCGCACCCGCTGCTGGAGCGCTTTATCAGCCTGGACCGGCGCAACGAGCCGCCCGATATTGACGTGGACTTTGAGCACGAGCGGCGCGAAGAGGTGATCCAGTACCTGTACGCCAAGTACGGCCGCGAGCGCGCCGCGATTGCCGCCGTGGTGATCTGTTGGCGCCCGCGCAGCGCGTTGCGTGATGCGGGCAAGGCGCTGGAAATTCCGGAGGTGTTGATCGCCGCATTGGCCAAGGAGCACCCCGGCATGTACAGCCGCGAGGTGCTGACCGAGCGGCTGCAAGTGGCCATCGAGCGGGTGCAGTCCGAATCCATCGCGGGCTTTATCCCGCCTGCCGATGTACGCCTGGCGTTGTGGCTGGACCTGGCCACCCAGCTCCAAAATTTCCCACGCCACCTGAGCCAGCACGTGGGCGGCTTTGTGCTCACACAGACGCCACTGGTGCGCCTGGTGCCGGTGGAAAACGCCGCCATGAAAGACCGCTCCATCATCCAGTGGGACAAAGACGACTTGGAGCAGTTGGGGCTGATGAAGGTCGACGTGCTGGCGCTGGGCATGCTGACCGCATTGCGCCGCTGCGTCGACCTGGTAGCGCAGCGGCGCGGCACGCCGTTTTCGGTGTACGACATTCCGCAGGAAGACCCCGCCACCTACGCCATGGTGCGGCGGGCCGACACGGTGGGCGTGTTTCAGATCGAGAGCCGGGCGCAAATGTCCATGTTGCCGCGCCTGCGCCCCACCACCTTTTACGACCTGGTGGTGCAGGTGGCGATCGTGCGGCCCGGCCCGATTTCGGGTGGCATGGTCCACCCGTATTTGCAAGCCCGAAAACAGCGCGTGCGCGGCGAGGCGATTACCTACGAACGCTCGTCGCTGGAGTCGACCGACCAAGCGCCGCGCTTGCAAAAGGCGCTGGAGCGGACGTTGGGCATCCCCATCTTTCAAGAGCAGGTGATGGAAATTTCCATGATTGCAGCGGGCTTTAGCGCGACCGAATCTGACAGCCTGCGCCGCGCCATGGCGGCCTGGAAGAAAGAGGGCGACCTGCGGGGATTTGAAGACAAACTGGTGGGCGGGATGCTGCGCAACGGCTATTCGCAAGACTTTGCCGATCGCATCTTTGCCCAGATCAAAGGCTTTGGTGAATACGGCTTTCCCGAGAGCCACGCCTACAGCTTTGCGCTCTTGGCCTACCTGAGCAGCTGGCTCAAATGCCACGAGCCGGTGTGCTTTTTGGCGGCCTTGCTCAACAGCTTGCCCATGGGGTTTTACAGCGCCTCGCAGCTGGTGCAAGACGCGCAGCGCCATGGCGTGCAGGTGCTGCCGGTGGATGTGACGCGCAGCGACTGGGACTGCACGCTGGAGCCGATTGACCGCAGCGCAGAGGGCCGCAGCGGTTTTGACGAGGCCGTGCGGCTGGGGCTGTGCCGCGTACAAGGTTTGGGCGAGGCTGCTGCGGTACGCATCGTGGCGGCGCGCGCGCACGCTCCGTTTGCGAACACCGACGATCTGGCCCGCCGCGCTGGGCTGGGTACCGCAGACATCAAAGCGCTGGCCGCAGCCGACGCGCTGTCCCGTCTGGCGGGCCACCGCCGCCAGCAGGTGTGGGACGCGGCCGCTTGGCAGCCCGAGGCCGCGCTGTTGCATGACGCACCGGTGCAGGAGGCGCCGCTGCAACTACCCGCAGCCCCCGAAGGCGAAGAGATCGTGTTTGACTACGCCGCTACCGGCCTCACGCTGCGCCGCCACCCGCTGGCCTTGCTGCGCCCACGCCTCACGGCCATGCGCCTGCAAACTGCCCAGCAATTGCAACAACTGGCCCACGGCCGCCTGGCTGCGGCCTGCGGTTTGGTTAGCGTGCGCCAGCGCCCGCAAACGGCCAACGGCACCATGTTTGTCACGCTGGAAGACGAAACCGGTAACGTGAATGTGATCGTCTGGCCCGCCACCGTAGCGGCCCAGCGCATCCCGCTCATGCGGGCCCGCTTGCTGGCCGTGCGCGGCATCTGGCAGCGTGACGAAGAGAGCGAAAGCGAAAGCGGCAGCGGTGGCCAGGTCTGCCATCTGATTGCCGGCGCACTCACTGACCTCACGCCACTCCTCGGGCGACTGGCGGGGGAGGGCACCGCGAGCCGGGATTTTCGTTAGCCACCGCCACCGACAAGCGGGCGGATCGTCGCCACATTGAAAACTACCGAAACAAATCGCTACCGCGCTGACACCCTGTAGCAGCACTGCGGCGGCACCATTGCGGCCATGTTCCACCACTCCTTGCGAGTTAGAAAGTCCACCATGGCCCATTTGCTCTACCGCCGCTGGAAAAGCACCCTCTTCAGTGCATTTGCCGTTACGTTGTTGGTTGCCGGCCTGTCCGCCTGCGGTCACCGGTCCCACGAATACAGCGCCTCCATGAGCGCCGAGCAGTTCGCCCAGAAGCGCGACAAGATGGTGGACAAGGCCGCTAGCAAGCTGGACCTGACGCAGGATCAAAAAGCGCGCCTCGTGGTTTTGGGCGACAAGCTCTACGCCCAGAAAGCGGCCCTGATCGGCGCAACCACCGACCCGCGCGCCGAGATGAAAGCGCTGGTCGCCGGCAATACCTTTGACGCCACCCGCGCGCAGGCCATCGTGAACGAAAAGACAGCGGCCTTGATGGCCAAAAGCCCCGATGTGATAGCGGCCCTGGCCAACTTTTACAACAGCCTGAACACCGAGCAGCAGCAAAAAGTGCGTGACTACATGGATGGTCATGGTCACTGGTTCCGCCGGGGCTGATGCCATGCGCACGCAGGCATTGGAAGACTTGACCGCACCCCTGCGGGCCTATGGCGAGGTGGTGCTGGAAGGGTATGACGAGCCGCACGCCGAGCTGATGGCCTTGGTGTGGGGCCCGCGCTTTGACCGCGAGCATGTGCAGCGCCTGTTGGCGCGCCGCCCGGGCTATGTCATCCAGGTGTTGGACGAGGTGGGCAAAGCGGCCGACCAGTTTGACGGTTTGGCAGCCGCCCAGCAAGTGCGCGTGCGCCAACTGATACTGCGCCACCGCCGCCGGTGGGACAATGCCCAAGCTGCCCACTGACCCTTTATGCACCGCATCCTCCTGATTGACGACGACACCCAACTAGGCCCGCCCTTGGCGGCCTACTTCGCGCGCTTTGACATGGTGCTGGAGCACGCTTTGCGCCCCAGCGAAGGCCTGGCGCGCTTGGCCCAGGGCGGGGTGGACGCGGCGATCTTGGATGTGATGCTGCCCGAGATGGATGGCTTCGCACTGTGCCGCACCATCCGCAAAGACAGCGACCTGCCCATCCTCATGCTCACCGCGCGCGGCGAGGTGACTGATTTGGTGGTGGGGCTGGAGTTGGGTGCAGACGATTACGTGCCCAAGCCATTTGAGCCGCGCGAGCTGGTGGCCCGGGTGCAAACCGTGCTGCGCCGCCGTGTGCCCGCGGGCAAGCCCGCCGTGGCCGACAGCAATACGCTGGTCTTTCCGGGGCTGGAAGTAAACATCGCCACGCGCACCGTGCTGCGCCAAGGCGAAGTGCTGGAGCTGACCAGCACCGAGTTCGATTTGGTATTGCTACTGGCGCGCTCGCCGGGTAAGGTGTTTAGCCGCGATGACATCTTGAACCAGTTGCGCGGTGTGGAGGCCGACCTTTACACCCGCGCGGTGGACATTGTGGTGAGCCGCTTGCGCAAAAAGCTGGAGCCGCTGGACTGCATCAAAACCCTGCGCAACGCGGGCTACACGCTGGCATTGCCCAGCCTCACAGCATGAAATGGATTGGCCTTCGGGACTGCATCGTCGCGGGTCACCGTGCCAAGCACGCCTTCGCGCACTCACTGCGGGTGCGGCTGGTGGCGCTGTTTTTGTTGTTGGCGTTTGGCATGGCGATTGCCTTTATCGGCGGCATGCAGGCCGCGCTGGGCATAGGCTGGCGCGATGCCGCCAAGCCCCTGGTGATTGACTACGTCGATAAGCTCGCCGCCGAGATTGGCAGCCCGCCCAGCGTGGAGCGCGCCAAAGCCTTGACCGCGCACCTGCCGCTAAGCGTGCGCATTAGCGGCCCGCAAGTGAACTGGCGCAGCAACCCGCAAGACCCGGACTATGACCACGACCGCCACTGGATGGGCGACACCAGCGACGGGCCCGAAGCGGAACGCTTTTACGAGCGCACTACGGCCGATGGCCACCTGATTCAGTTTGGCGTGAGCGTGAAAGCCTGGCGCGACCGGCCGCGCTACATCGGGCTGGTAACCCTGAGCGCGCTGCTGCTGCTTACCTGGCTGGCCTACACCCGCGTGCGCCGCATGCTGCGCCCGCTAGACGACATTCGGGCCGGTGCCATGCGCTTTGGGGCCGGCCAGTTTGGCAAACCGATTGAGGTACCCAGTGCCACCCCGACGAGCTGGGCGAGCTGGCGCTGACCATCAACACCATGGGTGCCAACATCCACCAAATGCTGGAAGCCAAGCGCGCGCTCTTACTCGGCCATCAGCCACGAGCTGCGCAGCCCGCTTACCCGCGCTCGCCTGAACACCGAACTGCTACCCGAAACCCCCGATTTACAGCCCAACCGCGAAGCCCTGCTGCGCGACTTGGCGCTGATGCGTGACCTCGTGACCGACTTGCTGGAGGGCGAGCGCCTGGCCAGCCCGCATGTGGCCCTGCACACCGAAGCGGTGGATTTGGCCGCGCTGGCGCACGACGTAGCGAACAGCCTGCCGGGCAACCCCGAAGTGCAGCGTGACATCAGCACCCAGTTGCCCACGCTGGCGCTGGACCCTACCCGCCTGCGCCTGCTGCTGCACTGGCGCCTGCTGGACAACGCTGCTGCCGCAGCGTCGGCGCTACGCAGCTCGCCGGTCATCAGCGTGTTGCCGCTGGCCGATGGCGGCGTGCGCATCAGCGTGCGCGACTTTGGCGAGGGCGTGGCAGCGGACCAATTGCCCAACTTGGGCCAAACCTTTTACCGGCCCGACGCTGCCCGCACGCGTGAGGGCGGCGGTGTGGGCCTGGGCCTGTACCTGTGCCGCCTGGTGGCGCTGGCGCACCGCGGCCGCTTTGCGGCGCGCAACGCCGGGCCGGGGCTGGACATCCGCATCGACTTGCCGGGCGCTAAAGTGTAGGTTTTGCGCTGGCGGTTTGCTATAAAAAGCGAAGCTTCTTGCGCATATTCCATAAGGGCTAGAGAGCCAATATGACCACTAAACCAACGCTGATGCTGCTCCCCGGCCTGATGTGCGATGCCGCCATCTGGGCGCCACAGCTGCAAGCGCTGTCGACCCAAGCCCATAGCGTAGTGCCCGCCTGGGGGCTGGCCGATTCGCTCACCGGCATGGCGCAGCAAGTTTTGGACACCGCGCCTACCCCCACCTTCGCGCTGGCCGGCCACAGCATGGGAGGGCGCGTGGCGCTAGAGGTCATGCGCCTCGCGCCCCAGCGCGTAGAGCGCCTTGCCTTGTTAGACACCGGCACTCGCCCGCTGGCCGAGGGCGAAGCAGGCGCCAAAGAAAAAGCCGGCCGCTTGGCCTTGTTGGCGTTGGCACACAGCAGCGGCATGCGCGCCATGGGCACCCAGTGGGCCACGCCCACCAATTGCACCCCTCCGTCATCGGCACACGGCTGTTTGAAGCGGTGTTGAACATGGTGGCGCGCAGCAGCCAGAACAGTTCGCCGCGCAGATCAACGCCTTGCTCACCCGCCCCGACGCCGCACCGGTCTTGGCCACCATCACCTGCCCCGCGCTGGTCCTCACCGGCCCGCGAAGATCTGTGGAGCCCGCCAGAGCAACACGCCGCCATGGCAGAGGCCATTGCCGGCGCACAACTGTGCATCGTGGAGCAATGTGGGCACATGAGCACCATGGAGCAGCCAGAGGCGGTGAACGCGGCTTTTGCGGCATGGCTTGCAAGCTAGTTGCTATCAAAAGAGAAGCTGTTGGCGAAACAAATACGGGGGCTAGAACCTATTTTTGTTTGTAACCTAGAATGCAAACAAGGGGAGGACGGGGCGCATGACGCCATGAGCTAAAAGCCAGAGTCAGCATCGGCGCACCTGCCTAGTTGCAGCAGATTTGGCGATATACAGCAATCGGCGAAGATGCCAACATCCCCGCCGGAAGTGGTGACACAAAGGGTGTCGCCATCCGCGAATTCCCCCTGAATAACGGCTTTGGTTTTGCCGACTACCTGCTCTACATCAACGGCAAAGCCTGCGGCGTTATCGAAGCCAAGAAAGAAGGCGCCACGCTCACCGGGGTAGAAGTGCAATCTGGCCGATACGCGCAGGGCCTGCCCACCACCTTGCCCGTCTGGCGCCGCCCGCTGCCCTTCATGTGGGAGTCCAACGGGGTAGAAACCCACTTCACCAACGGCCTGGCCCCCGGGTCCATTGGCCATAACCCGACTGTTCTCATTGCGAGCTTTGACATCGTCGTCATTGAGGAGGCCTGCGGTTGCATTGACAACCTGTGGCGCCAGGTGCGGGAGTACTTTAAAGCGTATCTGATTGGCCTGACCGCCACGCCCAAATCGCATTTGGGCAACGTTGTTCTCGGCTTTGACGCGCGGGTTTTGAAGCAGTCTTTTGTGTCTTAGAAATTTAAGGAGGAGGGATTCTGTGGCTGATAAAAACATTACGTCCACTTAGCCGAGATGGTGAAAGAACTTAAAGCTGTTAGTGATCCCAGGCGGGGGCCTGCGTGGTTTCGCGAACATGCTGACAGCAGTTGGGGGAAGCTGCAGCCAAACTACGATCGATTGCAAAAGGCAGCAAAAGAAACCGAGCTTTTTGAGTCGTTTCAGGCAAAACGCGAATTTACTATTGAGTCATGCGCCTGCGTTACCAAATGACTTCGGATGGATGTTTCTTATGCAGCACTATGGGGTGCCGACCCGGCTTTTGGACTGGTCTGAGAGCCCATTAGTAGCGCTATATTTTGCAATTGAAGATAAGAACCCAAAAAATGAAAAAAAAGATGCTGCATTATGGATACTGTACCCATTGGAGCTAAATCGTCACTCTACTGTTGAAGATGTTTATATCCCGTCCTTTGAAGATGAATGGTTGGCAAATTACTCGGTCATTCAATACAGCAAAGGGAAGGACAGCGGGATATTGCCTATTGGCACGCGATGGTTTTCCAACCAGAAACAATCCCCGGATTCAAGCTCAATTAGGTGTATTCACCATTAGCCATCGAAAAAAAACGCCGATTGAAGATATTGAAGCGGGAAAGCACTGCGTCAAGCTAGTTATCCCACAAGCTGCCAAGCAACGCCTTAGAGAAGAGTTGCGAATTCTTGGTGTCACAAGGTTTCAAATATTTCCAGAATTGGCCAGTATTGGCGAAAGTCTCAAGGAGGAGTTTAAGTGAGCTATATCGAAACGCATCCACTACAACACAGCACTATTCAGAGCATTCATGCTGACTGGGATGTAATAGTCAAGGATCCATCCTATCAACGCAATGGCGATGTATGGGCGTTGGAAAAGAAACAACTCTTAATTGATTCGATCATCAATCGGTATGACATTCCGAAGATTTATTTTCATAAATTTGATCGCGATGAAGCTCGAAAAACTGGAAAGCAATACGCGGTGATCGATGGGCGGCAGCGCTTGGAAACAATCATCAAATTCATAGAGGGGACGTTTTCCCCTGGGAGACGATTTTGAATACCTGGAAGACGAAAAGGTAAATGCTGCGGGTATGAACTATGCGGAGTTGGGCAAAAGTTATCCGAAAATTAAGAGCCGATTTGATGCATTTAGTTTACCCGTCGTTACGGTTGAAACTGATGATATTGAACTCATCGAGGATATGTTCTCACGGCTGAATGAAGCGGTCCCACTTAATTCAGCTGAAAAACGGCGTGCTATTGGTGGCGACATAGTTAAGGCCGTTGATGACGTCGCAAAACATGAATTTTTCGGAAAGAAGGTTCGGTTTTAGTAATAAGCGATACCAACACAAGGGAAGTTCACAATAAGAGCACTCTTCTTAGAACACCACTTGCGTCTTGGAAAAATTGTTGATACCAAGAAGCCGCTACTAGATACCTTTGCAAAAGAATACAAGGCAGGGCACACCGCACATGTCCGTAAATTGAAGTCTGAAATCAGTGGTTTGCTTGCCGAAATAGCACCAATTTTCATTGATAGTGACCCACTGCTTATGGCCCAGGCAACGGTGCCGTGTATATCTATTGACATACCGGCAATTCAAGGCGGACGGGAAAACTGACAAGTTTGCAAGAACACGCTTGCTTAAATTTAATGAAGGTCGTGTTGCAAATCGAGTCGCCGCAGAAAGAGACATTGCAACGGCGGACTATGAGCTTTTGAAATATGACAGGCTTTCTCAACAAGGTACGAATGACGCGAATTCAATTCGGGAACGCGTGCGGATATTGTCTGAACGGCTGTTGAAACGCTAAGGTGTGTGCTTCGTACCATGCAGCGCAATCCAAAGTGCGGCCCGATCTGGTGCAGACCGAGACGTAGTTGTTGTGTAGGCACGGCAATTCAACACAGCCCATATGCCGTTTCTGGAGTTGCCTTGGCCTGTGCCGCCAAGCGCATGCCGCTGGACAACGCCAACCAACCTGCCGAGCCCACCCTGAACAAGGCCGGCCGGGCCGACATAAAGGTCTTTTTGGGCCAGATGCTGGGCATGCTGCCGGTGCTGGGGGTGCATGCATTTGAGCAAGCGCCCAAAGCCCCCGCCGCCAATGCCAGCCCGGTGCTCACCTGTAAAGGCAAGGGCGTGCAGGCCACGGGATACGAGGCCAGCCAGGGCTTTGTGGTGCGCGCGGGTTCTCAAGCGGTGGCCGACACAGCGCCCAGCATGGAGCAACACGTGCGCGGCATGTTCGACCTGCGCCAGGAGCTGATTGCCAATGGTGTGCTGTTGCCCGACAACGGGCGCTACCAGTTCACCCAAGACTACACATTCACTGCCCCCAGCACGGCAGCAGCCGTGGTGCTGGGCCGTAGCGCTAACGGGCGGGTGGAGTGGAGGGCGGCGGATGGCCGCACGCTCAAGGAGTTGCAGGAGGCGGAGGCCGCGCAGTAGTTGTGTTGCTCCTGCTTTGATAGCTTCTTGCGCAATAACTACAAAGGGGTAGGAGCCCGATTTCTTCTGCCCAGGAGGAAGGGATGAAAGAGCTGCACGTACTGTTGGACTATGAAAACGTCCTGCCGTCTCTGGAGGCGCTAGCTAAGCTGGCGCCTGGTTTTACCGATGTGTGGCTGTTCCATGGCCCGCACCAAGTCAAGCAGGCACAGGCTTACGCAGCCGGTCACGAGCGCGTGACGACAGGTGCCCCACTCCGGGAAGGGCAAGAATGCTCTGGATTTTCATTTGTCTTTCTACCTAGGCTATGTGGCGGCCAAGCACTCGCGGATGCCGAGTTGGTGGTGGTGGCCAATGACAAAGGGCTACCGACTCCATGATTGACCACGCCAAGGCGCTGGGCTTTACCGCCAAGCGTGTGGGTTTCAAAGCGCCGGTTGCCAAAAAGGCCGCAGTGGCCAAGCCCGCTGCGTCTTCCAAAAGCGGTAGCAGCCAAAAAAGCACCCGCCGCTAAGAAAGGCGCCGGCAGATCAAAAAGGCGGTGGCTAACAAGGTCCGTCGCGCCCAAACCAGCCAAACCCACTGCTACGCCCGAAGCCAAGCTATTCGCCCGCATTACCAAGGGCCTAGCCAAGATGGGCGACAAGGCGCCCACGCAAGCTCAAGAATGCTTTTCCTGAACGCCCTCAAGCCAATGCTGGACAAGAACAGCACAGCAGCAGACATCGAAGCCATGGCGCAGACCTTGCAGACCAAAAAGGCGTGATGCAAGTACACGGCGGGGTGGTGACCTATCCCAAGTGAATTGCTTCTGTTTTGATAGCTGCTTGCGCAATGAATACGTGGGCTAGGGGCTGATTTTGTACCCAACGCACCTTGCCTGCATAATTGTCCCAAGAGCACACCATGATTCCTGCCATCGAACACCACCGCCCTGAAGTTGTCGACCTTTGCCGCCGTTTTGGCGTGCAAAGCTTGGAGGTGTTCGGCTCGGCAGCGGACGGCACGTTTGACCCCGCGCGCAGCGATATCGACTTTTTGGTGGAGTTTGACGAGAGCGATTCAAGCAACCTTTTTCACCGGTACTTTGGTTTGGCTGAAGCGCTGGAGCAGCTTTTTGCACGCAAGGTGGACCTGGTGTCGCCCTCGGCTTTGAAAAACCCTTATTTCATTGCCGCCGTGAATCGTTCGCGCCAGCCCCTTTATGCACTCGCGCGCACCCAAGCTGCTTGAAGACATTCGCAGCGCTGCGGCGTTTGTCCGCACAGCTACGCAGGGTGTTTCTCTGGACGAGTTCAAACGCAATCAGTTACTTCGCCAGGCCGTAGAACGCAATTTTGAAATCATCGGTGAGGCTGTGCGGCGGCTTGAGAAAGACGACCCCGCAACCGCAGTACGCATTGCTGACTACCGCCGGATCATCGCGTTTCGCAATGTGTTGATTCACGGCTACGACATCATCGACCCCGCCATCGTCTGGAGTGCTATTGCGGATGATCTGATGCCTCTATTGCGGGATGTTGAGTCACTGCTTGGCGGTTCTGCTTAGTCCTTGCTTCTGTTTTGATAGCTGCTTGCGCAATGAATACGGAGGCTAGAGACCGATTGCTCGTGTAGTCGTCACCTCGAAAAATTCCAACCTAAAAGCATCGCTCTGCCATCATGAAGCCCTTTCCCATCCGCCTCACCCCCGGCCAAGACCTGCGCGCCGCGCTGGAAGCCGCAGTCCTCGCCCAAAACTGCCGCGCCGCGTTTGTGCTGTCGGGCATCGGCAGCTTGTCCACTGCGGGTATTCGGCTGGCGGGGGCGGCGCAGCCCACGCGGCTGACCGAGAGCATGGAGATCCTCACGCTGTCGGGCACGGTGGCGGTGGACGACAGCGGTAAAACCGCCTCACATATGCACATGGCCATTTCCACCGGTACGGGGCAGGTGCTGGGCGGGCATGTGGCGCCGGGCTGCACTGTGCTCACCACGGCCGAGGTGTTGCTGGCCTTGTTGCCCGATTGGCAGTTCAGCCGCGAGCCGGACGCGGCAACCGGGTATGACGAGTTAGTGGTGCGGGCGCAAAGCTAAATTGCTATTGTGTCGATAGCTACTAGTGCAACCAGCACGCCGGCTAGAGGCCAATTTCGTCCATAACTTGCCATCCTACAATAATTCATTTACATTCAATATTCGCGATTCACGAATATTGAATGTAAATGCAACTCAAGCCTCAAGACTTTCTGGTAGCCCTCAAGCTGGTGGCTTGGGGCGGGCAGCGCTGGACGTATGCCCGGCTGGCACAAGAGCTGGGCATTAGCGCGTCTGAGGCGCACGCTTGCATCAAGCGAGGATTGCAGGCGGGGCTCTTGCGACAAAACTACGCGGTGATTCCCCCGTCATTGGCTGGTGACATCTCGTCAGTCATGAGTGTGCAAGAGCCCGTGGGCATTTACCGTGTTTCCCGAAAAAGGGTGTCCCCCACCTATGCGGCTGGGGGGCATGCGGCATCAGACAACGCCGTACTCCCGCATCCGAACAACCTGGCCGAATTTGCATTACACGGCGCCAAGTACGCATTTCCCGGCGTGCGTCTGCCCTTGGCAGTGGGCGTGCCTACCAGCCACAGCGCGCCAGCATTTGCGGGAGTCTTTGCGCCAGGCAGTTCTGACTTTGTGTGGCCGCACCCCAATGGTTTGGTGCGCGGGGTGGGGGTGGAGCCTTTGCACCCATCCGTGCCCTATGCGGCAATGCAAGATGCAAAGCTATACGAAATGTTGGCGTTGTTTGACGCGTTGCGCGTTGGCAAAGCGCGAGAGCGCGGCATGGCGCTGGAGCGCCTGCAGACTTTGATTGACCCGTCTGCCCCCAAGCCCAAGAAGGTGGTTGCGCGTGGCTAACCCCAATCTAGCTTTGTTGGTGGCCATGGCGCAGGCCATGGGGCCCGTGTGTGAGCAAGTCGTGTTTGTCGGCGGCTGTGCCACCGGCTTGCTGGTGGACGACGCTGGGTTGATGGATGTCCGCCCCACTGAGGACGTGGACGCCATTGTGGAGGTAGCTACCTTGGCGGGCTACCACCATTTGGCACAGCAACTGATGGCACGCGGCTTCAAGCAGACCATGGCCGACAACACACCGCCATTTCGCTGGTACTGGAACCGAATGCAGTTGGACTTGATACCGCTGGACGAAAAGGTTTTGGGCTTTGCCAACCCGTGGTATCGCAGCGGGTTCGACACGGCACTGGTTAGCTCCGTGGCCGAGGGCTTACGCCTGCACCATCTGTCTGCTCCGCATTTTCTGGCCACCAAATTCGAAGCCTTCAAAGACCGCGGACAAAACGATGTGTACTTGAGCCATGATCTGGAAGACATCATGACTGTCGTGGAAGGGCGGGCAGCGGTAGTTGCCGATGTAGCTGCAGCCAACACAGACGTGCGGGGTTATTTGGGGTCATCCTTCGCCGCATTGCTGGCGAATGATTCCCTACACAATGCATTGCCAGGACTGTTGAGCGATGCAGAGCGTGCACAAACCGTACTTGCCCGTTTGATTCAGATTTCACGTTTCTAAAACCCATGAAAACCTTCTACAACCACCTCCACGCCCAACACCAAGGCAAAGTCGAAATGTTCCGTGGCGCACTGGTGCCGTGCTTTGAAGTGCCGGCCCGCGCCGACCATGTGCTGGCCGAACTCAAGCGCCGCCAGCTGGGCGAGGTGTTGGAGCCTCTAGTGTTTGACGACGCAGCATTGACTGCGATTCATAGCCCGCGCTACCTCAACTTTTTGGCCACCGCCTGGGACCAATGGGTGGCGTTGGACGCGGCCAATGCGGACAAAGACATCTTGCCGTCTGTCTGGCCGACGCGCACTTTTCGCACCGACGTCGAGCCGGACAACTTCGCCGCCAAGGTAGGCTTGTATTCGTATGACGCGGGCTCGCCATTTACCAGCGGTACTTGGGTGGCAGCGCGAGCCGGGGCGCATTGCGCCTTGAGCGCGGCGCAGGCGGTGTTGGACGGCGACCGGGCTGCGTTTGCTCTAAGCCGCCCACCGGGGCACCATGCGGGCATGGATTTTTTTGGCGGCTACTGTTTCTTGAACAACGCGGCGCTGGCGGCGCAGCATCTGCGCGATGCGGGCATGAAGAAAGTCGCTGTTCTCGATGTGGACTACCACCACGGCAATGGCACACAAGCCATCTTCTACGACCGCCCCGACGTGTTCTTCGCCAGCATCCACGGCGACCCGCGCACCGAATACCCGTTCTACTTGGGCCATGCCGACGAGCACGGCGCGGGCGCGGGGCTGGGCGCTAACTTGAACCTGCCGCTGCCACGCGGAACCAACTTTGCAATCTGGGCGCAAGCGCTAGAGACGGCCTTGGCAGCCATCACCAACTTTGGTGCCGAGGCGCTGGTGGTGTCGTTGGGTATGGATACGTTTGAAGGCGATCCGATCTCCGGCTTTACGCTGAAGAGTGACGACTACTTGCGTCTGGGCGAGCGTTTGGCGACTGCGGGCTTGCCCACGGTGTTCATCTTTGAAGGAGGCTATGCGGTGGAAGAGGTGGGCGTGAATGCGGTGAATGTGTTGCAGGGGTTTACACCTTCTTAACCTTTTCTGAGCTGCACCCGGCCTCAGGAGCGGCTAAGCTCGGCGCCCATGAAGTTGAAATTGTTCCCCTTCGCGCGCCACCTGTGGTCGGCGGGCTTTTGTGTGTTGCTCTGCGCATTGCCTGCTTGGGCTCAGACCGCTCCAGATGCCCATGCTTACGACGAGCGCTTGGTCGCTGAATTCATGCCCTTGGTGGGGAGCCGCGAAGATACGCAGGCATTGGTGGGCAATCTGCGCAGCGGTCAACCTGCGCCTGTCAGCAATGCGGTGAACGCCTTCCCAGAGGCCACGCCGCTCAGCTACGGCGAAACCCGCTTGGCACTCAAGTTGGCCCAGGGCCGACTGGCCCAAGACGACGTAACTCAGCCCAATACCGCCCAACTGCAAGCGGCTTTGTACGGCGGCACGCTGGAGTCTGCGAATGGCCCCAAGGTACTCGCGGGCGTGTTGCCGCAGCGTGCACAGGGGGTCAGTTGGGGCAGCTTGGCAAAAGACGCGGGGATGTCGGCCGAAGACCTGATACCCCCCGACTCGGCGAAGCCGAAGAAGACTGCGACCCGCAAGCCGGGCAAAGCCAAGAAGGTTGGCAAAAAGGCGACCAAGGCAAGGACCCAGCAGACGCAGAAGAAGGCGTCTAAGCCTTAGAGTTTGTCTGTATCGCGGGTGCGCAGCAGGGCAAGCAGCCCACCGGTGGCAACGGCGACCAGTACCAGCGGAAAGCCTAGCCGCAGCGATTGGTCCATCAACCAACCCGACAGGCCCGAGGCCACCAGCCCACCCAATGTGTAAGTCAGCACCAACACGGCGGTGCTGTTCACCAGCGCAATGCCCTTGTCGCGTGTGCCAATGTCCACCATCGACAGCGTGTACAACGCCGCCCCTGCAGCGCCCCAAACCGCCACGACAGGCCAGACGAGCCAAGGCAGAGCGCCCACGCCAAACAAGGCGAGCGAGGCCAAGACCATCAAGTCCATGCAAGCCAGCATCAGCCAGCGCCGCCCGCGCGCGGGTGAGGCGAACCAGTCGGCCACGATACCGGCCGGCAGCGCCACCATCGTGCCGCCCGCGCCGCTGACTGACACCAGCAGAGCGGCAGCGCTGGCTCCCAAGCCGATGGCCATGCCGTACAGCGGCAGCGTAGACGCCAAGCCCAGCTCGAAGAAGCCCCCCATGAATCCGGCCAGCATGATGACCGGGTGCGCCTTCAGCGCGAGCCACAAACCGGCCAGGCCCACTTCGGCGCTGTGGCTGTCGTGGTCGGGCGGTAGCGCGGGAATGAAGGCGGTCCATAGAAGACCTAGCGTGAGCAAGCCCACGACCAGCCAAGGCGCCACGCTGCTTTCGGCGCCCACCCAAGCCAGCAGGCTGGGGCCAATGACAAAGGTGGCGCCCACCATGGTGGCGTAGCTGCCGACATAGCGGCCGAGTTGTTGAGGGGGCGCGAATTCGGCTATAAAAGCCTCGGCCAATACCCAGCGCATGCCGCCGGCAATACCGGCCAGTAGCTGCAATACAAACCACAGCCACAGGGTGTCGGTCAGCATATAGCCCAGCGCGGACAGCAGCGGCACGATGGACGCCAGCCACATCGCCTGGCGCCGGCCAATGCGCTGCGTGAGCGCCGAGGCGAACGGCGTCATGATGAAAATGCCCAGCCAAGTGGTGGCCGCGAACAGCCCCGCCACGGTGGTGCTGACGTTGGCGCCTTTCAGCAAAATCAGCAGCATCGGCGAGAGCATGAAGATGCCGGATAGCTGGAACAGTGTGGACGCGAACACGCTGAACAGGCCGCGCCGGGCTTGGGGGTGGTTTGCCGTTTGGGCGGCGGGGCGTTGCCCTTCGGCCTGGGGCGCGTGGCTCATGCGCGCGCTTGCAAAATAGCCTGGACCACTTGGGCAAAGCCCGCGCCGCGCGCGCCCTCGGTGACATAGGTGGGCAGGTGGGTGAGCTGGTCCGCAAAGCGCGCGATATTGGCCACCCCCACGCTGTGCGTGAAGTGCTCGGAACATAGCCTGGTCGTTGCCCGAGTCGCCCACAAACACCCAGCGGTCCAGCTCCAATGGCAGATCGCGGCCCAGCAGAGCCTGCGCAATCCAGCAGGCGCCCATCCATTTGTTGAAGTCCCCAAAGCAACCGTGGATATGGATGCTGCTCACCGTGGTGTGCATGCCGGCGCGCTGTAGCACGTCCAACACCTGCTGCACTGTGGCGGGTGGCAGTTGGGCGTGCTCGGCGTAGTCAAAGGCGAGGTCGGTTTCTCGCCCACCGCCGTCGCGCGTGAGTTCTACGCCGGGCACTTCGGCCAGCACTTCGGCCGCCACTTGTGCCATGCGGGCCGAGTTGTGTGCCCGCTCGGTCTCGCTCAGTTGGTAGATTTTTTGGTATGGTTTTGATAGCTGCTCGCGCATACCCTGTGAGGGCTGGAGGCCGATTTGGCTTAAATTGTCAGCCTGCTGCGGCACGATGGCGACGCCGCCGTTTTCGGCCACCATGGCGTGCACAGGCCAAGGCGCGGGGTTGGTGCCCGCCATAAACGGCTCGCACCAGCCAATCGGCCGCCCGGTGATGGGAATGACGAAAAGCCCGGCTGCTTTCAGGTCGGCCAGCGCCTGCAGCGCATCGGGCGTGATGGCGCCCTCGGTGGTCAACGTGTCGTCGATGTCGGTAAACACGCCGACGATGTTGCGGCGGGTCTGTAAGGGCCAGGAGGCAAGGGCTTGCACGGAATGGGGGCTCCAGAAAGGAGTCCGAATTTTATGCGGCAGTTCGCAGGTAGCATCGGCGCTGGACCGGTATCCGAGTCGCCAACTTTTCAGGAGATCCCCGCGTATGTGGATTTTCAACCGCTGTTGCGCTGGCAATGGGAAGGCTACCCGGATTACCACGCGGGGCGGGCTAATTTGCTGCTGCACATTGTGGTCGTGCCGCTGTTTTTAATCGGCAATGTCGGTTTGGTGGCGGCCTTATTGCAGGGCGCGTGGTGGTCAGCATTGGCTGGGGCGGCGGCCATGGGCGTGTCGGTGGCGCTGCAAGGTCGCGGGCACCGCACCGAAGACATTGAGTCGATTCCCTTCGTCAGTCCGGGTCAAGCGGTGGCCCGGATTTTTCTGGAGCAGTGGATCAACTTCCCCCGCTTTGTGCTGAGCGGCCGTTGGCTCAAGGCTTTGCGCCAAGCCCGCTAACACCTGGCGGCGTTAATCGCCTGACGGCCCCGGTCGCTTTGTAGTGCCAAGCCCGCATGTTCGCGCAGCGGGTGGAAGTGGATCTTGGGAAAACGCTCTTGCGCCAGGCGCACGTCGTAGGGGCTGGTGCACAGGTAGGCCAGAGTATCGGCCGCATCCCGCGCCATGCGCAAGGGGTAGGCGTTGACGAATTCTTGTAGTTCTTTGGGCGTGTCGGCCGTGATCCAGCGCGCGCCGGTGTACTGGCTGCTTTCCAGGCGAATGTCGGCATCGTACTCGCCCTTTAGGCGGTGTTGCACCACTTCAAACTGCAACTGGCCGATGGCGCCCAGCAGCATATTGCCGCCCATCTCGGGCTTGAACACCTGAATCGCGCCTTCTTCACCTAGCTGGGCCAAGCCTTGCTGAAGCTGCTTGGTGCGCAGCGGGTTCTTCAGCACCACGGTCATGAACATTTCGGGCGCGAAAAAAGGTAGGCCGGTGTACATCAGGTTGACGCTGCCGTCGGTAATCGTGTCGCCCAACTGCACGCCGCCGTGCGTGGTAAAGCCCACGATGTCGCCGGCATAGGCCTCTTCCACCGCCTCGCGGCGCTGACTCATGAAGGTCACCACGCTGGTGGGGCGCAGTTCTTTGGCGGTGCGCATCACCTTGAGTTTCATGCCCGGCGTGTACTTGCCGCTGGCCATGCGCACGAAGGCAATGCGGTCGCGGTGGTTGGCGTCCATATTGGCTTGCACTTTGAATACCACGCCGCTGAAAGACGTATCTTCTGGTTGTACTTCTTTGATAACGGGCTGCTTGTTCACGACAAACGAGCTGGTGCGCGGGCCAGGCGAGGGGGCCAGGTCAATCAAGGCGTCCAGCACTTCCATCACCCCAAAGTTATTCACACCGGAGCCGAAGAACACCGGGGTTTGTTTGCCCGCCAAAAAGGCGTCGCGGTCGAAGCTGGGGGAGGCGCCAGTGGCCAGTTCCATGCTTTCCAGCGCAGTGTCCCATTCGTGGCCAAAGCGTTTTTGCAAGGCATCGGGGTTGCTGAGTGGTATGGCGTCAAAGTCTTGCGGGCGGCGTTCGCTGCCGGACTCGAACACGGTCATGGCCTGGGTGCGCAGGTTGATGATGCCGCCGAACAGCTTGCCCTGGCCCACGGGCCAGGTCATGGGTACACAGGGCATGCCCAGCTCGCGCTCTACCTCGTCCAAGATGTCCAGCGGATCCCGCACCTCGCGGTCCATCTTGTTGACGAAGGTGATGATGGGCGTATCGCGCTGGCGGCACACCTCGATCAGGCGGCGGGTCTGCGCTTCCACGCCGTTGGCGGCGTCAATCACCATCAGCGCCGAGTCCACGGCAGTGAGCACGCGGTAGGTGTCTTCGGAGAAGTCTTTGTGGCCGGGTGTGTCCAGCAGGTTCACCACGTGGTCGCGGTACGCCATCTGCATGACGGACGATGCCACCGAGATGCCGCGTTGCTTTTCAATTTCCATCCAGTCCGAGGTGGCGTGGCGTGTGGCCTTGCGCGCCTTGACCGAGCCGGCGATCTGGATCGCGCCCGAGAACAGCAACAGCTTTTCGGTCAGCGTGGTCTTGCCGGCGTCCGGGTGGGAAATGATGGCAAAGGTGCGGCGGCGGCGGGTTTCGGGTGCGTAGGTCACAGGGAATCCAAGGTGGTGCGTAGTCCGCGCGCGGCAGCGTGCCACGGGGAAGGGCGGTATTTTACCGGGGTGCCGCCGCCGGGGCCTGCCCTTACACTGCCCGCTCCAAACATCGTCCAACGGAGACCGCTTGAGCATCAAGAAACTGGCCAGTGCTTTGGGCCTGTCCACCTCCACGGTCAGCCGCGCCTTGAATGGCTACACCGACGTCAATGACCAGACCCGGCTGCGGGTACAAGAAATGGCGGCCAGCCTGGGTTATCGGCCCGACGCAGGCGCACGCCGCCTGCTGCGCGGCAACACGGACGCCATCGGCATCGTTTACTCGGCCGCCGTAGAAAACCTGGGCAACCCGCAATTTCTGGACATGGCAGGCGGCCTGGGAGAGCGTCTGCAGCAAGACCACATGGACTTGTTGTTGGCGGTGGCCAAGGACGAGCAGGAGCTGGAAATCTACGAACGCATGTTCCACGGCCGGCGTGTCGATGCGGTCATCTTGCCCAACACCCGGGTGGATGACCATCGCGTTGACTACTTGCTGGACAAGGGCTATCCCTTTGTTGGCTATGGACGCACGGCGGACTGCGAGCACTATTCGTGGCTGGACTTTGACAACGACATGGGCAGCCGCCTGGCGGTAGACCATTTGGTGGCGCTGGGTCACAGCCATATCGCCTATGTGCATGCGCCGCTGGAGCTGAACTTTGCATTTCAGCGCCATCGCGGGTTCATGTCGGCCTTGGCGGGGGCCGGCTTGAGCTGCCCGGCGCGCTATTGCATGGGCGGGGTGAATGACAGGCGCAGTGGTCTACAGGTGGTGGCCCAGTTGCTGGCGCTGGAGCCACGGCCTACCGCTGTGCTGGTGGACAACAACCTGGGCGGCATTGGTTTGATTCGGGGGCTGCTGAACGCGGGCCTGCGCGTGGGGCGCGATATTTCTGTGGTGGTGCACGGCGATATTCCGCAAGACAGCTTGTTGACGGGGTTGACGGTCACCACGGTGTCGCAGCCCACACCACAGTCCACTGGCATGGCGCTGGCTGAAATGGTGATGCAGGTGCTGCGTGCGCCCGAAGATGGGCCCTACCACGTGCTGCGCCAGCCGGCTTTGGACATAGGATCCAGCACAGGGCCGCTGGCCTGAGCTAAAATCCGCCGATTCCGAGGAGCGTTGCAGCTCGCCGTCCACACCTTGTGGTTCCGCGAGTGAGGCTCGGAAAACACCTCGCGCCCTGCGAAGTGCCTTTCAACTGCGCTCACCCACTGGTTGTGTGCGGTGAGTAGGTTTAAACGACTCACCCCCATCGCCAGTGCTTATGCCAACTAACTTTTGGAGCACACCATGAGCGCTGTATTGAAATCTGCAAAATCCACCAAGGCCCCTAAGGCTGCGGTAGTCAAAAACGTCGTCGCCAAAGTGGCCGCCGCTGTGACTGCTGACTACAAAATCACCGACATCAGCCTCGCCGCATGGGGCCGCAAAGAGCTGACCATCGCTGAGACCGAAATGCCCGGCCTGATGGCCATCCGCGAAGAGTTTGCCAAGAGCCAACCCCTCAAGGGCGCGCGCATCACCGGCTCGCTGCACATGACCATTCAGACTGGCGTGTTGATTGAAACGCTGAAGGCCTTGGGCGCGGACGTGCGTTGGGCTTCATGCAACATCTTCTCCACCCAAGACCACGCCGCCGCTGCCATTGCGGCCACCGGAACCCCGGTGTTTGCCGTGAAGGGTGAGTCGTTGGAAGATTACTGGGATTACACCCACCGCATTTTTGAATTCAGCGGCAAAAAGGGCACCGCGGCCGAAGGCCCCAACATGATCTTGGATGACGGCGGCGATGCCACCTTGTTGATGCACCTGGGCTCGCGCGCCGAGAAGGACATCAAGGTCTTGGCCAAGCCCGGTAGCGAAGAAGAAATTTGCCTGTTCAATGCTATCAAGGCCAAGCTCAAGCTGGACCCCACCTGGTACAGCCGCCGCCTGAAGAACATCATCGGCGTGACCGAAGAAACCACCACCGGCGTGATGCGCCTGGAAGAAATGTCCGCCAAGGGCACGCTGGCGCTGCGCGCCATCAACGTGAACGACTCGGTGACCAAGAGCAAGTTCGACAACCTGTACGGCTGCCGCGAATCTCTGGTGGACGGCATCAAGCGCGCCACGGACGTGATGATTGCTGGCAAGGTTGCCTTGGTGGCTGGCTACGGTGACGTGGGCAAGGGCTCTGCCCAGGCCCTGCGTGCTTTGAGCGCCCAAGTGTGGGTGACGGAGATCGACCCCATCAACGCCCTGCAAGCCGCCATGGAAGGCTACAAGGTTGTGACCATGGAATACGCCGCCGACAAGGCCGACATTTTTGTGACCACCACTGGCAACAAGAACGTCATCACTTTCAAGCACATGGAGGCCATGAAGGACCAGGCCATCGTCTGCAACATTGGTCACTTCGACAATGAAATCGACGTTGCTTCCTTGTCCAAGTGCAAGTGGGAAGAGATCAAGCCCCAGGTGGACCACGTGATTTTCCCGGCCAAGGGCAAGAAGCCCGGTAAGCGCATCATCCTGTTGGCCAAGGGCCGTTTGGTGAACTTGGGTTGCGGCACCGGCCACCCGAGCTTCGTCATGTCCTCCAGCTTTGCGAATCAGACCATCGCGCAAATCGAGCTGTTCACCAAGCCCAAGGAATACAAGGCCGGTAAGGTTTATGTGTTGCCTAAGCATTTGGACGAAAAAGTGGCGCGCTTGCACTTGACGAAGGTGGGCGCGATGCTGACCGAACTGACCACTGAGCAGGCTGCCTATCTGGGCGTCAACAAGGCTGGTCCGTACAAGAAGAACAGCTACCGCTACTAAGCCAAGGAACTCATGCGGATTGACCAATTGCTGGTACAGCGCGGGCTGGCCAGCACCCGCTCCCAGGCCCAGCGCCTGATCGCCGATGGCGTGCAATGGCGCAAGCTGGAGATTGCTGGCGAAGTCTGGAAACGCGTGGCCAAAAATGGCGACGAGGTACCGGAAGACGCAGTGATTGAGTTGCTGGACGACTCCGAGGCGCGTTATGTGTCGCGGGGCGGTCTCAAGCTCGAAGCGGCGCTCAAGCAGGTAGGCCTTTCTGTGGAGGGTTTGCGCTGCCTGGACGTGGGGCAAAGCACTGGAGGGTTCACCGACTGCCTGTTGCAGGCCGGCGCTCTGGCGGTGGTGGGGGTCGACGTGGGCAGCGCCCAGTTGCACCCCAGCCTGCGCGCGGATCCGCGTGTGTTGTGTGTTGAAAGCGTGAATGCTCGCACCCTGTCTGCTGCAGATTTGATGGCTGCTTACGCAGATAGCACGGGGGCTGAAGGCCAATTTGACATAGAAGAAGACGGCGAAACTTTTGATGACTTCGAAGGTTCGGATGGCGATGATGTTGACGAGCGAGATGACGAGGAGGATGGTCTGTCCACTTTGCCAGCTGAGTTCGCGCCGCCGTTTGACTTGTTGGTGGCCGATCTGTCCTTCATCTCGCAAACGCTGGTCTTGCCGGCGGCCGTGCCGCTGCTCAAAGACGGCGGCATGTTGCTCACGTTGGTCAAGCCGCAGTTTGAATTGCAGCCCGGCCAAGTGGGCAAGGGCGGTATCGTCAAAGACCCAGCGATGTACCCCATCGTCGAACAGCGCCTGCGCGAGACCTGTGCTGAGCTGGGGCTGGAAGTTTCTGCGTGGTTCGACTCGCCCATTGCAGGCGGCGACGGCAACCGCGAATTTTTCATTTGTGCCCGTAAAGCGGGCTAAGCACGGTGCTCCGTGTGGGGCCTGTGACGGAGAGCGTTATGTCTAGCGATTCCCACTTCCCAGTCAGTCTGGAGTTCTTTCCGCCTAAAACGCCCGAAGGCGCTGAGAAGCTGCGCGCGGTGCGCCAGCAGCTGTATGCCCTGAAGCCCGAGTTTTGCTCGGTCACCTTTGGCGCCGGTGGTTCTACCCAAGAAGGCACATTTAACACTGTGCGCGACATCCTGGCCGAAGGCGTGGATGCAGCGTCGCACTTCTCCTGCATTGGCGCCACCAAAGACACGGTGCGGGCCCAACTCGCTACGCTCAAGGCCATGGGCGTGAAACGCTTGGTGGCGCTGCGCGGTGATTTGCCCAGCGGCTATGGCGCGGGCGGCGAGTTTCACTACGCGAGCGATCTGGTCACGTTTATCCGTGCAGAAACCGGTAACGACTTTCACATTGAAGTGGCGGCCTACCCGGAAATCCACCCGCAAGCCAAATCGCCTACCAGCGACCTCCAGGCCTTTGCGGCCAAGGTGCGCGCGGGCGCCAATTCGGCCATCACTCAGTATTTTTACAACGCTGATGCCTACTTCCGCTTTGTGGAAGAGTCGGATGCCCTGGGTCTGAGCGTGCCTGTGGTGCCTGGCATCATGCCGATCACCAGCTCCACCCAGTTAATGCGTTTCTCTGACGCCTGCGGCGCCGAAATTCCCCGCTGGGTTCGCCTGCGCCTGCAAAGCTATGGCGACGATATCGCCTCGATCAAGGCGTTTGGTTTGGATGTGGTGACTGATTTGTGCGAGCAACTGCGCGCTGGCGGTGCCCCGTCCATCCATTTCTACACGATGAACCAGAGCACCGCGACCCTCGCGCTGTGCGAGCGCTTGGGATTAGCCGGCTGAGTCCAGCGTAAACGCGGCGTTGGGGTCTTGTCCCAGCAACTTCACCATTTGCGGCAAGGCTTCTTTGAGCTGCGCCTTGAGGGTGTGTGGCGGATTGATGAGAAACATGCCACTGGCGGGCAAGCCGGGTCTTACCACCTCGCCTTGGGCATCTTGGGTGAGTTTGCTGGACTTGACGGTCAAGGTGGCGTGCAGCCACGACTTCCCAGCCTTGTTGGCCATGGTCTTGAGCCGCTTGGGCAGGTCGTGCGCCTCGGGGCGCGGAATGATGGGGTACCAGACGGCATAGGTGCCGGTGGCAAACCGCAACAAGGCGTCCGCTACCATGTCCAGAACCCGGCCATAGTCGGTCTTCACTTCGTAGCTGGGGTCGCACAGCACCAATGCGCGGCGCGAAGGCGGCGGAAGGAATTTTTTCAGTCCCTCAAAGCCGTCTTCACGCAGGATGGCGACCTGGCGGCCCGCTTCAAGTTGCGCAATATTGGCGGTTAGTGTTTTGGTGTCGGTGGGGTGCAATTCATACAACTTGAGCTTGTCGCGTTCCCGCAGCAAGCTTTGGATGATGAAGGGTGAACCCGGGTAGACGCTCCACTGCTTGCCGTTGTTAAAACCAGCGACCACGTCCACATAGTCTTGCAAGGCGGGGGTAAAAGCCGTCTTGGGGCCTTGATTGACGAGCTTTAAAAAGCCCTCGGCAGCCTCTTCGCTGGTTTTGGCAAAATCGCCATCCAGCCGGTACAAGCCGGCTCCGGCGTGGGTGTCAAACACATTAAGAGCGGTGTCTTTTTGCGTCATGTAGCGCAGGGTTGCCAGCAGTACGGTGTGCTTGAGCACATCGGCGTGGTTGCCCGCGTGGAAGGCGTGTCGGTAACTGAACATCCCCTATGATACCCACGCATGCGTACCCGCCCGAACCAGCCCGGTGAACCGCCCGCGGCGTCCGTCTCCCACATTGACGCCCTTTCTGCGGGCACTATGCTGGGCGAATTTGAGGTGCAGTCCCTGCTGGCGGTCGGTGGTTTCGGCATGGTGTACCGGGGCTACGACCACACATTGCACCGGCCAGTCGCCATCAAAGAGTACATGCCGTCCGCCTTGGTCGGACGGGCAGCGGGGCTGGCGTTGTCGGCGCGCTCAGAGGCGGATAACGCATCCTTTCAAACCGGTTTGCAGTCATTTATTGACGAAGCGCGCCTGTTGGCCCAGTTCGACCATCCTTCTCTGGTGAAGGTGTATCGGTTTTGGGAGGCCAATAACACGGCCTATATGGCCATGCCTTTGTACGCTGGCATGACGCTGAAAGAGGCTCGGCGCCGCATGAGTGGCCCGCCGCCCGAGGCCTGGTTGCGCAAGGTGTTGTGGTCTGTATTGGAGGCTTTGCAGGTGCTGCATGATGCCGACACCCTGCACCGCGACGTGTCGCCTGACAATATCTTTTTGCAAGATGTGGGGCCACCCGTGTTGCTGGACTTGGGGGCGGCTAGGCACGCCATTCTCGAAAGTAGCCAAAAGCACACTGCCATCCTAAAGGTGAATTACGCGCCGATTGAGCAATATGCCGATGCGGAAGATCTGCGCGAGGGGCCGTGGACTGACCTGTACGCCTTGGCTGCCGTAGTGCACGGCTGCGTTTGCAATGAGGCGCCTTTGCCCGCCACCTTTCGGGTCGTTCGGGATCGCATGCCCTCATTCGCCCAAGTGGCGCAAACTGCAGAAGCCCATTTTGGACAGGCTTACGCGGGGTCGTTTGTTTCTGCGGTATCGCACGCCTTAGCGATCGAGCCGGGGCAACGTCCTCAATCGACGGAGGCCTTGGCGGCGGAAATGCAATTACTGGCTCCCGAGGATTTGGCGCGTTTTGATTGGCGTGCAGCATTGGGTTCAAGTATTACCTTGGAGGCGACGGGAGTGCCGGTAGTGGATGACACGACCATCCAACAAACCACGCAGCCCGCACCGCAGCCACGTACCCAAAGCTTGGGGCGTCGTAAAACCAAGACAGGAGTGACGGTGCGGCGTGTGAAGTCTAGAAAGAAGCGCGTTGTCCCGCGGCGCCTCAGCCCCGTGTGGTGGTGGCTGTGGGGGACTATCGCAATGGTGTTGGTGACGGTGCTGATTTTTGGCATTTACAAAACTGCAGCTCGCCGAACGTCAGTGCAGCCCCAGTTGGATACGCCGGTCGCGGCGCCAGTTGCTCCGCCGGTGCCGGAAGCGCCAGGGCCCACAATCTCCTCCCTCCTGTTGGGCGGAACTCCTGCTGTTGCCTCCGGGGATAAGTCCGCGCGTCGGCCGCTTCCACGCGCGTCCGTTTCTGCGGCTGATGCCTCTAAAGCGGCCCAGAGCAGGGTGGAACCCCCGATAGGTGGCCAGGCAGGTGCGGCTGCAAAATCAGCCTTGACGGTGCCGGAGGGCGCCGCACAGATGGCCCCGGCCCCCGAGTTGTGTGCGGATGCCACCATTCTTACTCGCTCCATGTGCGTGTACCGGGAGTGCCAAAAGCCCCAATACGCGCAACTTCCTTTGTGCATTGCAGACCGCAAACACTGGGATGCACAGAACCGGAAAATATTGCCCTGACAAGCGGTTTTGGTAAAAACCCCGGACTTTGTATAATGGAGAGCTTCGCAGCGCATTTGTGGCTCCGCGGCGAAGCATCTCAGTATCGTCCCATCGGATCGTGTGCCGAGTGTTCCCCACCTAAGAGATTCCCATCAGAGGAACGCCGACCGTGGAAAAGAGCCCGCCAAACCAACTCCTTTTTTAGGAAATTCTCATGTCTACTTTCAGCGCAAAACCCGCTGAGGTCGTGCACGAGTGGTTTGTGATTGACGCGACCGATAAGGTCCTCGGACGAGTAGCCAGCGAAGTTGCTCTCCGTTTGCGCGGCAAACACAAGGCCATTTACACGCCTCACGTCGATACCGGCGATTTCATTATCGTCACCAACGCAGCCCAACTGCGCGTCACCGGCGCCAAAACGCTGGACAAGGTGTACTACCGCCATTCGGGTTATCCCGGCGGCATCTCGTCCACCAACTTCCGTGACATGCAAAACAAGTTTCCTGGTCGCGCTTTGGAAAAAGCCGTTAAGGGCATGTTGCCAAAGGGCCCTCTGGGCTACGCCATGATCAAGAAGCTCAAGGTTTACGGTGGTGCTGAGCACCCCCACACAGCCCAGCAGCCCAAGGTTCTGGACATCCCCGGTATTTCTCCCGCAGCAGTGAAACGTGAGGCAGCCAAATGATCGGTGAATGGAACAATGGCACCGGCCGTCGCAAATCCAGCGTGGCTCGCGTGTTTCTGAAAAAAGGCTCTGGTCAGATCGTTGTGAACGGTAAGGCCATCGACAAATTCTTTGGTCGCGCAACGTCGATCATGATTTGCAAGCAGCCTCTGCTGCTGACTAACCACGCGGAAACGTTTGACATCATGGTCAACGTGGCTGGTGGTGGCGAGTCCGGCCAGGCCGGTGCTACACGCCACGGTATTACACGTGCCCTGATTGACTACGATGCAAGCCTCAAGCCTGCGTTGAGCCAAGCTGGTTTCGTGACCCGCGATGCACGTGAAGTGGAACGTAAGAAGGTCGGCTTCCACGGCGCTCGCCGTCGTAAGCAGTTCTCCAAGCGCTAATCGCTTCGCAACATTGCGTTGCAAACAAGGGCTGTCAGAGTGCAAATTCTGGCGGCCTTTGTTGTTTTGGGCTGCTAGACTTCGCCCTCCATGAGATTTCGCCTGCTTCGCCGTCGCCTGACAGTCAGTGCCCCCCGCATGTCCGTGCGCAGTGCATTACCTTGGCCGTTTCGATGGGCCGTACTGGCCATTGTCTTGGGTTTTTGTGCGGCCATCGGCATGTGGGCTTTCGAGTTCGGTAAGGATATTGCCGGTCTGGACAGCAACTCTAAGGCGGAGTTGGCGCAATTACGTATTGAGGTGGCCAGTCTCACCACTGATCTGGCACGGGCCAGGGCCGAACGCGATGCCGCCCAGTCGGTCGCCAATACGGCGGACACCCTAGTCACTGCGGAAAAGGCGTCACACGAGATGCTGTTGGCCCAATCCAAGCAGCTGGAAATGGAAAACCGCAGTCTGCGAGACGATTTGGGGTTCTTCGAGAGACTGATCCCGGCTGGAACGGTGGAAGGTTTGGCCATTCGTGGCCTGCAGGCCGAAGTGGTGACGCCTAGAACGCTAAAATGGCAGGCGCTGGTCATGCAGCCGGGCCGCAATACGCAAGAGTTCAATGGTCGTTTGGAAGTGACTTTTGCGGGCTCGGTAAATGGAAAACCGTGGTCTGCCACATTGCCTGCTGGGCCGTTGCCCATCAAAATCAAGCAGTATGGTCGTATGGAGGGCGAGTTAACGCTTCCAGAAGGCGCGGTGGTCAAGAGTGTGACGGCACGGGTACTTGAAGGAGCCAAGGTCCGCGCGACCCAGTCCATCAAGCTGTAAGGTTCACAGAGGGTATTCCCATGTTCAATAAGAAAAAGCAACCCCCCATCAAAAGCCTGATTGCCGAAGGCACGCACATCGAAGGCAATATGTCCTTTACCGATGGCTTGCGGGTAGACGGCGCAGTGGTCGGTAACGTCGTGGCGGCTGAAGGCAGTTCTAGCATTCTGGTCATCTCTGACTCTGCCAGCGTCACGGGCCAGGTTGTGGCAGACCACATCATTGTCAACGGCACCGTGAAAGGCCCCATTCATGCGCGCCACATGCTGGAATTGCAGCCCAAGGCGCGGATTGAAGGTGACGTGGAATACGCGGCGCTGGAGATGCACCAAGGCGCCCTGATCGCTGGGCAATTACGCCCCATGTTGGGCGTGGACGAAAAACCCACACTGAAACTAGCGGCAAATAACCAGTAGCAGAATTCCTGAGTGGATTCCTGTACTATTCTTCCCTATTGACCCGACTGGAGCCTTTGATGAGCGCCGTAGCTGACACTATCCACACTGAAATGCCGTCCCCTATTCTGTTCACCGACAGCGCTGCTGCCAAGGTCGCAGACTTGATCGCAGAGGAAGGCAATCCGGATTTAAAACTGCGGGTGTTTGTGCAGGGCGGCGGTTGTTCGGGCTTTCAGTATGGTTTCACCTTTGATGAAATCACCAATGAAGACGACACCACCATGTCCAAGAATGGTGTGTCGCTGTTGATTGACGCAATGAGCTACCAGTATTTGATGGGTGCTGAGATCGACTACAAAGAAGATCTGCAAGGAGCCCAGTTTGTGATTAAGAACCCTAACGCAACTTCCACTTGCGGCTGCGGTTCGTCTTTTTCGACCTGATCCTTACGCTGGGTATATCGACCCCAGTACACGGGCGCCTTGGGCGCCCGTTACTTTTGGCAAACTACCAGTCGCGCCTAGGCAGGTTTGCCGGGCCAGCCAGGCAAAAGCAGCCGCTTCCACTTGCAGGGGCGGTAAGCCCCGTTGCTCCGTGGAAACCACATCCCAGCCCGGAAGTGCCGCCGCTATGCGCGTCATTAAATGGGCGTTCAAAGCGCCACCACCGCAGACCAGCAACTGCGCCGGTGCCCACCCCGTTCGCTGCGCAGCCTGGGCGCAGGAGAGCGCGGTGAGTTCGGTGAGGGTGGCTTGCACATCGACCGGGGAACATGCACCCACAGATGCCAGCTGCCGCTGCAACCACAGCGCGTTGAAAAGATCACGCCCCGTACTTTTGGGTGGGACTTTGGCGAAAAATGGGTCACTCAACATGCTGTGCAGAAGCTCGGGTATTACCCAGCCGCTGGCGGCCCAGCGACCACCATCGTCATAGGCGGCCCCAGTATGCTGTTGGCACCAAGCGTCCATCAGCGCGTTGCCGGGACCACAGTCGTAGCCAGACACTTCTGGTGGGGGGGCGCAAGGCAGTAACGTGACGTTGGAAATCCCCCCGATATTGAGCACTGCCACCGACTGTGTCGTGTCAGAGAATAGAGCTGCGTGGAACGGTGGCACCAATGGGGCTCCCTGCCCACCTGCGGCGACATCGCGGCCGCGAAAGTCAGCCACTACCGGAATATTGCAAAGCTCAGCCAACAATGCGGGTTGGTTGAGTTGTAAGGTGTAGCCGGTGCCGTCGAATTCTTGTGGGCGGTGGCGTACCGTTTGACCGTGGGCACCGACGGCGCTGACCTGGCTGGTGGTGGCACCGCTATCGTCGAGCAGGGAGGCGACCACTGTGGCGTACAACCGCGCCAGGGAATTGCCCGCCAGAGCAGCCCGATGTAGTTCGTTGACGCCCGGAGTATTGAGCGCCATCAGCTCGGCCCGTAGTTCTGCTGGAAACGGGGCGCTGCAGTGTGCTACTACCCGTACTTGAGAACTTGAAAAGTCGGCAAGAACACCGTCAACCCCGTCTAGCGATGTGCCAGACATGAGGCCGATGTACAGATCGGCACCGCGGCCCGGCATAGTCACTATTCGATGCTACTGCTGACGTTGCCGGCTGCGGTGAGTTCTGCGCGGACTTGCACTGCGGCTTGCTCAAACTGTGGTTTGGCTGCTGCGCTGACCGGAACGGATTCACTTTGGCGCGCGATGGTCAGCGGGTCTTTGTGGTCCCCGTTGACGCGGAACTCAAAGTGAAGGTGAGGACCGGTCGCCCAGCCAGTGGAGCCCACCGCACCGATGTTCTGACCTTGCGCCACCGACTGTCCGCGCTTGACCAAAATACGGCTCAAATGGGCGTACACGGTGGTTTGGTTGCCCCGGTGTTTCACCATAATGACATTGCCGAAGCCATTTTGAACGCCTGCAAAGTCCACCACGCCATCGCCCACAGAGCGCACAGGGGTGCCCGTGGTTGCTGCATAGTCAACGCCCAGATGGGCACGCCACTTCTGCAAGATGGGGTGAAAGCGCATCTTGAAACCACTGGTTACGCGGGAAAACTCCAGCGGCGAGGTTAGGAAGGCTCGGCGCAGGCTTTCGCCCTCCAGCGTGTAGTAGGTGCCTTTGGCGGCACTGCCAGTGACCGCTGTCGGGTCTCTGAACCACATGGCCTGGTAGGTTTTTCCGGCATTCACGAACTCGGCGCTGAGTACGCGACCCGCACGCAGCGGTTCGCCGTCGCCCTCTAGCGTTTCGTAGGCGACCGAGAAACGGTCGCCCTTACGCAAAGCGCGGTGGAAGTCGATATCGCCCGAGAAGATCTCGGCCATCTGCACTGGCAACAGCAGTCTGGAATGCGGGCATCGTCGGTGGCCGCGAACAACGAGACTGTCAATGGTGCCGCTGCCCAGACGGGTCGAGGCAATTAAAGGCAAGGTTTCAAGTTGCGACACGAAAACTGTCAGCAGTCTTTTCGATACTTAGACGTTTGAACATACCGTCGTCGTAAGGGCTCCAGCGGGCCGTCAGCCCCACCAACGTCTGATCGCGACGGACTTCGGCGGTGATGCTTCGACCGGATCGCCCCAACATTTGCTGTTGAACTTCCCGATTGCTGCGTAAAAAAGCCGAGGCAGCGGGGTCAAAAATCCCAAGGCGCTGGAGCAAGCTGTCTGCGGTATCGGTAGAGCGGGTGATGACCGAGCGGTACAGCGCACGGCCTGAGCATGCATATCCAATGCGCCGTGTCGGGGGCGCAGGCAAAGCCTGAACGGTTTCGACCACGGTGCGGACCGGGATGTCAGAGGCGTCGGGTGCCAGGTTGGCCACAGCGAAAGTGGCACCGAGTGCCGCCCATCAGCAGGGCGAAGGCAACGGCAGTCAGCGATGCGGCGGGGGTGAGACGATGCGCGCATCTCGGTAAGCCGACGCTCAGGCCAGGCCTGGCGGCACGGTTGCAAACCATGTTTCAAATTCGGGACTCCAGTTGGGGGTGGCGGCACGACTAAAATCGGCCGCAAACAACGCGCGCGTTGCAGGAGATAGCTAAACAGTATAACGGCCGTCTACCGCCTGACAACGAGAAAAACCCTTATGAATCAAGCCTCCAGCACAACTTTACCTGTCTCCGATCGCGTTCGAGAGGCATTGGCGGTCACCCTGCGCGGTGTGGAAGAACTGCTGCCGCAAGACGAGTGGGTGAAAAAACTGGCCAAGTCGGAGGCCACGGGCAAGCCGTTGCGTATCAAGCTGGGGCTGGACCCGACGGCGCCGGACATCCACATCGGCCACACCGTGGTGCTGAACAAGATGCGTCAGTTGCAAGATCTGGGCCACACGGTGATCTTTTTGATTGGCGACTTCACCAGCATGATTGGCGACCCGTCTGGCCGCAACAGCACCCGCCCGCCGCTCACCGCCGAGCAGATCAAGCTCAACGCCGAAACCTACTACCGCCAGGCCAGCCTGGTGCTGGACCCGGCCAAGACCGAGATGCGCTACAACAGCGAGTGGAGCGACCCGCTGGGCGCGCGCGGCATGATCCAGCTGGCCAGCCGCTACACCGTGGCGCGCATGATGGAGCGCAACGACTTCCACGACCGCTTCAAGGCCGGCACGCCGATTGCGGTGCATGAATTTCTCTACCCGCTGATGCAGGGCTATGACTCCGTGGCGCTCAAGAGCGACCTGGAACTGGGCGGCACCGACCAGAAATTCAACCTGCTGATGGGCCGCACGCTGCAGGCGGAGTATGGCCAGGAGCCGCAGTGCATCCTGACCATGCCGCTGCTGGAGGGCTTGGATGGCGTCGAGAAGATGTCCAAGAGCAAGAACAACTACATCGGTATCTCTGAAGACGCCAACACCATGTTTGCCAAGGTGCTGAGCATCTCGGACGTGCTGATGTGGAAGTGGTACACGCTGCTGAGCTTCCAGTCCGAGGCCGCCATTGCCGCGTTGAAAGCCGAAGTGGAGGGTGGCCGCAACCCCAAGGACGCCAAAGTTGCCTTGGCCAAAGAAATCACGGCACGCTTTCATAGCGCAGCGGCAGCCGATGCGGCCGAGCAGGACTTCATCAACCGCAGCAAGGGCGGTATGCCGGACCAAATTCGATGAAGATCAGCGCTGCCATTGGGCGAAGGCGGCGCGGCGACTTTGGGCATTGGTGCCTTGCTCAAGTCGGCTGGTTTAGCGGCCTCTAGTGGCGAAGGCAACCGCCTGATCGACGGTGGTGGCGTGCGCATTGACAGCAATGTGGTCAGCGACAAAGGCCTGAAGCTCGGCGCTGGCACCTATGTGCTGCAAGTGGGCAAGCGCAAGTTTGCGCGGGTGACGCTGGCTGCTGAATGCTTCAGCGCGACTATTTCCACGAGTGCTTGGCACTTGGTTGCAGCGCGTTCGCCTGCCGCGCAAGCGTGATGGTCGATGGGCGAAACCGTCGGCGAGCGATTGGGCGTGGCCTTTTGGTGTTGGTGTGCGCCGAGCAGGGCGATACCAGGCACAGGGCGACAAGCTGCTTGCCAAGCTGCTCAAGTTGCGCATTTTTCAGCGACGCTCAGATGGCAAGATGAACCTGAGTGTGCAGGATATGGATGGCGGCGGGGCACGCACGGTGGGCTGCTGATCGTGAGCCAGTTCACGCTGGCGGCGGACACGTCAGGCGGCAACCGACCCAGCTTCACAGGCCGCAGCCAGCCCGGATGAGGACGGCGGCTGTATGACTGTTGTCAGCCCAGGCGCGAGGCGCACATCCCGTCGGTGCAGAGCCGGCATCTTTGCCGGCAGACATGTTGGTGGAGCTTGGTCAATGATGGGCCGGTGACGATACTGATGCGGGTCTTCTCCCTTTCCTCTCTTTTTTTTTCTTTATTTTTTTTTTTTTTTTTTTTTTTATTTTTTCTTTTTTTTTTTTATTTCTTTTTTTTTTTTTTTTTTTTTTTTTTTTTTTTTGTTATTTTTATTTTTTTTGATTTTTTGTCTGCCAGCTCTTTAACTGCTTTGTTTTTGTTTTCTTTCTCCTCCTCCCCCCCTTCCCCTATGGATCTCCCTTTTTCTTTTTTTTATTTTTTTCTCTCTTTTCTTTCTTTTTTCCTTTCCCCTTTCCTTTGTGGTTATAGGCTGCTTCTGCGCTATATATCTGCGTGAGAGCTGGATGAGGGGGCCAAAGGCTTGTAGTTTTTATTGTTTTGCCTTTTTTTTTTTTTTTTTTTTTTTTTTTTTTTTTTTTTTTTTTTTTTTTTTTTTTTTTTTTTTTTTTTTTTTTTTTTTTCTGCCCCCTATCGGAGGGTGAGGGATGTCCGGGCAGGCCCTGGGGGCTTTTTGCTCTGAAGCAAGAACCAACGCGGTCACACATTGAGAGTCCAGCGCACCCCTGGAAGGCATCCAAATTCAGAGCAAACGAATTCTTTATTTATTCCTTTTTATTACTTTTTTTTTCTTCTTTTTCTTTTTCCTCTTTTTTTTTTTTTTTTTTTTTTTTTTTCCTGTCCTCGGCAATTGCCCCCTACCACCGCAGGAAAGCGCCCAGAACCGCTGGCAAAGATCCCTCCCCAACGCATACCTTCCCTTCCCCCCCCCCCCCCATATACCCCCCCTGACAGTAGGCGGAAACAGGAAGGGTCCTTCTACCCATTTTGGGCACCCCCATTCCCTCCACACATGGTCCCCTCTCTCTCATGGATGGGCACACTGGGGCTGCGCAATACTTCTTGGTGAACTGGTCCCACGATGATGCCTTCTTTTCCCTTGGACCCCTTAGTTCTCCCTCCCCATTACTCCCCTCCTCTTGACATTCTCTCCCTTCCACCTTGATGATTCTTTCCCCCCCCCAGAAACGCATGCGCTTGAAGTCATACATGTGCACCAGACTTTCTCTTCCCCCCCCCCTCCCCCCACTTGTCCCATCACCCACTCCTGGTCACCCCCATTGACAGCATACCCCCTTCCACTCCCTCTCCTTCCCCCCCCTCCCTATTCCCCCTCTGGATAGGAATCTCACACCCTCCCCCCCCTTCCTTGACTTTACCCACCACTTCTTCTTCTCCTCAGATCCCCTTCTTCCAATCTTATTCTTCTCCACTTCCCCCCTACCCCTGACAAACACCTCTACTTTCCCCCCGAATTCCCCCCACTCTTCCAATTGTAAATCCTTCCTCCACCCCCCCATCCTCACTATTTGATCTCATCCCTAGACTACTCTTCACCCCCCCCCCAACCCCCAACCCCCTTCTATTCCTATCATCTCCCCCCCACCCACCACAATAAAACAAATACCCTAATTTAACTCAATACGGATTCTTAAACCCAAGCCGCGCCATGATCTCGGTCTCGCGCAGCTCCATCACTTCCGCGTCTTCATCCAGCTCATGGTCCCAACCCTGCGCGTGCAGCGTGCCGTGCACGATCATGTGGGCGTAGTGCGCCTCCAGGGTCTTCTTCTGTTCTTTGGCTTCTTGCTCGATCACCGGCGCGCACAACACCAGGTCGGCGGTGACCACCGGCTCCTGCGTGTAGTCAAAGGTCAGTACATTGGTGGCGTAGTCCTTCTGGCGGTAGTCGCGGTTCAGCGTCTGGCCTTCCTCGGCATCCACGATGCGCACCGTGATTTCGCCGTCCACCTCCAGCGTGTTGCGAATCCAGCGGATCACCTTGTGGCGGGGCAGGGCGGCGCGGTGTTGGCGGTGGCCGCGTCCTTGAGCTTGCCAAATTGCAGGGAGAGGGTGAGTTCAGGCAGCATCAGCGGGCCATTAAGGTCGGGTGGCGGGGCTTCGGGTTTTGGGCAGGCCCACGCGGGGTAGTTCGGGCTCTGGCTCAGGGATCGGCAGATGGAATGGCGGCAGGTCTTCCAGTCGCGCCGCGTCGTAGGCGTCCACAATGCGGGCCACCAGCGGGTGGCGCACGATGTCGGCACTGGTCAGCCGGCGTGATGGCAATGCCGGGCACGCGGCGCAGAATGCGCTCGGCCTCCACCAGCCCGCTCATCTGCGCCTTGGGCAGGTCGATCTGGCTCACATCGCCGGTGATCACCGTCTTGGTGCCAAAGCCCACGCGCGTGAGAAACATCTTCATCTGCTCGGGCGTGGTGTTTTGCGCTTCGTCCAGAATGACAAAGGCGTTGTTCAGCGTGCGCCCGCGCATGAAGGCCAGCGGCGCAATTTCCAGCTGCTGGCGCTCAAAGGCCTTGTGCACCTGGTCGTAGCCCATCAGGTCGTACAGCGCGTCGTACAGCGGGCGCAGGTAGGGGTCCACCTTCTGGTTCAGGTCGCCGGGCAAAAAGCCCAGGCGCTCGCCGGCTTCCACCGCCGGGCGGGTCAGCACAATGCGCTGCACGGCGCTGCGTTGCAGCGCGTCCACCGCGGCGGCCACGGCCAGATAGGTCTTGCCGGTGCCGGCCGGGCCAATGCCGAAGGTGATGTCGAACTCGGCAATGTTGTCCAGGTACACCGCCTGGTTCTGGCTGCGCGGCTTCAGGTCGGCGCGGCGGGTGGCACAGGCTGGGGCCGTCGGCGTCGGCATCGGCAGAGCCGTCGCCCGCTGAGCATGAGTTGCACGGTGGACAGCGGCGATGGGGCGCGCCGCCATTTCGTACAGCGCCTGCAGCACGTCCATGGCGCGCTGGGCCTTGGCCTTGGGGCCCTCGACCTTGAACTGCTCGTGCCGGTGCGCAATGCGCACCTCCAGCGCGATTTCGATGGTGCGCAGGTGCTCGTCGGTGGGGCCGCACAGGTGGGACAGGCGGTTGTTGTTGAGCGGCGTGAAAGTGTGTCTGAGAATCAAGCTGATAATTCCTGCGGTAGCTCAGGCAGGCGAACTACCGCATGATAGGCACAAAATGATTGGCAAACTCACCGGCATTCTGAGCGACAAAAACCCGCCGCAAGTCATCGTGGACTGCGGCGGCGTGGGCTACGAGGTGCAGGTGCCCATGAGCACCTTTTACAACCTGCCGGCCGAAGGGCAGCAAGGTCATGCTGCTGACCCACTTTGTGGTGCGCGAGGACGCGCAAATCCTCTACGGATTTGGCACCAGCACCGAGCGCGAGGCCTTTCGTGAACTCATCAAAATCTCGGGCGTCGGCCCGCGCACCGCGCTCTCCGTGCTGTCCGGCATGGGCGTGGGTGAACTGGCGCAAGCCGTCACGCTGCAGGAAGCCGGCCGGCTGATCAAGGTGCCCGGCATCGGCAAGAAAACCGCCGAGCGCCTGCTGCTGGAACTCAAGGGCAAGCTGGGTGCCGACATCGGCGCCCCGCTCGGGCGCTGCCGACGATGCCCAAAGCGACATCTTGCAGGCCCTGCTGGCCCTGGGCTACAGCGACAAGGAAGCGCTGGCCGCGCTCAAGGCCCTGCCCAAGGAGGTGGGCGTGAGCGATGGCATCAAGCTGGCGCTGAAGGCGCTGGCGAACCCCATTTACTTTTAGAACCCCCACTATCATGAGAAGTATTGATCTCCTTTCTCCCTTTTCCCAATATTTCCTTTCACTCTTATAATCAACTCAGCCCTATGTTTAAGCACTTCCAGGGCTCTAGCGCTCGAGAAGCGCGAGCTAAGGGAACAAAACTAGTTTTACTGCGCGCTTCGCTGCACGATGCCGGCCGTTCAAGCGCTTGCACCGGCCGCGGCGTTCTTGGGTAGAAGGGCTGGGTGAACAGGCCGGAGTTGCGCGTGCGTGATCGGGCACCGGGTTTTTCATCACCATCCACAGACACGCCTTCGGTGCAGGGTGGCGTGGTCAGCGAGCCCATGAACTGGTAGTAGCGCTGGTCTTTGGGCAGCAGCTCGTTGAGGTTGAGCAGCGTCGCGCGGCATGCGCACGCGGTCGTTCACTTCCAGCGGCATATAGGTCCACACCTTGTCGATCAGCGGGGTTGGCAGTCGCCCTGGCTCCAGCAGCACCGCCACCACGGCCAGCTGGCCTTCGTCATTGCGTTGTGCACCAGGGTGCGCCACCATGGCGGAGCGCTGGTAGTTGACTTGCTCTTCGGAGGGCGTGGTGAAAGTGAAACTGCAGCAGGCGGTAGTTGCGAGCCGCGCACGGTCATGGAGTTGTCGCCCTTGCACATCCACCTGAATGCGTGTGGCCGTTGTTGACCACCGATGCATTGCTGCGGCGCGTGTAGTTGAACTGGAAGGGCTTCGGCCGGGCCTTGCAGCGTGGCGCCATCTTCGATGTTGATGGGAGACTGGCGCTTGCCGCTCGCACAGGTACCGAACTCGGGTTTGAGCTTGTCCCCACGCTTTCTGGGGCCCGTTGTCGCCTTCGTAGTCCCCAGTGCACCTCCGGCCTGCCGTGCGGCATCGGGCGATGTGCGCCGCGCCTGCTGGCCGCCGGGGTGTGCCATGGCCTGCGGTTCCATCGCGCGGCGCAGGTGCTGGCGGCTGCGCGGGCGCGGCTTTGGCGCCGGCAGGCGCCGGAGTGCCGCGCCACGGCTTACCCGCCACCGATCGATAGTGCACTTTTTTGTTGGGCGCCATCGCTGGTGCCCAACGCCTCACGCACTTGTTGCCCACGTCTTCGGGTTGGACTGCCGATGTGGCGGTCATGTCGCCGCCATGGGCTTTTTCGGCGCTGCCAGGCTGGTCGCCTACGTGGGCCACGGCCCTTGCATCGATTGGCCACGCGCAGGGCGCTCGCACACGCCAGTGCGGCTAGCATGCGCAACGAGGCATCCACGGGGGCGGCTTTGTCGGGGCAGGAGGCTCAGTGCATGGGGATGTGGCCTTGCAGTCGGTGCGCGAGGCTCATTGTCGAATCTATCCACTATCGGCTAGAAAAGCCCACCTCGCTGAGTGGCGGCTTGAGTCAGCTGTAGTCACGCTGTAGTGACAGAACACACCCGCAACACGCAATCACCTCTACGCAGCGGGCCCAGTGAGCATCCAGACCGACGATTTCTCGCCTCGCACCGGTCCTAGCGCGTGGTGTCTGGCGCGCCGGCCTCCAGCAGCGAAGAGGCGCTGGAACGGGCGCTGCGCCCCAAGTTGCTGGACGATTACGTCGGCCAGGCCAAGGTGCGTGAGCAGCTTGAAATTTTTATCGGTGCCGCCAAGCAAGCGCACCGAAGCGCTGGACCATGTGCTGCTGTTTGGCCCCCCGACCTGGGTAAAACCACGCTTAGCCACATCATTGCGCACGAGCTGGGCGTGAACCTGCGCCAAACCAGTGGCCCCGTGCTGGAAAAGCCCAAAGACCTGGCGGCGCTTTTGACCAATCTGGAGAAGAACGACGTTCTGTTCATCGACGAAATCCACCGCCCTCACCCGTGGTCGAAGAGATTCTTGTATCCCGCGCTGGAGGACTACAAGATCGACATCATGATCGGCGAAGGCCCGGCGGCGCGCATCATCAACGCTCGATTTGCAGCCCTTCACGCTGGTGGGCGCCACCACGCGCGCTGGCATGCTGACCAACCCGCTGCGCGACCGCTTTGGCATCGTGGCGCGGCTGGAGTTCTATACGTCGGAAGAGTTGGCGGCGTATCGTCAAGCGCAGCGCCGGGCTTGCTCGAAGGTGCCCATGGACGAAGCCGGTGGTTTTGAGATCGCCCGCCGTTCACGCGGCACACCGCGCATTGCCAACCGTTTGCTGCGCCGGGTGCGCGACTACGCCGAGAGTCAAGGGCGACGGTACGATCACGCTGGATATCGCCAACCACGCGCTGGCCATGCTGGACGTGGACCCCCAAGGCTTTGATTTGATGGACCGCAAGTTGCTGGAAGCGCTGGTGCACCGCTTTGACGGCGGCCCGGTGGGGCTGGACAACATCGCCGCCAGCATCGGCGAAGAGCGCGAGACCATCGAAGACGTGATTGAGCCCTACCTGATTCAGCAGGGTAACCTGCAGCGCACGCCGCGTGGACGCATTGCCACGCTGGCGGCTTACCGGCACTTGGCGCGTTCGCGCCACGCAGCCTGCGGCCGAATCTACCCGGACTGATTGATGCCTGGCCGGGCGTAAACGGTACAAAAATCACCACAAATTCGCAGAGTTCGAGCGATGTGCCAGCATAGCGCCGCATTGCGGCGCTTTACGTGTCTGTCGCGACCGATCTGGCCTGCGGCTGTCGTCAAGATATGTGCCGACAGATATGTGTTGACTGGGCTACCTGCCGACCCTCGTGCCCACAGGATCCGAGCATGATGGACCCCCAACTCGGTAGCCGTAGGTTGGTCTGCGGGTTAGTCCGCGCTTAAATTTGGCGCCGGGGTTGGATACAGTCAACTCACAAAAAATAAGGGGCAAAGCTATGCGCCGTTGGACACAACTTTTCTTGGCTGCTGTTATGGCGTGCCAATGCCGCACACGCCCAGGAGTACTACGATGCGTACGACCTGGCTCCCAATCCGAAATATGTGGATTTGGCAGTTCAGCCCATGGCCTATCCCTTGGCGTTTATCAGCTCGACCATGCAGCGCAGACCTAGTGCTGCACGAAGATTTAAAGCAAATTGGCGTTGCGCCGCGGACGTTCCCCTTCAAAAAGGGAAACGACATCGTCAAATTGGTGGGGGACGGGAAAATTGAAACGGCATTTTTGGGGGATGTGCAGACCGTGAACACCTTGGTGCACACTCCGACTTTCGCCGGGGTTTGGGTAAAAGAAATTTTTCTTCCATCGTCTCCCCGTGATTACACGCAATTGGAAACCCTCAAGGGAAAGCGCCGGGGGTATTCCGCAGGGTCATCATCACATCTGGTGCTTCCACGGGACTCAAGGCAGCAAAATGACAGAGTCTGATGAGACCCTGAGCGTCCCAGAGCCATCGCAGATGCCAGACGCGCTGGATAGCGGAGCCGCAAACGCCTACTGCGCCTGGGAGCCTACCGCCTTCCATTTCTTTGGCGCGGAGTCCCAAAAATCGGGCGATTTATCGTGGCATGAGTACTGACTGGGTGGCGCTTTCACGGACTTATGAGGAGAAAATCCGGCGATCTCCCTGGCGCTGGTTTGCGCTTTTTGCGAGGTCTATTAACTGATGCGGGCTTCGTCCACGAACTTGAAGCGCTCCGCGCAGTGGGTGATTGCCGATGGAGAAGCGTTCACAGGCAAACCCAATGCCTTACCACGAGCAAGGTGCTGGATATTGTTCGCAAGGACTTGCTCGATGTCCCCGGCAGTACCCTGGTGGTGCCTGCCAAGGTGGATGGTATGGCGCCCTTGGTTCGGGGAGTTTGAGTTTTTGGCAGCAGGGCCGCATTGGTGGCGATATTCACGTTGACAAGATCGCCCAAAGTTCGCTTACGCGGGTCTGAAGCAAGTTCAGCGCCTCCTCAGCCAATACCGCTTGTACCACATTTAAATACGCGCATTAGGCCGCTCAAAAATGTCTGTTCGCGCGAAACTGATCGCGATTTTTGGGCTATTGGCACTGTCGGGCGTTACTGCGTTCGTTGGCTTGTGGCTCTATGGGCTACCCGCATTGGGCGTCGAAGGCTTGTATGCGCATGAGTATCAGCGGGTCATTTTGACCGTTGAGGCGTTGGCTGACAAAGAGCGCGATTCGGTCGAGCGCTGGTTCGAAGAGCATCGCCGGGAACTGCTATTTGCTCAGTGATAGCGAGTCGTTTGTTCGGTCGGTTGTTGCGATGGGCAAGGACCCAGAGGGTCAGCCCGCGTTACGGGCAGAACTGTCGCGTCAACTGAACTCACTCGTTGAGGCCAGCCCTGGCACCTACCGACACCTGTATGTCCTGGACCGTGCTAGTGGCCAGTTGTTGGCGAGCGCGGAGAGTGGGCCCGACGTGGCTCAGGTGGTTCCCGACGCGTTGCTTGCGCAAGCGTATGCACCTGGGATGAGGGAGTTCATCAGCGTACAGCGCAACAGTGCAGCGGAAGTCGTGATTACCCAGCAAATCAGCAGCATTGACGGGCAAGGAAATCCGGATGGACCTGCACTGGGCTTGCTGGTTGCGGTGGTTGTGCTGGAGGCTCCGCTGCACAGTAACGAAGATTCGATGCGCCAGATACTGGGACTGTCTGGCCAAATCATGCTGGTGGACCGGGACGCCAATATTTTGTTCAGAGCCGTCACCTCCGTGGAGGCTGGTGACCCTCAAGCAGTGGCTCGTCAGACGGTGTCCGGGACGGAAGGGGCCCGGCTCATGACGACGGACGCCGGCGATGAAATCATCACGGTGTTTCGTTACATCCATTTGGGTGCGGCGGATGATCTGTCGCTGGTGGTCACACGCCGAACGGATGATGCGCTGGCCGTCATTCGGGGAAGTTTTTGGCGCATGTTGGGACTGGTATCGGTGTTTTTATTGGCCGCCCTGGGTTTGGTGGTGTTTGCAGCCGACCGTGTTGCGCGCGCTGAAGCCCAGGTGCTGGCCTTGAATGCGAATCTGGAGGTGCGTATCGCTGAGCGCACCAAGGAGTTGGGGCGTGCCAACAGCGATTTGCGCGACAGTTTTCAGCGTCTAGAGCAAACACGTGATGAATTGGTGCGTAGCGAAAAAATTGGCAGCGTTGGGGGCGATGGTCGCGGGGATTGCACACGAACTCAACACACCCATCGGAAATAGTCTGACCGTGGCCAGCACAATGCAGGAGCAGGCGGCGGAGTTTGCTGAGCGTGCGACGAAAGGGTTGACCCGCAGCGGTCTTGATAACTACGTTGAAAGCTCGAAGCAGGGCACAGAGATTCTGATGCACAGTCTGGGGCGCGCAGCTAGCCTGGTTGCTAGCTTCAAGCAGGTGGCGGTAGATCAAACCAGCGAAAATCGGCGTGTGTTTGATTTTGAAAGAAACGGTCGACAACATCCTCATGAGTCTAGGGCCAACGCTGCGCAAGTCCCAGCACAACCTTCGATGTGACATCGCTGACGGCATCATGTTGGACAGCTATCCAGGTTACCTAGCCCAAATCGTCACCAATTTGGTAAACAACGCACTCTTGCACGGACTAGAGAGCCGCCCTGACGGCGAAATTGCAATCAGTGCGAAGTTGGTTGACGATGCCAGTGTTGCCCTGGTGGTTAGTGACAACGGGGCAGGCATCTGAGCGAGCATCTTGCCAAGGTGTTTGATCCATTTTTTACCACCCGGCTGGGAAAAGGCGGAAGTGGCCTCGGACTGAATATTGTCTACAACTTGGTTCAGAAATCCCTTGGTGGCCACATCACGGTGGAGAGTGCGGAACGCGCTGGAGCCCGCTTTTACTTTGCGGATCCCACTTTCTGCGCCACAGCATGTAGCTCCAGAGGATCCGTATGTTCACAGACTCTGAGCACCGGCGTAAAGCGTCCTAACCGTATCGTTGTGGGCTTGGACTCGCCGGTTTACAGCCTCGCCGGTTTAAGCCGGCCCTTTGTCAGCGTTGTGCACAATCAGCAGCTGCGCCGCATAGTAGGTCGCCAAAATCCACAGCGCAGACAGCGTGACGGGTGTGACGAACTTGTTGATGGCAATCAACGAGTCGCTCACCATAAACACGCACGCCCCCACTGCGACCCAGCGCGACGCGGCGTCGCGTAGCACGGTTGCCCGACCAATCGCTTGGGCGGCCATGAGCGAAATCACGGTGACATAGGCTGCCACGGCGAGCTTTAGCACCGGGTCACCCAGGCCTGGCCAGACGATGGCGTACATCAGCACGCCCACCGCCAGCACGGCCAGCAACGCGCGTCGGCTCGGAAACCAGGCTTGGCCTTGGCGGAACAGCGCGATGTAGAAAATGTGCGCCACCAAAAACGAAGCTAGTCCCAGAATGAACGGTGGCAGGCCCCACAGCGGCACGTCACCGGGCAGCATGAGGAATACATCGCCCCCCAAAGAGAACACCAGCGCGGACATCAATAATGCCGAAAATTTTAAGCCAAATTGGCCTTTAGGCCCCGTGGATAGTGTGCGAACAGCTACGTAAATAATAGCAATTACCATCACCAACGGCTTGGTCAGCAGGAAGTAGGGCAGCATGTCCAGGGCCCCCAGTGTGGCCAGTGCGGCGGCTTCCACTGCCAACACCTCCAGCGAACTGAGGCCCTGTTGCAAGTAGCGGCCCAGCGCCCAAACGCTGACCGCCAACGCAGCGCAGCCCACCGCCGCTTGCGACAGGGACAGTGTGTCCGCAACCCACAAGAAGGACGCAACCCCACCCAACAGCAGAACGAACTGCAGCGCGGCAAACCGATGCTGACCCGCAGTGAGCGGTGGGTCGTAGGTGGTCACTGCAGCCATACGGAAAGCCGGCTTGGGGCGCGATTCTTTCAAGTCGTCGGGTTGCCAACCTGGAGGCTTGAACCAAACGCGCAGCTTGTCGCTCCAGCGGCGCGTAGCCCAGCTGTCCTTGGCGAGGCCCCAGTACACCTCGGCATTGGCCCACACTGGATCCCAACTATTGAGGGCGCCTCGGGTGCCGTAGACGCAGGGGTCGTTGTCATCCTCTTCCTGAAAGCTACCGAAAAGCCGGTCCCACAGCACCAAAATGCCGCCGTAGTTGCGGTCGATGTATTTGTCGTTGACCGCGTGGTGGACGCGGTGGTTGCTGGGGGAGCAGAAAACCCGGTCAAACCAGCCCAACTTGCCCACCTGTTCGGTGTGGACCCAAAACTGGTACAGCAAGTCAATCAGGGCGACGATACCAAAAATGAGCGGCGGCACGCCCGCCAGCGCCATGGGCAGGTAAAAAATCCATCCAAACAGCGCTCCGCTGGAGGTTTGCCGCAGTGCGGTTGAGAGGTTGTAGTGTTGGCTTTGGTGGTGCACCACATGGGCCGCCTAAAACAATGCCACGACGTGCCCCGCACGGTGCAACCAGTAGTAACACAGGTCGTAAAACACCAAGGCCAGAGCACGCCGTACCAAGATTTCCAGAATTCAAGGTCAGGATAAATCGCAACGGCACTGAATACGAAGGTGTAGATGCCGACATTCAAGGCCTTGGTCAGTACGCCACTGACCTGGCTCAAAATGCCAAGACTTATGCTGTTGATCGCGTCATTCAGGCGATAGGCCTTGTCACCCCGCACCAGCGCATTGGCGCGGCGGCTCCAAAAGAACTCCAATGCAATCAGCAACAGGAAAACGGGGGTGGCGAAAACGATGACTTTGCTCATACCCCTATTTTTACCGAGCAAGCGCTTGGCTTTTAGCGGGACAACCCTAGGGGCTGTGCTGGGGCAAGCAGTCTAATTTCTAGGCGCTGAACTCGTCCAAGGCGTCGCTGCTTAGATGCAGCGAGTCGGCCCAGCCCTACCAGCGTAAGCCCGCCAGGTGTCCAGAGCAGGCGGTTGATGGCGGCATTGCCCAACTCCCAGGTGCGTGGCGCATGCAGCGCTTGTCGTGTGGCTAAGCGATACAAAATGTCCATCACGCCGCCGTGCGCTACCAGCACGATGTGTTCGCCGGCGGTACGCGGCAATTTCTTGCACCGTACGCTGCACGCGCTCCAGCAGCACGGTGGGCTTTCACCACCAGGTGGCGCAAAGTGCGGGTCGCGTTGCTTCCAGCGACGGGATTCGTCAGGCCATTTTTCAGCAATGTCGGCCCAAGTTTGGCCTTCAAAAGTGCCGAAACAGCGCTCGCGCAGGCCTAAGTGGGGTCGGACCTTGAGCGCAACAGCGCCGGGCGTGCGTGGGTGCGGGCAGTGGCGCCTGCCGTACTGTGCGCGCGTTGCAGGTCGCTACTGTAGATGTGGTCAATGCCACCCGCCAGAGCCGCGCCCAGGCGTTCGGCCTGCCACTGGCCGCGTGCGTTCAGACCAATGTCGAGTTGACCTTGGATGCGTGTGTCCACGTTCCATGTGGTTTCACCGTGGCGCACGGCAATGATGCGAGTGGCGGTCATTCAGCGCGCGCCCCGACCAGCCGCCGGCAGTTCCACCGCCACGGTGCGGCGACCGCCAGCAGGGCGCAACCGGACAGCAGCGCCGAAACGCATAACAAGGCGCCAGCAAAAACGACGCGAGGCCAGTGAGCGTACGGGTGGATCGGGCTACAGCGTGACGACCTGAACACCGGGCAGCCCCGATCCTGCGGGACGTGACGGTGCCGGGAACTCTTCCTCGTCAAAGGCTTTGTCTCCATCTTCGTCTTCCACCCCAGTGGCCCGCATGTTTTTGAAATCGTGCAGTTTGTGGTCCATCAAGTGGGATGGCACCACGTTTTGCAGCGCGGTGAACATGGTCTCAGCGCGGCCAGGGTATTGCTTTTCCCACTCGCGCAGCATGTTGCCGATCTGCACACGCTGCAGGTTGGTCTGGCTGCCGCACAGCGTGCAGGGGATGATGGGGAACTGGCGGTGCTCGGCCCAGCGGATCAAATCTTTCTCGGCCACGTAGGCCAGCGGGCGGATGACGATGAACTCGCCGTTGTCGCTGTTGAGCTTGGGTGGCATGCCCTTGAGCTTGCCGCCGAAGAACATGTTCAAAAAGAAGGTCTGCAACATGTCGTCGCGGTGGTGGCCCAGTGCCAGCTTGTTGCATTTGAGCGGCGCGCCACGCTGTACAAAATGCCCCGGCGCAGGCGGCTGCACAGGCTGCACATGGTCTTGCCTTCGGGGATGTTGCGCTTGACGATGGAGTAGGTGTCCTGCGTCTCGATGTGGTACTCCACGCCCAGGTTCTTCAGGTACTCGGGCAGGATATGGTCGGGAAAACCGGGCTGCTTTTGGTCCAGGTTGACGGCCACAATTTCGAACTTGATGGGTGCGCGCTGCTGCATTTTCAGCAGGATGTCGAGCATGCCGTAGCTGTCTTTGCCGCCCGACATGCAGACCATCACCCGGTCGCCTTCTTCGATCATGTTGTAGTCGATGATGGCTTGGCCCACGTTGCGGCACAGGCGCTTTTCGAGCTTGTGCGTTTCGCGCTCGATCTTCAGTTCCTTTTGGCGGTCGGTCGCGGTCTCGGGCTTCGTCTTCAATCCACACTGCACTCATTGTTGTCTCCATTGCGCCTGTGCGCTTACCACTGTCCGGTTTCCATGCGAATCGCCACTTCGCAGTCTTCAAAAATTTCTAACTTGGCGATCTTTACCCGCACGCCTAAGACGCCAGGCAACTGCATCAAGCGGTGGGCCAGTTTGCCAATCAGCGTTTCCAGCAAGTTCACATGCTCGGCCGTGCATTCGCTGATGATGATTTGGCGCACCTTGCGGTAGTCCAGCACGCGGTTGATATCGTCATCGTGTGGTAGCAAGGGTTGAATGCCCAAACTCAGCTCGGCATCCACCTGAATCGGTTGCGGGGCTACTTTTTCTGAATCCAAAATGCCCAGATTGGCATCAAACCGCAGGCCTGTGAGGGTCAGAGTTTGCAGGCCAGTCTGGGGCGTTATGCTCGCTTCACGCATTTGCGCCTTTCATGCGAAATACTTCTACGCCGACACCGGCGCAATCGGGGTACACATCGGGCTTGTGGGTCGACAAGCGCACCGCGTGCACCTGCGGGTGGGCCAGCAGCTGCGCGACAAGGTCATCACACAGCGTCTCTTGCAACTCCACATGCCCCCGGGCCACACGCCGCGCAATCACCTCGCGCACGAAGTCGTAGTCCACCACTTCGGTCAGTTGGTCGCCTCGGGGCGTGCTGTGGGCGTAGGGCACAAAGAGCTCCACGTTAAACACCAGGCGTTGCGCCACGCCCTTTTCAAAGTCGTGCGCGCCGATGTGGACCGGCACCACGTGGTCACGTAAAAATAAACGACGGCACTCCAGGGTGAGCGTCTCCATCCACGGGCTCATGGCGCTACCCCAAGTGTGGGGTTGGGCACCATAAACATGACGTCGCGCGCCAGCGGTACGAGGTGCTGGCCGTTGTCCACGGCGATGGTGACGCCGTTGATGGCGTGGCTTTGCGCCAAAAACAGACAGGTGGCCGCGACTTGGTTCGGGTCCAGCGGTGTGCGCTGCAGGTTGACCCGGGCGGCTTGGTCAAAGTTGGCCTGCGTTTGCGGGCCGCTCAAAAACATCAGCCCCGGCGCCACGCCGCACACCCGAATGGCCGGGGCCAGGGCCTGTGCCTGAAGGGCTACCGCGCGTTCCAGCGCGAGCTTGCTCACGGTGTAAGAAAAATAATCGGGGTTGAGGTTGAATACCTTTTGGTCCAACACATGGATCACGCTGCGGGTTCCGTGCGCCACGTCCAGCGGCGTCTGCGCCATCAGGCTGGCCAGCGCCAGCGGTGCCAACAGGTTGACCTCCAGCTGCTGCCGGGCACCTGGTACGTCGATGGCGCCGCCGCTGTCGGGCTCGAAGCTCGAAGCGTTGTTAACCAAGCAGTGCAAGGGGCCGGAGCGCTGGGCAATGGCCGCCGTCATGTGCTGGCGGTCCGCTTCATCTGCGAGGTTTGCGGCAATGGCTTAGGCCGCGTGACCTTGCGCCCGCAGCTGTTCGCACAGGGCCTGCGCGGCTTCAGCGCTGCGTTGGTAGTGGCACCAGACTTCCCATCCCCGCCTGGGCGAACTGGTGCAGAGCAGCGCGCACCCAACCGGTGGGCGCCACCGGTAATGAGGACGCGTTGACGCATACAAGATTCCTAGCGTGAGGAGAGGCAGTAGGGGGTCGGATAATGGTGGGCTTACTTCTCTATTACCCCGCGATGACAGATTCCACCGCTGACAGCATTACGTCCCGTTTGCTCCCAATTATCGCGGATGCTATCCAAAAAGCCGATGGCTGGCAGGGTTTGATGCCTTCATGGCCCAGGCGCTGTACACACCGGGGCTGGGCTATTACGCCAATGGCCTCTCCAAAATTGGCGCCATGCCGAACGGCGGGCCGGGCGGTGGGAGTGATTTTGTGACCGCCCCAGAGATGACACCGCTGTTTGGCCGAAGCGCTGGCGCGGCAGGTGGTGCAGATCTTGGATGCCACCGGGACCGATGAGGTGTGGGAGTTTGGCGCAGGCACGGGGGCGTTGGCGCCCAGTTGCTCACGGCGTTGGGCTCGCGAGTTCGGCGTTACACCATCGTTGACTTGTCTGAGTCGCTCAAAGCACGCCAGCGAAACCGCTTGGCCGAGTTTGGCGCGCAAGTGACTTGGGCTACCGAATTGCCTACGCAGTTGCGTGGCGTGGTGCTGGGCAATGAGGTTCTGGACGCCATGCCAGTGCAACTGCTGGCTGTGCGGCGCTAAT
>JAXHOO010000081.1:0-10849 GCA_034519365.1 Rhodoferax sp. | reverse complement strand
GGTGCTGGCTGAAGTCCTCACCCTCGACCAGCTCAATGGCGGGGTTCCTTTGGTTACGTGCAAAATTGCACTGACAAGGCCGGGGCCTTGGCGGTGGAATCTCAGAGGGGGTTAGATGGACGAGGAGCGCAGGCGATGGAGAAAGTCGGAGCTGCACAAGCAGGCAGAGGCGCACGAGCTGCGCGGGAGGTTTTCGCGCTACCTTGACGGCGGCGGCGGGCGTCTTCGTCAAACTCTGCGATCAGCAAAGCCAGTTCATGGTTCAGGTCAGCTATCACGGCGTTGGCGCTGGGTAGCGCTGGGCGTGGTGCTTTGGGTGCTGTGGCGGGTGTACTGGCGTTAGACACTTGGTACTCACTTTGGTAACATGGCCCTGCCCCGGCTTTGGAATGTACTCAAAATGAGTGCATGGGCCGGAATGTACTCCAAAGGAGAGCAATGTGTCAAGGAGAGCAATGTGTCTAATCCCGAGTTTTTAAGTCAACTTATCGCGAAGGCCAGCACCGCAGCAGGCAACGATTCACAGCTGGCCAAACTGCTGGAGGTTTCGCGGGGAAATATTGCGGATTGGCGAGCTTGTCGCCGTAATTGCCCGGTGGCGGACGTTGCGCTAATGGCCGAGATTGCCGGACTGAAACCGGAAGAATGGACAGCGCGCGCGCTGGTGGCCCAGTACGAAGGCACGAGCAAGGGGGACAAGCTTTACAGAGCGCTGGGAAAGGCTTTAGTAGTGACTGGCGCGGTAGTCGCTTCCAGTGGAGCCGCCGCACACCAGTTTTTTTTACAGGGTAGCGAGGCCGTGTCGTGGGTGCAGTGTGTACTTTATACGATGTATATTTTTGTGCAAGGCAATTCGGAATGGTTTACGGCTGTAGCCCCCGCGTTTGGTGCGTAACCAGCTATCGAAACAATAGCAACGGCTATTAACATAACTAGGTGCGTTGCCCCGGCCTGCAGGCGGTCTGCGATGCGCAGCCATAGCTGTTTTGCAGCCTCATTTGTGGCGCGCTCTGCCTGGAGCTGAGCGGCCAGCAAATCAATCTCTGCGGGGTCAATATTGCCCAGCTCAGCCAAGCGGGCCAGCGTCTTATCGTCTGGGCGGCTGCGGCCGTGGCGGTAGTTGGCGATAGTGTGCTGGGTCATTTTCAAGAACTGCGCCAGCTTGTAATCCGAGCTGATGCCGTGCCGTGATTTCACCGCATCCAAGAGGCCATCTACTGTTTTCATATCCAGTCCTTTGCAAGGTGTTTCCGTACGTACGGATATTAGGTGCAAACCCTCATGCCCACAATGGCGTAAAAATAGATATACACGTACAGGGCCTTTAGGGTACTATCCGCCCGCCCACCGGCCTTTTTTAAATCCGGTCTCCTGCAAGGTTCGTTTGCGGTCGGTGGGCCCTCTTATCGCAAGGGGAGGGGGCCCGGTAGAGGAAAACCATGCAAACAAACCAACGGACACCGCGCACGGTGGTACGGCGCTCCCTGCCGCCCCTGCAAAACCTCACCCCCCCCACCAATCTGCCCGGCTTTGAGCTGACTTTCGTGCACCACGGGCACGACTTCAATTGCTTCATGCGCGGCCGCAACACCGAAGCCGCAGCCGCCGAGGCCCGCCTAGAGCTGGCCGACCAGTGCCCCGACTTCGACCCCGTGGAGGCCCGCCTGGTGCGTGCGGTGCAGGTGCGATGAGCTATCTAAATCGACCCCGTGTGACCGTTCGAGTAGAGCGGCACGAAACCTGGTGCCGCCCAGGCTGCTGGCGCGTGCTGGTGGCCATGGATGCCGAAGTGGGCGAGAGCGCATTCTTTTCTGCCGTGGTGGATGACTTTGGCAACCTGGTGCGCGTGTCATGAACGGCCCACACCCTCACATTTACGTGGTGTTTCGCAGGCCCATTTCCAGCGAGACATACACATATCTTTGCGACCTTGGCATTGCAAACGGAGAGAAAGCGCACTACAGCCACCAAACGACCAACCAACTCGATTTGGCCATTCCGTTCTCGCTTTATGAGGCTTATTTCGTGGTCGAGCTGATGCGCGTGGCCTTCCCGTCACATGAGTGGAAGTTTGCAAAGCGGATTGACTGTGAGGACGCCAAATGAGCTGCGCCGCATCAATCCCCCTGGCCCATTGGTTCATCCTGGCGCTGCTGATCGTTGTGGCGGTTCTGTGGGGCGGTGTTGAGCTGGTGATGTGGCGCCGCGAACAAGTCCGCCGCTATCACCAACTTTGGGACCGCTACGCCACGGCCATCACAGCACTTAAGGCCAACGGAATGAAGGGTGGCGGGCAATGAAAATCCTGCACCTGTCTCTAAAAACCGAGTACTTCAACGCCATCAATGACGGCACCAAGCTGGAGGAATTCCGCCTGGTCACGCCGTACTGGTGCAAGCGGCTGATGTGGCGGCAATATGACGCCATCGAGTTCACTCTAGGTTACCCCAAGGCCAACGATCTGGGCCGCAGACTGTTCCGGCCATGGCTTATTTACCCAGCACCTCAAGACCACCGGCCACGCGCTGTGCAAGTGCGGTGGCTACCACTACGCCCACCGCCCCGGCTCCCCGTTCTGCGTGGCTAACGCCATGAGCGATGTGCGCCTGGCAGACCGTCAGGGAGAGCCCGACGATGTGCTGGCCGATATCGCTGCCTGGTGCGCTTTCACGAAACCCGGCCAAGTGGCCACCGCCTGCCCGTTCTGATGCCACTGCCGACGACGCTATTCACGCCGGATTTTATGGTGCTCCACGACCTGGAGCTCAACGTTCTTTTTCACAAGCTGCGCAACGGCCTCTACACACAGGTTTTCTGCCTGCTGGTGATTCACAGCGACTTCAAGACCGGCGAGGTGCTCACCAATTACGCGCGCCTGGCCGACCTGTGCAGCCCCCCAGCGCGCGAGAAGGGAGGGCGCGGCAAGGGCCCCACAGAGCGCCAGATTCGCTACGCAGTAGAGCAGCTCATTGAGCAAAAGATCGTGAAGCGCAACGCCCAGAAAAACGAGGCCCAGGGCATGCTGCGGCTGTACGTACGAAAGCGCACAGGGGCTACTAAAAAGTAGTCCGTACAGGGTTTCAAATGTCAGGGGTTTTGTCAGGGGTGTGGATAAGACAAAACCCAGCACCCATGCGGCCTACGGGCCGTTTTTCATTTGTGACGCCGTACAGTTTTGTATGGGGTGGCGTCAGGGGTATCAATCACTATAAATTCAATATTTAAAACCCCTACCCCTTAAATGTGGATAACTTCTGTGGATAGCGGGGATAACCTCCGGGGGACCATCAATAGCCCCCCACGGGGGGGAGGGCTACGCCCCCGGGTGCAGGGGCTTCGCCCCGCGCTCACTGCGTGTGCGCTCCCCGCTGCGCTATTCGCTCCGCAACATCCGGCTGATCCAGGAAGGCAGCAAAATTATTTTGATCCTGATGCGGGTGTGCGTACGTGGCAGGGAAGGCCGGAACCGGGGCAGGGCTGCGCCGTAGCGTTACGGGAAGGGGTGGGGCAGGCCCGTACGGAAAAACGCCCCAAATGGGCCATAATCGCTTCACCTTTGCAGGGTGCCGGGTCAACCTCTGGAGTTTTGACCCATGAACACGAAAGAACTGGCAGCCAAGCTGCGCGAACTCGGTGCCCAGGCCCGCTACTCGACCGAACCCGGCCGCGTGGTGGAGCAGATTGCAAGCGAACTGGCTGATCACCAGGAAGATGCGGACCTCACCGCCGAAGACTTCAACGATCGAATCATTAAGCTGGAGAATGATTTGCGCAGTGCTTGGGCCAAGCTGGCCGAGCTGGGTGCTTTTGCGCCGCAACAGGTTTAAGCCATGGCCGAGTCCACCCGTATCGGGCCGGGCTCGTGCCCTGTGTGCGCGAGCCCCAAAGCCCACTACACCCTGAGCAGAAAGGGCCTGGTGTGCGTCACTTGCAACGCCTGCAATTTTCAGGGGTTCGCGCGCTCTGAGCGCTCCGATGAACTGCTGCGCTCCAAGATCCGCACCGAGGCCGTGCCGCCCCTGGTGAGCGAGCCCACCAAAACCGCCGCCGCTGCCGCCGCCCTGGTGGAAACACCGCCCGCCGCCGTCACGGAAAAGACGGATCCCCCCGCCCGTAGGAGCTTTTTATCGTGGTAACCCGTGCCAACAAACCCGAAGAGGGCGCACCAGGTGCGCCCGCTGATGATGCCGACCACGTGGAGAGCCTGGCCAGCATTGCCCAGGCCGGCGCCGCGCTGGATGCGCCTGCACCTGGTGCGGCCGTGGCCGGCCAGAGCGATGACGCTGCAGCCGCTGCCGAGATTGCCGCCGCACTGGAGCTGCTGCGCGCTGCTGCGCTGCCCTTTGCGCCGCCGCACACGCTGAACCCGCTGGCCCAGATCTGGAGCGACAAGCAGCTGGACCAGATCGCGCGCGCCATCGTGGCGCTGTGCGCTCACCACGGCTGGACGGTGGGCGAGTTCTTCACCGAGTACGGCCCTTACCTGCAGCTGCTGGCCGCGCTGGGAATGCCGCTGCTTGCCACCCTCAAGATCCTCAAGATGCCGGCTCCAAAAGAGCAGGGCGCAGCCGATGGACAACAGCAACAAGCCCAGCCTTAGGGCCTACATTGGGGCCACCGGATCCGGCAAGGGCGTAAGCGTACGAGAGCACCTCAAGCGCGAGAAGTCCGGCCGGTTTGTATGCTGGGATCCGCTGCGCGAATATGGCGGGTTTGGCCGCTACGTCACGACCATCACCGAGCTGTGTAAGGAGTTGGCCAAGCCATCGTTTGCGGTGTGCTTTTGGCCTGGTGCCGAGGTGGAGGGCTTCGCGGCCAAGTTCGATCTTTTTTGCCGCGCGGTATTCAGCGCCGGCAATTGCACAGTGCACATCGAAGAGCTGGCCGATGTGACCACGCCGAGCCACGCGCCGCCGAGCTGGCGCCGCATCACCAAGCAGGGCCGCCACCGTGGATTGCGCGTCATTGCGGCCACGCAGCGGCCGGCGGATTGCGACAAAGCTTTTCTGTCCGGCGTCACGTACATCCGCGTTTTTTACCTGCGCTGGCCCAAGGACAAAAAGGTGATGGCCGAGTGCATGGATGAGCCCCTATCCGAGGTCTCCGCGCTCACGACGATAGAAAAAGAGGATGGCTCCACGCACATCACCTACCTTGAAAAAGACTTCCGGCAGGGTCTGCGTGACAAAAAAACCATAGTTTTGAAGCGCAAAAAGTAGGGTCCTACGTAGGGCCTACGTACGGCCCCGAAGCCTTGCTACATGCCGGGTTCCCCCCTTGAATGGAGTCTCTCTCTGTTTAAAACTTACCCACGAGGAACCCCAAATGAACGCCGCAAAAATCAAAGACGCCCTGATGACCACCGCCGTGGTGCTCGCCACCATCTACGTGCTCAACATGACGCCCGTCAAGCCTTTTGTGAGCAAAGCCCTCAACGGCTAAACCTCATTGCTTTTCCGTGACGCGTCACGGAAAAACCCGGCCGGCGTGAGCTGGCCTTAACGCTTTTTTTGTCACCAGGAGAATTGCCCGTGACCCGTAAATTGAAACTACCGCTGATCCAGAACGTAGGCCCTAGCCAGCGCGTCACGATCCGGCTGCCTCTTGGCGTGACCTACAACAAAATTGTGTTGTTCACCGCCGGCAACATCACCGCCTCTCTGATCTCGAACATCGTTTTGACGGTCAACGGCTCCGAGCGCCAGCGCTGGCTCACGCAAGCCCACTTGCAGGGCCGCAACAGCTACAACCGAGGTGCCTCCGATGCCAACGCGTTGGAATTCGACTTCCTGAACGTTCGCGGCAAAGATGAGGCCGCTATGACTTTGGGCGCCTACGCGGCCACGGCTGAGGCCGGCGTGCAGGATATGACCATCGAATTTGACCTGGGCGCGTACACCAACAGCGCGGCCAGCGTTATCACCGGCGTGGCCGAGGTGGACGTACCCAGCAAAAACCGCCTGATCGTGCGCAATCGCTACTTCCAGCGCGTCTACTCCGGCGCCACTGAGGAGCAGCTGATTTTGCCCAGCGGCATGAATGGTGAGCAGCTGCAGCGCATCTACATTTTCGGCACGCTGGCCAGCATCTTGGGTGTGAAGGTGCGCCGTGAAGGTGCGGATGAGCACGAAGCGCTCACGCAGCTGCAAAACGAGTTCTACCAGCGCACCTACCAAAAGGTGCCGCAGGCTGGCCTGTGGGTGATCGACTTCACCGAGCATGATCTGATGGGCCACATGCTCAACACCGCCCAAATCGTGGGCCCTGATAGCAAGCCCATCACCATCCAGAACCTCGATGTTCGCTTGCACATCGGCGCCGCTGGCACCTTCAACATCTACACCGAATCCATCACGCTGAACGAGCGTCCTTGATTCGTAACTCAAGAAAGGGCGAGCTATGTCTTTCCTTGATGGCGGTGGCCTGAACGGCTATGGCGACTACACCGGCGTAGTAAGTGCCACCGATGGCACTTACTACGATTCTGATTACCGCGAGTCGGTGAAGCTCGACGCCTACACGCCCAGCGTGTCGGGCGGTGAGCAGATGGAATGGTGGGAACGCCTTGCACAGTACGGCGCTACCCGCGCAATTGATGCCCAGTTTGGCCCCCCGGCCGTGAACAAGACCGGTAACGCCAGCACCTACGCAGGCCAGAACGGCCTCACCTACAGCCGCGCAAACTCTGCGCCAGTGGTCAATCAGGGCGGCTCTGTGCTGCCCCTGGTGCTGGCCGCTGCCGTGGCCGTGTTTGCGCTGGCCGGGTAGCGATGGCCGCTCCTCCCATTCCGTCGATGACGGGCGGCGCTGGCGGCAGCGCTGGCCCGAGCAGTGCCACGGCTGGAGCTTATGGCTCCGGTCTGAACTCCAGCGGGTGGAACGTGAATTTTTCCGGGCTGCAGGCTGCGGCCAGCAGCAGCGACCCAGGCACATCCATCGGCGGCATTCCGCAGTGGATTTTGCTGGCCGGTGTGGCGGTGGCAGGCGTGGTTCTATGGCGGTTCAAAAGCTCGAAGCGGTAAGTCGTGAGCGCGCCGTGGAGGCCTTCCAGCGCGTGCCTGACCCCACGGGTCAAAGTACGCCTGAGGACTTGGCTGCGGGCGATGCGTTCGAGCTCCATGCCACAGGCGGCTCGGGCGTGTTTAGCCTGGAGCGCCAGGGTAATCGGCTCTGGGTTACTGCTGCGGCTGGGCGCTCTGACGACGACCTTACCCGTATCGGCCTGGACCTGATTGAAGAAACCGCACGCCAGGCGGGATGCTTGGAAGTGGGCTTCCAAACCGCGCGCCCTGGCCTGGTGAAGAAAGCAACCCAGCAAGGCTACGAGGTGGCCGGCTGGATCCTCAAGAAAGCGGTGTGACGTGGATCTACTCCGAGAACGATTGAAAGCACGGGCAGGCCTTGGCGCCCGCCTGATGGGTGGTGGCGGTGGCGGATCTTCGTCCAGCAAGTCCGACACCACGACCACCAACACGGACCAGCGCAACGCGGTCCAAGATGGCATTGCGCTGTCCGGAAGCAATGGAAACACGGTCAACATGAACAGCACTGACGCTGTTCAGGCGATTGCCAAAATGGGCGCCGACACCATTGCGCGCACCGGTGAAGCCGTGGTGCAGTTGAATCAATCCAGCGTGGCCGCCAACGTTACCGCGTGGGATAAGACCGTTTCCACCAGCGCCGCCCTGGTGGACAAGCTGATCGACGCCAGCACCACGCTTGGCACCAGCGCGATTGACAAATTTCAGCCTGCCGAAAACAAGGCCAGCGATACGAGCCTCAAGCTGGGCATGATCGCCGCCGCCGGCGTGGCCGCCACCATCATTTTGGGACGCATGGGCAAATGAACAACCGAACCAACACCCTAGAACTCGTCACGGTGGCATTTGCCGCCGGCGAATCGCGCCTGTTTGCGCTCAATGGCAGCTACTTTGAGCTGATCGACTGCCCTAGCCCGGTGAATGTGATCTTGTCCGATGTGAACGGATCCCAGCGCGTGCGCCTGATGCAGGGTGAGGCCTCTTTCTACAGCAAGGACGTCGATTTTGCGGTGATCCAGATCACCAGCGCCACCACGCAAGTTATTCGCTTTGCCTTTGGTACCGGCGAAGCCGGCACACGCCGCAGCACGGGCTCTGTGACGGTCTCCGGCGCCGTGGCCCTGGACGCTGCCACGCTGGCCGCGCTGGAACAAACAAGCGTACGCCCAGAAGCTGCAAGTGGGTTTTTTAATAGTGCGGCAGCATTGTCGGCGGGGGTTGCTGAAACGGTATTTACGGCGGTGACAAACGCGAATGGCGCAATACTGCTAGCAGCAAATGCGCATATTTACGAGCCTGGCGCAACGCCGCACGTTGCGGGATTTTTTGCAAAAGCAACAGCGCCAACAACAACCTCGGACGCTGCGGCAGAGCCTTTGATGCTCACAACTCAAATTTGTGTAAACGGCGCATTTATCGCGGCGGGAAAACTCGAAGTTGTGCAATACATCCCGGCAGGTAAAGGCCTGTTCTATGTCGATGAAGTGGCAACACCGGCGAACGCTTACACGCGGCGCTCTGCTAGATACAAGCTGCTGTAACCCATGTCCGCCAAGCGCGCCGCCATCGCTCTCATCCTGCTAGCCGGGGTGGCTGCGTACGCCTATGCGGCGCGCAGGGAAGGGCAGGGGGCGTTTGACGCTGCAGCCCCTGAGCCTGCGCCTACCTGGTGGGATGGCGTCACGGAAAACATGCCCGACTTACCCAGCCTGCCCAGCTTCGACTGGTGGACCCTCAGCAACCAGGCAGAAACCGAAACCAAGGTGGACAACATGAACAAGATCTACGACACGGCCGCCAACCTGGGCGCCTTCCTGGAGGCCATTGCGCGCGCCGAGGGCACCGCAGGCCAGCCTGACCCGTACCGTGTCTGTTACGGCTACGCCCACGTGGTGCAGAGCCTGGCAGACCACCCGGCCATCACGGGCGAATGGAAGGGCGGCAAGCTGTCCGACAGCATGTGCAAGGCCGCAGGCTTTGGCCCCGGCTGCGTGTCCACCGCCGCCGGAAAATACCAATTTACTAAGCCCACCTGGCAGCGCCTCAAGTCCAAGCTCAAGCTGGCCGACTTCGGCCCGGCCAGCCAAGATGCCGCTTGCCTGGAGCTGCTGCGCGAATGCGGCGCCTACGAGCTGGCCGCGCGTGGTGATGTGAAAGAGGCCGCACTGGCCGCCCGCCGCACCTGGGCCAGTTTGCCCGGTGCAGGCTACAACCAACCCGAGCGCAGCCTGGCATGGCTGCAAAACCAATTCACGGCCGCCGGCGGGGTGCTGGCATGAAAGCATCCGCTGTATCGGGTGACCTGCTGGTCAAAATCGCGCTGGGCGCCGCCGTGCTGGGTGTTGGCTACTTCGCTCTGCGCAAAGTCACCGGGGCCGCTGGCGGGGCTGCTGCGGCCACTGTGGACGCCATTAATCCAGCAAGCAACACCAACCTGGTAAACCGCGCAGTAACCGCTGTGGGCGGCGCCATCGTCAGCGACACCGGCCCCGGCCGCAACGCAGACGGCTCCTGGACGCTGGGCGGCTGGCTCTACGACATCACGCACGACGATCCGCTGGCACCTGGCGCATCGTCCACCGTTTACGGCTCCACCACCCTAAGCACAGCCGCCGCGGCTGATGCCCGCCGGGAGTACGGCTACACCGACCCCCGCCGCGTGGATCTGCAAACCGACACCGGCACCAGCTGGGACAGCACACCGGGGATCTACTGATGGACTGGCTCAAACTATTGCCCAGCCTGGGCACCCTGCTGGACCGCCTGCTGCCCGATCCAAAGGCCGCAGCCGATGCCAAGCTGGAGCTGGTGCGCCTGGCACAGTCTGGCGAGCTGGCCCAGCTCAACGCCACCACCAGCCTGGCGCTGGCGCAAATCGACGTTGCCAAGGTAGACGCCGCAGGCCAGAGCCCCATGCAGCGCAACGCGCGCCCGTTCATCCTGTGGGTGTGCGGCCTGGCGCTGGCGTTTGACACCTTGGCCAAGCCCCTGATCCTGTACGGCGCGGCCATTGCTGGCCACCCGCTGCCCGACATGCCCAACCTGAGCAGTGAGCAGCTTTACAGCCTGCTATTTGGCGTGCTGGGCCTTGGTGGGTTCCGTACGTTTGAAAAAGTGAAAGGCGCTGCGTGACCTTCGACCTGTTGACCATCCTGCAGCTGATCGGCCCCGCTGTGGCCGTGTATGCCGCCATTCGTGCCGACATGGCCGCGTTTCACGTCCGGCTGGACCACATCGAGCGCGACCTCTACAAGAGCGACAAGTGAAGATCATTCCCAAGCCCGAAGCCTTCGCCCGGGAGGCCATCATTCTCATTGGCGGGGCCTTGCTGGCCGCGTTCATCCTGAGCCGATTCCCCAAGGTGCAGGCGTACATCAACGCCGGCACCAAGGGCTGCGACTGCCAGCACTGACCAGGTGCGCACCGGGCATCGCCCCGGAACCGCAGGGCTCCTTAACAATTCAAGCCGCCGGGCAGGTCAGGTGCTCAAAGGTGCCGGCCAGCTTGGCCTGGCGCACCTTCTCCGGAACATTCCAGCCGCGCACAAAGTACGCGGCCCGGGGTGATTCCGGGTGTACCTGGTGCACGTGCAACAGCCATAAATCGATATCGCGGTGCGTCACTGGCACCTGGCCAAACAAATCTCTCGCACGCGGCCGCAGCTGGCGGCCAGTCTTTCCCGGCATGGTTTCCCCCTGTGTTTATGAACATTGTGGGGAAGGCTCAAGCCAACTGAGGCACCCAATAGGGCTGGAAAAACCAGTCTTTGAGGCGCTTCATGAGGCGGCGGATTGTGCTAGATGTACTTA
>JAXHOO010000063.1:0-18125 GCA_034519365.1 Rhodoferax sp. | reverse complement strand
CTGCGCTGGAAGGGCTGAAAGTCAAGAGTTTCAATGGAGAGGTTGAAGTCCGCAAGGCGGACCATCAGCTTCAACAACCTTTGTACATGTCGGTATGGCAGAAAGCCGACAAGAAGTACCCGTACAGCCCAGAGAACACCGGCATGACGCTGGCACCCCTGAAGGAGTACCCCAACTACGTTTCTAGCACGCCCACCAGCTGCCAGATGAAGCGTCCTTCCTAAGCGATTCGCCTGGATGGCTGAGCCCGTGCGGGTTTCCGTATCGGGCTCTTTTTTTGCAGAATTGAAAGGTCAGTCGAAATGGAGTTCTTCGTCATCTCGATGCTCAACGGCTTAAGCTACGGCTTGCTGTTGTTCATGTTGAGTTCGGGGCTTACCCTGATTTTCAGCATGATGGGTGTGTTGAATTTTGCACACGCCAGTTTTTACATGCTGGGGGCCTATGTGGGTTACTCGGTTTCGCAGTTCACCGGGTTTTGGCCCGCCTTGGTCATCGCACCGCTCATCGTTGGCGCACTTGGCGCACTGTTCGAGCGCGTGTGCCTGCGTCAGGTGCACAAGTACGGGCATGTGGCTGAACTATTGATTACCTTTGGCCTGTCCTACGTCATTCTGGAGTTGGTACAACTCATCTGGGGTCGTATTGCTCTGGAGTTCAGACCGCCCGAGATTCTGCAAGGCCCTGCCTTTACCCTGATCAACCACACGGTGAATGGCTTGGCTCTGCATTGGGGAGCCGTGCCTGCAGAAATGTGCAGTGCGGCCGATGCCGCCATTCGCGTGGTTTGTTCGCCGTTCCCGGCGACACGCGCTTTCATGATGGTGGTTGCGCTGACCATGCTGGTTTCGGTCTGGTTGCTATTGACCCGCACCCGTATCGGCTTGGTGATTCAAGCAGCATTGACTCATCCCGATGCAGTGGAGTCTTTGGGCCACAACGTCCCCCGGGTGTTCATGCTGGTTTTTGGTGCCGGTGCGGCTTTGGCTGGCTTGGCCGGCGTCATTGGCGGAAGTACCTACCTGACCGAGCCGGCCATGGCTGCTACGGTGGGATCGGTAATTTTCGTAGTCGTCGTGGTCGGCGGCATGGGCTCTCTGTCGGGCGCTTTCTTGGCCTCGGTGTTGATCGGCGTCATTCAAACCTTTGCTGTAGCTTTTGACTATTCGCTCGGCACGCTAGCGGCGCAGTTGGGCATTACTTTGGGCGAGGCTGCGGCGGGCAACACGCTGATCAAACTCACGCTGTCCCAGGTCGCGCCCATTCTTCCCTATCTCTTCTTGGTCCTTATCTTGATCTTCCGGCCCAAGGGCCTGTTGGGCAAGCGGGAGGGGTAAGCCATGTCATCCACATCCATGAAAACTTTCAATCGCGGGCGCTGGCTCACTTGGAGCCTTTTTGCACTGGCCATACTTGTCGCGCCCAAAGTGTTCAACAGCGGCTTGGGTATTACGGTGCTGTCGCAAATGGGCATCGCCATCATTGCCTGCCTGTCGTACAACATGCTGCTGGGGCAGGGCGGCATGCTCAGTTTCGGCCATGCGGTGTATACCGGTCTGGGGGCCTATGTGTCCATGCACGCGCTCAACAGCATCTCGGGTGGCAACTTACCCATCCCAGTGTCGTTGGTGCCACTGACGGGCGGGCTGGCGGGCATGGGCTTTGCCGTGCTGTTCGGCTACGTGACCACGCGCAAGGCGGGCAACACCTTCGCCATGATCACCCTGGGCTTGGGAGAGTTGGTATTTGCCATGTCGCTCATGGTGCCCGAGTTCTTTGGGGGCGAAGGCGGGGTATCTGGCAATCGCGTGTTGGGTGAGGCCTTCATGGGCATTACCTACGGTCCCGCCATCCAGGTGTATTACCTGATTGCGGTCTACACCTTCATTTGCGTGGTCGCCATGTTTGCGTTTACGCAGACGCCGCTAGGTCGTATTCTCAATGCGGTGCGCGACAACCCCGAGCGGGTTGAGTTCGTGGGCTACAACACCCACCGTGTGCGCTACATGGCCTTCATCATTGCGGGATTTTTTGCAGGTATTGCCGGTGGTATGGGGGCGTTGAACTTTGAGATCGTGACGGCCGAAGTGGTCGGGGCCGCGCGTTCGGGGTCTTACCTGCTGTTCACCTTTTTGGGGGGGGCTACTTTCTTCTTTGGCCCCATCATTGGTGCCGTCTTGATGGTGCTGGCCTTCGTGCTGTTCAGTGAGTTCACCAAAGCCTGGTTGTTGTACCTTGGCTTGATTTTCTTGTTCATGGTGATGTACGCCCCGGGCGGCTTTGCCAGTCTCATCATGATGAATGTACGGGTGGCAGCGTTTGGCAAGCTGCGCAAGCTGCTACTGCCTTACCTGGCACTGGGCGCGACCGGTGTGATTGGTTTGGCGGGCGTGGCGGGCATCATCGAGATGGTCTACCACCTGCAGCTCAGTGGTGGTGTGGGCCACGACCTGGAGTTTTTAGGCTTGGCCTTGCAAACCAATGCCTGGAGCAGTTGGTTGGGCGCTGGGACCTTGTTGTTAGTGGGAGGTGGTCTCTTTGAATGGAGTCGCCGTCACTTTGCCAAGCGCTGGAGTGCGGTGCAAGTAGAAATTCAAAACGAACTCAACCGCAAGGGGGCGCAATGAGCACCGATAGCAGTTACGCGCTGGAACTCAAGGGCTTGCGCAAGAGCTTTGGAAAAACCGAGATCATTCGCGGTATCGACTTGGCGGTAAAGGCTGGTGAGCGGATCGCCATCATTGGCCCCAACGGCGCAGGCAAATCCACCTTGTTCAATTTGATCAGTGGCCGCTTTGAGCCTAGCGGCGGCGAGGTATTGCTCAACGGTACCCGGATCGACGGCAAAAAGCCTTTTGAGATCAACCGCCTGGGCTTGTCCCGCAGCTTTCAGATCACCAACATCTTCCCAAAGCTCAGCGTGTTTGAAAACCTGCGCTGCAGCGTGTTGTGGAGCTTGGGCTATCGCTATACCTTTCTGAAGTTTTTGTCGGGCTTGCACGATGCCAACGCCCGCGCGCAGGAACTGATGGAAATGATTCACCTCGACCAAAAGCGCGACGTGTTGGCGGGCAACCTGACTTATGCAGAGCAACGTGCTTTAGAGATTGGCATCACCATTGGTGGGGGCGCCAATGTGGTGTTGCTAGACGAGCCCACGGCGGGTATGAGTAAAACTGAGACCACGCGTTTCATTGCCCTCATCAAATCGGTCACTGAAGGAAAAACCTTGTTGACGGTGGAGCACGACATGGGGGTTGTTTTTGGTCTTGCCGACAAGATCGCCGTGGTGGTTTATGGCGAGGTACTCGCTTTTGACACCCCGGACGCGGTGCGGGCCAACCCGCGCGTGCAAGAGGCTTATTTAGGCTCCTCGGTGGCCGACGCACAAGTGGGAGGGCACTAAGCATGTTGAACGTATCCAACCTCCACGCCTACTACGGCAAGAGCCACGTGCTGCATGGCGTAGATATGCAAGTGAATGCAGGAGAAATCGTCGCCTTGCTTGGGCGCAATGGCTCAGGCCGCTCCACCACCGCCAAGGCCATCATGGGCTTGGTCGAATGCAATGGCTCTGTGCAGTGGAAGGGCGAAGAAGCGCTGGGCCGCAAGGCCTACGAGATGGCACACCTTGGCTTGGGATATGTGCCGGAAAACCGCGACATTTTCCCCAAGCTCACCGTGCACCAAAACCTGTTACTGGGCCAAAAGGGCAAAGGCAAGGGCGCGCGCTGGAGCTTTAACGACATGTACGCCATGTTCCCAAGACTTAAGGAGCGCGAGCACACGGAAGCCGGCGTGTTGTCGGGCGGTGAGCAGCAAATGCTCACGCTGTGTCGCACGCTCATGGGCGATCCGGATCTCATCATCATTGACGAGCCCACCGAAGGCTTGGCGCCCAAGATTGTGGAACTGGTCGCCCAGTACCTCAAGACGTTGCGGGAACGCGGCGTTTCGGTGCTGCTAATCGAGCAAAAGCTCACCATCGCAATGGCTATTTCGGACCGCTGCCTGGTCATGGGCCACGGCAGTATTGTGTTCAACGGCACACCGCAAGCCCTGCGGGAAGACGAGGCCATTCGCAAGGAATGGCTGGAAGTCTAGGGTTAACCCTTGGTTTGTCCCGCCTGGGACAAACCGGCTTGGCATGTGGGGCAAACCCCCTACAATGAACAAAAAAGAACGACCGTTCTATTTTATGCAGATCCACCATTGCAAGGAATGAAAGCATGACCGCCCAGTACCAAGTCCATGGCGATATCGCCGTCATCACGCTGAAAAATCCCCCCGTCAACGGGCTGGGTCTGTCTACCCGCCAAGGCATTGCCGATGGCATGGCTCAAGCCCAGGCAGATGCGGCCGTCAAGGCCATCGTCATCACCGGTGCTGGCAAGGCGTTCTCGGGCGGCGCCGACATCAACGAATTCGGCAAGCCCACCGCTTTGCAAGAACCCAACTTGATCAGCGTTATCGGGGTATTGGAGAAATCGTCAAAACCTGTCATCGCCGCGATTCACACGGTGGCCATGGGCGGTGGTTTAGAGCTGGCCATGGGGTGCCACTACCGGATTGCAGCACCGGGCACCAGCATTGCGCTGCCCGAGGTGAAACTGGGCCTGCTGCCCGGTGCCGGTGGTACCCAACGCCTGCCGCGTCTGTTGGGCGTGGAAGCTGCGACCAACATGATCGTCAGCGGCGAAGCCATCCAGAGCGAAATGCTGGCCATGCTGCCTGGCCAAAAACTGTTCGACAAAATGGCCATATCGGCCGAAAGCCTGGCCGAAGAAGCCTTGGCTTACGCCCGTTCGGTGGCCGATGCCCGCCCGTTGCCACTGGTGCGTGACCTGAAGTGCAAGCACCCCCAAGGCGACGCTTACTTCCAGTTCGCCCGCAACATGGTCAAGGGAATGAGCAAGAACTTCCCCGCGCCGGCCAAGTGCGTGGACGCTGTGGAAGCGGCTACCAAGAAGAAGTTTGACGAAGGCATGGCGGTCGAGCGCGAGATCTTCATCAACCTGATGTGGACCGCCGAAAGCAAGTCTTTGCGCCACTTGTTCTTGGCCGAGCGTGCAGCATCAAAAATACCTGATGTCCCCGCCGATACTGCGCAACGCGCTATCAACTCTGTAGCAATTATCGGCGCCGGCACCATGGGTGGCGGAATTGCCATGAACTTCTTGAACGCAGGCATCCCGGTCAAGATGCTGGAAATGAAGCAAGAAGCGCTGGACCGTGGCCTGGCCACCATCCGCAAGAACTACGAAGCGCAAGTCACCAAGAAGAAGCTCAAGCAAGACAAGTACGAACAGCGCATGAGCTTGCTGACTACCACGCTGAGCTACGACGACCTGAGCGGTACCGACATGGTGATCGAAGCCGTGTTTGAAGAAATTGGCGTCAAAGAAGCCGTGTTCAAAGAACTCGACCGCGTGATGAAGCCTGGTGCCATCCTGGCCTCCAACACCTCCACGCTGGATGTGGACAAGATTGCCTCTTTCACCAAGCGTCCTGAAGACGTGGTGGGCTTGCACTTCTTCAGCCCCGCCAACGTGATGAAGTTGCTGGAAGTCGTGCGTGGCGCCACAACCGCCAAAGACGTCATGGCCACCGTCATGTCCGTGGCCAAGAAGATCAAGAAGACGGCCGTGGTATCTGGCGTGTGCGACGGCTTCATCGGCAACCGCATGATCGAGCAATACGGCCGCCAGGGCGGTTTCTTGCTGGACGAAGGCTGCACCCCCGCACAGGTGGACAAGGCCATGGAAAAATTTGGCATGGCCATGGGCCCGTTCCGCATGGGCGATCTGGCCGGCAACGACATTGGCTGGGCCATTCGCAAGCGCCGCGCCACTGAGCGCGCCGACATGAAATACAGCAAGACGGCCGATCTGTTGTGCGAAAAAGGCCGCTTCGGCCAGAAGGTGGGCAAGGGTTGGTACGACTACGTGGAAGGCAAGCGCGACGCCATCCCCAATGCCGAAGTGGTGACCATGATCGAAGAGCACCGCAAAGCCCAGGGCATCACTCCGCGCAAGATTTCGGACGATGAAATTGTCCAGCGCTTGGTGTTCAGCTTGGTCAACGAAGCCGCCCACATTTTGGAAGAAGGCATTGCCAACAAGGCCAGCGATATCGACATCGTCTACATCTTTGGCTATGGCTTCCCTGCACACCGCGGCGGCCCCATGAACTACGCCGACCAAGTGGGCTTGTTCAATGTGGTGCAAGCCATGAACCGCTTTGCGCAAAACCCACTGGACGACGCTGCGTTCTGGAAGCCTGCGCCGCTGCTGGCCAAGTTGGCCGCCGAAGGCAAGACGTTTAACTAGTCGCGCCACTAACCGCCATGGTGAAAAAACTTCTCTGGTCGCTGCTGGCCTTGGTGCTGGGGTTGGTGGTCGTTTTGGCGGCCAATACCTTGCGCAAAGGCTCGCGCCAGTTGGATGTGCCGGCGCTGGCGCCCTTGGCGCTGGATGAAGCTGCAGTGGCGCAGCGGCTGGCCGAAGCGGTGCGCCTGCGCACGGTGTCTTCGCGGGACGAGGCTGGCCTGAACGCCGACCAATTTCGCCAACTGCATACGCTGCTACAAACCCGTTTTCCCAAACTCCACACCACGCTGACGCGTGAAGTGGTGGCTGACCTGAGCCTGCTCTACACCTGGAAAGGGCGCAACCCCGCGCTCCCGCCCATCTTGCTGATGGCGCACCAAGACGTCGTGCCTGTGGCCTCAGGCACCGACAAAGACTGGCAAGCCGAGCCGTTCAGCGGTGAGGTGAAAGACGGTTTTGTGTGGGGCCGCGGCGCTTGGGATGACAAGGGCAACCTGATGTCCCAAATGGAGGCCGTTGAGATGCTGGTGGCCAGCGGCTTTCAGCCTGAGCGCACGGTCTACCTGGCCTTTGGCGCTGACGAAGAAGTAGGGGGCCTGCGTGGTGCTGCAAAAATCGCCGCACTGCTCAAAGAGCGCAAGGTGCAGTTGGAGTTCATCCTCGATGAAGGCTTGCTGATCACTGAAGGCATCATGCCCGGCCTCAAGGCCCCTGCAGCTTTGATCGGCGTAGCTGAGAAAGGCTACCTGTCGGTCGTGCTGAAAATGTCCGCTACGCCTGGCCATTCTTCCATGCCCCCCGCCAAAGGCAGCAGCGCCATCGCCATGATGAGTGCGGCTTTGAAGCGCATCGACGACGACCAGTTGCCCGGCGGTATTCGCGGCGTAGCCGGCGAAATGTTCGCCACCATCGCGCCCGAAATGGGCGGCTTCTCGCGGGTAGCTTTGTCCAACTTGTGGTTGTTTGGCCCCATCGTGCAAAAGCAGTTGGAGGCCGGTGCCAGCACCAACGCCATGCTGCGCACCACGACCGCCCTCACCATCATCAATGCGGGCAACAAGGAAAACGTGTTGCCAGGCCGCGCCGAGGCAACAGTGAACTTCCGCCTATTGCCTGGCGACACCAAAGAGCAGGTGTTGGAACGCACCCGCGCCTTGGTGGCCGATGCGACGCACAGCGACAAGTTCGAGTTGTTTGCGTTGCCCGGCGCCACCGACGCCTCCAAGGTTGCGCCCACAGATTCGGCCCAGTACGCTTTGCTCAACCGCACGGTCCGTGAAGTCTTCCCCGGCACGCTGGTCGCCCCCGGCCTGATGATTGGCGCCACGGACTCGATCCACTACGGCGACATCAGTGACCACATCTTCAAGTTCTCGCCAGTGCGCGCGCGCTCCGAAGACTTGCCGCGTTTTCACGGTACCAATGAACGCATTTCGGTTGCCAATTACGCCGAGATGATTCGCTTCTACCACCGCCTTCTGTCCCAGGGTGCTGCCGCACCTCAACCCTGACCCCATTTAGGAGAGCATCACCATGACATCAGCAGTAATCGTTTCCACAGCCCGCACCCCGCTTGCCAAGAGCTGGAAGGGTTCCTTCAACATGACCCACGGCGCCACCCTGGGCGGCCACGCGGTGGAGCACGCCATTCAGCGCGCCGGCATTGAGGCTGGCGAAGTGGACGACGTCATCATGGGCTGCGCCACACCCGAAGGCGCGACTGGCGCCAACATCGCCCGCCAAATCGCGCTGCGCGCTGGTTGCCCCGTCACCGTGTCGGGCATGACCATCAACCGCTTTTGCTCGTCGGGCCTGCAAACCATTGCCACCGCTGCCCAGCGCATCATCGCCAATGAAGGCGATATTTATGTCGCCGGTGGTGTGGAAGCTATCTCTTGCGTGCAGCAAGAAATGAACACCCACATGCTGTCTGACCCGTGGCTGGTAAAAAACAAGCCTGAGATTTACTGGAACATGCTGCAAACGGCTGAGAACGTGGCTAAGCGCTACAACATCGGCCGCGACGCCATGGACGAATACGGCGCCGCCAGCCAGCAGCGCGCCACCGCCGCGCTGGCTGCCGGTCTGTTCAAAGATGAAATCGCCCCCATCACTGTGACCATGGGCGTGGCCGACAAAGTCATGGGCCTGATGACCAAGCAAGTCACCGTCAGCAATGACGAAGGCATCCGCGACGGCACCACCAAAGAAGGCATCAGCGGTCTGCGCTCGGCGGTCCCCGGTGGCCTGATCACGGCCGGCAACGCCAGCCAGTTTTCCGACGGCGGTGGTGCGGTCGTGGTCATGCATGAAAAGCTGGCCGAGCAAAAGGGCCTCAAGCCGCTGGGCCGCTTTCTGGGCTTTGCGGTCGCCGGTTGCGAACCCGACGAAATGGGCATCGGCCCCGTGTTCGCTATTCCCAAGGTGTTGGCGCGTTTGGGCCTGAAAGTCAGCGACATCGACCTGTGGGAACTGAACGAAGCCTTTGCCGTGCAAGTGATCTACTGCCGCGACAAGCTGGGTATTCCCGCCGACAAACTCAACGTCAACGGCGGCGCCATCGCCGTCGGCCACCCCTACGGTGTGTCCGGCCAACGCCTGACCGGCCACGCCCTCATCGAAGGCAAACGTCGCGGCGCCAAGCGTGTCTGCGTCACCATGTGTATCGGTGGCGGTATGGGCGCTGCGGGCGTGTTCGAAGTGCTGTAAACACGACTTCGCATTTGCCAAGCCAAAGGCCACCGGAGACGGTGGCTTTTTTTTCACACAGACTTCTCTTTTTCCCCCCCCCCCCCCCCCCCCCCCCTCCCCTCTCCTCCTTCCCTTCCCTCCCCTCTCCTCCCCCTTCCTCCCCCTTCTCTTTCCTCTTCTTCCTCCTTTTTTCTTCTTTTCATCGAGCCCGCACCGTGCCATCACACCGGGATCGCACACCCTGTCGACACTCCCAGCACCTGCAACAACAAGGGGCTGAGATGATGAAAAACGCACTGTTTTTGAAATGCGTACTGGTAGTGGTGCTGGGCCTGGTGCTCTGGGTCCCGCTGATGATGATCGAGAACACCATCCGCGAGCGCACCGCCTACCGCGAGGAGGCCGTACAGGCCATAGCCGCCAGCTCTGCCGGCGAGCAAAAGCTGTGGGGCCCGGTGCTGACCATCACAGTGGAGGAGGAGTTTGACGAAACCGTGAGTGGCTGGACCAAGGCCGGCACCGTGGCAGGCACCACCCGCAAAACGCGCAAGCACACGCTGCAAGTGACACCGTCGGCGGTCGATTTGAAAGGCCATCTGGAGGTAGAGCGGCGCAAGCTGGGCTTGTTCAGCACCCCCGTGTTTGAGCTCAACGCCACGCTCAGCGGCCACTACGTGGCTCCCACGGCTAAAGACTTGCCGGGCCTGGGGACCAATGCCCGGCTCAAGTGGGGTGCCCCGGTGTTAACGGTGGGCTTAGGCGATACGCGTGGCATTGCCGGTGCGCCCGTGGTCACGCTGGCAGGGAGTACCTTGGCGATCGACGGGGGTAGTGAGGTGAAAGACTTTGGCAGCGGCTTTCATGGTGTCGCCACCGATGTGCACCTGGACGGCAGTGCCAAGACCTTGCCATTTGCCGTGACGGTGCGCTTGCTGGGTACCAGCGCCTTCGGCTTTGTTCCGGTGGGGGAGGTGGTGACCGCCAACCTGAGCAGCAACTGGCCGCACCCCAGCTTTGGGGGCGACTTTTTGCCACGCACCCGGTCTGTGCAAAACACAGGGTTTAACGCCCAGTGGGGCACCACAGCGCTTGCGTCCAACGGCGGTGCCACAGCGCTTGCGTCCAACGGCGGTGCCACAGCCCAAGGCTTTCAGGTCCGCCTGATTGAACCGGTGGATGTGTACCAGCAAGCCACACGCTCGGTGAAATATGGCTTCCTGTTCATTGCCCTGAATTTTGCTGCCTTCTTTGTGTTCGAGCAGCTCAAGAACCTGCGCATCCACCCCATCCAGTACCTGCTGGTCGGCCTGGCGCAAGCGGTGTTCTTTCTGTTGCTCACCAGCTTGTCGGAACACATGGCCTTTGCCGTGGCCTACGGCGTGTCCGCTACCGCGTCGGTGATCTTGGTGGGCATCTACCTGGCCTCAGTGCTGCGTGGTGCTGCACGCGCAATGGGCTTCAGCACTGCCATGGGCACGCTCTACGCCGCCTTGTTTGGCATCTTGCAGTCGGAGCAAAACGCGCTGCTGCTGGGCTCCTTGCTGCTGTTCTTGCTGCTGGCCGCCGTCATGCTGGGTACCCGCAAGGTGGACTGGTATGCCCAATCTGCCTAAGGGGCAGGGCGGGGTGATGCCTGCCAGACCCCGCTAAACGCTACTAAATCTGTAGCTGGCCGCGCATATCCTATAAGGGCTGCGCGGCTTTTTCATGCTATTTGTAGAGAAAAAATAGCGCTTTACACCTATTTATCCGTTGGTGATAATTATCAGTAAGCAGTAATTAGGGGTAAACATGTCCGCCACCGACACCATCTTCCACCGCACCCACTACGCCGAGCAAATGGCGCAGCAGCTGTTGCACCCGTCTCCGCTGCACATGAACGTGCGCTCTGGCGTCTTCTTGTCGGGCATTCGCCGGGTCGGCAAAACCACCTTTTTGCGGCAAGACCTGGTGCCCGCGCTAGAGGCCTTGGGCGCGCTGGTGATCTATGTGGACCTGTGGGGCGACCGCAGTAAAAGCCCCGCAGCGCAGGTGCTAGACGCAGTGCGCGCCACCCTGAAGCAGCTGCAAACCCCAGGCTCCGGCCTGCTGCAGCGCTTCAAGTCGCTCAACCTCGGGGCGGCCGGCTTTAGCTTTGGTTTTCACCTTGACAGCTTGGGCACCGCCAGCGGCACCACGCTGGCGCAGGCCTTTGCCGAGCTGGTGGCCAAGGCGCAAGTCAACGTGGTGCTGATCGTCGACGAAGTGCAGCAAGCCCTGGGCACCGAAGACGGCTCCAGCCTCTTGCACGCGCTCAAAGCCGCGCGCGACGCCGTCAACTCCACACCCGGCACCCCCGGCCACTTCTTGTTTTTGGGCACCGGCTCGCACAAATCGCTCATCACCGACATGGCGACCAAACACTCCCAGCCCTTTACCGGCGCGCTCACCACCGCCTACGAACCGCTGGGCGCCGACTTCGTGCAGTGGCAGCTCGACCGCATTGCCAGCACCCACGGCGTGGTGTGCCCCAGCGCCGAGGTAGCGTGGGCCGGGTTTCAGGCCATGGGCCAGCGCCCCGAAGATTTGCTCAAAGCGCTGGTGCAGTTGCAAACCGCCCAGCCACTCGCTGACCAGGCTTTCCCCATCATCTGCTCCACGCTGGCCTCGGTAGCGGCGGATATTGAGCTTCGCGCGGTGGAGGAGTTTGGCGAGCTGGGCCAGGCCGTATTCGCCCGCATCGCGCTGGGCAGCGAAACCGGCGTCTCCGGCCTGTTTGGCGAAGAGGCGCTGGCCGTTTACGCCGAGCGCACCGGCGCGCCCGTACCCACCTCGCAAGTGCAAAACATGGTCGAACGCATGATCAGCGCCAACCTCATCGCCCGCCCCGGCCACGGCACCTACATCGTGGCGGACCCCTTTGTGCGTAAGGTCTGGCTGGACCGGAACAGGCTGCTGAAGTTGTGAGCGGGTGGGGCGCTGAGATGGGCGCTAGTTGCTACAAATTACGTAGCTGCTTGCGCATATCCCACGCCAGCTGGAGGCCGATTTGGCGTATAAGTTATAGGGTAAAGTGCTACGGCCCTGTCGGGCGCCGCAAGAAATGGGAGTCGCGTTTGGGCCAGGTGCTGACGGTCGCCAATGACTGCTGTTTGGCGGGCTACCTTTTCACCTTGGCCCAGGGCATCCATGACGCGTTTTGACCCACTGCCTCCACGCTATAGTCAGGTCGTAGATATCGCCCGTACTTTTTTCTTAAAAGACATGGGCTGCACACCTTTGGAGGCACACCGGGTTTCATGGAAAATTTATACCTGTTTATTTGCACAGCCTGCGTGCCGCAGAGTCAATGCACATGCGGGTTTCGCATTTTTTCCAAAAAGTCTATATCGTCAAGGTCCGGATGTATCAACCGAATTTTGCCGTCTACATTACGTAGGCCTCACAGAATGAACGCCTTGGCGCGCCAAGAACTGCTCTCTTTGCTGGACGGGCAACAAGCCCTTGAGCCAGGCCACGAGCAGCAAGACCTAGCCCAGTTCGCAGTCGAACTCCTCGCCTGGACACGGCGACAAGACTTGGCGTCCTTCAAGAGAGCTTCGGGCTCGGAAGAACTCCTGCACCCGCTTCACGTTGAAGACGTCGGGCCCGCCGCCTACCTTGTCTCCGATGGGTTCGCCTCAAAGAGCCAGCCCCACTGGCATCAAACTTGGGCAGTCATCGTTGGCATTGAGGGCAAGGAGCTGAATCGCATCTTCACGCTCGCCTCCAATGGCCAGTTGCACGTCAGCGGGGAGGTGGTTGTCGGGCCTGGCGACACACTTGTTCTTGATTCCACGTCCATTCACTCGACTACAGTAGTCGGCAAGGAGCCCTCGTTTCACATCCATGTCTATGGCAAAGCACTTCACCGGCTTGCACCATTCAGCGCTCGTACCTACGTGGCGGGTGAGGTCTAACCATTCGGTCAAGCCGACGTGCCTACGGCACGCGGCTTACCTCGAACGTTAAACCGGAGCCCGTCTCTGCAAATCGAACGGCTGCTGTCCCTTCTGGTCTAGATCGGCTTTCGCAGCAGAGTTGAAATTAAAGTTCGGCAATTGAGTGACCGCTGTACGGTAGGCACTTCCCAGTCTCGTACGTCGCCTTTGGGTCGACAGTACCATTCCACTTTCCGCTCATGTTCATGCTCATGCTCATTATTGAATCGGTGATTGATCCCTAGGGTTTACTCGCCCCTCGTCACCAAGCGGACACCCGCCGCTAGGCAGAGCGCCGCATTGCAGCAAAATGGTGCGATGACCTTACGCACCACCCTCGATTTCTTGCTCAACGATTGGTTGGGCACCACGGCGCTGTCCGAGCGCGAGCGCTTTGCGGACCACAGCCGCGAGACGTTTGATGCTGTGCTCGACACCTGCGAACGCATTGCGCGCGAGAAGTACGCGCCGTTTAACCGCTTGGCCGATACCGAAGAGCCGCGCACGGTAACCGAGCCCGATGGCAGCTTGCGCGTAGTGTTGCCGCAGGCCACGCACGATGCGCAAAAGGCCTATGCCGAGTCCGGCATGTTGAGCGCAGCGCAAGACTATGAGATGGGCGGCATGCAGCTGCCGTACAGCGTGGAGGCTGCGGCCAATGCGTTCTTTGCCTGCGCCTCCGTGAGCATTGGTACCGGCATGTTGACCACGGGCAATGCCAATCTGCTGATGGTGCATGGCACCGAGCTGCAGAAAGAAGTGTTTGCCAAGAACGAATTTTCGGGCCGCTGGTCGGGCACCATGTGCCTTTCCGAGCCGCAAGCGGGCTCCTCATTGAGCGATGTGGCCACCAAGGCCGTGCCGGACGGTGCCGATTTTGAGAATGATCCACTCGGTGCGCGCTACCGCCTCAAAGGCAACAAGATGTGGATTTCGTCGGGCGAGCACGAGATCAACGAGAACATCATCCACCTGGTGTTGGCCAAGATTCCCGATGCGGACGGCAAGCTGGTGCCCGGTACGCGCGGCATTTCACTGTTCATCGTGCCCAAGAAGATTGTGAATACCGAGGGCGAGCTGACCGGTGTGCGCAATGACGTGGCGCTGGCGGGCCTGAACCACAAGTTGGGTTGGCGCGGTACGACCAATACGCTGCTGAACTTTGGCGAAGGCCAGTTTCCGGTCGATGGCCAAGCGGGCGCTGTCGGCTACTTGGTGGGCAAACCGGGCAAGGGCTTGGCGTGCATGTTCCACATGATGAACGAAGCGCGCATTGGCGTGGGCATTGCCGCCACCATGCTGGGCATGGCGGGCTACTACGCCTCGCTGGACTACGCCAAGAATCGCCCTCAAGGCCGTCCGATCACCGGCGGTGGCAAAGACGCCGCCGCACCGCAAAGCCGCATCATTGAACACGCGGATGTGAAGCGCATGCTGCTGGCGCAAAAGGCCTATGCCGAAGGCGCGCTGGCACTGGAGCTGTATTGCGCGCGGCTGGTCGACGAGCACCATACGGCCGGAGGCCAAGCGGCCGACGAGGCCCGCCTGTTGCTGGAGGTTTTGACGCCCATTGCCAAAAGCTGGCCCAGCGAGTGGTGCCTGGAGGCGAACAGCCTGGCCATCCAGGTGCATGGCGGCTACGGCTACACGCGCGATTTCCCGGTGGAGCAATACTGGCGCGACAACCGCCTGAACATGATCCACGAAGGCACCCACGGTATTCAGGGCATGGACCTGTTGGGCCGCAAAGTGCTGATGGAGGAGGGCAAGGGCCTGCAACTGCTGGCCCACCGCATGCAGGCCACCATCCACCGCACCAGCGGCATTCCGGCCTTGCTGCCACACGCCAAGGCACTGGGCCGCGCGTTGCAAGAGGTGAGCACGGCCACCCAGCAAGCCTGGTCCACCGGTGTACCCGGCGAGGCGTTGGCCAATGCCGTACCCTATCTACAGGCCTTTGGCCACACCGTGCTGGCTTGGATCTGGCTCGATGTGGCGGCTTGCGCGTTGGACAATGACCCCCAGCAGGCGCAGACCGACACCCAAGGCCGGGTGGGCTGTGCCCATTATTTTTACCACTACGAGTTGCCCAAGATTGGCGCGTGGCTGCAAGTCGTGCAGACCCGCGACATGACCTGTGCCAACTTTCCTGAAGGAGCGTTTTGATGGCTTTTTTTAAAAAATACAACGGTACGACCAATGCCAAGCTGGTGCGCATGGAGCGGCTGGTCTGGGCTCTGATTTATGGCGGCCTGCTGGCCATCGTACTGGGTGTTTTCATTGACCAACAAGAGGCGCAAGACGCTTCTCTGTTTTACCAGCTGGGCGGCTTGGCCGTGGCCGGTGGTGTGGTGCTGATTTACCTGCGCTCGCGCCTGCGTGAAGACAAATAAGCAATTTATCAAAAACAACGAGGACGACACTGATGACATTCAACCCACGCACCATCCAACAACTGTTTGACCTGACCGGCAAGACCGCCTTGATTACCGGCGGCTCGCGCGGCCTGGGCCTGCAAATGGCCCACGCGCTGGGCGAAGCGGGCGCCAAAATCATGCTGAGCTCGCGCAAGGCGGCGGATCTGGAAGAAGCCTGTGCCGAGCTGCAAGCAGCCGGTATTGACGCCCGCTGGATTGCCGCAGACTGCGCCAAAGACGACGAAATTACCCGCCTGGCGAACGAGACGCTGGAGCGCATGGGCGACATCGACATTCTGGTCAACAACGCTGGTGCTTCTTGGGGCGCGCCCGCCGAAGACCACCCCGCTGCGGCGTGGGATAAGGTGATGAACCTGAACGTGCGCGGCTACTTTTTGCTGAGCCAGATCGTGGCCAAGAAGAGCATGATTCCGCGCAAGAGCGGTCGCATCATCAACATTGCCTCCATCGCCGGCCTAGGGGGCAACCCCACTGCCATGAAGACCATTGCGTACAACACGTCCAAGGGCGCGGTGATCAACTTCACCCGCGCGCTGGCAGCGGAGTGGGGCGCGTACGGCATCAACGTGAACGCGATTTGCCCCGGCTTCTTCAAGACCAAGATGGCCGCTGTATTGATCGAGACCCTGGGTGAAGAGAAGATGGCCGACCACGCGCCGCTCAAGCGCATTGGCGATGACGAAGATTTGAAGGGCTTGGCTTTGCTCTACGCATCGGACGCGGGCAAGCACATCACCGGCCAGTGGCTGGCGGTGGACGGCGGTGTGTCCGTCGTAACAGGCGGATGACCATGAATTGGGAGCAGGCCGCAGGCTTTGGGGTGGAAATCCCGTTTGTGACCCACCTTGGGTTTGTGCTGACGGCGTTTGCCGATGGCGCGTCGGAGATTGTGTACACCGCCAAGCCTGAGCACCTGAACTCCTTTAGCGTGACCCACGGCGGCGCGCTGATGACGCTGCTGGACGTGACAATGGCCACCGCAGCGCGCAGCGTGCAGCCTGAGATGGGCGTGGTCACCATTGAGATGAAAACCAGTTTCATGCAGCCCGCCGTGGGCGCGCTCACGGCCAAGGGCCGCCTGATACACCGCACCGCCACCATGGCCTTTACCGAGGCCACGGTGTTCGATGCCGAAGGCAAACCCTGCGCCCACGCCACGGGCACCTTCAAATACGTCAAGCGGCTGGCCACGGGGGCCCGTAGCGTCAACCCGCTGAACGGTCCGGCGGGTAGTGCCGGTGTCATTTCTACCGACTAATTTTTAGTCAAATCGGCCTCTAGCCCCCGTCCTGTCTGCGTAAGCAGCTAGCAAAATCATAGTATTCCAGGAGATCAATATGCCCGCCAACCAACAAATCCACCTCGACAACCGCCCCACCGGCGAGGCCGTGGCCAGCAACTTCAAGCTGGTCAGCAGCGAAACAGCCGCTTTGCAAGATGGCCAAGTGCTGGTGCGCCACCATTACCTGAGCCTGGACCCGTACATGCGCGGCCGCATGAACGACGCCAAGAGCTACGCCCAACCGCAGGCGCTGGGCCAAACCATGGGCGGCGGTACGGTGGGCGAGGTGGTGGAGTCCAAGAATGCCAAGTTCGCCGTGGGCGACAAGGTGGTGGGCATGGGCGGCTGGCAGGAATACAGCATGGTCGATGCCAACCAGCCCGGCGCGCTGCGCAAGGTAGACACCACCCATGTGCCGCTGAGCGCCTACCTGGGCGCGGTCGGCATGCCCGGCGTCACCGCTTGGTACGGTTTGGTGAAGATCATTGCGCCGCAAGCTGGCCAGACCATGGTGGTCAGCGCCGCCACGGGTGCCGTGGGCAGTGCCTTTGCCGCGCTCTCCAAAGCGCGCGGTTGCCGCACCGTGGGTATTGCGGGCGGCCCGGACAAGTGCAAATACGCGGTGGACGAGCTGGGCTTTGACGCTTGCATTGACTACAAGCTGCACAAAGACGCGGCCTCGTTGTCCAAAGCGCTTGCCGATGCCTGCCCGAATGGCATTGATGGTTATTTTGAGAACGTGGGCGGTATGGTGCTGGACGCCGTGCTGCCGCGCATGAACGCATTTGGCCGCATTGCGGTGTGCGGCATGATTGCCGGCTACGACGGCCAGCCGCTGCCGCTGGCTTACCCCGCGCTGATATTGACGCAGCGGCTGAAGGTAGAAGGCTTTATCGTGAGCGAGCACATGGAAGTCTGGCCCGAAGCTCTCAAAGAACTGGGTACCTTGGTGGCCACCGGCAAACTCAAAGCCCGCGAAAGCATCGCCCAAGGCCTGGCCGCCGCGCCTGAGGCATTTTTGGGACTGCTCAAGGGCAAAAACTTTGGCAAGCAGTTGGTCAAACTGGTCTGATGGTCCCCGCCACGCACGAGGTGTTCAACCAGGCCGAACCCCTGGTGAACACCAACCTGTTCACCGGCAACCGCGCCCTGCAAGACGCGTTGAAATTCAACGCGCCGACGCTGGACACTGGGTCGATTGCCGCGCTGGGCGCGCAGATGGGCAGCGCCGCCATGCAGACCCATGCGCGCTTGGCCAATGTGCATCTGCCCGTACTGCACAGCCATGACCGCAGCGGCCGCCGGGTCGACGAGGTGGAGTTTCACCCCAGCTACCACGCGCTCATGGCGGCAGCGGCCGAAGCCGGTTTGCATGGCTCGCCGTGGACCGAGGCGAACTACGGCCACACGCGCCGTGCCGCATCGT
>JAXHOO010000077.1:0-2496 GCA_034519365.1 Rhodoferax sp. | reverse complement strand
AGTTGCCGTATTGCTAGATCTTGAGCGTTCCAACTCGGAGCTCATGCTTGCTGTTGAACGTTTAGACGGTGCGCGCGCTGAACTGGTGAGGGGTGAAAAACTGGCAGGCCTAGGCAGCCTGGTTGCAGGCGTCGCGCATGAGTTGAATACGCCGATTGGAAATATTGCGGTGGTGGCGACGACGCTGTCTGCGCACGTCAACGAATTTCAGCAAATGGTGCAGGCCGGTACTCTCAAGAAGTCGGACCTACAGCGTTTCTTGGAAATCTGCGTTGAAGGCGTTGGGATGCTCGTCAGCACCAATCAGCGAGCCGTGGACTTGGTTGCCAGTTTCAAGCAGGTTGCCGTGGACCAAACCTCTGAGAGACGCCGCACATTTGACCTTGAGTTGACGCTTTCTGATTTGCTGCGTTCTATTCGCCCTAGCTTTAAGGGAGACGATTGGCATATCGAATCTCAAGTAGAGGCGGACATCGCCCTTGATTCTTATCCGGGTCCTCTTGGGCAAGTCATATCGAATTTGGTTCAAAACGCCATCCGGCATGGGTTTGCTGACCGAACGGAAGGTACGGTCAAAGTGTTGGCACATCGCCTCGGCAATGACCAAGTCGAAATCCAAGTCCAAGATGATGGCGCGGGAATTTCTGCGCAAAATTTGAAGAAGATATTTGATCCGTTTTTTACGACGCGGCTTGGGCAAGGAGGGTCTGGATTGGGGCTGACCATCGTCCACAACCTCGTTACTTCAACGCTGGGGGGGCAAGTCGAAGTGACCTCTGTCGAGGGTGTGGGCACCACATTTACCCTGAGGTTGCCGCTCAGCGCCCCCAATTTGCAACAGGCTACTCAGGCCTGATGGCTCCCAATGTGAGCCACTGACATGCCCCGGATATGACCCAAGTTTTTGTCCCCACGTCCACTTCTTCACCACTGCGCGTCGCCGTCATGGGCGCTGGCGCTGTCGGTTGCTACTACGGCGGCATGCTGGCCCGCGCAGGGCACCAAGTCACCCTGATTGCGAGGCCTGCCCATGTGGAAGCCATAGAGCGCAACGGCTTACGGATGGAAACGCAGCGCTTTGACGAACAGGTGCGCTTGGCGGCTAGCAGCGACGCTAGCGCCGTGCAGGGCGCGCAGTTGGTGTTGTTTTGCGTGAAGTCCACAGACACCGAAGCGGCGGGGGCGCAGATGCTGCCGTACCTTGCGGCGGATGCACTGGTGCTCACACTGCAAAACGGGGTCGACAACGCCGAGCGCTTACGCGGTGTTTTGCCGCAGCACAGTGTGGCGGCGGCGGTGGTCTATGTGGCGACCGAGATGGCAGGCCCCGGCCATGTGAAGCACCATGGGCGGGGCGAGTTGGTGATCGAACCGTCGCCCACGAGCGCGGCGACCGCGCTGACCTTGGCTGCGGCGGGCGTGCCGACCGAGGTATCGGACAACGTGCGCGGCGCGCTGTGGCTCAAGCTGATCTTGAACTGCGCTTACAACGCTATCTCAGCCATTGGCCAGTTGCCCTATGGCATGACCTCGGTGGCGGACGGCATACAGGATGTGATGCGCGATGTCGTGGCCGAATGCTTGGCGGTGGCGCAGGCTGACGGTGTGACGGTGGCGGGTGATGTGGACGCAGCGGTGCGCATGATTGCCCAGACCATGCCCAACCAGCTTTCATCGACTGCGCAAGACTTGGCGCGTGGCAAGAAAAGCGAGATTGATTTTCTCAACGGCTTCGTGGTGCGCCGTGGTGCGGCGCTGGGCATTGCCACTCCGGCGAACCGGGTGTTGTGGGCTTTGGTGAAGTTGCTAGAGAGTAAGCAGGGTTGATAGCTAGCGCTGGGTTGCTTCTCTATTAGGAGCTGCTCGCGCAGTCCCCAAGCGGGCTAGAGGTCGATTTGACTAATAATTTTAGGCCAGGCGCTGCAGAATGGTTTGCCAGTGTTCCGGGGAAACCGGAGTGATGGACAGGCGATTTCCCTTCTTCAAGACGATCAAATCGGCCAGCGCGGCGTCAGCGCGCAGCTCGGGCAGGGTGAGGTTGCGCGTCTTGCGCAACACCTGCACATCGACCAATTGCCAACGTGGCGCTTCGGGTTTGCTGGCGGCGTCAAAGTAGGGCGACTTCGGGTCGAATTGCGTGGGGTCGGTGTAGGCGCCAGATGCCACCTGTGCAATGCCGACGATGCCCGGCTCGGCGCAACTGGAGTGGTAAAACAATACGCCGTCCCCCACCTGCATCGCATCGCGCATAAAGTTGCGCGCCTGGTAGTTGCGCACGCCGGTCCACGGCACCGTGGCGTTGGGCATGGCCAGTACATCGTCGACCGACGCTTCTGCTGGTTCGGCTTTCATGAGCCAGTAGTGGGGCATGTGATTAGCGCGTATGTAGAAAGGAAGTCTGCGCAGGCCGCCCCAGCAGGCTCAACGCCGCCGTGCGTGCCGGCGTTTGTGCCAGCAGTTTGCCGCGTTTGTAGACCCGCAGGCGTGTGGCCTTCA
>JAXHOO010000056.1:0-15993 GCA_034519365.1 Rhodoferax sp. | reverse complement strand
GTAAACCCGCCAAGGTCTCTGCGAAAAGCCACCCCGGGTGGCTTTTTTATTTTCGGAAACCCAGCAACGCTGCACGCACGAGACTGTGAACATCTCCGTCGTGGCGCAGGCCCAGGGTAAGCGCATCGGGCGTGTGGAGCGGCGGGTAACTGGCAAACAAGCGATGGATGTGCTCGTCCGGCACATAGCGCACCAAAGACCGGCGCTCGGATCCAAACTGCTGCAGCAACGCATCGACCACCTTCTCCACGGACAAGTACAGGGCAGGCATCTGGTACGTCCTGTCTGGGCGATAGGTGTCCGGATCACACGCCGCAGCGCGCAAGAGGTTATCCACACACGCGGAGACTGATAGCCACCATGCCGTCCCCTCAGGACGAACGGGCAAAGTGACGGGACGCCCTTCCGCCAGAGCCCAAAACACCTCACTCATGAATGCAGACATCAACCCCGTGGCAACTCCAGGGCGTGCCACGATACCCGGTAAGCGAAGCGAACATCCCGTCACCCAGCCCCGACGCGAAGCATCGGACACCAGTAATTCACAGACACGCTTGTGCACACCATAGCTCAATGCAGGGGCGGCTGGGGTGTGTTCATCCACCTGTGTGGGAAGCTTGTCCCCATACACCGCAATCGAGCTGGCATATACAAAACGCGGACAGGTACCCAACGCTCCGAATGCCTGCAGCCAATCAGCAGTGGCATCGAGATTGACCTGCCGTCCCAGGGCGTAGTCACGCTCGCCGGCCCTTACCGGGAACACTGGCCAGGTGAAACACCCGCGTCCGTCGGAAGGTAGCGCAGACCTGATCCAATACCGCTGGATCTGACACGCTGCCCTCCAGCCAGCGCAGTCGGATATCCACATCATGGTGTGCAGACTGCAAATCCACCGCCAGCACGGCGTCCACCGTCCCGACCTGCGAGAGGCCGCCCAGGAGTTTCCGGACCAGTGCCGCGCCTATAAAGCCGTAGGCACCCGTAACTACCACGCGGGTCACGGGTGGTACTCCACAACCCGCTGATCAATCACGCCGAAAGGACCGGGAACGCCGTCCGCACTACAGGCTTGCATGCGAACGGAGTCACCAAATTGCATGAATCCTGTATGGGTTTTCCCGCTGTCTATGATTTCGATGACACGTTGCTCCGCAATACATGCGGACCCTGCGGAGCGCGCCACATTGGATACGGTCCCTGAGCCAACGATGCAGCCCGCCGTGAGCCGACGAGACCGTGCCGCATGGGCGATCAATTGCCCAAAATGAAAGTTCATTTCTCCACCATGGGGCTCGCCAAAGCGCTGCCCATTCCAGTGCACATGCAGGCGCATCTGCACCCGGCCGTCGCGCCAGGCATCCCCAAGCTCATCGGGTGTCACCGCCACAGGCGCAAAAGCTGTCGAAGGCTTGGCCTGCAAAAAACCGAAGCCTGTTTTCATCTCATGTGGGCCAAGTGCACGCAAGCTCCAGTCATTGATCTGCACCAGCAAGCGCACACACGCCAGGGCAGACACTGCGTCGACCCCCATGGGCACCGGTCCGGTGATGACACCGAACTCGCCCTCGAAATCAATACCGTCTTCCACCCGGGGCAAAGCCACCTCGTTATGGGGACCCAAGAAGTCGTCACTCGCGCCCTGGTACATCATGGGCACAGTCTCCACCAGTGGAGGGGCCGGCTTGTTGAACGCCTTGTCCATCAGGTTGCTGTGGTTGAGAAAGGCTGAACCATCCAGCCACTGCGGACTTCGCGGAAGTGGAGCCACACACTGGGCGGGGTCGAAGGCAAAACTGCCTTCAGCACCCCCGGCATTCAGGGATTCATAGACCGCTTGCAGCGGCGGCTGCACGTCGTCCCAGCGCTCGAGAGCATCAATCAGGTGAGGCGCAATGTCACCAACCTCCACCGCGTAAGCAGCGTCGCGCGAGACCAGGACCAAACGACCGTCTTTATGCTTGCTTTTAAGACTTGCGAATTTCATGTATCGGGACTCCCCAAAAGTAAAGCGGGGCGCCATGCCCCGTGAAAAGGGTTCAGCAGGGTCAGGGCCAGCTCACTGCGTAGCAATAGCTTGAGCCAGGCCGTCTTCATACTGACCATCGATCAGCACAAACAGCATGCGGCAGGGTTTGCAGGACCGGTTGGCCCAAGCGTGGTTGGTACCTCGCTGCACCACCACACTGCCCGGCTTGAGCAGCACCTCGCCGGTGTCGAGCACCAGGGTCATCTCGCCCTCGATCACGACCCCGTAGTCCACCGATTCCGTCCGGTGCATCAGGGGGTGGGGGGAATGTGCCTTCACGGTAGATGCGTCCACATCGCCGATCTGACTAAAGGCTTCTTGCATACGTGCGCTGCCCTGGGCCAAAAACTCGGCCGTATCCGGCGGGATATCCACAAAACGCAAGCGCGTGCCTTGTGTGGGCGGTGGCAACACCACGGGGCCTACTGTGGGGTCCACGCCGTTGTCGACACGGGCCGGACTGCCTCGGGTGCTCCAGACTTCATGGAACACGGTTCCGGGGATGGCCGAGATGTGTGCCACGGTGGGCAAAGGGCCGTCGGACACAACGACCGCCGCGCCCTGGGCGTTGTGGCCTGTCACCACGCGATGGATGGGGGGAAATGACATGGGTTTGCTCCTTACGGTTCAAAAATGGCGACCGCCCGCGTCCACCCCGCCGATGCGCCGCGGATCTTGTGGGGGAAGCAGCTGATGGTGAAACCGGTGGACGGCAAGGCTTCCAGGTTGTGCAGCTTCTCCAGGTGGCAGTAGCCAATGTCGCGCCCGGCTTTGTGGCCTTCCCAGATCAAAGCCTTGTTGCCGGTCTCGGCCACTTTCTTGGCGGTGTAGCTGAAGGGGGCGTCCCAGCTCCAGGCGTCGGTCCCGGTCAGGCGCACACCGCGCTCCAGCAGGTACATGGTGGCCTCGTAGCCCATGCCACAGCCGGCCCCAAGGTAGTCCGGGTGCCCATAGCGGGACCCGGCGCGGGTGTTGACCACCACAATGTCCAGCGCCTGCAGGGTGTGGCCGATACGGGCCAGCTCGGCCTCCACGTCGGCAGCCTTGGCCACATAGCCATCGGAAAAATGGCGAAAGTCCAGCTTCACCCCGCTCTGAAAGCACCACTCCAGGGGCACCTCGTCAATGGTGATGGAGGGACGGGAGCCGCCGTTCCTGGCATCCTGCGTGGAATGGAAGTGCCAGGGTGCATCCAGGTGCGTGCCGTTGTGGGTGGTCAGCGTAACCCACTCGGCGGCGGCGGCCTCGCCATCGGGATAGTCCTCGGGCTTCGTGCCCGGAATCATCGCCATGAACTCGGGCAGCGTATCCGCATGCTTTTGGTAGGTGATCTTGGGCGCCAGGGGCGGCGGGTCCGACAGGACATCGTTTTCCAGGTAGATGGATAAATCGACAAAGCGGCGTTGAGGTTTGGCTGCAGTCATGCGGCCTCCTGCACCGTGGTGCTGACACGGCGGGTGCGGTGGATCCGGGCGAACGCCAGGATGGCCAACCCGTCAATCACCACAGCGGCCATACCCAGGCTGCCGTAGCCCAGCCCCTTGACCAGCGTGCCGCCCAAGATGGGACCAATGGCCGCACCGAACATCAGCATCGCAGGGGTGGCCGCCATGGCCCGTCCACTGGGGTCCAAACGTGCCAGTACGCCAAAGGCGAAGGTGTGGGTGAAGATCATCACCGCGGCGAACACTGCCGCGGAAGCGGCATAGGGACCAAACACGGTGGAGTTCATGATGAGTACCACCAGCACTGCCTGTAGCGCCGGCCCTGCAAACAACACGCTGCGGGCGGATACGCGTTTTTCCAAAACGGCGGCCAATACCGCAGGGAACAGATTCACCACGCCCAGGGCAATCAGCACACCCGTCACGGCCTCCAAGCCGAAGCCCCGGTCTCTGCCGACACGCTCCAAAAAGCTGAAGGTCATGGACTGCACCAATCCCATGGCGGCTATGCCGAGCACCCCCCACCACACAGCCGTTGGCAAAGGGGCGGCCAGTGCGCGCGCACCGGGAGCGTCCCCCGGCGTGTCTGCCACCGGGAATGCCAGTGCCGCAGCAACAGCGCCCACTGCCATGACGCCCGCAAAGACCTGGAAGAGCACCGGTCCACCCAGGCTTGCAACCAGCACCGGCGTGCCGCCCAAAAACACGATGGCAAAAACACCCAGCGCCATGCCCACCATGGCAAACAACCGGTGCGGGTTGCGGCTGCGCGCGATGGTGCCATGCGTCACGCTGAGAGCAGCGCCTGCCGCCACCCCAGCCGCTCCATGCAGCACCGCCAGTTGGGCAAACTGGGCGGTGGTGGACGCTAGGGCAAAGCCTACGGCAGATGCGCCAAAGCCCAGCGTGGCGACCATGCGACCCGGCAAAGCCTGAAAAATTGGTGCAAGCACCAGGCTGGCCAACACCGCGCCCGCCAAGAACAGGGTTGCCAGCAACCCTGCTTGCTGAGGATCGAAGCGGTACACCGAGATCAGGGTTCCCACCCATACTGGCAAGGCCACGAGGTCCACCATGCCGGCACAATGCGCCACCATGAGGGCGATGCGCCCGCGGACAGATTCAGTTCGGATCATGTGTCTCTCCTGGTATATCAAATGGGTTCGGCGAGTGCCATGTGGGAGGCACGCATGATTTGCGCATGCTCTGCCTTGTCGCCACCGGCGATCTCGATCTCGCCCAAACGGGCGGAGTTCTCCACCACCATGCGGCAGCGTTCCCAGCGGCGCGTCTCAAAGGCGGCGATGCCTTGCGGAATGTCTGTGGTGCGGCCCAGCTCCTCGGCCAGCACCAGTGCGTCTTCGATGCCAATACACGCGCCCGATGCCAGATGGGGCGTGGTGGCGTGCACGGTGTCACCAATTAACACCACACGGCCCTGCGACCATGGACGGGGCATGAGCATGCCTTCCAGGGGCCGGTACACGATCTGGGAGTCCGGGCCCAGCTGGGCTCGAATCTGTTGCAACACAGGCGCCGAAAAACCATCCAGCAAGGCCTTCATGCGATCCACAAAAGTAGCAGGGTCCACATGGTCGTTGACCGGCTTGGGCTCGGTGACGAAGAGGTACATCTCGGTCTTGGAGACGGGGTTCACACCGGGCTTGACCCGGGGTCCCATCCACATGGTGATAGTCTCAATGTCGGGATGCCGCGGCAGCACGGCACGCCATACGGCCTGGCCACTGTATTGGGGAACAGGAGCCCCTGGAAACAAGGCCTTGCGAACCTTTGAGTACAAACCGTCAGCACCAATTACCAAGTCATAACGCTCGGTACGTCCATCGGTGAAACTCACGTCAACACCTTCAGCATCCTGGGTGATCCCGCTGAACGAGCAACCCAAAAACACCCGCGTTCCGCAAGCACGGGTGGCTTCTGCCAGGATTTTGGCCAACACGGGGCGCAGGATGGCGCCGCCTCCGGGCACATCGGACTTCGCCAACCGGGGTGTGGGAAGCTCCGCCACCTTGGGACCGTGAGGAGCGCACAAATGCACTCCGTCGGATGCGTGCCCTTGCTCCAGGAATGCATCGAGCACATTGAGCTGGCGGAGTGCGCGCAGGGTGGCCGGCCCCAGGCTGATGCCAGCACCGTAGCTGCGCCAGCCGGGATCAATCTCCACCAGATCGACGTCAGCGCCCTGCTTGCGCAACTCGATGGCGGCGGACATGCCGGAGAAGCCCCCGCCAATGATGAGAATGCGTTGGGGTGTGGATGTCATGGATGTATCTCCTTTGTTGTTGTGTCTTGGATGTGCACGTCGCCCGAAGCTTCGAGCCGCACAGGAACGTGGGTCAGCGATTGGCCCAGGCACGGCCCCAAAGTGCACAGGCCTGTGTCAATCTCAAATTGCGCGCCGTGGGCGGCGCACACAATGCGGTCGCCCGCGGCATTCAGGTAGGCGTTCTTGCGCCATGCCATCGGGGTGTCGTGGTGCGGGCAGGCATCGCGCCACGCATGCACATACATGCCTTGGCGCACGAGCAGCACACTGTCCTGGCCCCGCCCCTGCGGATCAAACCCACGGGAGCCGCCCTCCGGCACGTCATCGATATGGCACAAACGCATGGCGGACTCAGGCTGCTGGTTTGCCCGCACCGGGGGGCGGTCCGGATGGGGCCCACTTCTCGCGGTGCTGAAACAGGAAAAGCTGGGACGCGTCGGCGCTCATGGGCACTTCGCGCGCGGCCCACTGGTCGTCGTGCAGGTCCATGTCGGCGTCGTACTCGACATGGCAGCCCAGAGGGCTGTTGAAGTACCAGAACCAGTTGCTGCCGAACTTGTGGCGCCCTGGGCCCCAAAAGCTCTGGTAGCCCTTTTCAACGAATCGGGTGCCAGCCAGCATGACCTCAGTCGGTCCCCCCATGTGGAAGGTGAAGTGCTCACAACCCTTCATGAACGGAGGGGTCTGGATCATGAAGAGGGTGTGGTGGTCCTGCGTACCACCCGGCCGCAAGAAGGGCCCCACACCGGTGAAGCGGTCGGTCGCCACAAAGCCCAGGCGCGCATAAAAGGCTTCTGCGCGCGCCGCATCGGGCACGAAATACACCACGTGCGACAAAGAGCGGGGGCGCGCCGCCATGTCCGGGCTCAGGCCCAGGGCGTTGGGGCCGCGCTGGGGCGCCGCGCCGGGTGCATTCACGGTCTCGGCCGGCAGCGACAGGGGGCGGCGCACGGTGACCTGAAAGGCCAGGGCAAAGCCCATGTCGTCGACGGTGCGCAGCACACCGCCCTCGCGCTGCACGGCACGGTCGCGGCGCAGTTCGGCTTCGATCGCATCCAGCGTGGCGGTGTCCGCCACGCCATAGACGGTTTCACGCAGCATGCTGGCCGTGCCCAGGCCGGGCGGCAGGCTGGCGTCGTCCTTGGCGCGCAGCACCACTGCGGTGCCATCCAGGGCTTCAAAGCGCCCCCCCTGTGCCGTCTGGTCCACAGGAGTCAGGCCGTAGTCCGTCAGGTATTGGCTGCAGGCAGCGAGGTCGTCCACGCCAAAAACCAGGGCGTCGGGTCCAATGATGTTCATGTCAGTTCCTTGGGATGAATAAGGGGGGGTCAGGCGGTGCGCCCGCCCAGGGTTTCGGCCACCCAGTCGGCGATGTAGTGGCCGGCGTTGATGCTGTTATCGAAGCTGCTGTGCTGCACACCACCTTCGCGCTCGGTAAAAATCTTCAGTTCGCGCTTGGGGCTGTTGACCAGCTGCTCGTAGGTGCGGTGGGCCCACTTGAGCGGAATTTGGGAATCCTTCTCGCCGTGGGTCACCAGGAAGGGCACGCGGATCTTCTCGACAACGCCATCCAGATGCACGTTCTCGGCGATTTGCATGAACTCCTCCAGATTCGCCGCACCCCATACCCATTGCACATGCGACCAGTAGTGCGGCACGGGGAAGCTGCCTTCTTTCTCCAACCGGCGCTTTTGCACATCGCGCCAGTCATGGTTGGCGCCCCAAACCACGCCGCACGCAAAGCGCGGCTCAAACGCCACGGCGCGCGGGCAGTAGTAGCCGCCCAGGGACACGCCTTCCATGCCGATGCGTTTCGGGTCCACCTCCGCCCGGGTCTCCAGCCAGTCCACCACGCGGCTGGCCCAGTGCTCACTGTCATAGCGGGCGGTGAGGCCGTGCAGGCGCAAGGCCTCGCCGGTGCCGGGCTGGTCCACGATCAAGGACGAGACGCCGCGCTTGGCCAACCAACTGGGCAGGCCCACGCGGTACTTCATCTCTTTGGTGGAGTCCAGCCCATTGACTTGCACCAGTAGTGGTGCCGGCCCGCTCACGCCCTCGGCGTGGACATACAGGGCGGACAGCACTTTGCCCTCGTAGGGAATCTCTACCCGCTCGCAGTTTTCATGGGAGAGCCGCAGGCCATTGGCAAAGGCATCCAGAAAGGCCTGGTAAAGCGCCATGCGGCCCGGCGCACCGTGGGCCTGTAAGCGCTCACCTGTCAGGAAGTAGGTGGCCGCGCGGCTGTATTTTTCACCCGCAGACAGCAGGCGGCCGGCGGCTTCGTCTTCGCGGGCCAGGCCGCACAGTTTCTCGGCCATCTTGGACCAGATAGTGCGAAACGCCTGCGAACCGGTTGCGTCATTGGCCTTGGCGGCCTCTTGCAAAGGCGCACACATCTCCTCGATTTCGCCCATGCGGGCGCCCATTTCAATGGCGAGGTTGACGGAGAGGTTCCAAACGTAGTTGGTGGGAAAGTACTTGAACATAGGTAAGCAATCGCTAGAGGGGAAAAGAAAGTCAGCGTCGAGAGTCGTAGCGCCGCTCAGGGGGTGATGGCTGCTCCCGGTGATGGCGGCTGGGTCAGCGCTGTGGTGGAGTCCGCTGCCGGAACGCGGGCCGGGGGCAACAGGAAATGGGCCAGTGCCGGAACCAGCACCAGGGCGCCTAACATGTTCCAGATGAACATGAACGCCAGCAGCAGCCCCATGTCGGCCTGGAACTGGATGGGACTGGCCAGCCAGGTGATGACGCCCACCGCCAGGGTGACGCCGGTGAGCATGACCACCTTGCCGGTGAACAAGAGGGCGCGGTAGTAGGCGTCCGACAGGCTCTTGCCCTCCCGCAACTGGGACAGCGTGACCGAGAGGATGTAGAGTGCATAGTCCACGCCAATACCCACGCCCAAGGCAATCACCGGTAGGGTGGCTACTTTGACGCCCATGCCCAGCACGACCATGAGTGCCTCGGCCAACAAGGAGGTGAGCACCAGCGGCAGCACCGCCACCACCACCGCGCGCCAGGAGCGAAAGGTGACAAAGCACAGCACCACCACCGCGCCATAGACCATCAGCAACATGGTGTGCCAGGCTTCACGCACGACCATGTTGGTGGCGGCCTCGATACCGGCCGACCCTGCGGCCAGCAGGAAGCGGGTGTCGTCGGTGTTGTTGTGCTGCGCGAAGGCTTCGATGTGCGCCACCACGCGCGCCAGCGTGTCGGCCTTGTGGTCTCGCAAGGACACGTAGACCGTGAGCAGGTTGCAGCTGTCGTTGTAGAGACCGCGCGGCGCACCTGCCGTGACCGTGTTGAGCATGTCCTGGTTGGGCACGAAGGCGTACCAGCGCGGATTGCCTTCGTTCAAGCCGGACAGCACACGCCGGTTGAGTAGCGCCAGGGTGTTGGTGCCTTCCACGCCGTCGATCTGGCGCAACTCCCACTCCAGGGTGTCGATCTTGTTCAGCGTCTCGTACTGCGAGCACTGGCCGTCGGCCGTCTTGACCATGACGGCCAGCATGTCACTGCCGGCACCATAGGCGCGGTTCATGAAAGCGACGTCCCGGTTGTAGCTGCTCTCGGCGCGCAATTCGGGCGCTCCCGGGTCCAGGTCACCAATCTTCAGCTGTGTGCTCATGGCGAAGCCGCCAGCACCCAGCACAGCCGCCACACCCAGGGCCAAGGTCGCCCAGCGGCGCTGGGTAAAGCGGTCCAGAAAAGCCCATAAGGCCTGCTTGCTTCTGCCCGCTTGGTCCGCCGCCTCGGCACGCAGACTGCGCTGGGCCGCATGCTGGCTCACGCCGGTGTAGGACAGCAACACCGGCAGCAGAATGAGGTTGGTAAAAATCAGCACGCCCACACCGATGGAGGCGGCAATTGCAAGCTCACGGATGACCTGGATGTCGATCACCAGCAGGACGGCAAAGCCCACCGCATCCGCGATCAAGGCCGTCAGGCCGGCCAGGAACAGGCGGCGGAAGGTGAAGCGCGCCGCCACCAGCTTGTGCATGCCGCGGCCCACGTCTTGCATGATGCCGTTCATCTTCTGGGCACCGTGGCTCATGCCGATGGCAAACACCAAAAATGGCACCAAGATGGAGTACGGGTCCAGCGCAAAACCCAGCATGGGCAAGAGGCCCAACTGCCAGACCACCGCCACCAGAGAAGCCAGTACCACCAGCGCGGTGGAACGGAGGCAGCGCGTGTACCAAAACACCATGCCACTTGCGATCGCCACCGCCAGCGCAAAGAACACCAGCACCGCGCGCACGCCATCGATCAGGTCGCCCATGATCTTCGCAAAGCCGGTGATGTGGAGCGTCACGCCCTCGCCTTCGTACTTGCTGCGCAGGGCTTCCAGCCGCGCCGAGAGCGCGGCATAGTCCAGCGCCTGGCCTTGGGCGTCCTGCGCCAACAACGGAACGAAGATCACCGAAGAGCGGGTATCGCGGGCCACCAACTGGCCCAGCTCGCCGGAGCGCGCCACGTTAGCGGCCAGTTGCTGCAAGCTGCGGGCCGAGCCGTCGTAGCCATCGGGGATCACCGGTCCGCCTTCCAGCCCGTCCTCGGTCACGCCCACCCAGCGGGTGGTGGGTGTCCACAAGGATTTCATGCGGGCGCGGTCCACGCCGGGCAAGAGAAAGACTTCCTCGCTCAGGCGTCTCAAAGTGTCCAGATAGGCCGCCTCGTAGATCGTTCCCTGGGGTTGGGCCACTGCGATGCGCACGGCATTGCCCAGCCCGCTGAGTTCATCCCGGTACTTCAGGAAGTTCTGGATGTACGGGTGGGTGGCCGGAATGGTCTTCTCGAAACTGGCATGGAGTTGCAGCTTGGTCGACTGCCAACCCAGCACAGCCGTCACCAGCATGCACAGCAGGATGACCCAGCGACGGTGGTTGAACAGCAGGCGCTCAACCCAGGAGCCGGAATGCGTGTCGAAAGAGGCCAGGTCCCCGCTGGCGTGCCATGTGGATGGTGTTGCAGACATCATGGACGCCCCTCCTGGGCCACCGCAGGCGACGGCACTGGCACCACGCCGGCCACCCCCACAGTGAGTACTTGGCCTTGGGCCAATGGCAACAGCGCCGCAGGCGAAGGCAAGGGCACGGTGTTCAGGGGCGTGACCTGCACACCTTGCAGGCGCAGAATATGGCCGGCCTGGGTGGCCAGCAGCAAATCCCCCTCTGGGGTTTGCGCACTGGCCATGATGGATGCCGGACCGGGCATGGGCACGGCGGCCCAGCGCTTGCCGGCGTCTTGCGATTGCCACAGGTTGCCGCGCATGCCTGCCAGCGTGAGTTGGCCGCCGGGCTGCATGTCGCCCGAGAACCAGCTGCCACGGTAAGGGGACTCCAGCGCTTGGAAGGTCTTACCCGCGTCGTCTGAGCGGGCCAACACGCCTTGCTCGCCGGCCAGCAACACGCTGTCACCGGACCGGCGGGCCACATACCAGTGCATGCCACGCGGGTTGGGCAGACGCGCCATCCAGGGCTGCCAGCTCACGCCCCCGTCCGCGCTGTAAAAGGCCAGGCCGTATGCGCCCACGGCCAGCATGCGACGGGTATCCCACAGCACCACGTCCAGAAAAGGCTTGTCGGGGCCGTCGGCTATCAGGCGCTCGGCGTCAGCGCGCTGGAAATCGTCCGACGCCTCCCGCAACGCAACAGCCGCCAGCTGCTTGCCATCAAGGCGCAGCTGCCAGTTGCGTCCGCCGTCCTGCGTGGTCAGTACCGTGCCGCCATGGCCCACTGCCACGCCGTGGAGTGCATCCGCGAAGCGGACCATTGTCAGAGTCACGCTGACGGGACTGGGAACCTGTTTCCAAGTCTTGCCCAAATCCTCGCTGCGTACGATCACACCGCGCTCCCCCACGGCCACTAACGGCTCACCGGCCTGGGCCACAGCCAACAGAACCGAGCGCTCCGGCTGGCGAACTTGCAGGGCGGGGCGCTGCAACGCATCTCCCACCGGGGCGGCTAAGCCGCCCGATGCGCCAACTACAGCGGTAGCGGCGACCAGCACCCGCAGCCAACCCTTCACACGCATGACGGAATCCTTCACCGAACCCCCTGCCCTGCCATGGCGTCTGGCGTGAAAAAGCTATCGGCACGGCGCGGTAGGATTTTGTAGTGCTGCTCGCGTTCGTTAACCACGCCGCTGGCGTACCACGCGCCGGACAGCAGGTCGTTGAAGCCCCACTGTTGTTGCGGTGTAGTGGCAGGAAGGTCGGGCATCACGACAGGGTGCGACCAGATGGTTTTCCAGAGCTGGCCATTGCCGTCCCAACGGTCCCCCAAGACAGCAACCCAAGTGTCTTCGTCCACGTAGTAGCGGCTCTTGGGAGCCTGGTGGCGCTGACCGCTCCTGAGCGTCGACTCAATGACCCACACCCGGTGCAACTCCCAACGCACATGATCGGGGTTCAGGTGGTTGGCCATCAGCCCCCACATCGCTGTCTTTGGTGGGCGTGTGCAGTCCCGTTGGAGTGAGAGCGGAATCAGCACTTCTTTTTTACCCACGATCTTCCAGTCGAAGCGGTCACCGCGGCCGGCGAACACATCTACCTCGTCAAAGCTGGCCACCCCACTGGTGGCCGGTGTCGGCGTGTCACAGCAGGCATTGGGCAATTTGCGCACCCGGCGTTGACCGGTAAGGTACACCCAGGTGCCTGCTTTGTCCTGGGTCCAGGGTCTGGCGCCCGGTGATGGCCTCGCCCGCCCGCACCGGTGGGCCGCTGTTGACCACGCGGACCAGCCAGTGCTCGCCCGTGAATTTATCTGCCTGGCCGTTGGCGTAATACGGCATCTGGAAGTCGCCAATGCCTTGCACTGACATCACCATCTGTCCGCTACTGGTACCCATGTAGCCGCGGAAGTCGTTCTGCCAGGCCTCACCGCGCCAGTGCAGCTCGTGGTTCATCATGACTTCGCGGCCGGTCTTGGGAACCGGAAAAGGAATACCGCCAAATGCACCTTTGACTAGCTCGCCGTCCATGCTCGCATTGGTTGCATTCTTAAACGTGTTGTCGTACACCCATTGCGGCGCGGCCGCTGTGCGGTGGGTCTTGTACACATCCACGCGGTAACTTTTGGGGTACTTCTTGAGCAGGGCTTGGGTGCCGTCGGTGAGCTTGTCCGCGTACTGGGCCATGTTGGCTGCCGTGATGCTGTAGAGCGGCTTTTCGGCGGCAAACGGATCGCTGCGGCGACCACCGTTCTTGAAGCCTGCCAGCGGTGTAGTGAAACCCCGTTCCAGGCAGGGATGGAGCCGTCCTTGTTGCCTGCCGACGCTCGGCACCGAAAGGGGTTAACTCGGTTTTTAGGCGTGCGGCCTCCTCTGCCCTGACGCCTGCCACCGCGTGGCCTGTTGTGCCCAGCAGCAATATGCAGGCGATCACAATCCGTGTGGTTTCATGCTTTGAAAGAATGAATCAGAAAGTGGTTCGCACCGAAAAGGTGAGGTAGTTACGGGTCTTTCAGGGCCTGCAAGTACTGCGCGTTGTTGTTGGTGTCCAGCGTGGTGCCCGAGGCACCCGTGAACTGGACGTAGTTCATTGCGAACGTCCAATTGCCAAGGTAAGTTCCGGAGAGGCCCAAGGTCACGTCGCCACCCTTGTCTACACCGAAGGCTGGCCCCACAGCGGATGAACGGCCTTGGGTGTAGCCCACGCCAATTGAGGGAGTCAGGTCCAATCCGGGGCTGACTTGGCGATAGGTTGGCGCGTAAATCATCCGCACAGCCCAAGCTGATTCGTCCGAATTCGGATTGAGCATCGACGCATTTTTTGTCACGCTCAGACGGCGGTTCCAGGCGATTTCGCCGACCAATGAAGCTTCGCGGGAAATGAAGGACGGCCCCAAAGAAGCAATCCACGAAACCTGTGCGTGCCCGGTTTGACCCACTGCATAGCCGGGGTTGTCGCTGTTGTTGAGTCCCACGTTGGAGCCGGTTACGGTGTTAATCGTCTGACCAGAACTGGCCAGTGGTGCGTTGTCGCGAACCGAGACTTCACCCGCCCACCCCCATTCGCCGACCGACTTGGAGAAGCTCGCACCGTAGGCCAGCACACCCTCGTGGTAGACCCACCGATACGAGCTCGGGGTCGGGGAGTTGGTGTTGTAGATGTTGCTGGGCGTATTGGCGTGGTACCGGGTGGCGTAGAAGCCAAAGTCTGTATCGATGGAAGGTGCACGGACACGCAACTGGATGCCGCCTTGCCCGTCACTGCTAGGCTCTAGATCTGCCTTCTTCAAGAATGAAAAAGACCCCGCAGCAATTCGTTCAGCACCGGGCCCTAGGGCATCACTGGTGGACAGGTAGGCGCCGGCCGGAATAAGTCGCGTCTTTTCCCATTCACTTCACCCCGCCCAGGCACCCACTGACCCGTCCGAAGACTTAGCTGCACTTGGCCCGAGACCTTGCCCGTGGGGCGCGCAACTTCCTTGAATGTGGAGTTAGGCACCGACAAGAGCTTGATCAGGTCCAGAGGTGCTTGTCCGCCGGCAATGCCGTTGGCACCAAAAAAGAGACTTTCCCCCCACAGCAAAGTGTGACGACCAAGGCGAGCGGAGGCAGGCTTGTCGCCCAATTCGAAGCTGCTGTAAACGAACGCGTCCAAGACCTCGACATCGCCGCCCATCAAGCGCTTCGTCTCCGAGGGAAACTGACCCGCAGGACTATGGTTCGATGTGCCACTGGTATTGCCGGTGCCGCCGGCATAGGCCTGCGCCCGTCATGCCATGCCGCAGCGCTTATGCGAGCGCGATAGCTGAAAACCGCCAAATCGATCTCGCTGAGCAGATCTAACCGGTTGGACACGATCCCGCGACCAAAGTTGTTGTTGCCGTCGTTTTGGTTAAGGGTTCCTGTTCCACTTGAGAGCTCTGGAGTAGCCGCATCCAGACGATTCATCACGCTGTATTTGATGGTGTTGTCCCAGCGCAGTTTCCAGTCGGGATTGCCGGTTTCTATCTCCAACGCAGATGCACAGTGGGCTGCCAACAAGGTCAACGCGCTGCGAGCGCGATGGAATGGCGCGACGCCCGAGCACATAGCCCACGATCCTTGCGCCTGCACGCATTTCATTTCTCATGGTTTGTCTCCGTTGTATTTTTTGGATTCATCCGCGAAGATGCATGGCTCCTCATCGGACAGGCGCGACTTTAGAGACGGCACTTGCATTCGGGAAATGGATTCTTTGAATGCATGGCATCGCTCCGACCAATATCAGGGATTACCCCAAGCACTCCAACACATGCGTTTCAACAAACTCGACCTCAATTTGCTCGTTGCGCTAGATGCGCTTCTGACCGAACGCAACATAAGCCGTGCCGGGCAACGAATCCACCTCAGCCAACCCGCTACGAGCAATGCGCTTGCGAGGTTGCGCGATTACTTCCAAGACGAGTTGCTGATCCCGCATGGTCGGCAATTGCTGCTGTCTTCCCGAGCTCAGGAATTGATCGCACCCGTACGCGAGATCCTGATGCGCATTGACAGCACGATCGCCACGCAGCCGCAATTCGACCCCACCGACACGATGCGGAAGTTTGTTTTGCTCATGTCGGATTTCAGCGCAGCAGTTTTTGTGCCCGCGCTCATTGAACGCCTCTACAACGAGGCGCCAGGCATCTGCTTGGACTTGCGCTTGCTCAATGAAAGACCATTGGAGCAACTTGAAGAGAACGAAGTCGATCTTCTGATCATTCCGTCCCAGTACGTGTCAGAGCATCACCCATCTACGCCGCTGTTCCAAGAGGTCTATATGTGCGTAACCTGGGAAAGCAATACACGAATACAAAACGAACTGAGTTTTGATGACTATGTAGAGGTCAGGGCACGTAGCGGGAAGCTACTCGGTCAACAACACGAAGGCCCCTGCTTTTGACAGTTGGTTCTTGGAACGTTTTGGCGTCAAAGCGCCGCATTAGGTAAATTTTTCCACCCACTTTGTCTGCATTGCCACAGATGGTGATTGGAACCAATCGAATTGCTACTGCACACCACTGTGCACCGGCCGCGGGTTGCTTTGCAAGCCGCAAAGACACTCCCGATGCGTTTGTGTGGACGCCGCCAATAGATATCCCGACCATGATTCAAACATTGCAGTGGCCCAAGCACGGCGGCACGGTCAGCCCGCCGCCTGCTGCCGCACGCAATGGCTCCGACAACAAGCATTGAAGGTTGGTGGCGCGATTTAAACTTGCCCGCTCGCCCAGGCTAGTTGTTGCCGCCCGTTG
>JAXHOO010000065.1:0-18768 GCA_034519365.1 Rhodoferax sp. | reverse complement strand
GGGGGCTAAAAGCACTTTTTATACCTATTCCCAGCTGCAACAACAGGCCAATCGCTTGTCCAATGTGCTGCACCAATTGGGCGTAAAGCGCGGCGACCGGGTGGGCATTGTGTTGCCCCAGCGCTTTGAGACCGCCGTGGCCTACATGGCGGTGCTGCAACTGGGCGCGGTGGCAATGCCGCTTTCCATGCTGTTTGGCCCCGAGGCGTTGCAATACCGGCTGCACGACAGCGAAGCCGTGGTGGCGATTTGCGATGCAGCGTCGCTCGCGGCACTCAACAGCGTGCGCGACGACTGCCCGCTGTTGACCACGGTGATCGGCGTGGGCAGCGCAGCGGCCATCCGCAGCGCCGACTTGAACTACGCCACCGCGCTGGCCAAGGCGTCGCGTAGCTTTACGGCGGTCGACACGCGCGCCGAAGAGGCGGCGGTGTTGATCTACACCAGCGGTACCACGGGCAACCCCAAGGGCGCGCTGATTCCGCACCGCGCCCTCATTGGCAACCTGCCGGGCTTTGTGGCCAGCCAAAATTGGTTTGGCTTTGACGGTAAAAAGAATGCGACGTCCAAGGCCGTGTTCTGGTCCCCCGCCGACTGGGCGTGGACCGGTGGTTTGATGGATGCCTTGCTGCCCACCCTGTATTTCGGCCGCCCCATCGTGGCCTACAACGGCCGCTTCAGCCCGCAGACCGCGCTGGAGCTGATGCGCGATTGCGCCGTGACCCACACCTTCCTTTTCCCCACCGCGCTGAAGGCCATGATGAAGGCCTACCCCGGCGTGGGAGGCGCCGGTGGAAAGACCGTGCGCCAGCAGTTCAAGCTCAAGTTGCAAGCCCTCATGAGCGCGGGCGAGGCCGTCGGCGACGCGGTGTTTGGCTACTGCGCACAACAACTGGGCGTGCAGCCCAACGAAATGTTTGGCCAGACCGAGGTGAACTACATCGTCGGCAATTGCAATATGGCGGCTGCCTCGCCGGGCTGCGCCACGCAGGGCTGGCCCTCCAAACCCGGCAGCATGGGCATGGGCTACCCCGGCCACCGCGTTGCGGTGATTGATGAGGCGGGGAACGAATGCCCGGTGGGTGAACCCGGCGATGTGGCGTTGAATCGCTTTGACGTGCACGGCCAGCCCGACCCGATCTTTTTCTTGGGCTACTGGAAAAACCCGGCCGCGACCGCCACCAAGTTCACCGGCGATTGGTGTCGCACGGGCGACCTGGCGGTGCGCGATGCCGAGGGCTATCTCTGGTACCAAGGCCGCAGCGACGACGTGTTCAAGGCGGCGGGCTACCGCATTGGCCCCGGCGAAATCGAGAACTGCCTGGTCAAACACCCGGCCGTGATCAACGCCGCCGTGGTGCCCAAGCCGGACCCAGAGCGCGGTGCCTTGGTCAAGGCTTACGTCGTCATTGCTCCTGAATACATAGCTGGTCGCGCAGACTACATAAGGGCTAGAGACCAATTTCATGCTGAATTGACATTGGCGTTGCAAGCCCACGTCAAAGGCCAGTTGGCGCCTTACGAGTACCCCAAAGAGATCGAGTTTGTGGACGCACTGCCCATGACCACCACCGGCAAGGTGCAGCGCCGCGTGCTGCGATTGCAAGAAGAAGAGCGGGCCCGGCAGCGTGCAGTTTGATGCATCGGCCTTTCGCTGCCGACCAAAACCCTATGCCCACGCCAGCCCTCCGACAACCGTAAACTTGGCCCCATGAAAACTATCCAACTTGGGTCTAGCGACCTGCACGTCACCCCTATCTGCCTGGGCACCATGGTGTTTGGAGAGCAGGTGGACGAACCCACCAGCCATGCCATCCTCAGCCACTCGCTAGAGCGCGGTATCAACTTCATCGACACGGCCGAGATGTACGCCGTGCCGCCCCGCGCAGAGACCTTCAACCTGACCGAAAAATTCATCGGCAATTGGATCAAGGCCAACCCTACCGCCCGCGACAAACTGGTTATTGCCACCAAGGTGGCTGGCCCTTCGCGTGGCATGGACTGGGTGCGCGGGGGTAGCAGCAACCTCACCGCTGCGGACATTGTGGGCGCCTGCGAAGGCAGCCTGAAACGCATGAACATTGAGGTCATTGACCTCTACCAAATCCACTGGCCCGTGCGCCATGTGCCCATGTTCGGCGGTAGCTACTACAACCCGGCCACCGAAAATGTCGGCGGCAGCAGTATCGAAGAGCAACTGCGCGCCATGGACACACTGGTCAAAGCGGGCAAAGTGCGGGCCATTGGCCTGTCGAATGAAACCTCGTACGGCGTGCACGAGTTTGTGCGCGTGGCCGAACAGCATGGCCTGCCGCGCATTGCCACGGTGCAAAACAACTACAGCCTGCTGGCCCGTACGGTGGAAAACGGCTTGGACGAAACCATGCACCGCTTGGGCGTGTCGCTATTGCCGTATTCGCCGCTGGCGTTTGGCTTGCTCACCGGCAAGTACGACGCGCAAGGTTTGATGGGCGCCGACGTGTCGCCCGACGTGCGCCTGCGCAAGTTTGAGTCCACCCGCAAGCAGCGCTGGGGCCGCCCCGAAGCCTTGGTGGCCGCGCGCCGCTACAACGCGCTGGCACAAGAAAATGGCATGACGCCATCCCAGATGGCCCTGGCCTTTTGCTACACCAAGTGGCAAGTCGCCAGCACCATCATCGGCGTGCGCACGCTGGAGCAGCTGGACGAAAACATTGACGCCTGGGGCACCAGGCTCTCGCCTGAATTGCTCAAGCAAATTGACGCGATTCGCTGGGAGATTCGCGATCCTGCGTTGTAGGCACCGCTGAGATTCATGGCAAAGAAGGACCACGTATCCGAAACCCCAGCCACCCAGTTGCTCAAGGCAAACAAGGTTGCTTTCACAGAGCACCCGTATGAGTACCTAGAGCATGGGGGCGCCCAGCACAGCGCGGCGGTGTTGGGGTTTGATTCGTTCACCGTCGTCAAGACATTGATCATGCAAGACCAAGACGCCAAGCCCTTGGTGGTGTTGATGCATGGCAACCGCAAGGTGTCGACCAAGAACTTGGCACGGCAAGTTGGAGCCAAGTCGGTAGAGCCTTGTGCGCCCGAGGTGGCGAATCGCCACAGCGGCTATTTGGTCGGCGGTACCTCGCCGTTTGGTACGCGCAAGACCATGCCGGTCTACATCGAGTCCACCATTTTGGCGCTGCCCCGCATCTGTATCAACGGCGGGCGGCGCGGCTACTTGGTGGGGATTGATCCGCAGGTTTGTGTGCAACTGCTGGGCGCCAAGCAGGTACAGTGCGCGCTAGAAGAATAATTGGAGATTACGTTGAACTCAGTGCTGTATCCCTTGCTGGCCACGGTGGCTTCCTACCTGGTGGGCTCGCTGTCGTTTGCGGTCATTGTGAGCCGCGCGATGGGCCTGAACGACCCGCGCACCTTCGGTAGCAAAAACCCGGGTGCGACCAATGTGCTGCGCTCGGGTTCCAAGCTTGCCGCAGTGCTGACGCTGCTGCTCGATGCCGTCAAGGGCTGGTTGCCCGTGGTGGCCGTGAAGTGGTGGGGCCAACCGTATGGCTTGGAAGAGGGAACGATGGCGCTGGTGGGGCTGGCTGCATTTTTGGGCCATTTGTTTCCCGTGTTTTTCCGCTTTGTGGGCGGCAAGGGCGTGGCCACCGCCTTGGGCGTGCTGATGGCGACCAGCGGCTGGTTGGGACTGGCGACTGCGCTGACCTGGCTGATCATTGCCTACTTCTTCCGCTACTCGTCGCTGGCCTCGTTGATAGCGGCCGTTTTTGCGCCGGTGTATTACATGTTTGGCGATGGCGTGGCGTGGATCATGGACAAAAACCTGCTGCTGTCCACCGTGCTGATGTCAGCGCTGCTGATCTGGCGCCATCTGGAAAACATCTTGCGTCTTGTCAAAGGCACCGAGTCCAAACTCGGGAAGAAGAGCTGAAACTAGCGGCGCTATTGCACCGGGGGCCCGCTGCAGGCAGTCCACTTACGCGGCTGCTTGGCTACCCAGTTGCAAGATGAAAAAGTGGTTGAGCGGTGTCCGCACGGTGGAGGAGGGCAAGGCTGAGCGAATGCGCGGGTAGGCCTCGGCCGTGCTGTGCAGGCGCGGCGCGGCAGCCATTTCGCCGTCGGGTTTTCCCACCACCACCACAAAAGGTTGATTGCTCTTGGCGCTGCGGCGCACCACCACGGCCAGTTCGTCGTTGTCCAGTCGGACATAGGTGCCGGGCGGGCACAAGCCCACCGCTTTGAGCAAGGACGGGCCGATTTCGTCGGGGCCGCCGCCAGTGCGGGTCATGACCGAGCGGGCAGATTCGATGGCGCTACGGCCTGAGCGGGATTTGCGCGGGCTGATCATGGCCGCATAACGGTCCACCATCTTCAAAATACGCGCCAGTCGCACTGTTGCCGGCACCAGCCGCAGCGCATCGCGATCTACGCTGTCGTCGTGGTGGCTGGACACCACGTCCAACCAGTCGTCATCGCCCACGCCCAGGTTGGCCAGCATCATGGAGCCCTTGATGGCATGCGCCCGGATGGCATCTTGTTGGGCTTGGCTGGGCTTTTCGGCCTGGTTGGCCAGCTCGTCTTGCAGTGCCGTCATGGCGATGTTCATAGTCAGCGCCGCGTGGACCAGGCTATTGCGTTCTTGCACGGGCAATTGAAGCTCCGTGGCCACCAAATGGCACAGCACGCCACACACCAGCGCGTGGGAGGCGCTGTAGCCTACAGGCGAGTTGCTGGCGAGCTGAAACAACAAATACAGGCCCACATCCGGGTCGCGCTGCAGCAGGCCTTGCATCCAGCGGTCGTACTGCAACACGCGGTGCGCAAACTGCTGGGTGTTGGCGGGGTTGCTCAGGATGACGCCTAACCCGCTCTCTAGGTCAGACCATTGGCCTAAGAGGTCTTCGTATTCGTTGGCGTCGCGTACGTCCGTAGATTTCAAAATCGGCGCTCCAACACCATTTGGTCGTTGTTCCGGGTCATCTGAAAACGACTCAAAAAACTGTTGCCCAGCAGCACATAGGGCATACCGCCGGGAGACACCACTGCGTCCACCCCACTGACCATGACATCGCCCACGCGCACGGTAGTCAGTGACACGCGCCAGCCTTGGGTCACCCCGTTGGCAGTACTCATGCGCACGGGCGCGCCGCCTTGGTAGTTCAGGCCAATGCGCTTGGCATCGACCTCGCTCATGGCGATAGTGGTCGCGCCGGTGTCCACCATGAACTGCACCGTACGGCCGTTGATCTGGCCCTCGGTCATGAAGTGGCCACCCGGCCCGGCGGAGAGCACCACCCGTGCGCCGCTGAGCTGGGCGCCGGCGTTGTCGCCAATGCTGGCGGGCGCATCGCCCACGCGCAGGGTCTGGCGCTGGCCTGCCATTTCTACGGTGACCTTGTCGTTTTGGATCGACAGCACCCTGACGCCCTTATAGGTGTCCCCCACCGCCACGCTTTTCGGAAAACTGCCGTCCACAATCAGCAAAGCCTTGTTGCCCAGCAGGCCGTTGATGGCCACGCTTTGTGCGGCGGCCGACAGGCCCACGCTGCACAGCAAGAGCAACAAGAGTTTGTTCATGAAAGTTAGCTGCGGTAGTTGTCGAATGTCAGCGGGATATCGGTGATTTCTTTGCGGATCAGAGCTTGGGCAGTTTGCAGGTCGTCCAGCTTGGCGCCGGTGACGCGTACTTTGTCTTCTTGAATGGCACCTTGTACCTTGATCTTGCTGTCTTTGAGGATGCGCTGGATTTTTTTCGCCAACTCGACCTCAATGCCATTGCGCACCTTGATCACCACCTTGACCTTGTCGCCGCCGACTTTCTGCACATCGCCGATGTCCAGAAAGCGCACGTCCAATGATTGCTTGGTGAGCTTGTTGCGCAGCACATCTTGAATTTGGTCCAACTGGAATTCGGCATCGCCAATCAGGGTGATGTCTTTGTCTTTGATCTCGATGCTGGCCGAGGTTCCCTTGAAATCAAAGCGGGTGGTGATTTCTTTGGCGGTGTTTTCAACACCGTTTTTAACCTTGACCAAATCGGCTTCGCAGACAGTATCAAAAGAGGGCATGGGTAGACGGGCTCACTGGAAAAATGCAACCCCTTGCGGCCCGGGGTTGCACAACATGGCGGGAAGGCCTGGACCGCCAGGCCCCACCAGGCAACAAGGTGCCTGGTGCGACAATCTTCTCATGTTAGTCGAGAAAAACGTTGCCTTGCAGGCCCTTAATACCTTTCGCATCGTCGCAAAGGCACAGTTCTTGGTGCGTATCCGCTCTGAGCAAGACCTGCAGCAGGTGCTGGCGGACCCGGAATGGGCGCAGGCCCCCAAGTTTGTGCTGGGCGGCGGCAGCAACCTGGTGCTGACAGGCGATGTAAAACCGCTGGTGCTCAAGATGGAGCTCACCGGGCGGCGGGTGGTGGGCGAAACTGAACGCCACACCATCGTCGAAGCTGGCGCCGGCGAAAACTGGCACGAGTTCGTGCGCTGGACGCTGGAGCAGGGTTTGCCGGGCCTAGAAAACATGGCGCTCATTCCCGGCACCGTGGGCGCTACGCCGGTGCAAAACATTGGCGCCTATGGCGTGGAGCTGCAAGACCGCTTTGAGTCGCTGGACGCGGTGGACCTGCGCACCGGCGCGCTGTTTACCCTGAACGCCGCGCAGTGCGCCTTTGGCTACCGCGACTCGGTGTTCAAGCACCGCAGTGCCACCGGAACTGAATCACCCTACCAAGCGTTGGGCCTCAAAGACTGTGCCGCCATCGTGCGGGTGCGCTTTGCGCTGCCCAAGGCCTGGAGGCCGGTGCTGGGCTATGCCGATCTGGAAAAGAAGATGGCCCAGACGGGAATACAACAGCCCGACGCGCGCCAGGTTTTTGACTGGGTGTGCGAAGTGCGGCGCGCCAAGCTACCCGACCCGGCAGTGATCGGCAACGCCGGCAGCTTTTTCAAGAACCCCACGGTAACGGCTGAACAATGCGCCGACATCATTGCGCGCGAGCCCAAGGTAGTGCATTACCGCATGGATGATGGTTCGGTCAAGCTGGCCGCTGGCTGGCTGATTGACGCCTGCGGCTGGAAAGGAAAAAGCGTCGGCCAGGCTGGCGTTTATGAGAAGCAGGCATTGGTGCTGGTCAACCGCGGTGCGGGCGTGAACGGCGAGGGGGCCACCGGCGGCGAGGTGATGACGCTGGCCAAAGCTATTCAGACCAGCGTGTACGAGCGCTTTGGGCTGTGGCTGGAGCCTGAGCCTGTGGTGCTGTAGCTATCCCCTTGCGGGGAACAACACGGACACACGATGAGAGCGCTGCTTTTCTGTTGGGTGTTGTTGACCGGAGTGGCCAGTTCCGCATGGGCACAGGACATGCTGACGGTGGCCATGGAGGCTGCAGACAACAGCCCGTATTCCTCAGTGGCGGCTGACGGTTCTTTTCAGGGCTTCCACTATGAACTGCTCAACCAAGTTGCCGAGGCAGAAGGGTTCCGCATCCGTTGGGTGGCACTGCCCTGGAACCGTGCGCTCAAAAGTCTGGCACAGGGCGAGATCATGGGGGTGACCTTCATTTCGACCAGCGATGAGCGCAATGCCTACGCCATCTTCAAGGAGGGCAATGTGCTTCATTTCGGTGAGGTCTGCCTCTTTACCCGCCCCGATGTGGCAGCCGGCTTGCATTGGGACGGCAAGATCAGCGGCCTGCCCAACATCAAATACGGATTTCTTGCCAACTACGTGGTGTCCAGCGAGATCGAAAAGGCCAAGGAACGGCTGGACTACATCACGGTGACCGGCAATTACCAGAACCTGGCTGACATGGCCCGGCTCAGGCGTATCGACGCATTTTTCACGGCCAGTAGTTATCTGGAAACCAGTGACGCGGCCAAAGCCCGGAACAAGGATCTGGTCAAACTGGAACCCTGCCAAAGGGGCGATAACCGCTATATCGCCTTTTCCAAGGCGGCCAAAGACGGCGAGGCTTGGAGCAACCGTTTCCAGGCAGGCCTGCGCAAGTTCCGCACTACCGACGCTTATCGGGCGCTACTGCGCAAGTTTGATCTGGAGTACCTGGCCGCCGCAGCCAGGAAATGAGACTTTGTTGGTAGCAGTGGGCGCGGCCCAAGGCCTAAAAACCCTTACAGGGCTACGCCAACATTCAGAAAAAATGGCCAAGCACCACTGCACCGAGTCCCCAGCGCGGTAGATTTTTGAACGGGGGTGTGAAGTCCGGGGCCACAAACTACCCCACCCGGAAATGATCGGCAACACTGGTTGGGATTGCGCTATCCCTCTCGGAGGGCTATCATGGCCACCTATGTCTTGTCTGGGTGCCTTCCATACGTGGATGTGACTTCGCAGTGTCTTAGTGGCGCAGTAGTTACAGGATGGTGGGTTAATGCAACGTGGGCTTGGGCCCATTCTTTGGAGTAGCGCATGAATTCAAACAATAAGTTGAAAGCTTGGCTTCTATGCTGCTTCAAAGGTGCCGCAAGCTCATTGCTGATTGCGGGGTTTGTAACGCAACCTGCGCATGGGCAAGCAGCTGCGACGACAGCAACGCCCCAAGTATTCAAAATCGGTATTGGAACCACGGAGACCGGTGTTCAGGCGCAGTCGGTTAGGTTCTTCGGTGAACAATTGGAGAAATACACGCAGGGTGCTTACAAAATTGAATTGCATGCCGGGGGAACGTTGGGTAACGACCTGACGATGACCAAAGCGCTGCAAGAAGGCACGTTGGCCATGACGGCCCCAGACAGCTCAACCCTTGCCTCGCTTGAGAAGTCGTTTTCGGTTATTAACTATCCATTTACTTTTATCAATGAAAGTGAAGCAGACGCGGTGCTGGACGGTCCCTGGGGTACGCGTCTGTTGAGTTCTTTGCCTCAACATGGTTTGATCGGCTTGGCGTTTTGGGAAAATGGATTTCGCCAGATGACCAATAGCCGAAAGCCCGTATCAAGCTTGCTGGATTTCGCGGGCCTGCGCATGCGCACGATGCAAAAACCCCATGTTGGTGGACAGCTTCAAGCGGTTGGGTTTTGACGCTGTACCCATGGCTTTTCCACAGGAAGGACTTGCAGAATTCAAAACTGTCGCAGCCTGAAGCAAGCCTAGTGCTCATTTTTCAAGCACTCGCAATGGGTTGAGGAACGCAGCACGTTACGGCATTGATTTCTCCCTGTTTTGCCCGTGGCAATCCCTCGCAAGTCGCCGCGAACTATTTTTGAACTCGGTTTTGTCCAAGGTGTTGCGTTTACGACTCACAACAGCAATCTCGTGAGTTGATCGGCACACAGCGCCACCACCCCCAGCATCAAGTGACACATCACCTTGGCGTGCCCACGCACCTGAACATGGCGGGCTCCAAACTCGTCCTTGAGCCGTGCATTGCAGCGCTCAGCACCCGAACGGGTCTTGTAGCGCTGGGCTTCATGGGGCGCAAATTCCTGCTTTTGCCCTTTGCGCGGATTGTGGTCAATCAACGGCACGCGCCCCGCAGCCCGTATTTCCTCGCGGATCACCGTGCTGCAGTAGGCGGCGTCCATCAGTTCGTAACAGGCATCGACGCGCTGGGCGCTGATGCGTGTGAGCGGCAACGCGACCCGGCTGTCGTGCACGTTGGCCCCGGTAAGAACGGCGCTGATGGGCACGCCACAGCAGGCCGTATCCAGGTGCAGTTTGTAGCCTTTCCAGCTGATCTTGTAACCCTGTGCGTTCTTCTTGGTCCCCGTGGCGCAAGCCGTGTCAAGTTCAAAGAGCATTTGTTCAAGCGTCTGGCCTCGCTGGCGCTCCAATGGGCTGGGCTCGGGGGCCGCACGAACTTCGCCTTTTGATGGACGTCCGCGTTTGTTTTTGGGCTGGGCCGGGACTACTTCGGTCTTGTCCTTCTTGCAATGGACTCGCGTGCCTCTATGGCCGTGGAGTCTCGGCTGAGGTGGCCGATGAGTTGCTCGCCCAGGGTGTCTTGGATCATGCGGGCATGCACGCGCTGGATCAGTTCACTGTCGGCAAACTCATCAAAGGCGCGACTGAATGTGGACTCGCTGGGCAGGGCAAAGCGCAGATCAAAGCCGCACAGCCGACGCAGCTTGCTGTCAGCGTGCAGACGCTCTATCAGCGCTCGTGTGGTCTTCAAATCCAGTACCGCCTTGGCCAAAAGGCGCACGCCAAGGCGCAACGGTCGGCCTCGGTGTTGCCCAACGCCGCGCCCTTGCCCGTAGCCCCGCTGGCGGTACACCGCCAACTCGATCTGCGTGAACTCAAAAGCACGAATGATTTGTTCGAGCTTTGGGCTCAGGCCCGCATAGTCTTGTTCAACCAAACCAATGAGATCACCTTGCAGTGCGCAAAATCTCTGGACAGTGACGGGACTCAGGGTAGTATGCAGGGCGCGGGCATCAAGCTCAGACGTCGATACCCTGATCTTCCAGCTTTGCGGCGGTGCCCGCACCTTTTTTACTGCCTCACATCGCAGGTAATTCAGCACTCCTTGGGAATTCTGCAATTTCCTCAATATCTTATGGAAAAACCCTTGATTGCCGGCCTCGTCGCTGGCCAGCACCTGGCTCTCGGCAGGGCCTGGCGCCGGGCCGACAGCCAGGCGGAACGCCACCATGATGTGGACTTCTATGTGGAGCTCGCACAGCGCGGAGCGCGCGTATCTGGACTTTGTTTTCCGCCCAGACACCGTTTTCTTGGACCCGCTGTCACAGGCGCAAGGGCCGGGCACCAGCGCGCTGGACCCGACACTTCTGCTGACCTGCTTGGCACGTGCGACGCGCCACATTGGCTTGGTCACCACCATTTCAACCAGTTTTCAAGAACCTTTTCATGTTGCCCGCAGCCTGGAGTCGTTGCAGATCATCAGTGGTGGCCGGGCCGCTTGGAATCTGGTCACCGGCCTGGAGGGGCAAGGCAACTTTGGGCACCGGCCGTTTCTGGAAGCTAGTGCCCGCTACCGCCAAGCGGAGGAAAGCTTAAAAATCGTGCAGGAATTGTTGTGCAGCTACCCGGCCGATGCACTGCAAATTGATCGCACTAACGGCCTCTACGCTGAAACCCAGAGGATTCTCCCGATTGACCACCACGGCACGTATTTTCAAGTGCAGGGGCCACTGACATTGCCAGCAGGAAAGTTCGGACAGGTTCCGATCGTCCAGGCGGGCGCGTCCGAAGATGGCCGGGCATTTGCGGCACGCCATGCCCAGGCAGTCTTCGCGGCAACACCCACGCAAAAAGCGCAGCACGCGCTTTGCGCGCCGACTTGCAGCAACTCGCCACGCAGTCGGGGCGTGCGCCCCATGACGTGCGGTTGCTTCCGGGCCTGAGTCTATACCTGGCATCGACCCGCAGCGAGGCGCAAGATTTGTTTGAAGAGGCCCATGCGCACTTGGGACGGGCGCAGCGGCTCGCCAAACTGGGGGGCATTCTCGGCATCACCATAGACGGTCTGCCCACAGACCGGCCTTTGGGGCCCCGAGGACTTTCCCGCTGCACTGCAGCCGTGAGAAGTCGCACCCACGCAGACCTGCTCAGGCAACGTATCACCAGCGAGCGGCCCACACTTGATGCGCTGCTGACCCTGCCCGAAGTCGTTTCTTCGGCCCACTGGCAAGTGATTGGCACGCCAGCGGATGCCGTGGAACAGGTCTTGTCTTGGCAGAAAGCTGAAGCCATTGATGGATCTTATCGCCTTGCCAGGACGGCAGCTTGGGGTCACTCCGACCAGTTTCTTGATGTCATGTTGCCGAAACCCAAGCGACAGGTGTCCTGAAAAATACCTACACCACGCCTGGATTTCTGAATCCACATGACGGACTCTATCCCAGATAGAAACACTTGGCCCCTGACAGGAGGGTGACCGTTCCGCAACCCAACCCCGTCCCACACGACGCCCTCTACTTGGCCCTGCGCAACCTGAACATCACCAACACCCGCGCCAAGCTGCAGGTGGATTCCAATGCCAGATTGCGGCAGTTGGGCAAGGGGATGACTTTGTCAAACTCCCTCGCAACCAAACCCCGGTCTGCTACGGTTTGGCGTTGAGTTTTTCTGTACCAGAGGTACGGATGCGCCCCCAGTTCCACGTACAAATCAAGACTGGTTCGGGAAATTGCAGAATTCCCAAGGAGTGCTGAATTACCTGCGATGTGAGGCAGTAAAAAAGGTGCGGGCACCGCCGCAAAGGCTGGAAGATCAGGGTATCGACGTCTGAGCTTGATGCCCGCCCATGCATACTACCCTGAGTCCCGTCACTGTCCAGAGATTTTGCGCACTGCAAGGTGATCTCATTGGTTTGGTTGAACAAGACTATGCGGGCCTGAGCCCAAAGCTCGAACAAATCATTCGTGCTTTTGAGTTCACGCAGATCGAGTTGGCGGTGTACCGCCAGCGGGGCTACGGGCAAGGGCGCGGCGTTGGGCAACCCGAGGCCGACCGTTGCGCCTTGGCGTGCGCCTTTTTAGCCAAGGCGGTACTGGATTTGAAGACCACACGAGCGCTGATAGAGCGTCTGCACGCTGACAGCAAGCTGCGTCGGCTGTGCGGCTTTGATCTGCGCTTTGCCCTGCCCAGCGAGTCCACATTCAGTCGCGCCTTTGATGAGTTTGCCGACAGTGAACTGATCCAGCGCGTGCATGCCCGCATGATCCAAGACACCCTGGGCGAGCAACTCATCGGCCACCTCAGCCGAGACTCCACGGCCATAGAGGCACGCGAGTCCATTGCAAAGAAGGACAAGACCGAAGTAGTCCCGGCCCAGCCCAAAAACAAACGCGGACGTCCATCAAAAGGCGAAGTTCGTGCGGCCCCCGAGCCCAGCCCATTGGAGCGCCAGCGAGGCCAGACGCTTGAACAAATGCTCTTTGAACTTGACACGGCTTGCGCCACGGGGACCAAGAAGAACGCACAGGGTTACAAGATCAGCTGGAAAGGCTACAAACTGCACCTGGATACGGCCTGCTGTGGCGTGCCCATCAGCGCCGTTCTTACCGGGGCCAACGTGCACGACAGCCGGGTCGCGTTGCCGCTCACACGCATCAGCGCCCAGCGCGTCGATGCCTGTTACGAACTGATGGACGCCGCCTACTGCAGCACGGTGATCCGCGAGGAAATACGGGCTGCGGGGCGCGTGCCTTTGATTGACCACAATCCGCGCAAAGGGCAAAAGCAGGAATTTGCGCCCCATGAAGCCCAGCGCTACAAGACCCGTTCGGGTGCTGAGCGCTGCAATGCACGGCTCAAGGACGAGTTTGGAGCCCGCCATGTTCAGGTGCGTGGGCACGCCAAGGTGATGTGTCACTTGATGCTGGGGGTGGTGGCGCTGTGTGCCGATCAACTCACGAGATTGCTGTTGTGAGTCGTAAACGCAACACCTTGGACAAAACCGAGTTCAAAAATAGTTCGCGGCGACTTGCGAGGGATTGCCACGGGCAAAACAGGGAGAAATCAATGCCGTAACGTGCTGCGTTCCTCCAACCCATTGCGAGTGCTTGAAAAATGAGCACTAGGCTTGCTTCAGGCTGCGACAGTTTTGAATTCTGCAAGTCCTTCTATTTTTAAAAGATAAAGAGGTACGTCAACCGACGGTGCCCTGTAGTGAAGCCACCGGAACCACCAGTGGCGAGCCGATCACGGGGTCCGGTATGACCCGCGCACGGATGCCAAACACCTCCTCCACGCGCTGCGGCGTCAGTAGCTCGGTCGGTGTGCCAGCTGCCACGATCTGCCCCTCCTTCATGGCGATCAGGTGGTGTGAGTAGCGGGCTGCGAGGTTCAGGTCGTGCAGCACCATCACCAGCGTCTTGCCCATTTCACTATTGAGGCGCCGACACAATTCCAGTATTTCCAGTTGGTGGGCAATATCCAGGTAGGTGGTGGGCTCGTCAAGCATCAGCACACCGGTGTCCTGCGCCAGAACCAGCGCAATCCAGACCCGTTGGCGCTGCCCGCCCGAGAGTTGCTCTACCAGGCGCTCGGCGCTGTCGCTCAGGCCGGTTTCGGCCAGCGCGCGCGCCACAGCTGACTCGTCCTCGCGACTCCACTGGCGCAGAAAGCCGTGGTACGGAAAGCGCCCGCGTGAGACCAGTTCACGCACACTGATGCCTGGTGGCACGGATGACACCTGGGGCAAAAAGCCGACCCGCTGCGCAAGCGCGCGCCGGCCATAGGACGCCAGGGCACGGCCATCGAATGTCACCAGCCCGGCATGCGGCTCAATCAGGTTGCACAGGGCGCGCAACAGCGTGGATTTGCCACAACCGTTGGGCCCGATGATGGTGGTGATGGCTCCGTTTGGAATCTGCACGTCCAAGCCATCGCAGACCACCCGTTGCTCGTAGGACAAGCGCAGACCTGCGCCGACAAAAAGGGGATGCATCACAGAGACCTCAGTCGGGGAATGGCAAACACCAAATAGACGCCGCCGACCAGCGCCGCCATCAAGCCAATCGGCAAATTCAGTTCAAAAGGCAGGGTTTGACTCAGCACATCGACACCCAGCAGCAGCAATGCCCCGGTCAGCGCGGACGGCCACAACGGCCGGCCGTGTTCGCCACTCAGGAATGCTGCCAAACGCGGCGCGGCCAGGGCGATAAACGCGATAGGCCCCGCTGCCCCCGTGGCCAGTGAAGCCAGCAGCACGGCCCACAAAGCCATGAAAGCCTTGACCCTGAGCGCGTGCACGCCCAGTTGGCGCGCCAGGTCGTCACCCAATTCCAGCAAGATCAGGCGTGACTGGCCCATCAGCGCCAGAGGCAGCAACAGTACCAACCCCACCAGCAGAGGCAGCGCATGCCCCCAATTGCGCGCGTTGAGCGAGCCTGAAAGCCATAGCTGTGCTGACAGTGCCTGGTCGAGTGCACCGCGCAGCAACACCGCCTCGTTCAGCGCCGACAGGGTAGCTCCCACACCAATGCCCACCAGCACCAGTCGGTAGCTGGCCACGGCACCACCGCGTAGTGACAGCGCAAACACCACCAGCGCGGTGAGCAGGCCTGAGCCCACCGCAAACGCGGCCGAGGTGACGCTGGAGGTGCCCCCGAGCACAAAATACACCACTGCCCCCGAAGCGGCACCCGTGGTGAATCCAATGACATCGGGCGAACCCAGCGGATTGCGTGAGAGCGACTGGAAGATCGTCCCAGACACCGCCAGCGCAGCGCCGGTGAGCAAGGCCGTCAACACACGCGGTAGCCGGATGTCGAAAATGACTTTTCGATCCAGCGCCGACCCCGCTCCGTGCAGTGCGATGTCCAGCACCTGCGACAAGCCGAGCGATATGCGTCCGGTACCCAGGGCCAGCAGCACTAGCAGGGCCAACGCGACCCATAGGCATAACACGACCATGAGTTGCCGCGGCACCCACTGCAGCGAATGCTGACCTAGGCGCAACACGCGGGGGCTTGACCAGTCCATGGCAGCCATTACAAATCGGTCAGCCGGTCACGCCGGGCTAGCACGATGAAGAAGGGGCCGCCGATGAGGGCAATCATCAGGCCCGCACCGAGGTCGGCTGGTGGCGCCAGCACGCGCCCCCCAACGTCGGCTAGCAGCATAGTCACCATTCCCAGCAGCATGGACCAGCGCAGCAGCAAACTGTGGTTGGGTCCGACCAGGGTACGCGCCAAATGCGGCGCGATCAGGCCCAGAAAAGCAATTGGCCCCACCGCAGCGGTGGATGCGCCAGCCAGTAGCACGATTGCCAACAGCGACAGCCCCAGGATGCGTTGCCGATGCACACCCAGCGCCTTGCCAAAATCCTGACCCAGGCTGAGCGCGTCCAGGTGCTTGGCAACGTACACCGCCAGCGCCAATCCCGCTAACACAAAAGGCAGTGTGGTCTGCAGCACCCCGAGGTCGCGCCCCTCCAGGGCCCCAACAACCCAACTGCGGTAATGGTCAAAAACCTGGTCAATGCTGTTGAGCATGACCAACTGCGAAAAAGACAAGCAGATCGCTGACACCGCCACGCCGGCCAGCACAATGCGCGTCGGACTGGTGCGCACCGTACCTGCGCCGGCCAAAGCCAGCACCACCAGACCGGCCAGGAAGGCACCGAACATGGCGACTGCGATCTGAATCCCCATCGCCTGTTGTCCAAACACTGCCAGGGATACCACCATGGCCAGACTGGCACCCGCATTGACGCCCAGGATGCCTGGATCTGCCAGTGAGTTGCGCGTAACGGCCTGAATCAGCAGTCCTGCGGCACCCAGCGCAGCACCCACCAACAAGCCCATGAGCAGGCGTGGCAGGCGCAGATGCACCACCAGCAGGTGGTCGGGTGTGGTCGCGTCGAACGCGCGCAGGGCCTCCACCACGGTGATCCACGGGACCGACTTGGAACCCAGAACCAAGCCGCCAAGTGACAGTACCACCAGGCTCGTCCACAGCGCGGCGGCCAATGCGCTGTGCCGCTGCGGCATCCATCCCGATTGATCAGCAGGCGATACGGTCATTCCGGCACATTGGCTTTGGCAAAGCGGCGGCGGATCGCATCGACAATTTCGTTGGCACTGTAGTAGTCGATGCGAAACGAATTCTTGCCCAGTCCATACACCTGTCGGGACTGCACCGCAGGCAGTCGCGCCAACACGCGGTCGTGCATCAAGGCTTCCACATCGTTCTCATCCTGGCGCAGCAGAAATACCGTGCGCGCCTTGAGTGTGCTCAGATGCTCGTACTGCGCCTTCACGAAGTCGTCGGGCTTGTCCAAGCCGCTGTGCCAGCGGGGGTCAGGCGATTCCATGTGAAAGCCCAGGGCCGCCAACAGCGATCCGTGTGAGCCTGAGGGCATGGCAATCGGATTGATCGTGCCGGGTCCGTTGAAACTGACGATGGCCGTAAGTCCTTCTGGTACCCGAATGGATGCGGCCACGCTGCGTGTTTTGTTGGCGAAATCATTGACACGTTGCTCGGCACGCGCTGACATGCCCGTCGCACGGCCAAGCTGGCGGGCTGTCTCTTGCCAGCTGTTGGCGGCGTAGTCCACCACGATGGTGGGGGCGATCTGGGAAAGCTCGCGTACCGATTCCAAGGCAGAGTCTGCGCCGCTGGCTGACACCACAATCATGTCAGGTTTGGCCAGGTACACCGATTCCAGGTCCACCGCATTCAGTGCCCACAGGCGCTGCACCTTGCGCGCTTCGGCGACGGCCGCCCACTGGTCAAAAAATCTGCGATTGCTGTTGAGCGACGAGGCCACCACCGGCGCGTCGATCGCCAGCAGTGAACCCGTCAATGTGACCGAGGCAGACACAATGCGCTTGGGTTGCGCGGGAATGGAAACCTGTGAGCCATCGGGGTTGCGGTGCACCATTGGCCATCCGGTGTTTGCCGATGCCGTCCATGGAAAGGCTGCCGCCCCGAGCAACTGGGCCAGCAACAGGTGGGCATGCCGCCGGTTCATGTTGCACTCCCGGTTTGAGCAATCGCTTCGAGTTCTCGTTGAATAGTCTGCGGCATCTCGGTGCCCCACTGGTATGACAAGGTTTCGAACCGGACAAAACGCTGCAGGTGATCGTCGATGATGAACTGCATGGACTGGATGCCATCTGCAGTGGCCGCCTGCAGATACACGCAAAGGGCGCTTACGTCCCCCTTCATGACGCACTGCCCCTGCAAAAACTGGACCCGCCCCTCCCGCTCGGTGAAGTCCGCTTGCACCTTGTGTGCAAAGTGGCGACAGAGCTTCAGGATGTACTTGGCCGCGTCGGCCGTTGGAATGTTGGTAGATGCGTAATTCATGATGATGTAATGTCTCAATGTTGAAGGGCGTTGTGGTCGTTCCCTGCGGGGCGGATCAGCCAACGCACTGCGCGGGTCAGCGCGGGGTAGAGTACCGACCCATGATCCTCGCCGGCATAGGTTTCTGCAGTACAGGCAACGTTGTGCAATTGGAATTCATGGACCAGACGGGCAAATCGGCCCTGCACATCGCGCGCTTTGTGCAAGTCCACCCGCGTGGCGTCGGCACCGGGCATGGCCCGTTCGTCCGCACCAATACCCAGAAACACGCTGCGTCCAGCGCATTGCTGTGCGACAGGGCCTAACCGGTCCAACAACCATCCGTTGCCCCACCAGAGCGAAGGACTGATGCTAAAAAAAGCGTTGAAGCGGGCCGGTTGGTGCAATAACTTATAAAGCGTGAACAGCCCGCCGTACGAGTGCCCAAACAGCCCAATCTCGGTGTACGCATGACCTTGCTGCGCTTCCAGCCACGGCAGCAACTGCGCGTCCAAAAACGCCGAAAATGCATCGGCCCGTCCGCCGGGCCAGGTTGCTGCATCCAGTGGTTCGGGCAATGCCGGCAAAAAATCGCGGGCGCGCCGTTGTTGGTCATAAAAGCGCACATCGGGGTAGCCAACGCCCGCCACCGTGCACGCCGGCAAACACCCATGATCTCTTTCCCCGCGCGTGTGCAGCATTAGTGCGGCGGGTACCACCGTGAGGTTGCCATCGAGCAGCACCAGAAGACGGCTGGCCTTCGGCGCAGCCGATCCGCCGTGGCTTTGGCTGACCGACAACTGTCGCCGCTCCCCGGTGGCCGAGTCGCATAGTTCATGTACCTGTACAAAGGGCAGGCTCAGCCCGACGGGGTCTGCCCATTGCGGTTGCATGCTCAGAACTTGTAATCCAGCTGCACACCCAATGTGCGTGGTGCCAAAACGTCTTGCGTCGTCGTACCCTGGAAGTAGGTATTCACCACGTAAGCGTTGAAGAGGTTGTTGGCATACGCCCGCAAAGAGGCCTTTTTGTTGATGCTGTAGTTCGCGC
>JAXHOO010000027.1:0-6997 GCA_034519365.1 Rhodoferax sp. | reverse complement strand
ACATGACGACGAATTCGTCTCCCCCAAAGCGGGCCACCGTGTCTGCGCCACGCACGCACTCCTGCAAGCGCCGGGCCACCTGTTGTAGCAGCAAGTCGCCCACATCGTGGCCGTGGGTGTCGTTCAAATCCTTAAAATTGTCCAAGTCCAGAAACAGTAAAGCACCTCCGCCTTCACGGTCCACGGACGCCAGCGCATGCTGCAGCCGATCCACCAGAAGACGGCGGTTAGGCAGCCCAGTCAACACATCGTAGAACGCCAACCGCTCAATTTTTTCCTCAGCCAACTTCCGGGCCGTAATGTCACGCCCCACGCCGCGGTAGCCTTGAAACCGACCCTGCGCATCGAAAATCGGACCACCACTAACGGTTCTCCAGACCAAACGCCCATCCGTATCGGCGTCGCACAACTCCAGCTCCCTGAACTCCTGGTGCGCGTACACAATCTGGCGGTGTGCTTCCCAATCGGCAGCCGACATATTGAGGGCCCCCATCTCCCATCGGGTTTTCCCCACAGTCGCCGAACCGGTCCAAATACTTTGGGCACCATCAAAGCGGACGAAACGAAACTCAGCGTCTTGTTGCCAGTACCAATCCGAGGACAAGCCGGTGAGTGAGCGGAAGCGCGACTCACTCTCGCGCAGTGTGGCCTGCGCGGCTTTTTGTGCCGTTACATCGGTCACCGACCCATAGGCGATGTACTGACCCGATGGCTCCAACACGGTCACTGCGCGCCCCAACAGAAACAAAATACTGCCGTCGGACCGGTGTGAACGGAACTCTTGGCTCCAAGAGGCATTGCTCACCGCAGCGTCTTGCAAGGACTGCAATACGAGGTTTCTATCCTCGGGGTGGACCCAACGGAACAACTGGCTGGCATCTGCCTGGGCCGCCTCCGGGGAGACGCCAAACAAGGCCTCACTGGCATCACTGACGAAAATGAACTCCCCTCGGCCCCCTCCATGGTGCACGTACTGGAACACCATATCGGGCAAGCGACTTGTCAGGCGCTGCACCATCTCCACACGCGCCTGCAAGGCCTCCTTGGCAACGCGCTCTTCTGAGAAGTCCTGCACCACCCCCACATCCACATAGCTGCCATCTTCGCGGTGCTGGCGGCGCATCCGGGTGCGCAGCCACTGTACGGAACCATCCGACCGCAAAGAACGGTACTCCAACAAGCGACCATCTAATGCTTTGCGGTGCGCCATAAAGCTCGGCAAATCATCCGGATGAATACGCGACCGGGCCGATTCGAAGGTCATGCCCGGCTCCCAAGGCGTATCTGCCAGCGCATACAAACCCTTGGACCAAAGCGGCCGTTCGGCGCCTTGGGGCACGGTCCAGTGCCCAACGTTGGCCAAACCCTCGGTTAATTCAAACAACTCCAGTTGCCCCACCAGATCGCTATTAACCTGTTGCAAGGCGCGCTCGCTCACCTGCAAAGCCTCTTGCGCCTCCCGCTGCACAGTGACATCACGCAGGTAGACCAGGGCATGGGGGACTCCGCCCAACGTCAAGCGCATCCCCTCTGCCTGAAACAGCACCGGGCGTCCATCGGACCTCACAAACCTCAGTTCAAAGTGGCGCCGCCCATCGACCTCGGTCGCACGCTGCAAGTCCGCTCGGCGCGCCTCCTCACTGGGCCAAAAGCCCAGTTCTACGGGTGACTTGCCAACCGCCTGCTCCCAGCTGATGCCGGTCATCGCCTGCCACTGCGCGTTCACATCGACAAAGCACGTATCCTCAATCCTGCTCAGCGACATTGCAGCCGACCCGCGCACAAACATGGCATCCAGCAGGTCGTATTGGCGACGGGCCCCCGCCTCCACCGAGGCCAAAGCGTCCTCCAGGCGGGAAATCTCACCGGCGCACTCAGCGATGGAGCGCTGCGACCAGGGTACGTCAGCGCTCATGCTGCGGGCAGTTCCAGTGCGTCGACCGGCACAGGCCGCCCGAAAAAATAACCCTGAAAGGCTTTGCAGCCATGGCGCAGCAAAAAGTCGCGCTGCCCGGCCGTTTCCACACCTTCAGCCACCACCCCCAAATCCAAGCTGCGAGCCAGATTCAAGATGGTGCGCGCAATGGCTGCATCGTTGTTATCGGTGAGCACGTCACGCACAAACGATTGGTCAATCTTGAGTTGGTCCAGCGGCAGCAGCTTGAGGTAAGACAGGCTGGAATAGCCGGTTCCAAAGTCATCCAATGAAAAGCTCACCCCAATCGATCGCAACTCACTCATTTTGGTAATCACTTTGTCAAAGTCGGACAACAGCAGGTTTCTCCGTCAGCTCCAATTTCAAGCGGTAAGGGTTGGGCACCGGTGACCTGCAATAAATTGAGATGTGGTCGGAAAATTCGGGTGCTTGAACTGGCGCAGACTCGACATTCACTGCCAGCGTCAGTTTCTGCGTGAGGCTGGGCGCTCCAGGCCACCAACTGGGCGCACGCCATTTCCAACACCCATTGACCCAACGGCAGGATCAAACCGGTCTGCTCCGCCACGGGGATGAATTCGGCCGGCGACACCGATCCGCGTTCCGGGTGGGTCCAGCGCAGCAAGGCCTCTGCCCCTGTGGTTTTTCCGTACTCGTCCACCACGCGCTGGTAGTGCAGCGCAAACTCATGACGTGCTAGCCCTTGGCGTAAATCGGTCTCTAGGGCTACGCGCGCTGACGCCGCTGCCTGCATGCTGGGATCGTAAAAGCGCAAGGTATTGCGCCCTGCTCCTTTGGCCTGGTACATGGCGAGGTCTGCGCGCTTGAGCAGATCTTCCACAGAGTGCTGCAGCTGAAAAAACAGGGTGACCCCAATACTGGGAGAGCTGTGCATTTCGTGTTCACCCAAACTGAACTGCAGATTGAGTTGGCTCAACACCTTACGCGCTATCAATTCGGCCTGCCCGGCGGCCTCCACCGGGTCCCTGCTCAATTCTTCGAGCATCACCACAAACTCGTCGCCTCCCAGCCTGGCCACCGTGTCCACATCGCGCACACACTCTTTCAAGCGCCCCGCCACCTGGGTTAGCAGAATGTCCCCCATGTGGTGGCCCAAGGTGTCGTTCAGGGCTTTGAAGTTGTCCAGATCAATGAAGAGCAAAGCGCCGTGGTATTGATTGCGCTGGCTGGCCAACAAAGCGTGCCCCAATCTGTCCATCAGCATGCGGCGGTTGGGCAAGTTGGTCAGTGCGTCATAAAACGCGAGCCGCTCAATTTCTGCCTCGGCCCGCTTGCGGGCCGAGATATCGCGACCGCTACCCCGGTAACCGGTAAAGACGCCATGAATGTCGTACGTCGGCTCCCCACTGATGCTGGCCCATAGCACGTGCCATTGGGCAAGCGTGCGCTGCATCTCGAAGTCGTGGAAGGTTTCGTGCGCCAGCAACTCGGCCTTGTGGGCTGCCCATTGCGCTTCGCTGACTCCTGACCACCCGGCATTCCACCGCGTTTTCCCAATGGACAAATCAGAGTCCAGCAAGACCCCAAACGTACCAAAACCGTCAATGCGAACAAAGCGAAACTCTGCATCCTGCTCCCAGTACCAATCCGACGACAAGGCGGACAACTTCCGGTAACGGTCTTCGCTTTGCTGCAGCAGCGCCCATGCGTCTTTTTGCTGGGTGATGTCGGTAATAGACCCGCTGAACAGGACTGACCCATCGGCCTGCAGCTCGGGCAGCGAGTGCCCCAGCACCCAGCGCTGCGCTTCACCTGAATGCTGCACCCGAAACTCGCAATGCCAAGGCAGGTTGTCCCGGGCCGCGTCCAGCGTACTAGAAATAACCAGCTTCTTATCATCGAGGTGCACGCCACGGAACACATCTTTGGGCTGGGCATAGGCCTCGTCCGGACTCACACCAAATATTTGCTGTATGCCAGCACTCACAAACGGGAAGGCGTAGTGGCCATCGGGCCAGATTTGGTACTCGTAAACCATGCCCGGCGCCCGGCTGGTGATCTTGTGGATGAAGGCCAGCCGCGCTTCCAACTCTTCGTGGGCTTTGCGCTCCTGGGTCACCTCCTGAATGATGCCTACGTCGGCCTGGCGTACCCCATCTTTGACCTGTCGGTAGTAGCGTGCGCGTACCCAGATTACTTCACCATCATCCCTGCGCCAGCGGTACTCCACCACCTGGCCGTCCATGCGTGCCACCGCAGCCTTCACACGCGCCCGGTACGTCGGCTCAATGCCACGGACCAAAGACTGCCATGTGATGCTACGCGACTCACCGAGTCCACCAATAAAGGCGGCGCCCTTGGAAATATGAATACTGGCGTCGCCGGGGGATCCGACCCAATGGCCCACCTTGGCCATGGACTCCGTTAGCTCGTAGAGTTTGATCTGGCGGTTGAGCGAATCGTTGACGGTTTCCAGCGCCTTTTCGCCAGCCCGCATGGCTTCATCAGCCAGCCGCTCCGCAGTCACGTCGCGAAGGTAAATCAGAACAAATTGTTCACCCTTCTCCTGCACCAGTGCAGCATTCATGCGCATAACGCGCGGACCGCCATCCTTCATGACCAGCGTCACATCGGTGTCAACCACCCGGCCACTGGCCAACAGGGGCTCCATGACCCGCACCCGGTCATGTGGGTTTTGCCAATGCCCCAAATCCAGCGCGCTGCGCCCCAGCACTTCGGCGCGGTTGTAACCGGTCATGCGCAGCCATTCCGCATTCACCTCGACCAACGCCTGGTCCCGCAGCCGGGTCAGCGCTATCGCCTCCGGGCTGTGTTCAAAAATCGTCCAGTACACACCTTGCCCCAAGGCCGAGCTATCCGGTAGCGCTAAGGGCACGTCCGGGTCCGGCAAGGGAGCCTTGTTTTTGGGTGAATTCACGTTAACGGGCAGGTTCAGCGCTGTCTGAAAAGGTCTGCGCATCATAGGGCCTCTGAGGGCCACCCCACTACCGCAAGAACCCTGACGTTGCGGCTATCGCTGCGCTGTCAACGCGAGATACGTCGCAGCGACGAGCCCCGCACCACCAACTGCCCTGGCAGCATGCGTTCGCGTGCAGCACCCTGCAAACCGCCTAGTCGTTCTATCAGGCACTGGGCTGCGCAGTGGCCAATGGCGTCCGTAGGTTGGGCCAATGCGGTGAGACCAGGACGAATCAAAGGCGCCCATTCGGAGTCGTCCACCCCGACAAACCCCACCTCTTGCCCAAAGGTCCAACCTAAGCGATTGATTGCGGCGGCCACGCGCAGGGTGACCACCGAGTTCCCCGCCACGATGGCCGTGGGCCGACCCGCACCGGCGGCAGCCTGCCATTGCAGCAAAAACTGGTCCAAGGCCTGGTTGTCTTCGCCGTGCAGTTCCTGGACCGTGCCGCGCACGGCAGGGCCATGCGATTGCGCGCACTGGCGAAACGCCTCTGTGCGCTCCAGCCGCGAACTCACTCCGGCCAGCGGCTGTGTCAAAAACAACAATTCGCGCCAGCCCTCGTCGGCTAGGTGGTCACACACCGTGCGCATAGCCTGCAGGTTGTCCAAGGACACGAAGTCCGCATCCAGACCGGGATGCCGACGATCGACCAACACCGCCGGAATGCCGTGCAATACAGCCGTCTCCATGGGCCCGTCGTCCTGCCCCTGGGTATTCAGAATAAAGCCGTCGACTTGGTAACTTGCCAATGCCTCAATGGCCACGCGCTGGCGCGATTGGTCATTGCTCAGGTTGAACAGCATGACCAAGTAGCCCGCCTCTTGGCACGCTTTTTCCGCACCGCGCAGGACGGCCACGGAATAGGGATTGGTGATGTCGGCCACCACCAGCCCGATCAGGCGCGAACGGCCATGGCTCAGCGCCTGCGCCATCGGGCTGGGCGAATACCCCAATTTGGCAATGGCTGTTTCGACTCTTGCGGCGATATCCGGGCTCAATAGGCGTTCGCGGTGGTTGAAGTAACGCGATACCGTCGCTTTGGAAACACCGGCCTCGGTGGCAACATCAACAATGGTGGGGCGTCGGCTCATAGCCGGCGATTGTCGTACACCGCCTTGGGCTTTTTTCCAGCCAACGCGTCCAGCAAATTGTCGGTGGCCAACACGGCCATGGCATGCCGTGTCTCCAGTGTGGCCGATCCGATGTGCGGCAATGGCGTCACCTTGGGATGAGTCCGAAGCCGCGAAACCATGGGCAAGGGCTCCTGCGCAAAAACATCTAATCCTGCGGCGCGCAAATGTCCGCTGTCCAAGGCGGCCAACAGTTCGTCCTCCACCACAGTGGCACCGCGACCGCCATTGATAAAAATAGCGCCGGGCTTCATAGCAGCAAACATACTTGCGTTGACCATGCCACGGGTGCTCTCCGTCAGCGGCAACACGGTGACCACAAAATCAGACCTGGCCAGCAAAGCGTCTTGGGGTACGCGGTCGACCACGCCTTGCAACTCCGGCACCTGCGAGGCTAGATCTACCGGATGGCGCGTGCTGTAGACCACCGGCATGCGAAAGCCCAACGCCGCGCGACGTGCGATGGCCTGACCAATGCGGCCAAAGCCCAGCAAACCCAAGGTCTTGCCATGCACATCAAAGCCAAATAGGGACTCGTCAATATTGCGCTGCCAACGCCCTTCGCGTACCAGTTGCGATAACTCCACCACGCGGCGACTCGTGGCCATCAAGAGCGCGAACACTGTGTCAGCCACCGTCTCATCCAGCACACCGGGGGTGTGGCACAAAGTGATGTTGCGCTCACGCAATGCGTCGAGATCGTAGTTGTCCACGCCCACGGACACACTGGACACCACACGCAGTTGGGGTGCTCGCTGGAGCAACGCGGCATCGATGGGATAACTTGAACCAATCAAGCCATCTGCCTCTGCCAGTGCGGCGTCAAAACCTGCCCGCTGGGCGGGGTCTTTGGGGTCGGCGCATACCACCTCATGCTTCGCCTGCAGACGTGCCAGTTGGTCCGCTGGCAGCGGACGAAACACCAGCACTTTGTGACGCGTCATAGCGTGGCTTCTTGCAGTTGCGCGCGGGTAGGCAAGCCTTCAG
>JAXHOO010000011.1:0-41966 GCA_034519365.1 Rhodoferax sp. | reverse complement strand
GCGCTATTGGCCGATATACGCTTGATGGGGCGCATGCGGGTTGTGCAGCACGGCGCGCAAATGGTCATTCTCGATGTTGCCCACAATCCGGCTGCTTGTATCTTGCTGGCACGACTGTGGCGCAGGCATTGTTAGCCTCCATAAAATCATCGCCGTGGTCGCGATGATGGCCGATAAATTGCTCGAGGGCGCTACGCACGGCCGCTAGTACCTTTAGTGTCAGCAGTGGCACTGCGTTGAATTGGAGAAATTCACGCGCTGCAAAAAGTAGATATCTGGCCTGGTCATTAACACAGCGTTTACAGGTTCCTGCTGCCCAAGTTGTGGCGGGCAGACGGTGGCAAACACGCTTACGCGAACAGCCATAACTGCAATGCCAGGGCTTTTACCCGTGGTGGTTTTTCGCCCGACTCCTTTTGCTCTGTTACCGCGGCCCTCGGTGTGGGTACTTCACCGGCTGTAGATTCTGTTAATTCCCGCAAAAATCGTCATTGAGCAGTAGATATCAATAATCCTAGAAACCTCAGTTCGAGCGCCAAAAAGATGTGGCAACCCTTGATGTGAATAGTGAATGTTAAAAATGCCGGGCAACCTTATGGGTTGTTCAAATTTTTAACGTTTGCTAGGCGCGTCAAGGGATTGCGCAGACTTTGGTGATTCAACGGCGGTTTCTAGGATAATGAATAGATTCGTTATCAATAGATTGGAGGCAGTTATGAATGATGGTTTAAAACAGCGCTTGATTGGTGCAATTGTGTGACTGGCTATAGCCGTTATTTTTATCCCCACATTGTTTGATCGCCCAAAAATCGACCCCGTTGATAATCAAACCCAAATATCGCAGGCGCCCAGTATTCACCATAGAGCCCATCACAGTGGCTGAGCCTCCGGTAGTGGCATCACCTGCACCAGCACCTACGAAAATGCTAATCCCCAGTAATGAGGGCGATGACGTTGGCAACGACGTCGGGGTCACGTCAGCATCGACATCGACAGCCCCACTCGTCACAACCCCTACCGTTCAGCCAAGTGTATTAAATAATTGGGGCGTGCCCAGAGGTTGGGTGTTGCAGCTAGTCAGCTATACCGAAGAGCTCAAAGCGAACCAATTAAGGAGATCAGCTCATCGCTGATAAGCATCCCGCTTTTGTGCGTGCCGCCGATATTGCTAAAGGGCGCGTTTATCGCGTTTTATATGGGCCCAAAATTAGATAAAAATAAGCTCTTAAACGAGCAGCCCGCATTAGACGCGCGCTATAAAGTGAAAAGTATTACTTTGGATATCACACCCACCCAATAGCGGACGTGAGCTAAAGCAATAGACTACCGCACACATAAAAAATGCCGCATAACCTTAAGTTAAGCGCGGCATTTTTTTAAGCTTGTTTTTTGTTTTTTCTATCTTAGGCTAACGCGCGAAAACCTTACTTAACGCCAATTTTTGGTGCCTGCATAGTTATTATGCTGTTTGCATAAGCTGCGCGTTAGCCCATCATCTTTGCGGCAATACTGTCCAACTCGGCGCGTGACTGCAAGACATTGTTAATGGTGATCTCGGCGGTTTCTGGATCTAAATGCAATCTTTCAAACATCTTTCACGGGATTGGCTGCGGGGCGTTTTTACCTTCGCCCGATAGCACCAGCAATTGCTAAGCAATAAAAGTTAAATTCGCGTAAACAGCATGTTCACCTTGGTAGCTGGGGTTGTGCTGTTGGCGCAAAGCGATAACGACTTCATTCGGCATATTCCATATTTCCAGTAACCAACTGGTAATTTGGCAGCTACTCACACCCAATAGATGCTGCTCAACCGCATGGCCTGGAATATGGGAGTTGGCTTCAGTATGGCGTGCGATGTTGCTGTAATAAGGTGGAAAAACATCGGCGAGAATCAACTCGCCAAAGTTACTTAACAAGCCCGATAAGTAACTCATGCCAAATGCGGGACGATGTTCGCGGGAGATGCTAGTAACCAAACCTTCTATCGCTGCGGCAATGCAGACAGCGTGTTTCCAGTAAGCGGCTACTTGTTTGTCACTCATGATACTGACATTTATGGTTTTACCCAGCGCTAAACCCAACGCTAGGTTAAGTACCATATCAAAACCCAGTACACGCACTATGGCATCGTGCACCGATTTTATTTTGCCGGGTGCCGAGTAATAGGGTGACGCCGCCCAGCTCACAACTTGTGCCGCGAGTGAAGGATCAAGCTCGACAATTTCGGTGAGATCACTGATGTCGGCATCGGGATTAGCGCGTAGTTTGATAATTTTGCGGGCGGTTTCGGGCAATGGCGGTAGTTCGAGTGTGTCTTCTAAACGCTGCTTGATGCGAAGTTGGGTAAAACGCTGTACCGACGCCGAAATTTGCACTTTGTCTGATGCACTATCTTCTGGAAGCTCGGGCGCTTTGCTGCAAATACGGCCTAAGTTGGTGGTTTTTACCATGTCGTAAAAATCGTCGCGTTTGACTTCGAGCATTTGCTCATGATCACCGGTTTCTAACCACAAGGTGCCAAATTCTAATAATGAGCTATCGACTAGCGTAGTGCGGCTATTCCATTGCGGGATTGCGGGCACCGCCGATAAGCCACTTTTTCCAATATCTCGCGCAGTTCGCTGGCATCTATCGCACGCAAATCCCGGCTGAAGCTCGTACTCACGGCTTCTAAATTTAAACTATGATCCCAAGGCAATAAAATCTGTACCTGGCGCTTGGTTGTCTTTTAACAGTAACGATTTAACCAAACAGCCTTGCGAGCTAAATGAACTAGCAGGCTGCTGGGGCAGTGCGTTACGTAACTGATAATGAATATTGTTAGTTTCCAGCATCTGCAAAGTATTGGCAGGTAATATGTCACAGTTTCATTCCTCGCTCTGCAATCGGGCATCTCTTTGACCCTATTATAATTGGTTTGTTTTTTTTTAGTCCGCGGCCACTGGTCAGAAAGCGTTATAGATTAGTGGTTTTTTTATAGCTTTTTTATTTTTTTATTAATGGAAAAACTTTAATTTTTGGCTAAGTTACGGCTGTTTATAAATTTGTAAACAATAGGGTTTTTGCGTAAAACCCTCCTCATTTAAAAATTATAAAAACTATTGGCGGTGTTGTCTGGGTTGTTTTTTTTGACGCTTTTTTGTATTTTGTATTTAGCTGTCATTTAATTATCTTGTGGCGGGCTTGGCGCAAGTGGCGCCGCTAGTGCCGAGTCTTTTAGCGATTAATTGTTTTGCTTTACGCCGGTAAATGACAAGTCAATAACAAATGGTTTTAGCTGTTCATTTACATAAGCAGCGCACTCTATATTGGCTAGACTTAGATCTGTAGTTAAGGAGAAGCGCATGACGGGTTTTTGCCATAAAAAATTAACTTTTTTAGTCGTCGATGACTTTAATAGTTTTCGCTCGACGGTCACTAGCATGCTGACGTCGCTTGGCGCCTCTCAAGTTGCTATGGCGAGCTATGGTGCCGAGGCTCTGGATGTGTGCCGCCGAAAAAATTCGATGTTATTTTGTGCGATTACGATTTAGGCCATGGTAAAAATGGCCAACGCGTATTAGAGTCACTACGACACCATCAGTTAATTGATCGCGAATCGTTATTTGTTTTTGATTTCGGCCGATGTATCAAAGCAAGCTATTATGGCGGCTTACGACTACACGCCCGACGATTATCTTGCCAAGCCTATTAATGCTCAAATGTTAGATCGTCGCGGTGGTCGGTTTATTAGATCAGCGGGAAGTTTTACGTCACACCTATAAAGCGCTCGAGAAAATAAGGATCCCAATTTAGCCATGGATTTATTAACCAAAATCGTCTTAGCTAAAGGTAAAGCTTCTTTAAGTTGCGCAAAAGTTTTTTGGGCGAGTTATTTATTGAATGCGATCAACTCAATAAAAGCTGAAAAGTTATATCTGCATGTGTTGGAAACCAAGCCATTAGATTGGGCTAAATTGAAGCATAGCTTATGTGCAGCAGGCGCGCAAGAGTACGAAAAAGCGGGTATGAAGTTTTTACTACATTATCACAAGAAAAGGCCGAAGCCGACAAGGCGGCCGACAAGATCAAGAAGCTCAACCTGCCTGCTGCGATTCTGGAACTCTGAGCGCTGACGCACCATGGCTACGTTGGATTGGATTTTTTTGACGGTGTTGCTAGCGTCCATGGTGGTGGGGGCTTGGCGTGGCTTGGTATTCGAGGTGCTTTCGGTGTTGAGCTGGGCCGTCGCTTTTTTTGCCGCGCAATGGTTGGCCGCAGACGCTGCTGCCTGGTTGCCTATGGAGGGTGCGGGCGAGTCGGTCCGCTATGCGGCAGGGTTTGTCGTCGTGTTTGTGCTCGGTATTTTTGCCGGTGGCCTGGTGGCGTTCTTGGTCAAGAAGCTGGTGACCGCCGTGGGCCTGCGCCCTGCAGACCGCATGCTGGGCGCCGGCTTCGGATTGCTGCGCGGCGTGGTGCTGCTATTGGCTGCCACGGTCGTGGCGGGCATGACGCCGCTGCACGCGTCGGCCGCTTGGCAAGAAGCCACCGGCCCCCGTATGACCCAGACGCTGTTAGGCATGCTCAAGCCGGTACTGCCTGAAGAATTTGCCAAATATTTATCTTGAATGAGTGAAACCCTATGTGTGGAATAGTCGGCGTTGTTAGTAACGCACCGGTCAATCAACTCATCTATGACGCGCTGTTGCTGCTGCAGCACCGCGGCCAGGACGCAGCGGGCATCGTCACCCAGCAAGAACGCAAGTTCTTCATGCACAAGGCCAAGGGCATGGTGAAAGATGTTTTCCGCACGCGCAATATGCGCAGTTTGCTGGGCAATTGCGGTTTGGGCCAGGTGCGCTACCCCACGGCGGGCAATGCCTTCAGCGAAGAGGAAGCGCAGCCGTTTTATGTGAACGCGCCTTTCGGTATCGTGCTGGTGCACAACGGCAACCTGACCAATGCCCACGCCCTGAAGGCGGAGCTGTTCAACACCGACCACCGTCACATTAATACCGAGAGCGACTCCGAAGTGCTGCTCAACGTGTTGGCGCACGAGATTGAGAAAACCACGCGCGGCCTGCCTTTGCAGCCCATGGATATCTTTGCGGCGGTGCGCAATGTGCACAAGCGCGTCAAAGGCTCCTACGCGGTGATCGCGCTGATTGCCGGCCACGGCGTACTGACCTTTCGCGACCCGTATGGCATCCGCCCGCTGTGCATGGGCAAGAACGGCGATGGCAATGTAATGGTGGCCAGCGAGTCCGTGGCTCTGGAAGGTAATAGCTACCAGTTTGACCGCAATGTGGAGCCCGGCGAGGCCGTGTTCATTGATCTGCAAGGTAATGTGCACGCCCAGCAGTGCGCCGAAGCGCCCACACTCAAGCCCTGCATTTTTGAATTCGTTTACCTGGCCCGCCCGGATTCGGTGATGGACGGTATCTCGGTCTACCAAGCCCGTTTGAACCTAGGCGAGACGCTGGCCAAACGCGTGATCTCCACCGTGCCACCCAGCGAAATCGATGTGGTCATCCCCATCCCCGAATCCAGCCGCCCCAGCGCAGCGCAACTGGCCCAATTGCTGGGTTTGCCCTACCGCGAAGGGTTCGTAAAAAACCGCTACGTGGGCCGCACATTCATCATGCCCGGCCAAGGCGTGCGCAAGAAATCGGTGCGCCAAAAGCTCAACGTGATTGCCAGCGAGTTCAAAGGTCGCAACGTGCTGCTGGTGGATGACTCCATCGTGCGCGGCACCACCAGCAAGGAAATTGTGCAGATGGCACGCGATGCCGGTGCCCGCAAGGTCTACCTGGCCAGCGCCGCGCCCCCGGTGCGTTACCCCAACGTGTACGGTATCGACATGCCCACCAGTAACGAGCTGGTTGCGCACGACCGTACGGTAGAGCAGGTGCGCGAGCTCATAGGCTGCGACGCGCTGATTTACCAGGATGTAGAAGGCATGAAAAAAGCCATTGGCTCACTGAGTACCAAGCTGGCCGGTTTTGATGCCTCGTGTTTTGACGGTGTGTATGTGACCGGCGATATCTCGCCTGACGACATCTCGCGCCTGAACGCCGCCCGCGTTGGCGGCGAAGAGCCGCAAGAAGATACCTCGCGCCTAGCATTGCCCAACCACGCAGACTAACAATGGCAAACGACAATTTCCCCAACAACCTTCACTTGGACACGTTGGCCGTGCGTACCGCGCTGCCGCCGAGCCAATATGGTGAAAATTCCGAAGCCCTGTTTCTGACCAGTGGCTATGTGCAAAGCAGCGCCGCGTCGTCGGCCGCCCGCTTCGCCATGGAGGAGGAGGGCTTTACCTATTCCCGAGTGAGCAATCCGACTGTCACCAGCATGGAAATGCGACTGGCTGCATTGGAAGGCACCGAAGCGGCCACCGCCACCGCCACGGGTATGGCTGCTATCTTGCTCCTGGGCATGGCGGTGTTGCGCGCGGGCGACCATGTGGTCTGCTCGCAGTCGGTGTTTGGTTCGGTCATCCCATTGTTTGGGCGCGAATTTGCGAAGTTTGGTGTGGAAACCACCTTCGTGCCGCAAACCGACTTGGCGGCCTGGAAGGCGGCCATTCGACCCAACACCAAGCTACTGTTTGCCGAAACGCCGACCAACCCGCTGCTCGAAGTGTGCGACATCCAGGCGCTGGCTGACATGGCGCATAACGCTGGCGCCTATCTCGCGCTGGACAACTGCTTTGCCACCCCGGTGTTGCAGCGCCCCGCCCGCATGGGCGCGGATTTCATCATTCACTCGGGCACCAAGTTTTTGGACGGCCAAGGCCGGGTTATGGCCGGCGCCATTTGCTGTACCCAAAAGCAGCGCGACGAGCTTTTTCTGCCGGTGATCCGGTCCGCCGGAATGGTGCTCGCGCCGTTCAACGCCTGGGTCATCCTCAAGGGTATGGAGACACTGTCGCTGCGCGTGAATGCGCAGTCCGACAACGCGCTGGCGCTGGCGCGCTGGCTGGAAGCTCACCCCAAGGTGGAGCGTGTCTACCACCCCGGTCTGGCATCGCACCCGCAGCACGACTTGGCCATGCGCCAACAAAGCGGACGTGGCGGTTCGGTGTTGTCGTTTGCCGTCAAGGCCACTGACCCAGAGACCGCCCGCAGTCGCGCCTTCCACGTGTTGGACAGCATGCAGGTGCTGTCTCTTTGCACCAACCTGGGCGACACCAAAACCTTGGCCTCCCACCCCGCTAGCACCTCCCATGGCCGCCTGACCGAAGTCCAGCGCCAAGCCGCTGGCATTGGCCAGGGCTTAGTTCGTGTGGCGGTGGGGCTGGACCACATTGACGACATCACCGCCGATTTGGCGCGTGGTTTGGACACCCTTTGACATGATCACCAAAATTCGCACGCGCATTGCGCCTTCTCCGACCGGCTTTTTGCACCTGGGCACGGCTCGCACCGCACTTTATTCTTGGGCCTATGCGCGCCATTTTGGTGGTGAGTTTGTGCTGCGTATCGAAGACACCGATGTGGCCCGCTCCACAAAAGACTCCGTCGATCAGATCCTGGCTTCTATGAGATGGCTCGGTCTGGAATACGACGAAGGCCCGGTGTACCAAATGCAGCGCCTAGACCGCTACAAGGCCGTCGTGGACCAACTGATTGCTGAAGGCAAGGCCTACCACTGCTACAGCACGCCCGAAGAATTGGACGCGGTGCGCGAAGCCAAGAAGGCGCGTGGCGAAAAGACGTTGTACGACGGAACCTGGCGCCCTGCACCCGGCAAAGCATTGCCGCCCGTACCTGAAGGCGTGAAGCCGGTGGTGCGCTTCTGCAACCCGCAGGACGGCGACGTCACCTGGAACGATCTCGTCAAAGGCCCCATCACCATCAGCAACCGCGAGATCGACGACCTGATCATCGTGCGCACCGATGGCATTCCTACTTACAACTTTGCGGTGGTGGTGGACGATTGGGACATGCAGATAAGCCATGTGTTTCGTGGCGACGAGCACATCAACAACACGCCTTGGCAAATCAATATCTTCAATGCGCTGGGTGCAGCTTTGCCGCAGTTTGGTCATTGCCCGGTGATTTTGGGCGACGACGGGCAAAAGCTGTCTAAGCGCCGCGGCGCGGTCAGCGTCACCGCCTACGAAGAGGGCGGCTACTTGCCCGAGGCCATGCTCAACTACCTGGCCCGCCTGGGCTGGAGCCATGGCGACGAAGAGCTGTTCACACGCGAGCAACTGGTCAGCTGGTTTGACGGCACCCACCTGAACAAGAGCCCCGCCCAGTGGGACCCGGCCAAGTTGCTATGGGTGAATGCCCAATACATCAAGCAGGCCGACAACGCACGCCTTGCCGGTTTGGTGGCAGTGCAGCTGGGCAAGCAAGGCGTTGAATTGGCAGCGGAGGTGGTTGAAAACCACTTACCCCAATTGTGCGCGCTGCTCAAAGACCGTTGCGATACGACGGTGGCGCTGGCGACGTGGGCTGCCAAGTTCTACCGAGAAGTTGAGGTGGACCCGACAGAGCAAGCCCAACACGTAACCGACGCCGTGAAGCCCGCAATTGCTTTGCTGCAAGAGAAGTTGACCACGGTCACGTGGGACAAGGCCAGCATCGCAGCCGCCATCAAAGAAGTGCTGGGCGCGACCGGTTTGAAGATGCCGCAACTTGCCATGCCCGTGCGGGTATTGGTAATGGGCACGGCACAAACGCCCTCGCTGGACGCCGTACTCGAATTGAGCGGCAGAGAAAAAGTTCTGGTCAGACTTGCCAAGGCCTAGAAAACTTGTATATAATTTGAGGCTCGGAAGATGAGAATGCTGTCAAACCCAGTTCGGCAAAGTTCTCAGGATTAGGGGGTATAGCTCAGCTGGGAGAGCGCTTGCATGGCATGCAAGAGGTCAGCGGTTCGATCCCGCTTACCTCCACCAAGTCTTCTGAAAACGGACAAGTTCCAAGGTTTTGACCCTATCGTCTAGAGGCCTAGGACATCACCCTTTCACGGTGAGTACCGGGGTTCGAATCCCCGTAGGGTCGCCAAGTTTTTAGCGCAAGCTAAGACGGCACAAGTAGGTAACAGCTTTCGTAAGAAGGTACTTGGCTCGAAAGTTGAAAGACTGAGAGCAAAGGTTGCCGCTACCAGGAGTGGTAGTTCAGTTGGTTAGAATACCGGCCTGTCACGCCGGGGGTCGCGGGTTCGAGTCCCGTCCACTCCGCCAAATTTTCCTTGTAAATCAAGGACTTAGAAAAAGCCCGATGCGAAAGCAGCGGGCTTTTTTCTTGGTCAAATGGAAATCAGTGTCTCCATTTTGTCCCGTTTTTCTAGGCCCCCTCAACTACCGAATAAGTTGGACGACCTCGGAGTGACCAATCAACCAGATTTTGTGCGGCCTTACTTCTGAGTTCTTTTTCTGCGACCACCGAATAGAACGCCGCATGTGGCGAGAGCAAGACCCGTGGATGTTGCACGATGCGTGAGTCGGTCGCTGCTGGCTCAATCGGCAGCACGTCAAGCGCAGCGCCGTCGAGGCGGCCTTCATCTAGCGCAGCAAGCAAGTCATCAATGTTGACCAAGGCACCGCGCGCAGTGTTGACCAGAACACTGCCGGGCTTCATTGCCTTGAGCAAAGAAGCGTTCACCATGCCACGCGTTTCATTGGTGAGTGGCACATGCAACGAGATCGCGTCGGCTTGTGCAAACAGTTCTTCCTTGTTGACGCGCTCGACATAGGCCGGAAAATCGCCATCGATGATGCAAGGATCAAAGGCGATGACGCGTTTGAAACTGTTTCGACTGATGTGCGCCATGCGTTTTCCGATGCGCCCGAGTCCTAGAATGCCGAGCGTCAGGTCGCCCACGCGCTGCATCTTGCCTGCTGTCGTGAAGTGCCACTTGCCAGCTTTGACATCCCGGTCGTAAAACGTGATGTGGCGCAGTAGGGACAGTGTCATGGCCAGCGCATGGGTTGCAACCTCTCCCACGCCGTAATCGGGCGAGTTGGCAACCCATACCCCGTGCGCTTTGGCGTCGGTCGTATTGACCGTGTCGAAGCCGGCGCCGTAGCGACTGACGATCCGTACCTCAGGCCGAGCCGCGAACACCTTGGCATTGATCGGCGCGTATTGCACTAACAGACCTTGGCAGCCAGCAGATGCGGCAATCACCTCGTCCTCGGTGCGGCACTGTGCGCTGACAAGCTCAACGCCGGCGGCGCGGTACAGCGCCTGTTCCAGTTCAATGTTGGGGAAGTCGTAATCGGTAATGAGTATCTTCATGTCAAGCCTGTTCAGTGATTGTCTCTGGGCACGAAAGGGCCGCGCTGGCCCAGCAGAAAATCAAAGTCTACGCCCTCGTCAGCCTGCAGCACGTGGTCTACATAGAGCTTCCAGTAGCCAGAGGTCAATGGCGGCACAGGCGCCTTCCAGGTGGCTAGGCGCCGCGCTAGTTCTTCGTCGCTGATCAATAGCTGCAAGCGCCGTTCAGGCACATTGAGTTCAATCATGTCGCCGTTCTGCACGACGGCCAATGGGCCGCCTGCGGCCGCCTCTGGGGCGACATGCAACACCACGGTTCCGTAAGCCGTACCGCTCATGCGCCCGTCACAGATGCGCACCATGTCGGTGATGCCTTTGCGCAAAATTTTGGGTGGCAAGGGCATGTTGCTTACCTCTGCCATACCGGGGTAGCCCTTGGGACCACAGTTCTTGAGCACCATGACGCAAGTTTCGTCGACATCAAGATTGTCATCATCAATGCGCGCGTGGAAGTCTTCAATATTCTCAAACACCACGGCTCGCCCGGTATGGATCGCCAGCTCCGGCGTCGCTGCGCTTGGTTTGATGATCGCGCCACGCGGAGCCAGATTGCCGCGTAACACGGCAATGCCAGCCTTGTCTTTGAACGGCGCTTCAAACTTCTTGATGACGCGTGGATCGTAATTCTCTGCCTTGGTCAGGTTCTCTTCCACGGTTTTTCCGCTTGCCGTGACGATGTCGGTATGTAATAGGTGTTGGATCTCTTTCATCACGACCGGCAGGCCACCGGCGTAACAGAAATCTTCCATAAGGTGTTCGCCTGAGGGTTGCAAGTTGACCAAGCAAGGCAGGTCGCTGCCGATCCGGTCAAAATCTTCAATACTCAACTGGATGCCGAGCCGTCGGGCCATGGCGATCAAATGAATCACGGCGTTGGTCGAGCCGCCAATGGCCGCCAGTGTTTTGATTGCATTCTCAAAAGCTTTTAGGGTTAAGACTTTGGAGAGATTCTGATCCTCATGCACCATCTCTACGGCGCGCCGTCCGACCATGCGTGCCAGTACATTGCGTCGTCCATCCACTGCGGGATAGGCCGCATTGCCAGGAAGCCCCAAACCCAATGCCTCGACCATGCAGGCCATGGTGCTGGCAGTCCCCATGGTCATGCAATGCCCATGGCTGCGGTGCATGCAACTCTCTGCCTCTAGGAACTCCTCTAGTTTCAATGTGCCAGCGCGAACCTGCTCGCTCATGCTCCACACACCGGTTCCCGAACCAAGCTCCTGTCCGCGCCACTTTCCGTTCAGCATGGCGCCACCACTCAATCCAATCGTAGGCAGGTCCACGCTTGCTGCGCCCATGACCAATGATGGCGTGGTTTTGTCGCAGCCCATCATCAGCACAACTCCATCGATGGGGTTCGCACGGATGGTTTCCTCCACATCCATGCTGGCGAGATTGCGGTACAGCATTGCAGTCGGGCGCATTAGCGTCTCGCCCAGCGACATGACTGGAAACTCCAGAGGGAAGCCACCGGCCTCGTACACGCCGATTTTCACCTGCTCGGCCAGCGTGCGGAAGTGCGAATTGCAGGGTGTGAGCTCACTGAAAGTGTTGCAAATTCCAATGACCGGACGGCCATCAAATTGGTCATCAGGAACGCCCTTGCCTTTGACCCAACTGCGATAGACGAAGCCGTCGCGATCTTGGCGGCCAAACCATTGATGGCTGCGGAGTTCTTCGCGTTGTTTCCGGGGTTTTTTGGGGTCTGACATGGTGTATTTCCTCGTTTTTGATCAATGTTATATCGTAATATGATAGTAGATAAAATCAAGGGAAAACCCCGTCAGAATTTTGTGTCAATCGTAGTATTATTCGATCGAAATTCTATAACCTATATGATGAAAAATGTCCACGGCAACACGGTTGACCATCTCGGCGAGGCAATCGTTGGTGGGCGTTATCGTGCTGGCGAAGCGATTCCTACTGAGCCGATCCTTGGTGCGGAATTGGGTGTAAGCCGTACCGTAGTTCGCGAAGCTGTGAAATCGCTAGTCGCCAAAGGGCTGGTTACCTCTGGGCCCAAGGTGGGTACTCGCGTGTTGGCCGGCGATCATTGGAATTGGTTCGATCCAGATGTCATTCACTGGCAAGCCAAAGCCGGTCTGACACCTGAGTTCCTGCGGGACTTGATGGATTTGAGGCGCGTAGTGGAACCTGCTGCCGTTCGCCTTGCAGTCCGACATGCGACTGAGAAAGACATTGCGGACATTAGTGCCGCCTTGGAGGGCATGAAGCGTGCCGTCAAGGATGGTGGGGACTATGTGACACATGACCTGCAGTTTCACCAAGGCTTGTTGCAGGCATGCCGCAACCGCATGCTCATTCATATGAGCAAGGCGCTCAGCGCGTTGTTGCGCACCAGCTTTGAGGTGTCCACTAGTAAAAAAGGTAAGGCCGCCAGTTCCATTTCACTGCATCAGGCCGTCCTTGATGCAGTGATCGCTCGTGACTCCGTGAAAGCGGAAAAAGCGATCATGGTTCTTATCGATGGTGCACACCAAGACATTGAAGAAATCCTTGCGTCGCGCCGCCGCTTACCCCGTCTCAACCTGCCGGCCTCGCGGCTGAAGGCTACAGCGAACTAATTTTCTGGGAGATTTTTTGCAAAAAGTTATTAACTCGTTTTTTCGCCTGTTGGAACTGCTGATCGTGGTTGCCTTGGTGGGTATGGTGATCATGGTGTTCGGCAACGTAGTTCTTCGTTATGGTTTCAACTCGGGCATTAGTATTTCCGACGAAATGTCACGGTATTTCTTTATCTGGCTCACCTTTATGGGTGCCATGGTCGCCATGCGCGAAAAGGGGCACCTGGGCGTGGATACGTTGGTCAAACACCTGCCGATTCTGGGTAAGAAGGTGTGCCTGTTCCTAAGTGAAGCGCTGATGCTGTTTTGTAACGTGCTGTTTTTCATGGGCACCTACGAAATGCATGAACTGCAGCTGAGCAACGTCTCGCCGGTGGCGGGCATTTCGATGATCTGGATTTACGGCATTGGCTACATCGTCAGCGTGGTGATGGCCATCTTCAACCTCAACGTCCTGTTCCGTTTGGTGACGGGCCGTATTACCGAGGAAGAACTGGTACAGGTGATAGAGACTGAAGGCTTGGCCGATGTGGAGAAGCAAATGCAGGGAAGCAGAGCATGACAGTTACCGTATTTATCCTGAGCCTCTTGGCCGCCATGGCCATCGGCATGCCGATCGCTTATGCCCTGCTGGTCTGCGGCGTAACGTTGATGGGTTTTCTTGCGGCCACCAGCGGGCTGGTGACTTTTGACAGCCAGATCCTGGCCCAGCGTTTTGTCGATGGTGCCGACAACTTTCCGCTGCTTGCGGTGCCTTTTTTTCTGATGGCTGGCGAGTTCATGAATGCCGGGGGCATCAGCCGCCGCATTGTCAACCTGGCGATGGCGTGGGTAGGACATTTCCGCGGAGGTCTGGGTTACGTGACGGTAATTGCTGCCGTCATCATGGCCTCCCTGTCAGGATCGGCTGTGGCAGATACCGCTGCGCTGGCCGCTTTGCTGATTCCGATGATGCGCGCTGCCGGCTACAACGTGGGCCGCGCGGCCGGCCTAGTGGCTTCCGGCGGCATCATCGCACCGGTGATTCCACCGTCGATCGGATTGATCATTTTTGGCGTCGCTGGCAATGTCTCTATCACCAAGCTCTTCCTCGCGGGTATCGTGCCCGGTATCCTTATGGGTGTGGCCATCGGCCTGACTTGGTGGTGGGTGGCCCGAAAGGAAAACGTTCCACCGGCGCCGCGCCTGCCCATGGCGGAGCGGTTGCGCATCACGACGGAAGGTGGCTTCGCGTTGGCCCTGCCTATTGTCATTATCGGCGGTATGAAATTCGGCATCTTCACGCCGACCGAGGCTGCGGTGGTGGCGGCCGTGTACAGCTTTGTGGTCGGCATGTTCATCTACCGCGAACTCAAGTGGTCCGAGCTCTATAGCCTGATCCTGTCCGCTGGCAAAACCACGGCCGTGGTGATGTTCCTGGTGGCAGCAGCCATGGTCAGTGCCTGGTTGATCACTGTGGCCAACATCCCGACCGAAGTCGCCGGAATGATGTCGCCTTTCATGGACAACAAGATACTCTTGATGATGGTCATGATGGTGCTCATTGTGGTTGTTGGCACCGCGCTGGACTTCACACCCACGGTGCTGATTCTCACCCCGGTTCTGATGCCGGTGGTGCTCAAGGCCGGAATCGACCCGGTTTACTTCGGCGTCATGTTCATCATGAACAACGCCATCGGCCTGATCACGCCGCCCGTGGGTACCGTGCTCAACGTGGTATGCGGTGTCGCCAAAATTAGTATGGACGACGCTTTCAAGGGCGTGCTGCCCTTCCTGATGGCGCAGCTCTCGGTGCTTTTCCTGCTGGTACTTTTCCCCTCCATCGTGACCGAGCCACTGAAATGGTTTATGCGATGACACGTTTTCCGTCGTTTTTTTTCACCCTGTCGTTTATTTAAAGGAGACAACCATGTTCAAACGTAGAACCCTCGCCCTTGCAGCCGCCGCCTTGTTCGTAGCCACCTCGTCGTTCGCGCAGTTTGCTGACCGCACGATCAAGTTCACCAACGGAGTTGCTGAAGACCATCCGGTCGGTCTCGGCGTTAAGAAAATGCAGGAAGTGCTGGCTGCCAAGACCGGCGGCAAGATGAAAATCAACGCCTTCTGGGGCGGTGCTGCAGGCGGCGATCTGCCAGCCACGCAGGCGCTTCGCGCGGGCACGCAAGAGATGGTCTGCACCTCCAGCTCGCCGCTGGTGGGGATCGTCAAGGAACTCGGCGCGTTCGACCTGCCTTTCCTGTTTGCCAACGAAAAAGAGGCCGATGCCGTGCTGGATGGCCCGGCCGGCGCGTACTTCAACAAGAAGCTCGAAGAAGTGGGTTTGGTCAATCTGGCCTACTGGGAAAACGGGTTTCGTAACCTGACCAACAGCAAGCGTCCGGTTGCCAAGGTCGAGGATTTTGACGGCGTCAAGGTCCGCGTGATGCAGAACAATATTTTCCTGGATACCTTCAAGACCCTGGGCACCAACGCCGTGCCGATGGCTTTTGGCGAGGTCTTTACCGCGCTGGAAACCAAGACCATCGACGGCCAGGAAAACCCCTTCGTGACCATCGAGACCTCGAAGTTCAGCGAAGTGCAGAAGTACCTGAGCGTGACGCGCCATGCGTATACACCGTTCCTGATCTTGTACAGCAAAAAACTGTGGGACCAGCTCAGCGCACAGGAGCAGGCTGTGTTGCGTGAAGCCGCCCTGGAAGGCCAGAAAGTCGAACGCGCAGCCAACCGCGCACTCAACGAAAAATCGCTGGCCAATCTGCGTAAGACCATGACCGTTAATGACGTGACACCGGCCGAGCAGAAGCGCATGTTCGACAAGGTCCAGCCCGTCTACGAAAAGAACATCCCTGTCATTGGCGCCGAGCCTGTGAAGATGGTGATGGACGCGCTGAAAAAGGTTCGCGGTAGCTGATACTCGGATTTAGCACAGTGAAAAGGCCGCGAGGGTTATCCCTCGCGGCCTTTCGCATTGTTGGAAGGCGGATGTAATTTACCAGCAGCCCCGAAAAGTTAGAGCAAACCGCGCTTCGCCAGATTGCGCAAAAGGTGGGAGGCACCGAAAGTCCACGGCAGGCATTCGTCGCTGCGTTTCATGCGGTTCACCAGGGCCCCTAATTTCGGTGTCGAGATGGTGACAATATCCCCGGGCTTGTGTGTGAAGCCGCCGCCTACAGTGTCGCGGTCCTGCACTGGCGCAAACATGCAACCCAAAAAGAGCATCGCGCCATCAGGGTATTGATGGTTCGGGCTGATCATTTGCGCCGTGAGGTCAACCGGGTCGCGGCTGATTTGCGACATGGAAGAGAAACCTTCCAGTACAAAGCCGTCTTCCCCCGTCACGTTCAAAGAAATGGTGCACTGGCGTACATCGTCGAGCGTGAAAGAAGCGTCAAAAAACCGCAGGCATGGGCCGAGGGTCGCGGAAGCGTTGTTGTCCTTGGCCTTGCCTAGCAACAAAGCGGAGCGACCTTCAATGTCGCGGAGGTTGACGTCGTTGCCCAAGGTCGCTCCGACGATTTGTCCGCGCGAGTTCACGGCCAGCACCACCTCAGGCTCGGGGTTGTTCCACGAGGAAGAAGGATGCAAGCCGGCATCCGCACCCGTTCCGACCGCCGCCATAGGCTGCGCTTTGGTGAAAATTTCAGCGTCCGGGCCGATACCCACTTCCAGGTACTGACTCCATGCGCCTTGTTCAAGCAACAGTGTCTTGAGCGCCATGGCCTGCGATGAGCCCGGTTTTAACTTGGACAAGTCATCGCCAACTAAGGCCACGATTTCCTGGCGAATGGCGGCCGCAGCCGCCGGATTGCCGCGTGCTCTTTCTTCGATGACTCGCTCCAGCATCGACACAGCGAATGTCACTCCCGCAGCCTTGACAGCCTGGAGGTCAGCCGGCGCCAACAACCAGGGCCGTGACGAGTTGCGTGTCTCGGTGGGCGTATTGGCAAACAACTCGGCAACAGAGCAAATCCGCTCTCCTGGGGCGTCTTTCAGTGCTTTGGCGGGATCTGGCGTTTCGCACAAATCGCGCATCGTGGCGAAGGTGGGCGTGATGTCAATGGCGTCCTCGCCACGCAGAGCCACGACGGAAGGTCCGTCAACGTCCGGGCGCCAGACGCGCGCCGCAAGGGCTCCAGATGTTCCATCATGGGGGAGGCTGGTTTGGGAAGTGAGTTGCATAAAGTGACTGACTGAGTAGGGGGAAAGAATGGGGAGAGTTACGAGCAGGCGGACGCTACTTAACGTACGGACGATTTAGCACAAGTGTTCAGGTAGACCGAATACAGGGAGGTAGTTCCACATATGAACAGGCGATTCAGTTTGGGGCCACCGAAACACAGATTGGCAACGACTTCCGGGATACGTATCTTGCCCAGTAAGGTGCCATCGCTGGAATGGCAGTGAACGCCATCGCCAGCGGAAAGCCACAGATTTCCATGTGCATCGACCCGGAGCCCGTCGTACAGGCCTACCGGACAGGTTGCGAACACCTCGCCTCCGGAGATGGAGGCACCATCGGCCGAGACGTTGAAGCGCCGCAGATGGCGGGGGCCATTTTCTTGGTGCGTAAGCCCCGTGTCCGCGATGTACAACAGCGACTCGTCGGGCGAGAAGGCCAGTCCATTGGGTTGAACAAAGTCGCCAGCGACCATCGTGACATGTCCTGTTTGGGGTGCGATACGGTAGACGTTGCTGCTGCCGATCTCACTCGGTGCCGCATCGCCCTCGTAATCCGAATCGATTCCGTAGCTGGGGTCTGTAAACCAGACGCTGCCATCGGATTTCACGACGACGTCGTTGGGCGAATTGAAGCACTTTCCTTGATAACGGTCGGCGAGTACGGTGCGCGTTCCATCGTGTTCGGTCCGCGTTACACAGCGCCCACGGTGTTCGCAGGAGACCAAGCGTCCTTCCCTGTCCACTGTATGCCCATTGCTGTTCATGGCCGGTTGTTGAAATATCGAAACCGATCCATCGGTCTCATCCCACCGCATGACGCGGTCGTTCGGAATATCTGACCACAGTAGGTAGCGACCGGCTGCAAACCACGCAGGTCCTTCTGCCCATCGACAGCCTGTGTACAACCTCTCAACGCGTACGTTGTCGAACACCAGACGTTTAAAAATCGGATCAATGATTTCAAAACTAGGGGGTAACCACTCGGTCATGAAGCTCTCCTTAGATTCAGCAAGTCTCTATCCAGAGATCTTCCCGTCCGGCTTTAAGCAGCAAGTTGCGTCGGGTCAGGTGCGGGGCTGTTGGTTTCATCGTGGCTGTATTGTCTTAAGTTGGTCTACAGCCAAGCACGGAGTCCAACGGGTTAGGCAGAGTTTCCCTTGGGCTTAAAGCTCGGAGTTGAACGCGAAGACGCCTCTACCGGCGGAGGCCTGTCTCAGCGTGAGTAGTTTATGGGTATCAGATAAGAATTCAACCTGCAGAGCAGGCATTTTGCTAGTGGTTTTCCCTATTATCATACGATGATTGGTTTGGGGAGGTGCGCTGGTGGGTATTACGCCACCCGAGTAGCCCGGTGGACAGTGAGGTGCCTAGAAAAATCACCAGGCCGCAACCCAGCATCCAGGGTGTGATGACTTCGCCCAAGAGCAGCACCCCATACAACACGGCAAACACCGGTACCGCAAAAGTTACGGCCAGCGCTTTTGACGGCCCGGCCCGCTCGATGAGTCGGAAGTAGAGGACATAGGCGATTCCGGTGCAGATCACCCCCAGCGCAATGAGTGCCAACCATGCCTTTGCGCTGACGGCATGTTCGGGCCAATACCACCATGCCAACGGCGCCAAAACCAATGCCGCGCCCACTTGGCTACCGGTGGCCAATACCAAGGACGGCACTCCGCTCAAAAAGCGGCGCGTGAAGCTGGCGGAAAAACCGTAGAAAAAGCAGGCAAACAAGCAAGCCAGTACGGCCCAGCCAGTCGGCAAGGCGGCGGAGCCGGGCTGAAAACTGGCCTTGTTGGTCGCCAGCAGTACCACGCCGACAAACCCAATCAGCAGCCCTGCAATACGCGACCGTTGCAGGCGGTCGCCCAGCCACGCCCAGGCTATCGCGGCGCCAAACAGCGGCACAGTAGCGTTGAGGATGGAGGACAGGCCGGTGGAAATGGTGAGCAGCGCATAGGCTAGGCAAGCAAAGGGTATGGCCGAGTTCATCACGCCGACCAGCAGCAGCTTCTTCCAATGCAGGCGCAAGGCGGGCCCTTGGTTTTTGGCGATCAGGATGGGCAGCAAGAACAGTGCAGCAATCCCAACACGCAGGCCCGCTGCGGGCAGGGCGCCGAATTCCACCGCACCCAAGTGCATGAACAAAAACGAAGAGCCCCAAATGGCAGCCAGGACGACAAAGTCCAGCAGCCAAGGGCGGCGTTGGGTGCTTTTCGGCGAGCCCCCCGCAAGGGGGGAGGCGGCGCGCGGAGTCGACTTCACGCAGACCTTTCAAGTTGCAGCAGCGCAGTTTTGCGCTCTAGCCCACCCGCGTAGCCGGTGAGCGCGCCGTTAGCGCCCAGCACGCGGTGGCAGGGCACGATGATGCTGATCGGGTTGCGGCCCACGGCCGCGCCGACGGCCCGCACGGCCCGGTCGCGTTGTACGGTGCTTGCAATCGCGCCGTAGCTGCTGGTGTGGCCGTGGCCCAGCGCCAGCAGGGCGCGCCAGATGTCTTGCTGAAATGGCGTGCCCGCCGACAAGTCCAGCGGCAGCTCAAACTGCTGGCGTTGCCCGGCGAAGTACTGCTGCAGTTGCGCTGCGGCTTGGGCCAAGACAGGGTGCCGGTCAGCCAGCGGCCACTGCGCGACATCAGGCTGGTGTTGCTGGCCTTCGAACCAAGCGCCCAACAGGGCTGTGTTGGTGGCGGCCAAGGTCATGGCGCCCAGCGGGGTGGTGATTTGGCAGCGTTGTGCTGCGGTGGTGAAATTTGGCATAAATTGGCCTCTAGCCCTTTTGGATATTGCGCGAACAGCTATGAATTTGTGAGTAATGCGAGCCCGCCCGACCAGACGCGCACGGTGGCGTAGCTGCGCCACGGGCGCCAGGCCTGTGATGCCAGTTCGGCCGCAACGGCCGGGCGGGGCGCGTGGCGTACGCCCAGCGCGTTCTGCAGCGCCACATCACCGCCGGGAAACGCGTCCGGCCAACGCAGGGCGCGCATGGCGATGTACTGGGCGGTCCAGTCGCCAATGCCCGGCAAGGCGGTCAATGCGGTCATGGTGGCTTGCAGGTTGGCGCCCGCGTCTAGCTGGAGTTGGCCATCGTCTACTGCGGCGGCCAGGGCCTGAATGGCCCGTTGGCGTTGGCGCACGATGCCCAACTGCCCTAGCACTTCGCCGCTGGCTTCGCGCAGCTGCGCAGGCGTGGGGAAAAGGTGGGTGAGTGGCTGTGGGCCTTCCATCAGCGGGGCGAGCAATGGCGTGCCCAAGTGCTGCAACAGGCGTGTGCCCAGCGTGCGCGCCGCCTGCACCGTCACCTGTTGCCCTAAGACCGCACGCACCGCCAGCTCAAAACCGTCTACCGTGCCGGGCACGCGCAAGCCTATGCCGCCGGGAAAGCTGGTCTGCAGCGTGGTATGGATGGCTAAGGGGTCGGCATCGAGATCCAGCAGGGCGCGCACCCGCGCCATGACCTGGGGCAGCACCTCGGCCAGGGTGTCGCTCACCTCCATCAGTACCTCGGGGCGGTCGCTAGGCCAATAGAGGCGTACCCAGCCTTGCAGCCAGCGTCCCTGCCAAGACACAGCGAGGCTGCGCGCCATGGTGCGAGCCGGAGCATCCACCCATTCAAGACCCAGCAGACTGCGGTTGGCAAAAAACTGCAGTAGCGCCGTTACGTCTAGCGGCGGCCGGTACGCTAGTCGCAGCCGTAAGCCGCTGCCCGAGTGGGCGGGTGCGGCGCCTTTGCGCAAGTCGCGCGGCTGCATGCGGTATTGCTTGGCAAACACGGTGTTGAACCGCCGCATACTGGCGAAGCCGCTCAACGCCGCCACTTGGGCTACGGGCAGGCGCGTGTCCGTGAGGAGTTGCTTGGCCGAGAGCAGGCGGCGCGTTTGCAGATACTGCAAGGGCGAGATGCCCCACTGCGACTCGAACAGGCGGCGCAGGTGGCGTTCGCTGACACCCAGGCGGGTCGCCACGTCTCCCATGCTGGGGAGGGAGTCGGTCCACAGCTGCGGTGCATCCAACAGCCGGGCGGCTTGGCGTGCCAGCAAGGCCGAGGCGTCTTGTACTGACCAGTGCGCGCCGTCATTGTCTGGCGCCGAGGCTGGTGCCAATTCAGGCCGACAGCGCAGGCAGGGGCGAAAGCCCGCTGCCTCCGCTTGCGACGCGAGCGCAAAGAACCGGCAGTTGTCCCGCTTAGGGGTGCGCACTTTGCAGACCGGGCGGCAGTAAATGCCGGTGCTGGTCACGCCGGTGAAAAAGCGGCCGTCAAAGCGCGCGTCGCGCGCCAGCAGTGCCAGGTAGTGGCCTGTGTCGGTGTCGGGGCTTGCGGCGGGGCTGGACATGGGGTGAATGATACGCAGCGTCCGTAGGAGAATGCGCCGTTTTCGGACATGTGGCTGGTGTACTGCCGTTGGGGCTTGCGCAAGGGGCCAGCGCCTACAATGTGCCGCCACCAGCGTCGCCCTTGAGGGCGGCTATTGCGTGGGGTGTATGGCCGCACCAACTGACCGCTTTTTTGAGGAGTTTTCTTTGCAACCCAATGCCAATATCTTCAAAGCCTATGACATTCGTGGCGTCGTACCGCAAACACTGAACGAAGACGTGGCTCTGGGCTTAGGCCGGGCCTTTGGGTCCCGGGCGCGGGCCTTGGGGCAGCGCAGCGTGGCCGTGGGGCGCGATGGACGCCTGAGCGGTCCCGCGCTGTTGGCGGCGCTCTCGCAAGGGCTGCAAGAAGCCGGGGTCGAGGTGATTGATGTGGGCATGGTCACCACGCCCATGCTGTACTTTGCGGCGCATACGCTGTGTCAAAGCGGTATTCAGGTGACTGGCAGCCACAACCCGCGCGACTACAACGGATTCAAGATGGTGCTGGAAGGCCGCGCCATCTATGGTGATGAAATTCAGGGCTTGCGCCAGTGCATGGAGCAAGAAAGCTGGGTGCTGCAGGCCGGCGGCAGCGTGCGCCAGGCCGATGTGTTGGCCGACTACACGGCGCGCATCGTGAGCGGCGTCAAGCTGGCGCGCCCGCTGCGCATCGTGGTGGACAGTGGCAACGGCGTGGCCGGTGCGTCGGCACCGGGCATTTTGCGGGCGCTGGGCTGCGAGGTCCAGGAACTGTTCAGTGAGGTGGATGGCAACTTCCCCAACCACCACCCCGATCCCAGCAAGCCAGAAAACCTGCGCGATTTGATCGCCGCGCTACAAGCGGGTGACGCCGAGCTGGGCTTGGCGTTTGACGGCGACGGTGACCGCCTGGGCATCGTCACCAAAGACGGCAGCAATATTTACCCCGACCGGCAGATGGTTTTGTTCGCCCGCGATGTCCTCTCGCGCGTACCGGGCGGCACGATTGTGTTTGACGTGAAATGCTCGCAACAGTTGGCCCCGGCCATTGTCGAAGCCGGCGGCGTGGCGCTGATGTACAAGACAGGCCACTCGCTGATCAAGGCCAAGATGAAAGAGATCGACTCTCCGCTGGGCGGTGAGATGAGCGGCCACATCTTTTTCAAAGAGCGTTGGTTTGGTTTTGACGATGGCACCTATGCGGGGGCGCGCTTGTTGGAAATTGTCAGCCGCGCGCCGGATGCTGGCGACTTGTTGCAAGCCTTGCCCGACAGCCTGTCGACGCCGGAGCTGAACGTGCCTTGCGCCGAGGGAGAGGCCCATCGCGTGGTGGCGCAGTTGGTGGCCCAGGCTGCGTTTGCCGCGCCAGCGGTGTGTAACACCATTGACGGCTTGCGCGTGGATTGGCCCGATGGTTTTGGGCTGGTGCGTGCTTCGAACACCACCCCCGTACTGGTGCTGCGTTTTGAAGGCCAAACGGCTGCGGCACTGGAACGCATCCAGGCGGTGATGTTGGGCGCGTTGCGCGCAGTCAAGCCCGATGCCCAGTTCGAAAAGGCCGCGCATTGAAGCCGATCGCGTCGGTAAGGCCCCAACGTATTTTGGTGGTCAAGCTGTCATCGCTGGGCGACGTGGTGCATGCGATGCCCGCAGTGCAAGACCTGTTGCGCGCCTTCCCCGGCGTGCAGATTGATTGGGTGGTGGAGCGTGCCTTTGCGCCTTTAGTGCAGCGCTGTGAGGGCGTGAACCAGGTGATTGCCTGCGAGCTGCGCCAGTGGCGCAAGGCGCCGCTGGCCGCCAGCACCCGTCAAGCCTGGAAAACCTTTCGCACCGCGCTACAGGCGCAGCGCTACGACGCCATCATTGACCTGCAGGGTCTGAGCAAATCGGCGTTGGTGTCGTGGTTGGCCCGGACCAGTTCTCAGGGCAAGCGCTACGGCCTCGCCAACCAAACCCAGGGCTCTAGTTTTGAAGCGCCCGCGCGCTGGGTTGCCGATGTGGCGATTGAAATTGAACCCCGTGTGCACGCAGTGCAGCGCTCGCGCATTTTGTGTGCGGCGGGGCTGGGGTATGCGCTAGAGGGTGTGCCTCGTTTTGGCTTGCAGCCAGGCAGCCAGGCCGCCACGCCGCTTCCGCTCCCCATGCAAGGTAATAACCCCTTTGGGCCGCGCAAACCGCTGGTGGCCTTGGTGCACGGCAGCTCGCGCGCCGACAAGCAGTGGCCGCTGGCCCACTGGATTGCACTGGGGCAACAGCTGAACCATGCTGGCTTTGCGGTTGCCTTGGCCCATGGCTCACCACAAGAGAAAGCTGACAGCGGCACGATTGCAAAAGCCCTGAGCGACGCTTGGGTGTGGCCCAGCATGGCGCTGGACGCGGTGACCGACACCATGGCCCGCTGCGCGGGTGTGATCGGGGTGGACAGCGGCCTGAGCCATATTGCGGTGGCACTGGATGTGCCCCATGTGCAAATCTACAACTTTGACACCGCTTGGCGCACTGGCCCCGAGGTCTTGGCCGGCACCGACGAGGCCACTGCGCCTAGTGGACCGTCGCGCCAGATCAGCGTGCTGGGCCAACCCTACCCGACGGTCGAGGCAGTGTGGCAGGCTTGGGAAAGCTTGGCCACGCCCGTGCTGTGCCAATGATGCGCTGGCTGTACTCGGCGGCACTGTGGGCGAGCCAGCCGCTGCTGCGGCGCAAGTTGCGCCAGCGCGCACAGTCCGAGCCGCTGTATGGAGACTCTGTGGAAGAGCGTTTTGGGGCGTATGACAGCCCGCGCGCAGTGCCAGCGGCAGGCGCTTCGGCGCAGCCCCTGGTTTGGTTGCATGCCGTCTCGCTGGGTGAGACCCGCGCGGCGGCGGCGTTGGTGGACGCATTGCGTATTGAGCTACCGGGTATGCGCCTGCTACTTACCCACGGCACTGCGACGGGCCGCGCTGCTGGCGTTGGCCTTCTGCGCACGGGCGATCAGCAGGTTTGGCAGCCTTGGGACACGGTGGCAACGGTGCGGCGGTTTTTGCGCCACTTTCAGCCCACAGTGGGGCTGCTGATGGAAACCGAAATTTGGCCCAATTTGGTGGCCGAGTGCGCACGCGAGGGTGTACCGCTGTGCCTCGTGAATGCACGCCTGAGCGGCAAGTCGCTACGCCAAGCGCAGCGACTGGCCTGGTTGGCGCGCCCGGCCTACCGGGGCCTGCGAGCGGTATGGGCCCAGTCGGAGGCCGACGCCCAGCGCCTGCGCCAACTCGGCGCGCCGGTGCAAGCGGTGATGGGCAATTTCAAGTTCGACCTGAACCCGGATGCGCAGCAACTGGCGAAGGGCCAAGCTTGGCGCGGGCAGACTGAAAAGCCGGTGCTGATGTTTGCCAGTCTGCGCGAAGGCGAAGATGCCTTGTTGCTCGAGTTTTTTAAGCAAAATAGGCCTCTAGCCCTCGTTGATACTGCGCAAGTAGCTCCTGAAAACATAGTGAATGGCACAACGGGAAAGCCGACCCAATGGCTGATCGTGCCGCGCCACCCGCAACGTTTTGACGCCATGGCTCAGCAGCTGGAGCAGTCGGGATTGACGGTGTCGCGGCGCAGCGATTGGTCCGATGGTCCGGTGGCGGCCGACGTCTGGTTGGGCGATTCGGTAGGGGAAATGGCGCTGTATTTTGGCCTCGCCGATGCCGCTTTGTTGGGCGGCAGCTTTGCGCCGCTGGGTGGACAGAACCTGATTGAAGCTGCGGCGTGTGGCGTGCCGGTGTTCATGGGCCCGCACGTTTTTAACTTTGAAGAAGCGGCTGCTTTGTCGGTCGCTGCAGGCGCGGCGTTTGCCTGTGCAAATTTGCCGCAGGCGGTACACCAAGCCATAGAGCTGATGTCACAGCCTGAGGGGCTGGCCGCGTCGCGAGCTGCGGCATTGACCATGGGCGGTGCGCACCGAGGTGCTGCGCTGCGCACCGCACAGGCCGTGGCCGCCTTGCTAGCGCAGCCCCAAATCCGCTGAGCCACTCGCAGGAGTTGCCACAGCGCTGGGCTCTGGCCATTCGGGCCGAAGCTGCTTGAAGTGCGGTGTTAGGGTGCCAGTTGGGCGTTGACTGCGCCGAGGTCGCTGGCCGCCAACACCCCCGCCGCCTGCTTCAACTTCAGCCCGCCCAGCAACACGTCATAGCGCGCCTTGGCCAGCTTGGCCTTGGTGTCATACAACTGGCTTTGCGCGTTCAGCACATCAATGTTGATGCGCACACCCACCTGATAGCCCAACTGGTTGGCCTCCAGCGCGCTTTGGCTGGACGCCTCAGCCGCTTCCAATGCTTTGACTTGGCCTTGGCCCGACAAAACACCGAAGAAAGCCGTGCGCGTACCCTGGGCCACCACCCGTTGCGTGGCTTCCAAGTCGGTGCGGGCCTTGTCTTCCAGTGCCAAGGTTTCCTTGATGCGGTTTTGCGTTGCAAAGCCGGCAAACAGGGGCAGGTTGAACTGCAGCCCCAAGCTGGCCACGTTAACCCGGCTGTCCGCCGTGGCGGTCGAGCTGCCGTTGTTGTTCACCGCCGAGTAGCTGGCGGTCAGGTCTAGCGTGGGCTTGTGGCCGGCTTCGGCCTTGGCGGTTTCCAGTTCGGCCACCTTCAGGGCAATCGCCTGCTGGGCAATGCCGGGGTGCTGGCTGCGGCTTTGGTCCACCCAGGCCAGTACATCGGCGGGCACCAGCGGTGGCAAGACCACCGGGGTCGCCAAAGGCTGGGGTTGGGCATCGTCTTTACCCACCAATTGGTTCAGCGCCAAGCGCTTCACCTGCAGGTCGTTCTGGGCGGCCAGCTCCTGGGCAACCACCAGGTCATAGCGGGCCTGGGCTTCGCGGCTGTCGGTGATGGTGGAGGTACCGACTTCAAAGTTGCGCTTGGCAGAGGCCAGTTGCTGGGCCACTGCCGTCTTTTGGCTGGCCACAAAGGCCAAGCTGTCGGTCGCCGCCAGCACATCAAAGTAAGCCTGACTCACCCGCACGATCAAATCCTGCTCGGCGGACTGCAACTGGGCCTGGGCCAAAGCTGCCTGTTGGTTGCCCTGCTCGTAGCTGGCCCAGTTGACAGGACGGTACAAAGGCTGGGAGGCACTGATGGTGGCGGTTTGGCTACCGTAAGACCGATCCGGCAGGGGTAAAACCTCTTGGTTGCTGCGGCTGGCTGCAATACCCAGGTTGGCCGTGGGCAGGATGGCAGCACGGGCTTGGGCGGCTTTGGCCAGGGTGGCGTCAAACTGGCTCTTGGCGCTTTGGTAGCTGGCGTCGAAGCTGCGGGCGGAGTCGTACAAAGACACCAAGTTTTGGGCTTGGGCCCACGGTGCGAAGCAGGCACCTACCAGCACGACCAAGGGCAGCAGGCGGGGACGCAGGGAAGTGGCGTGGGTGGGGCACAGCATGGTGGACTTTCAGGGGGCGAGAAATAGAGACGGGGAACTCAGAGGTGTGGCGTGGGGGGCGTTCAGTAGCGGGCGATCGCGGGGTCGCGCTCGGTCGACCAAGCATCAATACCGCCGGCTATGTTGGCAATCTGGGCGAAGCCCCGGCTCTGCAAAAACATGGCGACCTGCATGCTGCGCCCGCCGTGGTGGCACAGGCAGGCAATCGGGCGTTCGGCGTCCAATTCGGCTAAGCGCGTGGGGATGACGCCCATCGGAATGGTCAGCATTTCGACGCCGGGTTCTTGTACGCGGGCCAGCGCCAGTTCGTGCGGTTCGCGCACGTCCAACACCAAGGGGGCGCTGCCGGCGGGCAGGGATGCAAACCAGGCTTCGAGCTGGCTGGGGCGGACTTGTTCAATCATGGCGAATGGGTGGGTGATGTTTAGAACGTGAAGCGCGACGGCTCAGGGAAATTTTGCAAACGCGGAGCATTGGCATCCCACGGGTAGGTGGTGCGGAATTCGGTTTGACTCACCCGCACGACCAAGGCGGCGCGCATGACGGGCTCGTCGCCGACGATGGCGATCAGGCGTCCGCCCACAGTGAGGCGTTGCATCAGTGGCTCTGGCAACAGCGTGACCGAACCGCTGAGGACGATGGCGTCAAACTGCCCCTCTGCTGCAGACAACTGGGCACCGTCTTCTTGGCGCACCGTGGCATTGCGAACGCTGGCTTTGTCCAAATTGGCGCGGGCCATCGTCACCAGTTCAGGCAGCAGCTCGACGCTCAGAACTTGGCGTGCGCGGTGTGCCAGCAAGGCCGCCATGAAGCCACTGCCGGTTCCGATTTCGAGTACCGATTCATGCGGCTGGACGGCCAGGTCTTGCAGCAGCCGGGCTTCCAAGCGCGGGGCCAGCATGCACTGCCCGCCGGGCAGCGGAATTTCCAGGTCGGCAAAGGCCAAGGTCTTGTAGGCCGCAGGAACGAACTCTTCGCGGGCGACGGTCTGGAGCAGGTCCAGCACGTGGGTGTCCAGCACGTTCCAGGGGCGGATTTGCTGCTCGATCATATTGAAGCGGGCTTGGGTGACGTTCATGGTGAGGACTCCGGGGGAATGACGGCGAAATGGGTGGCAAAAAGGGGTTAATTTTACGGCGTGGGGCTAGGCTGGCCGCTCCACAGACGGCGTGCCCACTGGGCCAAATCGTCCATGTAGCAGTACACCACCGGCACCACCACCAAGGTGAGCAACGAGGACGTGATGACCCCGCCAATCACGGCCTGGCCCATAGGCGCGCGCATCTCAGAGCCTTCGGTAAGCGCGAAGGCCAGCGGCACCATGCCAAAGATCATTGCTAACGTAGTCATCAAGATGGGGCGCAGCCGCACCTTGGCCGCCATCAGCAACGCTTCCGAGCGCTCCATGCCGGGGACCAAGTTGCCGTCTACATCGGTGCTGGGCTCACGGGCACGAATGGCAAAGTCCACCAGCAAAATCGCGTTTTTGGTGACCAAGCCCATCAGCATCACCACGCCGATGATGGAGAACATCGACAGCGTGGAGTTGAACATCATGAGCGCCAGCACCACACCAATCAGCGTGAGCGGCAGCGCGGTCATCAGCGCCAGTGGCTGCAAGAAACTCTTGAACTGGCTGGCCAGAATCATGTAGATAAACACAATCGCCAGCACCAGCGCTGAGATGGCGTAACCAAAGGCCTCGGCCATGTCCTTGGTGGAGCCGCTGAACTTGTAGCTGTAGCCCGCCGGCATGGCAATGCTGTCCATGGCGGTCTTGATGTCGGCCGACACTTCACCGGCCGAGCGGCCCGAGACGTTGCCGGTGATGGACACCTCGCGGGTCAAGTCGCGCCGGTTGATCTGGTTGGCGCCGGTGGATTCCACCACCTCGGCCACCTGGTTCAGTCGCACGATGCGCGGGCTGCCATCGGCATTGCTGCCTACGGTGAACGGCAACTGACTCAGGTCGCTGGCGCTGTTGCGCGCACCGGGCGCCAGGCGAACGTTCACGTCATACGTTTGGTCATCGGGCGCGCGCCAGTTGCCCACGGTTTGTCCCGCTACCAGGGTGCGCAGCGCGGTGCCAATCTGTGCCACCGACAGGCCCACGTCTGACGCCACGTCACGCTTTACCTGCACGTCCAGCGTGGGTTTGTTGGGCTTGACGCTGGAGTCCAGGTCCACCAGACCGGGGATGTCGCGAATTTTCTCCAGTGCCAGCGTGGTCAGGCGCTCCAGCTCGCCGGTGTCGGCCCCCTGAATGGAAAACAGGATTTGTTTTTGCCCGCCCACGGCGTCCATCAGGCCCGCGTGGGTGACGGTGATGCCAGGCACCTGGCGCAGGCGTTCCCGCAGCTTGACCGACATGGCGTCCACACTGAGCTGGCGGTCCTTGCGGTCCACCAGGCGGATGTAGATGCTGGCGTAAATTTTGCCCTGTGCATTGCCGGTGTTGATGGTGGACAGGGTGTAGCGCACCTCGGGAAACTCGCGAATGATGGCTTCGACCTGTTTGGCCTTGGCCTCGGTCACTTCCAGCGAGGAGCCCACGGGGGTGTTGAAGTTCAGCGTGGTTTCCGAGAAGTCGGACTTGGGCACAAACTCGGTGCCCAAGAGCGGCACCATGAAGATGCTGGTGACAAAAATGCCCAACGCCAAACCCACCGTGGCCAGCTTGTGTTTGAGCGACCAGCGCAGGATACCCTGGTAGGCGTCGGCCAGGCTTTCGGTTGCGTCGTCGAACCAGTGTGTCACGCGGCCGATGGTCTTGTCGTACAGCGTGACGGGCGGGCCGCGTTTGCCATGGTCGTCGATGCTGGGGTCGTGCCAGATACTGGAGAGCATGGGGTCGAGCGTGAAGCTCACAAACATGGAGATCAGCACGGCGGCGACGATGGTGATGCCGAACTCGTGGAAGAACTTGCCGATGATGCCGCCCATAAATCCGATGGGCAAAAACACTGCCACGATGGACAAAGTGGTGGCCAACACGGCCAGGCCAATTTCCTGCGTGCCGTCCAGCGAGGCCTGGTAGGCACCCTTGCCCATTTGCACATGGCGCACGATGTTTTCGCGCACCACAATCGCATCGTCAATCAGCAGGCCCACACACAGGCTCAGCGCCATCAGCGTGATCATGTTGATGGTGAAACCAAACCAGTTCATGAACAAAAAGGTGCCAATCAGCGCGATGGGCAGCGTGAGCCCGGTGATGACTGTAGAGCGCCAGGAGTTCAGGAATAGGAACACGATGAGCACCGTGAGCACCGCGCCTTCAATCAGCGTGCGCCGCACGTTGTCCACCGACACACGTATCTGGCGGGAGCCATCGTTGATAGGCTCCAACTTCACGCCGGGGGGGAGCTGCTTTTGCATCTCGCCCAGGGTTTTGATCAGGCCGTCCACCACGGCAATGGTGTTTTCGTCCTGCGACTTCTGCACCGTGAGCATCAGGGTGCGCTGGCCGTTGTACAGCGCCAGGCTTTCCACCTCTTGCGCACCATCGGCCACACGGGCCACTTGGTCCACCCGCACCGGGGCGCCGTTTTTGCGCGCCACAATGATCTTGCCAAAGTCCTCGGGCCGCTGCATGCGCGCCTCGATCTGGATTACACGTTCCTGTTCTGCCGAGCGGATGGCGCCTACCGGCAGGTCCTGGTTCTCGTTGCGCACCGCACTTACCACCTGGTCGGGTGTGATACCAAACGATTCCAGCGCCTGCGGGTTCAGGTACACATTGATCTCGCGTTTGGTGCCGCCCACCACGCTGACCGATCCCACGCCGCGGACGTTTTCCAGGCGCTTCTTGAAGGTTTGCTCGGCCCAATTGGTGAGTTCTACCGCAGAGGGCGCCTTGGCGCCGTCTTTGTTGTCGGGCAACACGGCCACCGACCAGATGGCGCGCGCCGCTGGGTCGAAGCGCAGCACGCGGGGCTCTTTGACTTCGGTACGCAACAGCGGTTTGATGGACGCCACTTTCTCGCGCACATCTTCTGCCGCTTTGCGGCCATCCACGTGCAGACCAAACTCGATCACCACCACGCTCTGGCCTTCGTAGCTGCGCGAGGTCAGGGCGTTGATGCCGGCAATCGAATTGACGCCTTCCTCGATCTTCTTGGAGACTTCGCTTTCCACAATTTCGGGTGACGCACCGGGGTAGTCGGCAATCACCACGACCACGGGGAAGTCGATGTTGGGGAACTGGTCCACCTGCAGGCGCTGCAGCGAAAACAGGCCCAGCACCACCAAGGCCAGCATGACCATGGTGGCGAACACCGGGTTCTGCAGGCTAACGCGGGTGAACCACATCAGTTGCCACCTTGGAAAACGGTGGCGGTTTTCACGGCCGTGCCGGCGCGTACCGGGCCCACGGTGCCGCTGAGCACCTGGGTGCCTTCGGGCACACCCTGGATGGCTGCAAAATTCTGTCCCTGTGCCTCACCGCGCGCCACGATGTCCACCGCCTGGTGCTGCACCACACCCGCTTGCACGGTCTGCACGTAGGGCTGGGGTTTGTCGGTGCGCACTGCAGACAAGGGCAAGCCCAGCGCGCGTGTGCTGCCCAAGTTGAGCTGGCCCTGGGCAAACAGACCCTGGCGCAATGAGGCATGGGGCTCTAGCGCCAGGTAGGCCAGCACGGCGCGGCTGCCCGCCACTGCGCTGGGGTTCACGCGGCTGACCTTGGCCGCCACTGCGGTAGTCGCACCCTCGATCGTCACCTGCGCGGTCTGGCCCACGCGCACGTTCAGCGAGTCGGCCGCGCTCAGGCTGGCTTCCAGCTCCAGGCGACGCACATCCACAATTTCCACAATGCGTGCATCAATTGCCACACGTTCACCCGGCTGTGCCAAACGTTGTGCCACCTGGCCGCTGATGGGGGCTCGCAATACGGTGTCGTCCAGCGACTTGGTGGCCACATCGGCCCCGGCCTGGGCGGCGCGGTAGCTGGCTTCGGCCGCAGCCAGGTTGGCCGAGGACGATTCGAGTGCAGTTTTGGAAATAAAGCCCTGGTCCACCAGCGAGCGGTTGTTCTCGAAGCTGCGCTTGGCAATGTCGACCTGGGCACGTGCGGCTTCGGCCTGTTGTTGGGCCTGGCGCACCCGGGCTTGGGATTCGGTGGAGTCCACACGGGCAATCACTTGGCCGGCTTTCACCACATCGCCTTCACGTACGGTCAGGCCCTGTAGCTCGCCAGCCACCCGGGCTTTCACAAAGGCTGAGTTCACCGCTTTGAGCGGCCCCGAAATGGCCAGGCCCTGGGCCAAATCCATGTTGGTGACCTGCACCAGGTCCTTGGGGCCCAGCACCACGGCCACCTGCACCTTGCCGGCTTCCTGCTGGGCGGCCAGTGCGTCTTTTTGCGCTCGCTTTGCCGAGATGGCACGTACGGCACCTGCCGCAATCAAGGCCAGCACCAGCGCGCCAACGATCCATTTGAGCCAACGTTTCATGGGGTATTTACAAAGTTAGGGGCGAATCAGGGGCCGCGCGAACCGTCAGACCCACCAGCATGTTATCGACTTGGGCTTGTATGTAAGCGTGGGGGTCAAACACCATGCCCTCGGGCATGCATGCGCCCAGGGACTGTTTGGCAATGGCCAAAAACAGAATCGGTGCCATCACCAAGTAGGAGCCGTAGTTCAGGTCCATAGGCCGGAACTCGCCACTGTCGATGCCACGCTGCAGCACCCGCCGTATCAGCGCATTGCCCGGCGCGATGACTTCGGCCTGGTAAAAAGCGGCCAACTCGGGGAAGTTGCCGGCCTCGCTCATCATGAGCTTGGAGATGCCAGCCGCCTGGGTGGAGCCTACGTGCTCCCACCAGGTGGTGATGCAGTAGCGCAGCAGCTCGGCGCTGCTGCCCTCGTGGGCGTCCAGCTCTTGGCTCCATTCGTCAAAGCGGCTGGAGATGTTCTCGCGGACCACGGCTTTGAACAGCTCTTCCTTGCTGGCGAAATACAGGAACAAGGTGCCTTTGGACACCCCTGCGCGCTTGGCCACTTCTTCCGCACGGGTGGCGGCAAAACCCTTCTCCACAAACAGCTCCAGCGCAGCCGCCAGCAGCTCGCCGGGGCGTGCGTCTTTGCGGCGCTCGCGTTTGGCGGGAACATGACTGGCAAGAAGGTCGGTGGGGCAGCGCATAAATTACTGACTGATTGGTTATTAATGTAGCGGCCGGGCGCTGCAGTGTCAATCTTTGCTGGTGTCCTGCGTAAGATGCAGGCACCAGTACCGACCAATGTTCTCAATACAACCCATGGAGTCCCTAATGTCCCAGACTTTGCAAACCATTACCTTGGGCGGAGGTTGCTTTTGGTGCACGGAGGCGGTTTTTGTCCAAGTCCAGGGCGTGCTCGATGTGGAGTCTGGTTATAGCAATGGCCAGGTGGTGCAACCTACCTATGAAGACGTATGCACCGGCACTACCGGCCACAACGAGGTGGTGAAGCTGGTTTATGACCCGGCCCTGATTTCGACGCGCGAGGTGCTGGAGATCTTTTTTGTGATCCACGACCCGACCACGCTCAACCGCCAGGGCAACGATGTGGGCACCCAGTACCGCAGCGGTGTGTATGTGTCTACCGCAGAGCAAGAAGCGGTGGCGCGCGAGGTGATGGCTGAGATGGTGGCCAGCGGAACCTACAGCCGCCCGCTGGTGACCGAGGTGCTGCCGGTGGGCAACTACTGGCCGGCTGAGGCCTACCACCAGGACTTTTTTGAGCGCAATCCGCACCAGGGCTATTGCATGGCCGTGGCGGCGCCCAAGGTGGCCAAGTTCCGCAAAACCTTTGCACGTCTGCAAAAAAGCGCGGGCTGACAGCCCGCCAAGTCGCCCCTAGCGGCGAATGGGCGAGTCACCAAAGATGCCCCAGTTCGATTTGGGTTGGGGTATGGGCATTTCGTCTTGGTGTTTTTCAGCGTAGTTCAGGGCCAGACCGACCCCGCCAATCAGGATGGTCAGCCCGATAACCAACTTCAGTACGGTGACCCACAGCTTGGGTTCATCATCGCGTTTCATGTGCATTCTCCAGTTGCACACCATTGTGCCTCTGTTGATTCCAACGCCCGTCCTATTTGCGCAAGCAGCTACGGGATGTATAGCAAAACCCCGAACTAATTCAAGCGCATGCCGGCGACCAGTTGCGTGACGTTGTGGCGCATCATTTGCAAGTACGTTGCGCCCGGCTGGTCGGGGGTGGACAGGGCGTCGGCGTACAGACTGGCGCCCAGGGTGGCACCAGCGTCTTTGCTGAGCTGGGCGATGAGCTTGGGGTTGCCCATGTTTTCCACAAACACCGCGCGGATTTTTTCACGCTGGATTTGTTTGATGAGCTGGGCCACCTGTTTGGCGCTGGGTTCGGTCTCAGTGTTCACGCCTTGGGGTGCTAGAAACTTCACGCCGTACTGTGCGGCAAAGTAGCCAAAGGCGTCATGCGAGGTAATGACCTTGCGCTTGTCGGCCGGGATGGTGGCAATTTGTTCCTTGGCCCAGGTGTCCAGGGTTTGCAGTTCTTTGGCATAGGCCTCAGCGTTGGCCTGGTAGGTGGCGGCACCGGCGGTGTCTACTTTGCTGAGGGCTGCTGCAATGTTGCGCACGTACAGCACCACGTTATTGGGGTTTTGCCAGGCGTGGGGGTCGGAGGGGAGTGCTTTCTCGCCTTGAGCGGCGGTCACGCGCTCGCCCTTGTAGCCGGACGATTTGAGCAGCTTGCCCGCCCAGGGCTCAAAGCCCAGGCCGTTGAGCACCACCAGTTTGGAGGCCAAGAGCGTCTTCGCGTCGGAGGGCTTGGCTTCAAACACATGGGCGTCTTCGTTGGCCCCTACCAGCGTGGTGACCGCCACGCGCTCGCCGCCGACTACGCGCACCAGGTCGCCCAGGATGCTGAAGCTGGCGGTGACTGGCAGTTTGTCGGCCGCATGGGCGTGGCTGCCAAGCAAGGCCAAAGCGGTGGCGCTGGCCAGCAGAAAACGGCGGGGTAGCGAGCTGAGTTGAAAGGTGTCGAGCAAAGTCATGGCAGGGTTCCGTAGAAAGTGAAAGAAAGTGGGAGGGTGGTGCGCAGTCAGGCCACGCGGTGGGTGGTGATCCACCAGCGTGGCAGCCAGCCGCCGGGGGCGAGCAACAAAGAGGTGGCATAGAGCACACCCGCGCAGCCGATGATGGTGGGGCCCGAGGGCGTATCGAAGTGGTAGGACAGCAGCAGGCCGGCCACCCCGGCCAATGCCGCTTGCAGGCTGGCGTTGAGCAACTGCGCAGGCAGGGTGTCGTGCCACAGCCGCGCGCTCACGGCGGGCAGCATCATCAGCCCCACCGCCATCAGCGTGCCCAGGGTCTGAAAGCCCGCTACCAAATTGAGCACCACCAGCATCAAAAAACCCTGCTGCCACACCCAGGGCGGCACGCCGCTGCGGTGCGCGGCCATGTAGACGGGGTCAAAGGTTTCCAGCACCAGCCCGCGGTACATCAGCGCCAGCGCCAGCAGGCTGAAGGTGGCTACGCCCGCCACCAGCAGCAGGCCGCTGCTGTCCACCCCGAGTGCGCTGCCAAACAGGATGTGCAGCAAATCCAGTTGGGTGCCGTGGCCGGCAATCAGGGTGACCCCCAGTGCCAAGGCAACCAGGTAAATCGCGGCCAGGCTGGCATCTTCTTTCAGGGTGGTGAAGCGGCTCACCGCGCCGGCTACACCGGCCACCACCATGCCCGCGATCACACCGCCTAGCGCCATGGCGCTGAGCGACAGGCCGCTCACCATGAAGCCGATGGCCACCCCCGGCAGCACGGCGTGGCTGAGCGCTTCGCCCAGCAGACTCATACGCCGCAGCGTGAGAAACACGCCCAGCGGCGCCGCGCTGAGCGCCAGCGCCAGCGTAGCCACCAGCGCGCGGCGCATGAAGGCAAATTCAGCGAAAGGGGAGATGAGGGCGACCCACAGCGGGCCGGTTGCGATGTCCATGGCGGGCCTCAGGGGGTAGCGGCCAAGCGACGGGCCAGCAGGGTGTCGAAGTCCAGGCCGTTGACTTCGCCGTCTACGTCGCAAATGGCAGCCGTCTCGTCCCAGGCTTCGGCCATATGGCGGGCGCGGGCCAGGTTGGGCTCTGTCAGCACCTCGTTCGTTGCACCCCAGGCAATGCACTCGCGCGCCAGCAGCAAGGTCTGCGGAAAGTGCGCCCGCACCTGCGCGTCGTCATGCAGCACGGCCACCACGGTGCGGCCCTGGCGGTGCCATTGCTGCACCAGGGTGAGCAAGCCAGCGGTTGTTTTGCTGTCGACCGCGTTGAAGGGTTCGTCCAGCAGAATGGTGTCGGCGTCCTGCACCAGCAGGCGGGCGAACAAAGTGCGCTGCAGTTGCCCGCTGGAGAGCGTGCCCACCGGGCGGCGCTCAAACCCTTGCAGGCCCACCGCCTCCAGGGCGGCGTCCACCCGCGCCAACTGCACAGGCGCCGCGCGGCCCCAAGCACCGGTCTGTGCCCACAGGCCCATGAGCACGCAATCGCGCACATCCAGCGGGAAGCTGCGGTCCAGCTCGCTGTGTTGCGGCAGATAGGCCAGGCGCTGGCCCGGCGCGTGGGTGATGCGGGCGGCTGCGTCCACCGGCACCAGCCCGGCCAGGCTTTTGAGCAGGGTGCTCTTGCCCGCGCCATTGGGGCCAATGACGGCGGTGAGAGAGCCACGCGCAAAGTGGCCACTCACATGGTGCAGCGCCGGGTGGCGGCGGTAGCTCACCGTCAGGTTGTGCAGTTCGATGGCGGGGGCGTGCGCCACCTGATTCGAAAGGCTCATAGCGGCGCAGCCTCCAGGCTGGCCCACCACACGCCCGACCACAACAGGGCCAGGGCGGGCAGGGTCCACAACAGGCGTTGCCAGGCGGGCAGGGCCAGCACGCTGGGGCGTGGGCGGCGGGGTTCAGGTGGGGTCACGAAAAGACTCATAATGCAACTTAATTGCGATATAGTCTAGCGCAACTTGGTTGCATTTATTATTTAATGCAACTGAATTGCATTTTTGGGGTGCCCTTATGGCTTCTGTTCAACCACCCGTCACGCCCGTTTTGGAGGGTGACAACCCGATCGACGCATTGCTCTCCGCCCACGGCCTGCGCCGCACGGCGGCGGCGCGCCGCGTGCTGGGCTGGCTGCTGGCCCACCCCGAGACCAGCTACACCCACGCGCAGTTGCAAGAGTCGCTGGCCGGTGACCACACCGAGCCGCTGGACCGCGTCACTCTCTACCGCCTGATCGACCGGCTTACCCAGGTCGGCCTGTTGCTTTGCAGGGTGGACAGCCAACGTGTGCGTCGCTACCAGGCCATGCCCGCCAGCGTGCACGCCACGCCCCACTTTGAGTGCCAGACCTGCCACCGCGACAGCCCGCTGGCCGGTGCCCTGCATGCGGTGGACCTGGAGCGGGCGGCGCAAACCGCCATTGAGTCGTTGCGCGCGCTGGGTTACCAAGACATGCACCTGGACTTTGCGGTGCGCGGTGTGTGTGTGGACTGCGCCACCGGCCACCCCGTGGCCGACACGGCAGCCGGGCCCGCCGCATGATCCAGACGCGGGGCCTGGCCTACCGCTACCCCGGCTCTGACGCGGGCGCTGCGCTGCACTTCCCTGATGTGGACGTGGCGCAGGGCGCGGTGCTCTTGCTCAGCGGTCCCTCGGGGTGCGGCAAATCGACCTGGCTGGCGCTGGTGGCGGGGCTGGTGCCGCCCACGGCCGGCACGCTGGCGGTGGCGGGGCAGCCCTTGCATGCTCTCAAATCCGTAGCGGCTGACGCATGGCGGGCGAGGGCGATTGGCTTTTTGCCCCAAAAATTGCACCTGAGCGCAGCACTGAGCGTGCAGCAAAACCTGGCCATGGCGCAGTGGGCGGCGGGCCAGCCCGAAGACGCCGACGCCATTGCCACGGCATTGGCCGCGCTGGGCGTGGCGGAGCTGGCGGGGCGCAAGCCCGCGCAGCTCTCGGGTGGGCAGGCGCAGCGGGTGGCGCTGGCGCGCGCCGTGCTGCTGCAGCCGCAGGTGCTGTTGGCCGACGAACCCACCGCCAGTCTGGACGACGAGGCCGCAGCCGACGCGGTAGCGCTGCTGCTGACGACCGCCCGTACCCACGGCGCCACGCTGGTGATTGCCACCCACGATGCGCGGGTGGCGGCGCTCATTCCTGCCGGGGTTGAGGGTCAAATAGGCCTCCAGCGCTTATCGCTGTTGCGCAAGCAGCTATCAAAAGAAGAGCAAACCGCATGAAGACCCTGCTGTTGGCCTGGCGCTACCTGTGGTCACGCCCCCTGGGCGCGGTGCTCAATCTGCTCTTGCTGAGCCTGGGGCTCGCGTCCATCACGTTTCTGGTGTTGGTGGGCGCGCAGTTGTCCAAGGCCTTTGACCGCGACCTGGCGGGCATTGACGTGGTGGTAGGCGCCAAGGGCAGCCCCATGCAACTCATCCTCTCAGGCGTGCTGCACATCGACGTGCCTCCCGGCAACGTGCCGCTCAAGGCCGTGAACGCGCTGTCCAAGAATCCGCTGGTGGACCGCATCATCCCCATTAGTCTGGGCGACAACTTTGCGGGCTACCGCATTGTGGGCACTTCGCTGGCCTATATCGACCACTACGGCGCCAAGCTGGCCCAGGGTCGGGTGTGGGACGCGGGTGTGCCCATGCAGGTGGTGCTGGGCGCCACCACGGCGCGCAAGCTCGGCCTGCAGCTGGGCCAGACCTTTGTGGGCTCACACGGCCTGGGCGCAGGTGGCCACACGCATGGCGACAACCCCTACACCGTGGTCGGCATCCTGGCGCCCAGCGGCAGCGTGCTGGACCGGCTCATCCTGACCGACACGGCCTCGGTATGGAAGGTGCACGAGGACTACACGGCCTCACCCGATGACAGCGACGAGGACCGTGCCGTGATGCAAGAAGAGCGCGAGATCACCATGGCGCTCGTTAAATACAAGACGCCCATGGCCGCTTTGAGCTTTCCGCGCTTTGTCAACACCAGCACCGAGATGCAGGCCGCCGCGCCTGCGCTGGAAATTACCCGCCTGCTGCACATGCTGGGCCTGGGCACCGATGTGCTGCGCGCCTTTGCCGGGGTGCTCTTGCTCACGGCGGGGCTGAGCGTGTTTATTGCGCTGTGGAGCGCGGTGCGCGAGCGCCGGACCGACCTGGCCCTGCTGCGCATGCTGGGCGCACCGCCGCGCCGGGTGGCGGCGCTGCTGCTGAGTGAGGCCCTGTGGCTGGGCCTGCTGGCCGCCGTCTTGGGCTTGCTGCTGGGGCAGGGTTTAGCGGCGCTGCTGGCCTGGCTGCTGGCGCTGGACAACTCGCTGCTGATTGGCGGCATGGTCTGGCCCGCAGCGCTGTGGGTCATACCCGCACTGGCGCTGGGCGTGTCCCTGTTGTCTGCCCTCTTGCCCACCTTCGCGGCCTACCGTGTCAGTGTCCTAGAACTTCTCCAGTCCCGATGACCATTTGAAAAGGAAATTTATGAAAAAAGCACTCCTGGCCCTCGTATTCATTGCGCAAGTAGCTACGCTTTCGATAGCAAAAGAAAGCGCCGAAGAAACCAAGCAAGACGTGACCCGCCACCGCGCCATGGCCGCCGCCCACGAGGCCGCAGCCAAGTGCCGCGAGTCCGGCAAGGGCGAAGACGTTTGCAACAAGGAATTGCAGGCTGCCTGCAAAGGCCTGGCGATTGGCAAGTTCTGCGGTATGAAACACGAGCATTGAAAATCGCAAGCCCTGTGCTGTGACCCTCGGGAGACTCCGCCATGGAAACCATTGACCACTTTGACCTGCGCTCGTTTGACCTGAACCTGCTGGTGGCGTTTGACGCCCTGATGCAGGACCGCAGCGTGACCAAGGCCGCCGCGCGGCTGCGCATCCAGCAGCCGGCCATGAGCCACAACCTTTCGGTGCTGCGCATGCTGCTGGAAGACGAGTTGTTTGTGCGCGTGGGCCACGCCATGCAGCCCACCACCAAGGCGCTGGCCCTGTCGACCCAGATCCGGCAGCTCCTGGGGCAGGCCCAGGCGTTGATCCGGGCCAGTGACCGTTTTGAACCCGAGGGCGCCCAGCGCACCTTCCGCGTGGGGCTGGTGTGTGGCGAAATGCTCATGCCCTTGCTGAGCGCCGATTTGCTGGGTTATGGCGCGGGCCTGAAAGTCATTGCGCAGCGCATTTCGTCCGACGGCTTTGGTGCCGATCTGGATCGCCACAGCGTGGACCTGGTGGTGGGCTGCTTTGCCCCCGAAGAGGCGCGCTACCGCGCGGTGCACCTGCTGGACCACGAGATGGTGTGCTGCTACCAGCCGCAGCGCATGCCTTGGCGCGGCCCTATCCAAAAAGCGCAGTTTCTGGACGCATCGCACGTGGCCATTGCACAGACCCACGACCTGCATGCGCAGATTTGCAATGCGCTGCTGCACGAAGGCCGGGCGCTGCAGGTCACGGCCGTGGTGCCCGACTGCATGACCGCCTTGGTGACCGTGGCGAATGCACCCGTGGTGGCCACCTTGCCGCGGTCGGTGGCGCAGCTGTTTGCCAGCCAGTTTGGGCTGGTGGTGGATCCCCTGCCCCTGGACCTGGGGCCGTTGCCGGTGTCCATGGTGTGGTCGGCGCACACCGATGCCGATCCTGCGCTGGGCTGGTTGCGCCAGCGCATCGTGGCATTGATGGGCGTGCCGCGGAACCGGGCGCTGGCGCAGCAGGTGGAGACAGAGCTGGCGTACTGAGTGCAGGCGCCGAGGATGTATGCGTGGAGGCCATAGAACCCATTGGCGGGTTCGATTGGAGTTTTCTGAAGTGAGCCCCAAACATGGGGGAGTCCGCTGTGGACGTTAACCCAAGGAAACCCATGTTGCATTCTTCCAAGGCCGTGCAGGCTGTCTTTTTCTGGCTGGCGGTGGCTGCTGGCAGCAGCGCGCTGGCCGAAGCCCCGATGGTGAAAACCCAGGCGCCTGGCTATCACCGCATGATGCTGGGCGATTTTGAAGTCACCGCCGTGTCCGACGGTACGTTCAAACTGCCCGTGTTGCAGCTGCTGGCCGGCAGCAGCCCCGAGCGCCTGTTGCAGGCGCTGCAAAAAGGCTATTTGGCCGAGCAGGTCGAGACCTCGGTCAATACCTACCTGGTGAACACCGGCCGCAAGCTGGTGCTGATTGACACCGGTGCGGCGCAGGCGTTTGGCCCGACGCTGGGGCATTTGCAAACCAACCTTCGGGCTGCGGGTTATGCGCCTGAGCAGGTCGACGAGGTCTATATCACCCACCTGCACCCCGACCACGTGGGTGGGCTGCTGGCCGGGCAGGCACGTGCGTTCCCCAATGCCGTGGTGCGCCTGGACCAGGCCGATCTGGACTACTGGCTCAACGAAGCCCATATGCAGGCCGCGCCTGATGCGCACAAGCCTTCGTTCCTGAGTGCCATGGCTGCGCTCAAGCCGTATCTGGCAGCCGGCAAGGTACGCGGCTTCTCGGGTGATACGGAGCTGCTACCCGGCATCCGCGCCGTAGCCGCCCACGGCCACACGCCCGGCCACACCGTATACCAGGTGGAGAGCCAAGGCCAAAAACTCATGCTGTGGGGCGACCTGATGCACGTGGCTGCGGTGCAGTTTGACGACCCCAGCGTCACCATCGCCTTCGATGCCGACCAGGCCCAGGCCGCCCGGCAGCGCAGCACGCTGTATGCGCAGGCAGCCCAAGCCGGCTACCTGGTGGGCGTGGCGCACAACGCATTCCCTGGGGTGGGCCGCCTGCGTGCCAGTGCCGATGGCGCCACGTACACTTGGGTGCCGTTGAACTATTCCAGCCAGCCCTAGTCCTAGCACTCCCGTAGCACTTTGTTCCCCCTGCAGGCACACCCCATGAAATTTGCACGCATCTCTGCTCTTGTTGTCAGCGCTGGTCTGGTGCTGGTGCAAATGGGTTTGCCAGTGGGTGCCCAGCTCAGCTCGCCTATCGGCGGCGCGGCCATTCCGCCTGGCGGCATTCCTTTGGGCAGTGGCCCTGGTGTGCATGGGGCTAACAGCCCCTTTGCGCCGCTCAAAGAGCGCGCCGATGTGCTGGCCTGGTCGGTGCTCAGCGCGGTCAAAACCAAGAATGAGAAGAACCGCCTGCTGCCCGTGTTCCCTACCGATGTGCAGGCGCTCAACAAGAAAACCCAGCGCATTCAGGGCTTCATGATGCCGCTGGGCGCGGGT
>JAXHOO010000032.1:0-79770 GCA_034519365.1 Rhodoferax sp. | reverse complement strand
CCCTGCTCCCCTTTGCGACGGCCACCCTGGCCTTCCTTGTCACCGCCGACTGCGGAGGACATCGGCACTCCGATCAGGAAGACACCGACAGCATCACCGGTCGCAGCCTCGTTCTGAGCCTTGGACACGGCAGCAAGGTTCTGCTGCTCCTTGATGAGTTCATTGCCGAGCTGCTGGCAGCTCTGCCCCTGATAGACTGCCATAGGAATATCGACCGGCACGATTGCGTCCGGACGCTTGGCGCAGGATGAGAGAGCGGCGAGTGCCGCTGCGGCGATAATGGTTTTCTTCATGATGCTCCCCGCTTCTGTGTCCGCTGGACCATATCGAAGCATTTGTCGGCAGGGAAGAGTTGCGCCGCCTGAATCAACAATTCAGGCGCGAGCGGCAAAGGTTAGCCGGTTCGCCGGAAGACAACGGGAACAGAGGTGGCTAACCTGCGCCTAAATGGCTTTGATATTTAAGAAATTTGGTAGGCCCGGAGGGACTGAAGCCCGTTACGCTGGCTGCGTCAGAACCTGAGCTGAGGTGCCGGATGTACGGGTTTAGACCGCTTAAGCCGGATGGCAGCTTGAACATTGCGGTCATCAGAGCAGTCATGGATCCAACGATCCAGATCGATCATCGGGACTGACTTAGCACCTCTGGTGTCTTGGATTTCCCGTTGTCAAACGTGTGGAAGGCGTCCAGCTTTACTCCGTAATGGCTCTCTAGCAGTATTGCAGTTGCCAAGTGGATCGCATCTGGCGTCTCCATTGACCGAGGTCTCGGCGCGTTTGCGTGGGCAGTATAACGCTGGCCTCGGAGAGATGCTGCAAGCCCCATGACGTTCGGATCTGGCTGAACGGTGAATACAGCGCCCTCAAAATCTCTAACGAACTCGTTGAACGAGGAAAGCTCCCGGTTTTTTAGCGTCTGCGGCAGGATCTCCGCGATAGTAATTGTAGATGTATAGATCCTGCAGTGCCCCCCGCCGGCTTCGTCTAGGAACTGAGAGATGTGGTCGATCAGCTCGCCTCGCGTCTCCCTCTCATCATTCAGATATGCGATAAAGATGCCGGAATCCCAGTAGTAATGGCGCAAAAGAGCTCACTCGTCACCCCACCCAGCATCATCGTTTAGGCCAGCGGAACGAACCGCGCCACCCCTGCAGACCGGAGCCATCTGCTATGACCTCAATCTTGGTGACGTCGAACATCCTGGGAATGGATGACCGCTATCGTAGGCTGCACGTCCATAGAAGCGAGCTCGCCGGTCTAGTGCCTCTCGGACATCCTTGATGTCGACGCCTGACAGATTGCAGAGTATGGGAACCTCTCCGATCGACAGTCTAAGCGTTCCGCGCTTTGCGGTGGTCTGAAAGTCGACAGCCTTCAGGACGCCATCGAAAGACGCATAGACGTCTCCTGCAAAGAAGCCCAAGTTGGTCTCGGCGTCCTTGATGTCGGAAAGCACGCGTTTAGCGCGATCTTCTAGGAACTTATCCAGCAGCAAAGGTTCTCGATCGAGAAACTTGATTTCTCCAAACTCAAATCTCTTCGTGACCCCTTTGTTCAACAGCACGACCTGCTCGACCAATAGCTTTGGAAGGCGCCGTGCCTTCGGACTGTTCTCACGGATCAAGCTCAGAGAATCAGCAAAGAAATCGATGCCGGAGTTTATCGGCTCACTGCTAGGTTTAGCCTGCCTTTCACTCAGGACGGCTGTAGCTGTGTTTTTGCGGAGGTCCGACAGGATAAACTTAAGAACCTTGGCGCCGTTCGCAGCCTCGTCAGAGGACGCTAATCCCTTCAGAAACGCGGCAAACTTTTCAGCGAAGACCTCCGCATCGATCTCGCCCCCAAAGGCCTCCAAGCCATGTATCGTGAGTGTTATCTTATTTTCGTCGGTCACGATGCACCCACTACGGTTGGTCCGCTGCTCAGTAAACTAGAAGTGGTTTAACGTTTTGCAAACGTCATCGTTGCCGCGCCTTCGAGTATGGTGGAGCGCATAGCCCTGTCAAGGTAGTCGGCACCAGGTGCGACTGGGTCTACTGATTTCCCTTGTCTTTCTGTATGGCAGGGTGGGTAAAAGGACTAGGGCCAACGGCCTGGAAACGCTCAGTCATCATCCTGCAGCTATTCGCACCTATCAGGAGGTCGGCGTCATATTGATATACGTTCAGCCTTTCCGCGACGACGCGGCCTGCATTACGTGGGTTGGCGTAGGTGCCAAGAAAGACCGCGGTGCTTTTCCATCCGCCCGCGTCCATTGCTGACTTCACATCCACTCCCATCGACAGCGCTATATTGGCGAAGGCGTGCCGGCCGCACGTATGTGTCGGCTTGTATACGATGTCCGCACGCCGGCAGACTGCCCCGATCCTCTCGTTGACCGAGTGGCGGTTGCGGTAGCGGAAGACGCGGTCGTCTGGCTTCATCCCGTCCTGGAGCGCATAGAGCCGACTGATCATCTGGTCGGTCAGGAACCTGGTCGAATTCCGCCCGGTCTTGGTTTTCAGCAGCAAGGCTGTCCGGTTGATCAGATCAACCTCATTCCATCGCAGCTCGATAGCCTCGGAGATCCGCGCGCCGGTCTGGCTCATGAACAGGACCAGCGCCGCAAGATGGTGTAGACCATCCTTGGCGCATTGCCGAACGAAGGCGTGGAGCCATGCTTGCGATGCTGCTTTCTTCCTCTTTGGGTTTCTTCTTTCAGGTTCCTGAGACGTAGCGCTGGCCCCCAGCCTCGCTCGTAGGCATGGTAAAACACGGCTCGCACCGGGGTGATGATGCATCGATTTCGAGTGGCGTGTTGCTGGGTCGGATAGAGATCGAGCGCCAGTTTCTTCACATCGAACGGGAAGATGGTGGTTAGCGCCCCTGGTGCCAAGGTGCTCTACAATCTTTGGCAAGTAGCGACCATCTCCGCCATGCTCGACGTAGCTCGCGGCGACGTCGAACGTGCATATGGTCGGCGGAAAGTGGCTTTTTGCAGGCAGGGCGGTGAGAGGCCGGAAAGGCATGTTCATGTTGCATCTCCAGAGTGCGTGCCAGCGGCACATTTCGCTGCACGGACCTCGGCGAACATTGTCGCCGAGGTCATTTTTCAGTGAAACGGCACCTTGTTTCTGCTATTCGTTCTCCGAAGCTTCCCAAGCTTAGAATACGAGGGTTCGATTCCTTCACCCGCTCCAGTGGCGCCCTTCGCCCTCGCCTGAATTCAGACTTTTCCTTTTCTAGTAATTGCATAGTGAGAGGCGGAGTCTTGGAACTTAAGAAATTCGGCCAGCCAACTTTTGTATGCTTCGTCAAAGCCATTAGCGAGCGCTGACACTTCCCCGTTAAGACGCTTCTGTCCTGCACCAGCCATCCAAAATTGGTAGCCAGATGAGGCTGCGTCTAGCTTCTTGATCGGCTGAACCAAATCTTCAAAATTGGTGAGAGCTTATAGATCGCGCTTTGTAAATTGGAGGCGGACCCGCCTCTAAGCTTCTCCAAAGACCAGTGACCTTCTTTTCAGATCGAGCCAGTGGTCGTGTTCATATACAGAGGCCATCATCTCATCAAATCTTTGGGTCCTTAAGCTTTGTCGCGAAGCCCGCGAACCTAACAGGTGCGACATTACCGGACCTACCGCCCCTCCAAGTACTGCGAGAGCTCCGCCCACGACGACCGGTAGCAGAATTGACCAAATTTCAGGACCAATTGGGGCGTCACTCATTTTTCCACTTTCGCTCTTACCGGGCTGGCGCGTGAATTATGCGGAGCTAATGGGAGGCAAATCCCGCAAACGCCCCGAGCAAATCCCCCAGCCGCTTGGCCGTGGCCTCGTCGGTGAGTTTGCCCTCGGCGTCGAACAGCGTATGCGCCCGAGACACCATCAACCGCTTTTCCGCAAACACTTGGCAGCCGAGCGTGTGCAGGACCGGGAGAGCCAGGCATTCTGGCTGAGCAGGGTGCCGAAATTGCCGGGTGAAGCGCCGACGAGGGCGAAGGGCTTGTTGCCGAAGACCTTTGCCATGTCGGATGAGGGGCGCGACAGCCAGTCGACGGTGTTCTTTGAAGACGCCGGGGATGCCGTTGTTGTATTCGGGCGTGAACAGGATCACGCCGTCGGCGGCGATGATCCTCTCCTTGAGAGTGGTGACAGAGGCCGGGATGCCCTCTGCTTCTTCCGAGGTCTCCGTCATAGAGTGGGATTCCGTGGATGCCTGCGGCCTCCAGCGTGTAGCCCTCCGCCTTGATTTCTGTTGCGGCCTTCAGCAGCGCTGTATTGAGCGAGCCCTTGCGCAGGCTTCCCGAAATGCCGAGCAGTGTCACCATGGTCTTTTCCTCGTCTCGATTTGTTGTAAGGGAGGGTAGAACAGGGAGACGAGCATGACCAGCGGCCTGCACCACATCACGGCGATCACCCGGAAGATCCAGGCCAATGTCGATTTCTATTGCGGCTTTCTCGGCCTGAGGCTCGTCAAGCGCACAGGGGGCTTCGAGGATGCGGCCCAGCTTCACCTGTTTTACGGCGATGCCGTCGCAAGCCCCGGCTCGCTGGTGACGTTTCTGGCCTGGGAAGACGGATCCCCCGGCCGCGTCGGCCATGGCGCGGCAAGCGAAATCGCCTTTGCCATTCAGCCGGATGCGATCGGCTTCTGGCTGACGCGTGCCTTGCACATTCGGCGTTGCGGCGACGGGTCCCGCAACCGAATTCGCCGAGCCTGTGCTCAGGCTCACAGACCCTGATGGCATCATCGTCAAGCTCGTCGGCACGACCGCGGTTGAGCCGGGCGCGGTCTGGCCGGTGCGCGGCATTGAAGCAAGGGATGCGATCACCCGCCTGCGGGCAGCGACCCTGCTGTCGAGCAGCCTCAGCAGACCGCCGACTTCCTCACCCGCCACGCCGGCTTTCGGGTGTCGGCGACCGAAGGCACGATCACCCGCCTCACAGTCTCGAAATCGGTCAGGGTATCGACGTACGCGACGCCACTGGTTTCTGGCCCGCAGCCCCCGGCACCGGCGCCATCGACCATGTGGCCCTTCGTATGGCCGATCGCGCTGTCGTCGAAGCGCAGGCGACCGAACTGAGATCGCGCGGTGACGACACGATCAACATGCATGACCGCAAATACTTCTATTCCCTCTATGTCCGGGAGCCCGCAGGCGGGCTGATCGAACTCGCCTCCGATGGTCCGGGCTTTGCCATCGACGAGCCGCTGGAAACCCTCGGGGACCAGCTCTTCATCCCCGAACATTTTCACCTGCGCCCGCAAGACATTGTGCCGATGCTGCCGCAATTCGGGCTTCCGGGAGAACCCCGCACCATCTACCATGACCTGTCCTTCGTGCACCGCATCCACGAGCCGGATGCCGGGATGGCTCGACGCTTGTTCTGCTGCACGGAACCGGCGGCAATGAGGCGAACCTTCTGCCCTTCGGGCGCAAGATCGCGCCGTCGTCGACCCTTCTGGGTCTCCGGGGCCGCGCGACGGAGGAAGGCGTGCCCCGCTTCTTTCGCCGCTTCGGTCCGCGCGATTTCGACCAGAAGGACATCGTCGCGGAAGCCGAAGCCTTCGCCGCCTTCGTCGAGGATGCTCAACAGGCTTATGGCCTCGATGAAACGCGCCTGCGTTTCGCCGGCTATTCCAACGGCGCGAATTTTCTCGCGGCCGCGATCATGCTGCATCCGGGCATCGTTCGCGAGGCCATGCTTCTGAGGCCGGTGCCGGTTCTGGAGTGATCCGCCGGAAGCCGATCTCTCGGGCACGCGCATCCGGATGCTGACCGGATCGGACGACCCTGCAGCCGGCGAGGGCGAGATCTTGCCGGGCAACTGCGCGACCGCAGGCGCCGAGATCATCGCCGATGCGGTCACCGGCGATCACAACTTCTCGGACGAGGATGTGACGACGGGGACTTCGCTCCTGGTTCGCCTGAACCATCCCGAGCGCCAGGATGCGCTGCGTCTCGGCTGGTGCGGCGTCTTGTTCCAGTGGAAGGGCTTGAGCCTGAGTTCGACCACCGCTTTCCACGCGGCCAGCGACACGGCCATCCAGTAGACCGGGATCATCGCCCATTTCCACCCCATCCCCTTTTTCTCGCCCTCGCTCATCGGGGTGGCGCCGAGCGCGAAAAAGACGGCATAGCTGCCGAGGATGTTGAAGATGTCCATGGCCAGCATCATCGTGGTGAAGACATTCGGCTGGGCGGCCGGGATCTGCATCAGCGACAGGACAGAACAGCGTGATGAAGACGATCAGCCCCGGATGGCTGAGCGCTGCGACAAGCACGCCGCCGACAAGCAGCTGGAAGACAAAGAAGGAGAGAGGCCCCATCTCCCGCGCGGTCCGCAGGGGGTGGCGCATCAGCACAAGCCAGGTTTGCAGCCAGCCTTTGTACCAGCGGGTCCGCTGCGCGAGCCAGACACCGAAATCGGTCGGCGCATCCTCATAGGTCGGCAGCGTCAGCGTCGAGGAGCGATAGCCCATCCGGCAGAGCCGCATGCCGAGATCGGCGTCCTCGGTGACGTTATAGGGATCCCAGCCGCCGCTCTCTTTCAGCAGCGCGGTCTTGAAGTGGTTCGAGGTGCCGCCCAGTGGCAGCGGCAGGCGATAGAAGCCGAGCGCCGGCAGAAGCCGGCGGAACAGGGCCGAATACTCAAGCGCGAAAATCGCACTGATCCAGCTTTCGCCGGCATTGTCAATCACCAGTGGCGACTGCAGACAGGCGAGGTCGGCAGGGCCGAGCCGGAAGGCATGATAGGCCTCCCGCAATTGTTGCGGATGCGGTCGATCCTCGGCGTCGTAGATCGTCAGGAACTCGCCGCGGGCGCCGGATAGCGCATAGGTCAGCGCCTTCGGCTTGGTGCGCGGCGCCATGGCCGGCACCTCGACCACTTCGATATGCGGGCCGGGCCGCGCTTGCCGGATCGCCTCCAGCGTCTCCTGGTCGTCTCCCTCGCAGACCAGTTTCACGTCGAGCAGGCTGCGGGGCCAGTCGAGCGCATCGAGTGCCGCGATCAGTTGCGGCACGACGGCGGCCTCGCGATAGAGCGCGACCATGACCGTATAGATCGGAAGGGCCTCGCCGCCGCGCGCGAGCTTTGAAAAACGAAGATCCGGTGGCGAGGCGGCCATGCGAGACGGCGGCGATCCGCAGGAAGAGTGCTGCCGTGTGGAAGAACGACAGCATCATATGCGCGAGCATCACGGCGAGCATCGGCGCCATAGACCAGAAGAAGGCAGAGCAGGCAGAGGCTGGCGCCGGCGAAAAAGCCCTGGTCACCCGTGACCACCAGACGCGCGGAAAGGGGCTGGAGCGTGATCGAACAGACCGCGCACGGCCTGGCCCGACGCGACGGTTTTCCCCCACCTTCCAGCTGGCCCGGCGGATTGCGGACGGCGTCGTCACGACCAGGCTGCCGGCGCCCGGGTCCATGCCGACCGAAGCGTTTTGCCAGGCCCTCCATGTGGAGAATGTGCGGCGCAATGGCCACGACCGGCGGCCGGTCGGTATAGTGCAGCCGCACCATGCGCGGCTCGGCGAGCTGGGTGTCGCTGTAGGCATGATCCACAAGCAGCGAAGGATCGATTTCCGGCAGGAAGGGCAGGCCGTACATCCGCGCCAGACCCGGCAAAATAGGCCTCTTCCTCGACCGCGCCGCTGGCGAGCAGTTCGGCCTCGACAGAGGTCCCGTTGACAGCGGCGCGCTGCGCCATCCGGGCAATCAGCGGCTTGGAGATGCCGAGCACGTGCAGCAACCGGGCTTCGCATTTCAGCCGGCTCAGACTCTCCATATCGGCCGCGCTTACCGCGCTCCGCTGCTCTTGCCCCCGCGTTGATCCTGGGCGCGCGGCGACCATCCGCGGGCCATATTCCCTCGTCCACACCAAGCTGCTACACGTCATCCGGTCTGAACGACGCCCCACCCTGACCACGGTTGAAGATGATAGAGATGCGCGCAAAAGTTACATCCCTAGATTTTGTGGGGTTGTGGCCCCGGGTCACCGCGATTCTTCTGTTGGTGGCGCTACGGTCCGCGCCGCCTGTGCGGGCGCGCAGGAAACCGATCTTCCCGTCCTCTTCGACGCACGCGAACGGCTGGTGCGGCCGGATGTCAGCAGCGTGCTTCGGCTGCGTTTCCTGACCACCACGGATTTTCCGCCTTTCAACTTCATCGACCAGAGCGGCCGGCTGACGGGCTTCCATGTCGATCTTGCGCGCGCGCTCTGTGACGAGCTCGGTCTTCAGACCCGCTGCCAGATCCAGGCTCTGCCTTATGAACAGTTGACCTCGGCGCTGGAAAGCGGGCAGGGGGAAGCGGTGATGGCGGGCATCGCGGTGACGGAGGAAATGCGCGAAAGGTTCAATTTCACGCGACCCTATCTTCTGTTGCCTGCGCGTTTCCTCAGGCGAAACGACGTTGTCCTTGCTCGTCAGGATGCCCAGGCTCTCTCCGGCCGCAAGGTTGGCGTCGTCAAGGATACAGCGCACGAAGCCATGTTGAAGGCTTTCTTTCCCGGCATCACACCGACGACCTTCGAGGACCAGGGAGCGCTCATGGCCGGGCTGAAGGGAAGCCAGGTCGAGGCTGTCTTCGCTGATGCCCTGCAACTCTCCTTCTGGATGATGAGCCCTGAAGCCGCTGGCTGCTGCGGCTTTCTCGATGGCCCCTTTCTGTCGGAGCGCCATCTCGGCGAAGGCATGACCCTCATGGTCGGCGGACAGGACACAGCCCTTTCCGCCGCGCTTGACAGCGCCCTTGCTGCGCTGTCGAAGGACGGGCGGCTGGAAGAAATCTATCTGCGCTATTTCCCGGTCGGGCTTTTCTGAGGCGATCAGATCTGGCGATAGCGGGCCGATGCGCTGCGCTCCAGAGCGGCGCAGGTGAGCTTGTCCAGCGCAAGACGATCCCGCAGCAGCTGAAGCAGGCGCATTTCCTCGGCGCGAAGGGTCAGGTCGACGGCAACGATTTCCACAGCCAGCGCATAGGCGGTCTCATGCAGCCATTCCGGCAGGGCGTCGCGAATGGTTTCGAGCGCGATGTCCAGACCCTCAGGCCCGGAAAGCAGGCTCGCGCAGCGCTGTGATACCTCGATCAGGCGCTCCTTGTCGAAATTCTCGAAGACCGGAAGAATATCGATCAGCTGGCCAATCCGCACGAGTTCCTTTTCGGCCATGGCATTGTCGACGGCAGACGCCATGACCATGACGAAGATCAGGGCTTCTTCCGGGGATACGGGCTTGTTCATGTATGAGGCTTTCCAGTTGATGTGGGCAAAGAGTAGGAGGGGCGGCCAGGCGTTTCAAGGGAGCGCGCCGGCCCGTTGTGCGGGCTCACCAAAAAGCCCGCGTCTTGCGGCACGGGCTTCCTCGGTCAGGTCGGCAAGTGCGGAGCCCGCCTCCGCCTCTGCCCATCCGTATTTTGCAAGCCAGGACGAAACATCCTGGACGCCCACCCAGCATCGTGTGCGGATCTCGCCCTGCCATGCTGTTGCGGTTGTTTCACAGGTGAGCGACCGGTTTCGCAGGAACTGGCGTTGCTGCGTGCGTGCCATGGCGCCACAGGGCCAGACGTCGCCCTCCGCCGTGGTGCAGCTGCGGTCCACAGGCGTCTCGATCAGATCAGCCAGGCGTACGCGCTGATCCGGTCCGAAGGCGACGACCCCGGCAGCGAGGCTCGACGGCCGATGCAGCAGAACCACTTTCGGTTTGGTGCGCTCGGCGGCGTTGGACAACGGTGCGCGCGCCGCCACCCGTTCGAGGTCTTGCGCGTCGGCAAAGGCCGGCGATCCGAAGGCATCCGGTTCGATGCTGCGCACCTGCCGTCTGGCTTCCATCACTGTCGGTTGTCCGGTCGTGTCATCCTGAAGGAAGCCGACATCGGGCAGGTCGAGCTCCGACGGATCCGGCACGTCCAAATCCTCGATATTGTAATCGACAGGATCTTCGCGGAGCGTCGCTCCGGCCGCCATGACGAGATAGGCCCACAGGAGGAGCCCGATCGCGCCGGCGATGAAGGTGCTGATCCGTCGCATAGGCGCGTTTTCCTATTGGCTCGCCCAGATGATCCGCGCCACCCATTCGACATCGCCCATGTCCAGCATGCGCGGAGGGTGATCCGGATTGAGGGATTGCAGCTCGATCGATTTTGCGCTCTGCCGTGCGAGGATCTTCGCCATGACTTCGCCCTCGCGGGTCTTCACCACGACGCGGTCACCGCGGCGGACTTGCGCACCCGGCTCGACGATCAGGATGTCGCCGTCGCGGTAGAGCGGCTTCATGCTCTCGCCCTGGACCTCCAGCGCGTAGACGCCGTTGTTGCGGCCGGGCGCCGCCGGGAACTCGACGAGATCCCAGCCCTGGCCGGCAGGGAAGCCGCCATCGTCGAAAAATCCGCCGGCACCTGCCTGGGCCATGCCGAGCAGGGGGATCGAGCTTGCCTGCGGCGGAAATGTCCCCTGCGGCAGCGGGCTGCCGCGCAAGGCGTCTGGCGAGACATAGCGCATGAACTGGTCAAGACTGGCGCCGGTCGCTTCCAGCACCTTGGCGATGGATTCGGTCGAGGGCCAGCGCATCCGGCCATCAGCACCGACACGCTTGGACTTGTTGAAGGAGGTGGGGTCGAGGCCAGCACGGCGCGCAAGACCTGAAGGCGTCAGCGAATGCTGCTCCGCCAGCCGATCGATCGCGGCCCATATGCTGTCATGCGAAAGCATGTTCGCGCCTCTTCAGCGCCGGAACACTTCGGATCCCCGGTCCGGCAATGGCGAAAACAATAGATCAGCAAAGGCCGATAGTAAAGCAAAAAGGAATAAAATCCTCTCGCCTGTCTCAGGCGACCATGGCCATGTTGATCTTGCCGAGCTGGATCACGGCCTGGGTGCGGCTGTCCACCTTGAGCTTCAAGAGGATCGCCGAGACATGCGCCTTGATCGTCGCTTCCGACACGCCGAGCTCATAGGCGATCTGCTTGTTGAGCAGGCCTTCGCCGAGCATGCCGAGCACGCGGCTTTGCTGCGGCGTCAGCGTGCGCAGCCGGTTGATCAGATCGGCCACGTCAGGATCCGTCTCCTGCCCGCCCTGATAGCTTGCAGGCGTGGCGATATCACCTTCCAGCACCGACTGGATCGACGCGCGGATCTCGTCGATCCCCGCTGACTTCGAAATGAAGCCGGAGGCCCCGAGCTCGAGCGCCCGGCGGATGGTGACGGGATCGTCGGTGGCGGAGACGATGACCAGCGGCAGGCTCGCGAATTCGGCGCGCAGCGCCATCAGGCCGGAAAAACCGGAGACGCCGGGCATGGCGAGATCGAGCAGCATGAGGTCCGCATCCGAATGCTCGGCGGCCGCCTTGCGGGCAGCTTCGAAGTCGCCGGCCTCGATGATGGTTTGCGTGCCGTCGATGCCGGTCACGGCCTGGCGCAGGGCGCCCCGGAACAGCGGATGGTCGTCGGCGATGATGAAGGTCGATGCAGCCATGTCACAGCCCCCTCCCAAGAGCGATGTCATTTTGCGCGCGAATGCGTCTCATTCTTTTAGCGCTTGACGACGCACTAGACAATGGTCGTGCAACGAATGGGTGAACGAGGCCTGTTTGTGGTCAGGTTCTGTCCGGAACGGGGTCTCCCGATCTATCCTGCTCCTGTCCCTGAAATTCCTGTACCAGCCCGAAGAAAGTCCGCATGAAGCGCTCCATGATGCCGATCGAGCGGTCAATCTCCGCGTCGCTCGGAAGCTCGCCGCTTTTGGCGGCCATGCCCTCGGCGATCTGCTTTTCGAGAGCTTCGACCCGCTTTTCCAGCCGGGCGAGATCCGCGTCGTAAGCCGCCCGTTCGTCGGCCGCCATCCGGCAGGTGAGCGTGCCATCGGCTTCGGTGCAGAGCGTCACCGCCCCCGTCTGCCGATCGAGCCGCACGAAGCCGCTTTCCGATTTCTCCAGCGTGTAACGGTCGGTGGCGGCATCCTGAGCCATGGCGAAGGGAACGCCGAGCGACAGGGCCGCCAGTGTGAGCAATGTCTTGCCGATGGACATATTCTTCCTCCTCCTGTCGTCCGCATCTCCGGGCGTGGACATTTGGCCGCGTTTGCGGCAAACCCGCCTCGACCTTCATGATCTGCGAGAGACCGGACCTTGGACAAGACCATATACAAGATCGTGCCGCGAGAATTATGGCAGGAGGCGCGCGACGCGGGCCTTTTCAAAGGCGCGTCCATCGATCTCAAGGACGGCTACATCCATTTCTCGACGGGAGCCCAGGCGGTGGAGACTGCGCGTCTGCATTTTGCCGGCCAGTCCGATCTGCTGCTTGTCGCGGTCGATGCGACTGTCTTCGGTGACGCTCTGAAATGGGAGGCCTCGCGCGGCGGAGATCTCTTCCCGCATCTCTATGCCGATCTGCCGCTCGATGCCGTGCTCTGGGAAAAGCCCCTGGCCCTCGGTGGATGACGGCCTGCATGTCTTTCCAAACATGGTCGAGGAGAACCGCTGATGCTGGACCTCTTCTCGCTCGGCCGTCGTGGCCTTTTCCTCTTCGATGCGGAAACCGCCCATGGGCTCTCGATTGCCGCGCTTGAAAACCGGCTTCGTCCCGAGCTGCAAGTCTGCTGTCGATCCGCGTCTCGCCCAGACAGTTGCCGGCATTCACTTCCCGAACCCGCTCGGCATGGCCGCAGGCTATGACAAGAATGCCGAGGTGCCGGATGCACTGCTGTCGCTCGGTTTCGGTTTTGCCGAAGTCGGCACGCTGACGCCCAAGCCCCAGACCGGCAATCCGAAGCCGCGCATTTTCCGCCTGGAGCGCGACCGCGCGGTGATCAACCGCCTCGGTTTCAACAACGAGGGACATGAGGCGGCGCTGGCCCGGCTCATCGCCCGCGGCAACCGCGCAGGGATCGTCGGTGTGAACATCGGCGCCAACAAGGACGCAACGGACCGGATCGCCGACTATGTCGCCGGCATCCGCCGCTTCTATCCCGTCGCGACCTATTTCACCGCCAACATCTCCTCGCCGAATACCCCGGGTCTGCGTGATCTGCAGGCCAAGGAAAGCCTGGATGCGCTCCTGTCTGCCGTGCTCGCCGCACGTTCGGAAGAAGCCTTGCGCGCCGGCAAGCGCCTCCCGGTTTTCCTGAAGATCGCGCCGGACCTCACCGAAGAAGGCATGGACGACATTGCCGAGGTCGCAGCCGCCCATGATCTCGATGGCCTCATCGTCTCGAACACCACGCTGTCACGCGATGGCCTGACGGACCCGACGCTTTCAGGTGAGGCCGGCGGCCTGTCCGGAGCCCCGCTTTTTGACAAGTCGACCGCTGTTCTCGCCCGTATGCGAAAGCGCGTTGGTCCGGCCTTGCCGATCATCGGGGTCGGCGGCGTGTCCTCAGCCGAAACGGCGCTGGAGAAAATCCGCGCCGGCGCCGACCTCGTGCAGCTCTACTCCTGCATGGTTTATGAGGGCCCGGCCCTGCCAGGCCGTATCCTGCGCGGCCTGTCGCCGCCTGCTCGATCGCGAAGCAGGTCGCCAATGTCAGCGACTTGCGCGACACCAGGCTCGATCACTGGCTTTCGGTGAAGGTCTGATCGGTCTTCGGTTTCAGCCTGGCGAGCAGCAGCAGGCCGCGTAGACCGAGAAACACGTTGAGCGCGATCCACAGTCCGTGATTGGAAAACAGGGGCACGAGGATAGCGACCGTTGCAAGATAGCCGGCGAGCGCGACGAGCATCATGTTGCGCATGTCGGATGACCATGTCGCACCGATGAAGACGCCGTCCATGTGAAAGGCCAGCGCTCCTGTCAGCGCGGTCAGCGCTGCATAGATCAGATAGGTCTCGGCAACACTTCGCACATCGCCGGCCGTTGTGATGAAGCCGATGATCGCGGGCCCGAAGAGCAAGAAGAATGCAAGGCTCGCCAGGGCCAGGCCGAAGGACCAGAATCCTGTCAGCTTCACCGCGCGCTGGAAGGCAAGGCGCTGCCGGGCGCCGATCGTCTCACCGGTAATCTGCTCGGCCGCCGTTGCCATGCCATCGAGATAGAAGCTGGCGATCATGAAGAAGTTCATCAGAACGGCATTGGCTGCCAGCGTCACGGCACCAAAGCCGGCGCCGATCCGGGTCATGACGGTAAAGGCGGTGATCAGCGAAAAGGTGCGGATCAGGATATCCCGGTTGAGCCGAAAGAGTGCCATCAGCTTGGCGCGGTCGGTGATCATCGAGACCTGCGGGATTGCGGCGCGGCCGTAGCGCCAGAAGATGAAGGCAAAGCCAGCGATCATGGCGACGACCTCGCCGATGACGGTGCCCCAGGCGACACCGGCAATACCGAAACCGAAGGTCAGACCAAGCAGGATCGACATGGCGATATTGACGCCGTTCAGCAGGATCTGCAGCGCAAGCCCGACAGAGCCGAGCCCGCGGCCGAGCACGAAACCGAGCAGGGTGAAATTCGAGAGCGTCACCGGGGCGGCGAGAATGCGGATGCCGATATAGGTCGCCGCAGCTGCCTGTACGCCACCGTCGGCACCCATCAGCTGAGGGCCAAAGCCGACGATTGCGGGAGAGACTGCGAGGATCAGCAACCCGAAACCGACCGACATGCACCACCGAGCGCCAGAAGACGGCGAAGAGTTCGGATGGCTCCCCGCGTCCCTGCGCCTGGGCAACGAGGGCCGTCGTCGAGGCTCTCAGAAAATTCAAGGAGGCGAAGAGAAGGTCGAAGAGGGCCGCCGCAATGGCAAGTCCTGCCAGTTGGGATGCATCGCCGCTGCGTCCGACGACGGCGCGTGTCGAGGAGCCCCAGAAGTGGCGTCGTCACGAAACCCAGCGTCATCGGCAAGGCGATCGCCAGCACGTTGCGATGGGTGACCTCGATCATTCTGGAGGCGGGGATATCGGCCCACGTAGGCGAGCGACGACGCGCAGGTCGGGGCCGACCATTTCGGTGGACTTGAAATCCAGCGCTACGCCTTGCGTCAGATCGGTCAGCGGGCCCAAGTTCACCATGCCCGCGCCTTGGCCTAGCAGGGTGGGGGCGAGGTACACCAGCAACTCGTCCACCAGACCTTCGCGCAGCAAAGAGCCGTTGAGCTTGAAGCCGGCCTCGACATGCAACTCGTTGATCTCGCGCCGGCCAAGGTCTCGCAGCATCGCGGCAGGTCTACCTTGCCGGTAGGGCTGCCATCGGGGTGGAGGCCGGGCAGGTACACCACCGTGGCACCGGCGGCCTCCAAGGCCTGCTGTTTGGCATCATTTTGGGCTGCAGCGTAGATGAATACTGCGCGACCAGCTATAAAAAAAGGAGCGTCAAGCGGTGTTTGTAAATTGCTGTCAATCACCACTAGGTGGGGTTGTCGTGGCGTGTCGACCAATCGCACGTCCAAGCGCGGCTTGTCGGCCAGTACGGTGCCAATGCCCGTCAGGATGGCACAAGCGCGTGCGCGCCAGGCATGGCCGTCGGCGCGAGCCTCGGGGGATGTAATCCATTGGCTTAGACCGTTGTCCAGCGCCGTGGTGCCGTCTAGCGAAGAGGCAATTTTCATGCGCACCCAGGGCGTCTTGCGCACCATACGGCTGAAGAAGCCGATGTTGAGTTCGCGAGATTGGATGGCGAGCGGATGGTCGGCTGGTAGCACTTCCACCTCAACACCCGCAGCCCGAAGCTTGGCAAAACCCTGGCCTGCGACTAGGGGGTTAGGGTCGACGTTGGTCGCGATGACCTTTTTGATGCCCGCCGCGATCAGTGCATCGCAGCAAGGACCGGTGCGGCCATGGTGCGAACAAGGTTCTAGGGTGACATAGGCAGTGGAGCCCATGGTGGAGTGCCTTTGGGCGGCAGCGTCACGTAGCGCCATGACTTCAGCATGGGGGCCACCAGCTTGTTGGGTGTAGCCTTGGCCGATGATCACCCCTTCGGGGGCACGGAGCAAGCAGCCCACGCGGGGGTTTGGGGCGGTTAGGTGAAGTGCTGTGTGTGCCAGTTTCAGAGGGAGGCCCAGATAGTCAAAATCAGATTCAGCGATCTCCATTCTCCAAAACTACTTCTATGGTTCTGACATTGGCCACTGGTTGCCCCGCCAATTGGGCTGCTTGCATGGGTGTATTTGACAACCATTCAACGATTTCATTCAACTCACTAGTCGCCAAGATTTGGGGTCGAATGTCCAATAGCGCCACGCCAGTGATGATGCCGTTGGTGTCCACCCAAACCCGAAACTCGAAACTTTTTATGGCTTCTAGGTAGCCTTTTTTTGTAGGGAGTATCCAGTTTGTTTGTGGAAGTGCCGGGATGTCAACTTCCTCAACACTTTTGTAGTTAGCTGATTTGGTACTGGTCGCCCCCGTGCTTGCCAGTGCTTGATCTAGCATAGTGTTTTGATGCAGCGTAGGACTCGACTTTTGACTGAGCTCAGTCGTAGAGTGTGATGGGGAACTGGGCGAGCGAGGGCTTGCGGTCTCAGGGCTCAGAATCCAGCGCTGAAACAGCGCTGGCTGGCGCGGTTGCCCTACGTCAGTTGACCAGGTAACAGTAGTCGCCGGTGACGCAACGAGGATCACCAAATGCAGCACTGCGGATACGGCAACAGCCCAACACCATGCGGAGACTGGATACGTGACCACTCTATTTCCAGCACTCCGCAACAGCTGCAGCTGCTGATGAAAATTTTGTAGTTGAATAGTTCACGTTGGCGCGCACCCCAAGCTCATTTAGAGTGTAGTTTCCGCAGCGATCGCTCGCCATTCCCCCCCCAACCACTCGCGTTGCAGTGATGGTGTAGCTACGCGCAGCAGAGCCACTTACAGTGATGGTGTACGCACCACCGCTATCGCGAGGGATCTGGCGCAAATTAGCAGGGTACAAGGATGCTACTGCGGTGCCCGCCGTATTGGTGTCATACCGGTAGTTTTCGGAGTAATGACGTTCCATCCACTGTCCCCCCTCAAGAAGTGATGTTTTCAACTCCGCACGTCGGGCTTTCGCGACGTATTCCGAATACGAAGGTAGCGCAATAGCCGCCAGTATTGCAACTAGAGCCACCACAATCATCAACTCGATGAGGGTGAAGCCGTCCTCTGAGGTCCTACAGCAGGGGGAAGTGAGGTAATTCATTCTTGGGCCTTAGTCTTGAACGAAGGAATTTCACGCCAGTAGATTCTTGCGGAAGAGTTTGCCGATTCTGCGGTGATATCAGTTGTTTCACCAATGATACGGGTACAGTTCTTTTCACCGGAGGCACAAGATGTTTTGGTCGCATCACGCGCAAAGGTGACGCGTTGATCTGTAATTTTGATCGACGCCAACGTGTATACGACTCCGCCAATCGTGACAGTGCCAAACACGGACTGGTCCAACATACCTGAGATAGGGTCGATGAATGTTACGTACGCTGAAGGCCCTTTAAAACACACATCCGCACTGGTCGAAGCCGGCGCTATGGAAACAGTAGACAGAAGCCCTTGAGTAATCACCGGATTGCTCACCACCATTTCGCCGGAGTCAGGAAAGTTGAGGTACCAGCCCTTGTTATTAGTCCAATCTATACTCGAACCAGATACATAGCCGTCTCCCACTTTTCCGTTCAACGGATCAACGTCGTCTAGAAAGATACGAGTCATCGTCCGAGCTACAAGTTGGGAGCGTGTACGGGGTAAGCCATTGGTCACATCATCCAGTAGCGTCGGTGTCGCAATATAGGCGGCGCTGCTATACAAGGGCTTGTCCCAAATCCCAAATATCCCGTTGACTTTTCCGGAGGTATCTGGAAAGTCGGCGTTAGAAATGGATTTACCTGTACCAAAGCTGACCACAGAGCCGCCCATCGGATGAAATCGGTACTCGGGTGCAGTCGTAATAGGAAGTCGGGTTGTTCCATCTGTAGATTTCGCGATGAACAAAGGACGTCCTCCGTAGGCCACAGCCCACAGGCTGGGATTGACGTTGGAAACATCGAATTTCCAAAGGTTTCCTTTTAGGTCGCCTGCATAGATGTAATCCGCAATCCCATCGTTATTTGTGTCAATCCAGGTGGCTTGTGCTAAGCCATTGGCCGGGCCTGTATCTGCTACGAGCTTGACGTAATTGGTGCCCGGGGTCCACGTGCCAGCGGTGGGGCCGTTCGCGAACAGAATATATAGAACGGATTTCCCAGTTGTGCTGTTTACCCCATTGGGCAACAAGACAGCGAATTTTCCGTTGTTCATCTTGGCTACGGGCGACGCAGCATCGGAAACCCGGCTGGCGCTTCCGATCTGCGACAAGTTGTAACCCAAGTCTCCGCTGGCATCATCAGCTTCCGAGAACTGCCATTTGAAAATTGAACTGGCATTTGCTTCAGTCAGCGTATCGGGGTTGGTTGCATCCAGTGCGAATATCCCCTTAGCCCCCCGTCCCAAGGATGCAAATACATAAGTTTTCCAACCAATCGGAGCAGGTGCGCCAGCGTCATATCCGGCATTTGAAGAGTCTGTAATCGTGGAGCCGAGAAGAACGTCCGCAGCAAAGGGGGTTCCATCAACGAAAGATTGAATTTTTTCAGTACCTGGCGACACCCAGTCTTGCAGTCTTGAGTGAAGCAACTGAGGTACATAGGACATGATGGGGGTCCCACCGGCGGTCGCGTTGGAACTGGCGTTAAAGCCGTGCAGCATGCCATCCCCTGTACCAACCCAGATCACACTTTTCCGAGTTTTGTAGGACGATACAAAGCTGCCATATCCGGGAAAGGCCGAACCAAAATAGTCTGCGTTCGGAGGCACCATGACGGTCGGGTTGGAGCTAACCACCGGGCCCATGATGGAGTTGAGATTGCGTTTGCGGAAACGAAGCCCGTTGGGTGATTCATCCGCACGGCTACCGCGTAGCCAATTGAGCTTGGCTTCCGCCGTGGAGTCCGTACCACCGAATGCTGTGGTCTTTATCCCCGCGGACAGTGCGGCCCAAGTGAACGCAAGTCCTGTATTGTTATTGCTGTTTGTAATGATGACTCTGTCCACCACGCACCGCGGTTGAGGTTAGTTTCGTGTGTCCCGCCCAGTGGTAAACGTTACGGTTCGAGCATCCCATCGGCGTTAAACGTTGTGTTGAATGAGCCGTCCGGTTGGACCACAAACGTGATCAGTTCGCCGTGTCCATCGTCACCGTCAAAGCTGGCTAGATACTTCAAACTACCGGCCTGAATTTGCGCGGAAGCTACGGCCGGCGCAGTATTGGAAGCGCTAACGATGGCGTTAAATGCGGCACGAAGAGATTTTTCTAGTTCGCTCGGGCGAATCGCCAAGAAATAGCTGTCAGGGATGCCGTCTGATCCACTGGTTCCGTCGAGCTTCTTCACGTCCCAGTTCACCTTGTCAGTTTGAGGTTTTTGGTAAAACTTTTTCGGGATCGAAGCCGGAGAAGTAACTTCTTCAACTTTATTGAATCCTCCCCATTTGGCGGCGTACCACAGTGGGTCTTCAAGGCGTTGGGCGGCCGTGGTACCGAAGTCATATTCGGCCCGGCTTTCGGGTTGATTTACCTGGCAGTTGCTGCAACCGCCATCCACGATATTGGGGTGGGCTGTGCCATCACTCTGCGTCACGATCATGCCCGTATCTGTGCGGGTATAGCCAATAATGCCTGAGTGAAAGTGGGCGCCGTCTCGGGTAGTTCCTGAGATGGTGTAGCCAAAACCCTGCGGGTTGGCCGTGGCTGCGTTAAAGACACGGGTGTAGACATACAACTTACTGCCTATCACCTCGTCCCGACAAGATGCCGGAGACATCACTGTCGTAGTCGCCGCCTTGCTCGGAATCTTCCCACACGATCAGGAACTTGCCCGAGGTTGCTGTGGGAGTTCCGACTACCGGAAGTCCACAATCGTCCCGCTACCAACGGTGCCCCCTACTAGCAGCTGATATGTTGGCTGGATCACCACTTTCGCTCCAGCTGTAGTCGGATGGGGCACCTCAATGCGGGGCTTCCCTGGGGACAAGGCGACCGAGAAACTCTTAACTTTATAGGCGTCTTCGTTGGCTTTTAGGTCGCCTGTGCTTGGCGTGCGTACAGGGTTGGTGCGAGCCCAATATGCAGCGCCCGTTAGCGCATAGGAGCCATGGTACGAGGGGGCGTCGGGGCAAAGTCCGTTGGCTGTAGCCAACGTGTTAGCCGTCCCATCAAGTACTTTTCCGGTACAGGTATTAGTGTTGGTTCCGCCGGAGTTGCCAATAAACCAGGTCTTTGCTGCGTCGTGAATACCTTCATCCATTCCTATGACATTGATTTGGTAGACCAGCCCTTTTCCTGCCGCAACGGGCAAGTCCGCAAAAGGAGACCATTCCGTGCCGGTATTGTCATCATAGGAAATGACACTGGCATTGAAGTTGATGGCATTGACGGCTCGACATTGCCCTTGGCCAAATATGGCTTCCGCAGCCGTTTTTGCAGCAGGTGTTGCTTTGTTGAAGGGGTCGACCCATGCCGGCTTTGGCAGGCCCATCGCAGCATCTTTAGATCCGGAGTCTGTGTAGTCGTACTGAGTGCTCGCGGCAGTTTTCCCACCGAGGTAGCGCAGCGACTCTATAAACATCTCCCCCATGGGGTTTCCCCAACTAGTGCACTTATTGTTCTCAAGTGAAGTAAGTTGGTAAGTACAGTTAGCGTCGCCAATATAGGATCCGTCGCTATAGCGATAGCCATAGACCCGTAACTTATTCATGGTGTACACGATGCCTTGACTAGCGGAAAAGGTACCGTTGGTGGTGTAATTTACTTCGCTTTGGAACGACTGCATATTGCTGCGCAGTGTTCCGCCACTAATGTTTTTGGCGAATGAGCCTGTCATCAAGCCAAATTCTGCGAGGTTACCTTCTCCGTACTCGTGCAGTAGTCCAATTGGTTTAAAGTTTCCGTTCGGATATTCTTTGCAGTTCTCGGTGCCTATTAAAGTCGAAGACGCGCAGGCATCTACACGGACAATAAAGTCGGGACCAGATCCCGAAATAGTCACGCCCTGTTGGTCTTTACGCGGGTTGTTGGCACCAGACGAAAGTCCAGTCACGCCAATATTATTTCCATTGATGCGTTCTTTTCACCCCCTGTACCCGAGTTTTGCCAATAGCATTGCCAACGTTCGTTTGCATTCCAGAGTTGATAGTCGCCCTTGGCGATGCGCATTAGCGGCGGGTTGGCGTTGGTATGGGAGTCGCCGTTCCCTGCGGTGTTGGCATTGAAGGGCGTGTTCGCAGTTAGGTTGTCGCCCAGAGTGGTGTTGCAAATCGTTGCGGAGGTCTGCGTTAAGTTTTGCAGAGTCCATTTTTTGATCGTTGGCGTACCTGTGGCGACATATCCACTGGGGCTACGGCGAGCGTGACCCAGCCGGCGCTAGCATCAAAATTAACAACAAAGCCCTCAACGTATTGAGATGTCAAATCTGTATTAAGTGCCCGGATTTGATCTCCCGTACTGATGGTGAAGGGGGCAGCTTGGACTACCGCGTAGGTGATGCAGTGGTAGCTGGGCGGAACGCTGTCGATGTTGTCTACAAAAAAGTTGTTGACCAGTGTTTCGCACGTTGTCGCAGTAGCTGCTGCGGGCACGACGCCAGGGGCATTGACGTGCAGCTTGTTGTTTCCGACGGTGTACTCAATTTTGCGTCGTGCGTCATTGTTGTTGTTGTTGCTAATGACTTTTTCGCTGGCCAATTGGGTTGCTGAAAAAGGTGTTAGCAACGGGAGATCGCTGCCCTTGTAGTATTTGGCAAATGAGTGGGCGTCCGTCGGAAGACTGGCACGCTCTAAAACGGTTGCGGTTGCAGAGTCGGTCGAACGGTAGCCGCCGTACAGAACTTTGCGCACAACGTCCATGCGAGTCATGGTGGCCCAGTTCAGAAAATTCCCGCTCCAGTTGCCGCTGCAATATTTTGTGGTGTTGACGCTGGCGGGGCTGAACTTATTGCTAGTGCCGCTGTAGGAGTAGCACTTGTAGGGGTCAAAGTAGCCGTAGTAGGTGAATGAGTGCTTGTAAGTGGTTTCAGGAATGCTGTCGCTGTCTAAGTCGGAAAACTCATCGTAAGCCCTATAAAACAGCTGATGGTCCTTGGACATATTCAGCATGATCATCGGACGTGGCGCAGACGTTACGATGTTGGGCGGAATCGCGGGTACGAGTTGGGCAAAAGCGGGTAGCTGCGCCGAAGCAAGACCGAGCAGCGTGACAATTTTGACAAGAATATTTTTCATAGAAATTCCCCTTCACCGTAAGAACGGCCGGAAATAGGATTGCATAACAACTTCGGTATTGACATCTGCGCCGAAGCCGCGGGCAGTAATGCGCATAATTTTGTCGTCCCCGCGAGACAGGTACTCAATCAGATACTCAGGCTGTCTGGCAACACCAGTGAGCCGAGACACTCCCGTAAAGGTGCCCAAGGGAACAGACCCCTCGAAGGTGCAATTGGTATCCACGCCAGCGGCGTCACTGGGCTTAGCACTCGCCGGGCCCGCTGGGGGGCCCTCCCAACGACCATTCTTGCTATTAACAGTGGGCCACCATGGCTCAGGATTAACCACTGGGCTGGCGGCATAGTTGCTGGTGTCGTAGTAGCTTAGTTCGTACCTGCATTGTCCGCGTGGGCAATTCGTATCAAAGTTGGGTGCACGCAAAGCGCCACTTAATGGTCGGTCATCATTTCTAGGGCAGATGGCATTGGTTAGGCGTGTAGACACCGCGAGCATTAAATCCCGTTCCGCATCACGTAGAGCAGCCTCAGTCGCCTGCCTCGCGACCTCATAGTCCAATTGATTGCGGCTTAGCGTTTCCCCTGTTGTGGCACGTCGAATCCCCAGAGTGCCGAGAACCGTGATGATCAGTAAGAACATGAGCACCATCGGCAACGAGATACCTCGTTGCAGGCTACGGGGGGGCTGAGATTGTGGTCGCATTAGTACACGCCATTCAGGTTGTTGCGGATAGCGAATATGCGGTCGAATCGTTTGTATATCGTCCGGTCATCCGCAGCATATTCCACGGTGTTGCCACGGCAATCTGGGTAGCTCCGGTTGGTTCCAACCGCATCTGCGGTTCGGCCGTTTTCCAAAGTCCGCATCAAAATACAAACATTGACGGCTGTAACGCGCTGCCAGCCCGTCTTTCCCCCGGCAACGGGTAGCGCAGTCACTTCGGCCGCAGTGTGGTACTGATCTGGTGAAAGAGATCCGGTACCACTGTGTACACCATACCGAAAGGCCATGTCTGCGAGCCCCTCAAACATGGGTTGATAGGTTGTAGTCTCCACGGCGACCCCATTGCCGTTGCAGCCAAGGCTCATCGTGCTCACACTGCGGTCCGTGCTGCCAGGACCTTGGACGGTGTAGTTGTTTGCAACCAAGCCAAATCGATTGGAGATATAGCGCGGGCGACCTGTCGCCATTTGGGCAGCATTGTTGGGGTCTTTTGAGACAGCCTGACGCAAACAGTCGTATCCGCTGGAAAAAGTGGTTGTCGAGTCGAGCTCTGGAATACCAAAGTAGTTGATCACCACGGAATCCGCAGCACCCGCCACCGCAGCCGGGCAGGTGCCGGTGGTAGGGTTGTATCGCGCGCCATCGCAACCAAATAGTCCTTGATCGTACGCAGGAAATGCCGGATTCTTGGTGTTACTAAAAGACCCCATCAGATTGGTGCTGCCGGCGCCGTTGGCCATGATGGCGGGGTAGTAGCCGGCCATTTGGAGCTCTCGTCCGACCATATCCATTACCAATTTAGCGGACTCGTTTGCCAAGGAAAGGCTTGACATGGCTGAGGCAGTACTTCTGGCGCCCAAATAGCATTACGTGGCGGCAAGCCCAATGACTAAGCTGATTACTAGACTGACCATCAACCTGAATCAAGGTAAGCCCTGATTGAGATTTTCGGCGGTAGGTTCCTAGCGTGGCATCATGGAACAAGCTCCAAGTTTGCGCAGCGAACCCCTACCAAGGCTGCAGCCGTTCCTAAAGCAGAAGGGCAGCAATTTCTTGCCGCTACTCCGGTCGTGGCTGCTGTGCAGATCGCTGGCGAATTTAGTGCTGTGCCGGCAGCATTTACATTGTCTTTGTCGTACCAAGCCACCGTCACAAGAAGTCTTAGATCAACGCCTTTGGTTCCTGTCGGCACGATAAAGCCACTACCAGCTGGCAGCTGGTTGTTGAGCTCTCTGCGCCATATAAGCATGTCATAGGTGGCGAGTTCTGCAGAGGTGCACGATGTCGTGTCACAGTTCTTAGCGGGTGTGAAGAATGCTGCGTCAGCTTCAATTGCAGTTCTCTCTGCCGCGTAGGTGCTGTTGTTGGTGTACGCGGTTTCAACTGCTCCGGAGTTTGCCCGCACCCGATCCGCAAGACTGGCGATGTTGATGGAAAGCGCACTCCGTATCCAGCTGGATTGTTCGTACCGCAAGGCGGCAGTTTGCATGCCTTTCATGCACCATAACGCTTTCCACTGCGACAAAACCAAGATTGGCAACTGGCGCATCGATCAGGCCGGCGCCGCGTTCAGTGCTTTAGGCGTATGACATGCGCTCACTCCTGCATATTGTTTGATAGTTACTCTTCCTGCTGAGCTCACACAGATCGATCGGTAATTTGGACTGGCGACAGTTTCCGGAACCGTATCCTAAGGTGAAATTACTTTGCCCTGCATTGGTTAGGCCGCGAGAGTCATAGGTAAACCTCCGAATGACTGAGCTAGCGACCAAGGTGAAGTTCGCATCTCCAGCCTGGCGTACCTTTAGCAACGTGTTGCCACTGGTCGTTGGGTTATTCAAGGAAGTGGAGCAAGTCGGGTTTGCAAAAATGATCCAACCTGTCTGCCAGTTCGAGCCGCTAGTTGCACAGGTCGGGGTGCCGCCCGTAAGCGCATTCGCTGTATTGGTAGACATGCAAATCGCAACACAGCTGTTGCGCGCAATGGCTTCAGTACACGTACTCCGGCTAACGTCGCTAGCGAACTCACTCGCAATGGAGCTGGCTTGGTTGCGGACCAGCATTTGCTTTATGTTGGGGACCCCGAGCGCCAAGATGACAGCGAGTACTGCGACCGTGACTAAGAGCTCAATCAGCGTAACGCCCTTTTAAGCGTAGAACACCTTGTCAAACCGGTTGCCCGTGTTCCAAAACAGTGAGGGGGGGGGAATTCGCATGTTCGGAGTATAGAAAACAACCTCTTCCCGGAACGTTCCGAATATCGCCATTCTCAAACCATTGGTCAGTTGGGAAAGCTGGCTAACCCTATTACCGACTTACTTCATCCACCAGCGTCCGAAACTCATCAATATCCTCAAAGCTGCGGTAAACGCTGGCAAATCGTACGTAGGCTACCTTGTCTAGCTTCTTAAGCTCCCGCATCACCAGTTCGCCCAAGCGGGCGCGACGGCACTTCGCGCGCACCCAGGTTGAGCAGTTTTTCTTCGATGCGCTCGATGGCAGCGTCAATTTGCTCTGTGCTTACGGGGCGCTTGCGCAGGGCCAAGCGCATGGAGCCTAGCAGCTTGCCGCGTTCGTATTCAATACGGCGCCCGTCTTTTTTGACAATGGTGGGAAAGCTAATGTCCGGCCGCTCGTAGGTGGTGAAGCGCTTTTCGCACGATCCGCACTGGCGGCGGCGGCGGATGAAGTCCCCGTCTTCAGCAATTCGGGTCTCCACTACCTGGGTTTCCGAATGGCTGCAAAACGGGCACTTCATGGCGGAGGGCCGCCGGGCGCGGCTGGAACTTAGCTAGTAGACAGGGAAGCGTGCGGTCAGCGCGTTGACCTTGGCCCGCACCGCGTCAATGTTGGCCGCGTCGCGCGGGTTGTCCAGCACGTCGGCCACCAGGTTGGCGGTGATGCGGGCTTCTTCGTCCTTGAAGCCGCGGGTGGTCATGGCGGGGGTGCCAATGCGCACGCCGCTGGTCACCATCGGCTTTTCAGGGTCGTTGGGGATGGCGTTTTTGTTGATGGTCATGTGGGCGGCGCCCAGCACGGCCTCGGCTTCCTTGCCGGTAATGCCCTTGGCGCGCAGGTCCACCAGCATCACGTGGCTCTCGGTGCGGCCGCTGACGATGCGCAGGCCGCGAGCGGTCAGGGTTTCGGCAACGATGTGGGCGTTGGTCAGCACTTGTTGCTGGTAGGTCTTGAACTCGGGCTGCAGCGCTTCTTTGAAGGCCACGGCCTTGGCGGCGATCACGTGCATCAGCGGGCCGCCTTGCAGGCCGGGGAAGATGGCGCTGTTGATGGCCTTTTCGTGCTCGGCCTTCATCAGGATGATGCCGCCACGTGGGCCGCGCAGGCTCTTGTGGGTGGTGGAGGTCACCACATCGGCAAGGGGCACGGGGTTGGGGTACACGCCGGCGGCGATCAGGCCGGCGTAGTGGGCCATGTCCACCATGAAGATGGCGCCTACGTCTTTGGCAACTTTGGCGAAGCGCTCGAAGTCGATGCGCAGGCTGTAGGCCGACGCGCCGGCAATGATGAGCTTGGGCTTGGTTTCGTGGGCCTTGCGCTCCATCGCGTCGTAGTCGATGGCTTCGTTGGCATCCAGGCCATAACTCACCACGTTGAACCACTTGCCGCTCATGTTCAGGTGCATGCCGTGGGTCAGGTGGCCGCCTTCGGCCAGGCTCATGCCCATGATGGTGTCGCCGGGCTTCAGGAAGGCCAGGAAGACAGCTTCGTTGGCGGAGGCGCCGCAATGCGCCTGCACATTGGCGGCTTCAGCGCCAAAAATCTGTTTAATGCGATCGATGGCCAGTTGCTCAGCAACATCCACATGTTCGCATCCACCGTAGTAGCGACGGCCGGGGTAGCCTTCGGCGTATTTGTTGGTCAGCTGGCTGCCCTGGGCGGCCATGACGGCGGGGGAGGCGTAGTTTTCGCTGGCGATCAGCTCAATGTGGTGTTCCTGGCGTGCGTTTTCGGCCAGGATGGCAGCCCACAATTCGGGGTCGGCTTGTTCAACAAGGATGTTGCGGTCGTACATGGCAGTCCTAAAAGACAAATGGCCTGTGGGTCTGATAGACACAGGGCTGCCCAGGCGAACGGCTGATCGCAATTCCTGTTAGGAACTGCGGCACGCTTCCCAGTGGTGGCCCACGTCAGCATCCGAAGCCGTTAGACGGCTGGATACCTATCGCCAGTTGCGTACGAAGGAGATTTTAACGCAGCCGACTACGAGTTCAGCGGCAAGGCGTTGGTTTCTGTTTTTGCCGACGGTTGGGTCTCGGCGCCGGGTGCCGTGGGCAGCTTGACGGGGACCAGTGTTACCACGGGCGCCCACATGGGGGTGGACTTGCCGGCCGCGACGGCTTGTAGGCGATCGCGTTCTGCCATGACCTTGGCGCCGTAGCCGCCGTCGGTCTCCAAGTTGGCGGCTCCAACGTAGTACTTCAGGCCGCCTTCGATGGAGCCCGCACGCGAAATGCACTCCTGAAGCACTTTTATGCCGACACGCAGGTTGGATACCGGGTCAAACGCTGCCAGTTTGCCGCCAAATCCGTCGTACTTGTCACTGTGAACCTTAGTCATGACCTGCATCAGCCCTTGGGCACCAACGTGGCTTTGCGCAAACGGATTGAACCCAGACTCAATGGCCATCACGGCCAAAATCAGGGTAGGGTCCAGTTTCAGGCGGTTTCCAGCGTCATAGGCTTCAGCCACCAAGGCGCTGAGCGGCTCAGGCGCCACACTGTACTTTTTACTGAGCCAAAAGGTCACGGCTGCTTGTGGTTTGGGTAGTGTTTGTGGGTTGGCGGCGGTGGCGCGCTCTACGGCTTCGGGCTCTGTGGTCATGCCGGTGGCGACGATGTGACGGTCTTGCAGCCAGCCCATGAGTTGAACTTCACCGGCTTGGCGAATTTCGGGACGGGCAGTCAGGGTGATGATGGCAAACACGACGGCTAAGCCCAAAAGGGCAAAACCACTGTGGGTGATTTCAAAGAAACCTTGAACGATGTCGTTGGTGACAACACGCAGGCCTTTGGTAAATTTTTCGGTCGCTGTCATAGCTCTTCCATTCTTTCGCGGGGACACGTTATGCGGTGCAGCCTGTTGGGCAATGCGTTGCAGCGTGAACCTCGTTGGGGTTGGTACGCTATCAATATCCTGCGGCGTCGGTCCGACATGTGCAGCGATTTGAATATGCCGGGGTCGGCAGCGGGGCGGGTATTCCCTAGTCAAATTTCGGGAACGGCGGATTTTAGGGGGGCTTTATATGCAAGGTCAACCATATCAAATTTAATTGTTATTCAATTTATTGGTATTTTCGTCACTTTTTGGCGTTCAAACTGCGTTTCAACCAAATTAGAGCCAAGTCTTCAATGCTGCAATCGCAAGCCACTCACCCATTGAAAATCCGATTTGAAGCCGTTCAATTGCATGCCTAGACTGTGTGCGTCTGAGTATTCAGGCGTGCTACCGGCAGTAGCCAGTCCGTGCCAAAGCAAGTATGCGAGGCATCTGTGATAAAGCGGCCCCGGTAAATCTTTGGGGCAATCTATTGCCCCTTGTTTGCTGCGGGACACCACGCTCCCCGGCAACGACCCCTGATGGCATGGGCCTTTGGCCAGCCATCGAGCCCGGCATCTGTCTGTTCAGGCGGTTGCCGGGCTTTCTGTTTTCTAGGGGAAATTGACTCGCCCACTATATATAGAGCGGGGTGGCTGCTGTTCCCTTAGAAGTCGTTGCAAAAGTGTCAGAGCTGGAGACTTTGGGTGTAACCCATATTGCTATGTTAAAGATAGCTGCTAGCGCAATGTTTATAGGAGCTATCTGGGTATTTCATTGAAAAATGGGGCGATCTAGAGCATCCGGTGTTTCAGTCGATTGGCTATCGTGGGTAAAAAGCGCACAAAGCCTGGACGAATCGCGGCGAAAATAGCAGGTTGCACTATTGCCTGACTTCAGAATCTACCCACTGTGACCTCGTCCAACTCCGCCAAACATCTTGACACTGCCGCCTTGGATCGCCTGACCGGAGGCGCGTTTTCGGCAGCCACCTCGGGGGAGCGGGCCTCCCGTATTCGTGAGTGGTTGCAGTCCGAGCCCGCCGCCGACCAGTTGGCCGAGGTGTTCCGCGAACTCAGCGTTAAAGACAAAGGTGCGGCCAAGCTGGTGCGCGAGCGCCTAGATGACGCCAAACGCGCCAAGGGCCAGGAGCAACTGGCGGCGGAATGGGCCAGCCGGGCGCAGCTGCTGGTTGATGTCGCCAAACTCAACATCGCCGATGCGCTGGCTTGGCAGCGTGATGCCGCCAAAGCGGGAGCCCCTCTGAGCAAAGAGCCCTTGCTGAGCTTGAAAGGCTTGCTGGTGGAGCGGGTGAAGGCGATTGAAGATTTGCAGCATCAGGTGCAAGTTCAGCGCGAAGCGGCTGTGTTGCTCGCCCAGCGCATTGAGGTGCTCTCTACCAAGCCTTGGGTTGATGCCCAAGCCGCGTTAGAAGCGCTGCGGGTCGATGTGGCCCACTGGCAAGATCAGGCCGCCGGTTTGGTAGCCCATGCCAGCTGGCCTAGTGTGGATATGAAATTTCCGCCGCTGCTCGACGCGTCACGCGGCCAGCTGTTGGTGGTGTGGGATGCATTTGGTGCTGCCTTGGCGCAGGCCGTGGCGGCCGTGGCCGATGCGGCTGCGCCACTGCCCCCAGTCCGCGTGTGGGCCGATGAGTTGCGCGCCGCGCGCGGCCTGCCCGCCGAGCCAGTGGCCAAAGTGGCTAAGCCCAAGGTCGATCCAGAAGTCCGCGCCGCTGCGACCGCCGCCGTCACCGCAGCATTGCAAACGCTGGAGCAAGAGGTTGGTGAAGGCCATGGCAAAGCCAGTACGGGGGCGGCCAACGCGCTGCGCCAGGCCTTGAAAGAACACGGAAAAGCCCTCGACGGCAAGCTCGAAAACCGCGCCCATTCGGCGTTGGCGGCCGCTGGTGAGTTGGAAGGTTGGCAGCGCTGGCGCGCCGACCAGATTCGCGAAGAGCTGGTGGCCAAGGCCGAAGGCCTACTGAACCGTCCTGAAGGCCAGGCCTTGGGCGGGCGGAAAATGCAAGAAACCCTGCGGGCGCTGCGCGACCAATGGAAGCAGACGGACCAAGGGGGCGTCCCTAACCACGCGCTGTGGAAGCGTTTTGACGAGGCCTGCAACGCGGCCTACTTGGTGGTGCAGTCTTGGTTGGACAAGGTCAAGGCCGAATCCGCTGAGAACAAGGCGCAGCGCCTGGCTTTGATCGCTGAGGTGCAAGCATGGGCTGAGGCCAACCGCACGGCGTTGGACGACGATTGGAAAGGCTTCAACCGCCTGCTGCACCAGTTTGGAGACCGCTGGCGCGATGCCGGTCATATCGGCGAAAAGCTGTTTGCCGAACTGCAGCCCCAGTGGAAAGCGGTGATTGCCCACGCGGCCCAGCCGCTGGAAGCGGTGCAAGCCCAAAGCTTGGCCGCGCGCCACGCCATGATTGACGAAGCCAAGGCATTGGGCGCCGCGCCCATGCTGCGGGTCGATGCCGTCAAGGCATTGCAGCAGCGCTGGCAGGCCCAGGCCCATGCGGTGCCGGTGGATCGCCGCCAAGAACAAAAACTGTGGGACGCGTTCCGCAAACCCATTGACGAAGCATTCAACCGCAAGACGGCCGAGCGCCAGCAGGCCGAGACGCAGTTAGGTGAGCGCGACCGAGTGGTGCTCGACGCGTCCAAAGCCCTAGAGGCGGCTAACGCGTCTGGCGATGCCCAGGCCATTCGCACCGCCATGGCGGCGCTGGATGCGGCGTTACAAGGCCGCGCCCAAGCCCAAGCTGATGTGCAAACTGCGGTGGCGCAGCAGGCTGAAACCCAGGGTGCTGTTGATGCATCAAATATGCCTCCAACCGGCATGGATTCTGCGCAAGAAGCTCCTGAATCTATAGCATCCGAAGCATCGGAGACGGCTGAGGTCACCGAAGCGCCGCCAGCTGCGCCGACTGTAGTGGCGGCCAAACCCCGACCCGTGGTGGCCGTGCGGGGCGATGACCGCCCCGGTATGAAGAAGGACGCACCGGCTGCCACCACCGGCCGCCCCGGTAAATGGGGAGACAGAAAAGATACCGGCAATAGCCGAGGCGGGCGAGACGGCCCGTCGCGCGATGGAGCCCCGCGCCGTGATGGGCGAGAGCCCCGTTATGAACGCGATGCGGCGCCTGCAGGCCCTCGCTTGGGTGACACGGCGTTCCGTGCGCAACGTGATGCGATGGAACACGCCCAACTGGCCCTGAAGAAATTGGCAGCACAAGCCCACGGCGAAGCCCTGACCCAACTGCTGGGTGCTTGGGAGCAACGCGTGCCCGCCCAGGTTCCCTCCGCCCAAGACTTTGGTGCGCGCGCGGTGGCACCGCACCGCGCTGCGTGGGTCAAGGCATTGGAAGCTGCTCCGCAGGGTATTGCGGCCCAGTCGTTGCTTCGCTTGGAAATGGCAGCCGAAGTCCCAACTCCTGCAGAGCATCTGGATGCACGTCGGGCGTTGCAGTTGCAGTTGTTGACCCGCCGCAACGACCCCGCGCCCGTGCAAACTTGGGGGCAGGATGCGGCTGCCGTGTTGGCGGCGCCGTTTGAGGCCGGCGAGGCACGGCGCCTGCAGAATGCATTGAAAGTCTTGCTGCGAAAGTAGGGCATATCGGCGCGGGCCGACGAGGTATGGAACAATGGTTTTGCCCGCTATGCGGGATGGTTTGACCCAAGGGAGGATGTAGTGGACTCAGTCAGCGACCTGCTGCGGCGACTGGAGCAGCTCAACGAAATTGGGACAGCCCTTTCCAAAGAGCGCGACATCAGTCGCCTCTTGGAACGGATCTTGGTAGCAGCCAAGACCATTTCTCACGCCGATGGCGGCACCCTCTACCGGGTGACCGACGACCAGCAAGCCTTACGTTTTGAAATATTGCGTACCGATTCGCTGCATATCGCCATGGGCGGCACCTCGGGAAACCCCATCAACTTTCCCAACCTGCCTTTGCGGGACGCGCAGGGCGGGCACAACGATTCGTTGGTTGCGGCCTATGCGGCCCTGAACAACCAGACCGTCAACATCAAAGACGCATACACCGAACCCAATTTCGACTTTTCGGGCACACGCCAGTTTGATGAGCGTACCGGCTACCGATCGCAGTCCTTCTTGGCGGTGCCCATGAAGGACCATGAAGGCGATGTAATCGGGGTGTTGCAGCTGATCAATGCGACCGACCCAGCGACCGGTGAGGTCCGCCCATTTTCTGGGGCGGACCAGAGCCTGGCGGAGTCTTTGGCGTCGCAGGCTGCGATTGCCATTACCAACCGCAGCTTGATGACCCAGTTGGAGGCGCTGTTTGAGTCCTTCATCAGTCTGATCAACTTGGCGATTGATGAGAAGTCTCATTACACCGGTGGCCACTGCCAGCGGGTTCCAGCCCTCACCATGATGCTGGCGGAGGCGGTGAACGCGTCTACGACGGGGCCGTTGGCTGCGTTCTCCATGGACGACCGGGACCGCTACGAACTCAAAATTGCCGGACTCTTGCACGATTGCGGCAAGGTCACTACGCCTGTACACGTGGTGGACAAGGCCACCAAGCTGCAAACGCTGTTTGACCGCATCCAGCTGGTAGACACCCGGTTTGAAGTGCTTAAGCGCGACCTTGAAATCGCTGCGTTGCGTGCTCAACTGGCCCAGCGCGAGGTGCGCGATGCGCCCGCGGAGGCGGCGGTCATGGCGCAGGCGCGTGCGGCGATGGCGACATTAGACGAAGATCGAATTTTCTTGCGCGCCGCCAACTTGGGTAGCGAGTACATGCAGGAAGGCGATGTGCAGCGGGTGCGCGCCATCGGCACCCAAAACACGTGGCGCAACACAGACGGACTAGAAACCGAATTCCTGAGCGCCGATGAAATTGAGAACCTTTCCATTCGCGGCGGCACACTGACCGCCGCCGAGCGGGATGTGATCAATTACCACATCGTTGCCACCATCAAGATGCTGGAGCAGCTACCCTGGCCCAAGCACCTCAAGAACGTTCCGGAGTACGCCGGTGGTCACCACGAGCGCATGGATGGCAAGGGGTACCCCAAGGGGTTGACCCGGGACCAGATGTCGGTTCAGGCCCGTGTCATGGGGATCGCTGATATTTTTGAGGCGCTGACCGCCCGCGACCGACCTTATAAACAGGGCATGAAGTTGTCACAAGCCATGGGCATCATGCACAAGTTCCGCACGGGCGGACATATCGACCCGGATTTGTTCGATGTGTTTGTCAATGAGCAGGTGTACCTGCGCTACGCAGAGCAGTTCTTGGACCCTTGGCAGATTGACGCCGTCGACCCGACGTCCTGGCCCCAATAGTTAGGGCTGCGTGGTGTTGGTGCTGCCCAGCGGCAGTCGCCGCAAGCGCGTCGCGCCTGCGCTGGCAGCTGGTAGTGCTAGGCGCAATACCTCAGCGCGGGGTTGTGTGGCGCTCAAATCCCAATCACTAAGTACCGTACGTTCGTAGCCGGGCTGGAGCATATGGTGTCCCGGGCGGTGGGTGTGACCATGAATCAGGTGAGTGCTGTGGTGGCTACGCAGCCAATCCAGGGCCGCCGGGGTGTCAACGTCTGCGTAGCTTGTATCCGTGGCTTTGCGCGCTTCGCTTTGGGTGCGGAGTTGTCGCGCAATGGCTTGACGTTCGAATAGAGGCCGCGCCAAAAATTCCCTTTGCCATTGGCTGGAGCGCACTTGGGCGCGGAACTCTTGGTACGCCACATCATCCACGCAGAGGGCATCGCCGTGGGAAAGGAGCCAGCGTTCATCTCCGGCCACCAAGCAACAGGGGTCAGGAAGTAAGGTGGAACCGCTGCGCTCCATCAATTGATCGCCCATCAGAAAGTCGCGGTTGCCATGCATGACAAACAAGTCAAGCCGCTGACTGGCTTGGCGCATCACCTGTGCACAAGCCGCTTCAAAACTGCTGGCATCGTTTATTACGTCGTCGCCCACCCACACTTCAAACAAATCACCCAGTATGAAAACGGCGTCTGCTGGGGTGTTGGAAAGGTAGAGCCCCCAGGCAGCGTGTGTCTGGGGCTCTTCTGCCTGCAGATGCAGGTCAGAGATGAAGTCGACAGTGCGCCAGTGGGATGGGGCAAGCAGTTCCATCCCGTGGCGCAGGGGCATTAAAGTGCCACGGCCTTTTCAAGGATGACGTCATCTTTGGGCACGTCGTCATGAAAGCCCTTGCGACCCGTTTTTACCGCCTTAATTTTGTCGACAACGTCGGTGCCGGCAATCACCTTGCCAAACACGGCGTAGCCCCAGCCTTGGCTGGACGGTGCGGTGTGGTTCAGAAAACCGTTGTCGGAGACGTTGATGAAAAACTGGGCAGTGGCGGAGTGTGGGTCGCCTGTGCGGGCCATGGCCACGGTGTAGTTCGCGTTTTTCAGGCCGTTGGCGGCTTCATTCTCAATGGGGGCATCGCAATCTTTTTGCTTCATGCCAGGTTCCATTCCACCGCCTTGGACCATGAAACCTGGAATGACGCGGTGGAATATGGTGCCGTCGTAATGGCCTTTGTTCACATAGGCCAGGAAGTTGGCGGTGGACTTGGGTGCTTTTTCGCCGTCCAGTTCCAGCGTGATGACGCCGTAGTCGGCAATGTGGAGTTCAACTTTGGGTTGTGTCATGGTTCAGGGGGCCAATGTGGCCGAGTTGATGATGATGGGGGTTTGCGGCACGTCTTGGTACATGCCTTTGTTGCCAGTGGGCGTGGCCTTGATTTTGTCGATAACTTCAAGACCTTGCACAACCTTGCCAAATACGGCGTAGCCGTGGCCGTCGGACTGTGGCGCGTTGAGGTTGTTATTGTCCACCACATTGATGAAAAATTGAGCAGTGGCAGAGTCGGGCACACCCGTGCGGGCCATGGCGAGGGTTCCTCTGTCATTTTTCAGGCCATTGCGGGCTTCCAAGGGAATCGGGTCGCGGGTGGCTTTCTGCACCATGTCGGCGGTAAAGCCACCACCCTGAACCATGAAGCTTGGAATAACCCGGTGAAAAACCGTGCCGTTGTAGTGCTTGTCTTTGACGTACTGCAAAAAGTTCTCTACCGTTTTGGGCGCTTTGTCGGGGTAGACCTCGACTACAAAATCACCTGCACTGGTTTGAAAACGCACTCGCGGTGCTTTTTGGGCGATAGCCGAAACGGCAATGCCTGCCAAACTTAGGCAAGCAGCTGCTTGCAGCAACCTGCGTTTGGTGAGGATTTGCATCACAACACTCCTTCAAAGAATATTTTCCACCGGCCTTCTTGGTGAATCCAGTATTGCCGTTTGGTTCGTCCGGTGCGAAGTCCTTCGGGCACTTCGCCGAAGGTGGCCACCATGGTGTCGGCGCTGTCGGTCCAACGCAAATAGGAGATGTCTTTCAGTTGCAGCGTGCGCCCCTGCATTTCTTGCATCTCTGACTTCAGGGTTGGGGTCCACTGCGCTAGGTTTCTTCCGTTGCTGGAGAAGTCTTGGGTGTAGAAGGTGAGCACGCGGGCTATGTCGCCAGCTGTTTTGGCATTACGCCAGGCCAGCAAGGCATCTTCAAACGTTTTCCCTTCTGTCTGAGCCACTGAGGGGCTGACCCAGCGCAACTGAGGCGCAATGAGAACTGGTGTGGAGCGGATAGCCACCGTGCGGATGATGTGCTCTAAATCCGGGTTGGCCAGCACGACACAACCGTCTGTGGCTAGAGGAGGGCGAGAGAACTGGCTGGGCGGCGTGCCGTGCAGCCAGATACCGCTACCTGTTTTCCCGCGCCGGGTGTCCAGCACATTGGGGTAGTTGATGGGTAAGGCACCTGAGCCGTAAAAGTCTTTCAATGACTTGGGGTCTAAGTTGCTGGTGATGTAGTACACCCCCAGCGGCGTGCGTTGGTCACCCTCGGCTGTTTTAGAGGTGCCCGCTTTGCCGACCGAGATGTAGTAGTCGGCGACCAGCTCCAGTCCGGCGCTACCGTTCTTGAACAGATAGAGCCGCGAGCGTGATGCATCCACCGCGATGGCGTGTCGGGTGGTCGGCGACAGCTGTAAAAACTGCGCAGGAATGGAACCGGTAGGTGGTCGCTCGCGCAGGGCGCGCACACGTCTTTGGGACTCTTCGCGCAGCTCTTCTAGCGTGTTGTCGGCGGCCTTGGCCATAGCCTCGGGTACGTCGCCCATCTGGCGCAGGGGCCGAATACGGGCGGCCAGCAAATCGCCGTACACCAGCTGCGCCAGCTGGAAATGCGGTAGGTCGGTGGCTAGGCGCTCTGCTTGGGTTAACGCTTCCCGAAGGCTGCCCTTGCCGACGAGTTTGTAGATATCAATCAGCCGGGCTTCGGCGAGCCCGTCAGTACCCGTCGGCGCGCTGGCTGGTACCGGAGGTTTTTCTTTCGCGGCGCTGTTCCGCTTTGACGCCGAAGCCGCTGGGGCCCAGCTCAGTCCGGCGACCAGCGCAAGCACAATGAAGCATGCACCAGCGCGGCGTGAAAAAGAGGGGAAGCTCGACAATGTCTCGATGGAACTCAGCATGGACAGCAATGGATACAACTGTCGACGCTTAGTTCACCGCTTCCCGGACGATCAGCCAACGGTCTGCCGTTTTTACCAAGTCCAACTGCTTGCGGCTGGACACGGAGAACGATCCGGATTTGTAGGACTGCTGGAATTTCGCAATGGCAGTGTCACCGTTGACTTGGACGGACAGCTTTTCAAGCCTGACGCTAATCTTGGATTTGCCAACGATGCGTTGACGGCGTTCAGCTTCCCAGTCGCTGCGGCTCATCTTGCCCGGTGGACCGAACTCCTTGCCGTAGGCACCGAGGTAGCCCTTCATGTCTTGCGCGGCCCAAGCTTTGGCCCAATTGTTGACGGCGGTTTCCACGTCTTTTTGGTGAGTGCTGTCTGCTACTGGGTTTGCGGGGGGGGGCTTAGTCGCAGGTTCAGGTGCGGCGGGGGCCGTGTTTGCTGGGTTGGCAGCAGCGGTCGTGGCTGGGGGCGTCGCAGCTGCTGGCGTAGAGGTCGCTGGTGCGGGCGTCTTGCCGGACAAAGTGGGCGGCGCTTTGTCTGCGGCGCCCTTGGTGGCCAGCATAGGCGGCAACTTGGCTGCGGCTTGCGATGGGGTTTCTACCGCAGGTAGGGTGGGGCGCTGGCCTTTGGCTAGGGCAGGGTTGAACAGTTCGCGGATGACAGCCAGCTTGGGCGGGACTGCGGTGTTTGACGCATCCAGCTGCAAGGCCTTGCCATAGGCTTGGCTGGCCAGTTTGGCGTACACGTCGCCTAGGTTTTCGTGGGCGGTCGTGTAGCTGGGGTTGGTACGGATCGCCATTTCCAGCGCGGTGCGGGCTTTGTCGAACTGGTTTTGACCTGCGTAGAGCACGGCTAAATTGTTGTAAGGCTCAGGCAACTCGGGGAAGTCTTCTGTCAGGCGGGTAAAAGTTGCAATGGCGTCACCGGTTTTTCCGGAGTCGCGTTGCACCACGCCTTTAATGAAACGCATCTGCGGGTCGCGGGGCTTGGCCGACAGGTACTGATCGGCTTTGACGAGGGCTTCGCTGTACTTGCCATTGCGCGCTAACTGGGACACATCCGCATAGTCGTCAGCGTAGGCTGCAGTCGTCAGAAGGGCCGCAGTCAGGGTGACCAGACGCAATGGAGAGAATACAAACGTGGGGGCGTGCTTCATGGTGCCTTTGGTATCTTGCGCGTCACAGGACCCCTCTGCAGGGGGCTTATACTGCGTTGCATTGTAGCTGAGGGGTAACGAGGTTTCTCCTAGCTAAAACCCCGATTGGCCCCTGTGCGAGCCCTGTCACCCCCGTCTTGGGATGCCATGGGCTCGTTGCTTTTGTGTGTTCGCTTTGATTTACCCATGAGTTTGCGCATCTACAACACGCTGTCGCGTGGTTTGGAACCCTTTGAGCCGCTGGAGCCCGGACACGTGCGCATGTACGTGTGCGGCATGACCATTTATGACCTCTGTCATATTGGCCACGCCCGCATGATGATGGCGTTCGATGTCGTCCAGCGCTGGCTCAAGAGCAGCGGCTACCGCGTGACCTATGTGCGCAACATCACGGATATCGACGACAAGATCATCAAACGCGCGGTGGAGCGGGGAGTCAGCATCCGTGCCCTGACCGACGAGATGATCGCGGCCATGCACCATGACATCGGCTTGCTGGGTATTGAGGCGCCTAGCCAAGAGCCGCGTGCGACTGAGTACGTGCGCCCTATGTTGGACTTAATAGGGCAGCTCGAAGCCAAGGGGCTAGCCTACAAATCCAGCAATGGCGATGTGAACTATGCCGTGCGCAAGTTCCCGGGCTACGGCAAATTGTCGGGCAAGTCGCTGGACGAACTGCGCGCTGGCGAGCGCATTGCCGTGCTGGACGGCAAACAAGATCCGCTGGACTTTGTGCTCTGGAAGGCCGCCAAAGAGAGCGAACCGGAAGACGCCAAGTGGGACAGCGCGGCTTTGGGCCATGACTACGGCAAGGGCCGCCCCGGCTGGCATATTGAATGCTCCGCCATGTGCAGCCAAACGCTGGGTGACACCTTTGACATCCATGGCGGTGGTGCCGACCTGCAGTTTCCCCACCATGAGAACGAAATTGCCCAGAGTGAAGGCGCCACGGGCAAACCGCTGGCCCAGTTTTGGGTGCATAACGGCTTTGTCCGGGTGGACAACGAAAAAATGTCCAAGAGCTTGGGTAACTTTTTCACCATCCGTGAGGTGTTGGCCCAATACGATGTGGAAACAGTCCGCTTTTTCTTAGTACGTACCCATTACCGCTCCGCGCTTAACTACAGTGACGCCCATCTGAATGACGCCCACGGCGCCTTGCGCCGCCTCTACACCGCGTTGGATTCTGTCGCGCCTGCGCAAGAGGTAGTGCTGGATTGGACGCAGCCGTTTGCGGCGCGCTTCAAGGCGGCCATGGACGACGACTTTGGTACCCCGGAAGCCGTAGCCGTGCTGTTTGACTTGGCATCGGAAGTGAACCGCACCCAGTCGCCAGAGTTGGCCACACAGTTGAAGGTGTTGGGTGCTTGCTTGGGGCTGCTGCAAGCTGACCCCAAGGCTTTCTTGCAAGCTGGGGCCACGTTAGATGCGAACGCCATTGCAGCGCAGATTGAGCGCCGCGCACAGGCCAAAGCAGCGAAGGACTTTGCGTTGGCAGACGGCATTCGCCAAGAGCTGTTGAAGCAGGGTGTGGTCCTCAAAGACAGTCCGACCGGAACGACCTGGGAAGCCTCACCCTAATGGCGACCAACAATTCACCGGCAGACATGGCCGTCACCCCATATTTTTGGGAAGAGGCTTGCAAGCACCTGATGAAAAAAGATCGGGTGATGAAGCGGCTCATCCCTAAGTTTGGTGACGCCAGCTTGCAAACTCGGGGCGATGCCTTTGTCACCTTGGCGCGTAGCGTTGTCGGGCAGCAAGTTTCGGTCAAGGCGGCGCAAACGGTGTGGGACCGTTTGGCCGTGTTGCCGCGCAAGATGACGCCGGCCAACGTGCTTAAGCTCAAAGTGGACGACATGCGCGCGGCCGGGTTGAGTGCGCGCAAGGTTGAATACTTGGTTGACCTCGCGCTGCACTTTGACAACGGCGCCTTGCATGTGAAAGACTGGGATGGCATGGGGGACGAGGACATCATCGATGAGTTGGTGTCCATCCGGGGAATTGGTCGCTGGACGGCCGAGATGTTCCTGATTTTTCATCTGACGCGCCCTAACGTGCTGCCGCTGGACGACGTGGGGCTCATCAATGGCATCAGCCAAAATTATTTTTCAGGCGACGCCGTGAGTCGCAGTGATGCGCGCGAAGTGGCCGTAGCTTGGGCGCCGTATTGCAGTGTTGCAACTTGGTATATTTGGCGCTCTCTCGACCCCCTACCGGTCGCGTATTAGAAGGAGAACCGCGTTGGCAAAGAAGACTTTCCTCGATTTTGAACAGCCCATTGCCGAACTAGAAGGCAAGATCGAAGAGCTGCGCTACGTGCAGACTGAATCTGCGGTGGACATCTCCTCCGAGATCGACCAGCTGAGCAAAAAGAGCCAGCAGCTCACCAAAGATATTTACAGTGATCTCTCGCCGTGGCAGATCACCAAGATTGCGCGCCACCCCGAGCGCCCCTACACGCTCGATTACGTGAATGAGATCTTCACGCATTTTGTGGAGTTGCATGGGGATCGGCACTTTGCGGACGACCTCAGCATCGTCGGCGGACTGGCTCGCTTCAATGGCACACCGTGTATGGTCCTCGGTCAGCAAAAAGGCCGGGACACCAAAGAGCGCGGTCTGCGCAATTTCGGCATGAGCAAGCCTGAGGGCTACCGCAAAGCTTTGCGCCTGATGAAGCTGGCCGAGAAATTCAAGCTGCCGGTGTTTACCTTTGTAGACACCCCCGGAGCCTACCCCGGTATCGATGCCGAAGAGCGCGGCCAGTCTGAGGCCATTGGCCGCAACATCTTTGAAATGGCCCAACTCGAAGTGCCCATCATCACCACCATCATTGGTGAAGGTGGTTCGGGCGGCGCGTTGGCTATTTCGGTGGGCGACCAGGTCATCATGCTGCAGTACTCCATCTACTCAGTCATCAGTCCCGAGGGTTGTGCCTCCATCCTTTGGAAGACGTCTGACAAAGCACAAGACGCTGCCGATGCGCTGGGTATCACTGCCCACCGCCTCAAAGCCTTGGGCTTGGTCGACAAAATTGTGAACGAGCCCGTCGGTGGTGCCCACCGCGACCACAAGCAGGCGTGCGCCTTCTTGAAGCGCGCGCTGGCCGATGGTTATCGCCAGCTTAGCGACCTGAAGGTCAAAGAACTGCTGGACCGCCGCTACGAGCGTCTGCAAAGCTACGGGCGCTTCACCGACACCAAGGCGGCCAGCAAGTAGGGCTGCGGCCCGCTGCTGCTCCAACTGCCGCTGGCCATGACCCAGTCGCTGGATGCGGCCATGCGGGCTTTCGAGCCCGCTTTGCCTTTGGGTGTGGCGTTGAGTGGGGGCGCGGATTCCACCGCTTTGCTGATCGCCTGCGTCGCCAAATGGCCGGGGCAGGTGGTTGCGCTTCACGTCAACCACGGCCTGCAAGCCGCCGCTGCGACGTTTGAATCCCAGTGTGTGGCGCTGTGCGCACGGCTTGATGTGCCGCTGCGCGTACAACATGTTGCAGCCCACGCCACCCCAGGTCAAAGCCCCGAAGATGCCGCACGCATCGCCCGTTATAAGTCTTTTAGTGCTCTAGCCCTTATGGATACTGCGCAAGCAGCTATTCAATCGATAGCAATTGCGCAGCATGCAGATGACCAGGTCGAGACAGTGATGCTGGCACTGGGGCGCGGTGCGGGCTTGGCAGGCCTAAGCGCCATGCCCGGAAGGTGGACGCGCGACGGGCTGGCGTTTCACCGCCCTTTGCTGCGCGTAGCGGGGGCTGACATTCGCCAGTGGCTGGTGGAGCAGGGCGCTCAGTGGGTCGAAGACCCCAGCAATGCCGATACGCGCTTTACCCGCAATCGCATCCGCGCGGAGTTGCTACCCGCGTTGTCGGCTGTATTTCCGCAGGTGCGGGATACTGTAGCGCGCAGCGCGGCCCATGCGGCGCAGGCGCAAACGCTGCTCGACGAATTGGCTGATGCTGACCTGACCGTCGTGTGCCGCGACACAGATGACGCGCCGCTGCTCAAGTCGCTGCAGACGCTAAGCCGGGCGCGTCAGGCCAATGCTCTGCGACGCTGGCTCAAGCAGACCCACGGGGTGATTCCGAGCGCGGCCCAGTTGGACGAACTGCTGGACCAGATCCAGGCGTGCACCACGCGCGGCCACCGCATCAACATTAAGGTCGGCGTGGGGCAGGTAGAGCGCAGGGGCGCGGTACTGGCTTGGTACAATGGCTAGGTTTTGCTCTGAAAAATTGAATTAAATGGCACTGATCGTTCACAAATACGGCGGTACGTCGATGGGGTCCACGGACCGCATTCGCAACGTCGCCAAACGCGTCGCCAAATGGGCGCGCGCCGGCCACCAAATGGTGGTCGTTCCTTCCGCCATGAGCGGTGAAACCAACCGCTTGTTGGGCTTGGCCAAGGAGCTTGCACCGTCCAAACACAGCGAAGCCTACGGCCGCGAGTTGGACATGCTGGCCGCCACGGGCGAACAAGCCTCTAGCGCTTTGCTGGCGATTGCTTTGCAGGCTGAAGGTATGGAGTCGGTCAGCTACGCCGGATGGCAAGTACCCATTCGCACCAACAGCGCCTATACCAAGGCCCGCATCGAGTCGATTGACGATGTGAAAGTGCGCGGCGATCTGGCTGCCGGCAAGGTGGTCATCGTCACCGGTTTTCAAGGCATGGACGACGCGGGCAACATCACGACCTTGGGTCGCGGTGGTTCTGATACGTCGGCGGTGGCCGTGGCTGCGGCGATGAAGGCACACGAGTGCTTGATCTTTACCGACGTGGACGGCGTTTACACCACCGACCCGCGCGTCGTGCCCGATGCGCGGCGCTTGACCACCGTGAGCTTTGAAGAGATGCTGGAAATGGCATCCATGGGCTCCAAGGTGCTGCAGATTCGCTCGGTCGAATTTGCGGGCAAGTACAAGGTGCCACTGCGTGTTTTGAGCAGCTTCACGCCCTGGGACATCAACATCGACGAAGAAGCCAAGTCCGGCACCCTGATCACTTTTGAGGAAGACGAAGAGATGGAACAAGCCATTGTTTCCGGCATTGCATTCAACCGCGATGAAGCCAAAATTTCCGTGCTGGGTGTGCCTGATAAGCCCGGCATTGCCTACCAAATCTTGGGTGCGGTGGCAGACGCCAACATCGAAGTCGATGTGATCATCCAAAATTTGAGCAAAGACGGCAAAACGGACTTCAGCTTCACGGTCAATCGTGGTGACTACGCCAAAGCGGTCGAGCTGTTGAAAGACGCCGTCCTGCCGACGCTGGGTGCACAAGAGGTCGTGGGCGATACCAAGATTTGTAAGGTGTCCATCGTCGGCATCGGCATGCGCAGCCATGTGGGTGTGGCCAGCAAGATGTTCCGTGTGCTGTCTGAGGAGGGCATCAACATCCAGATGATCTCGACCTCCGAGATCAAGACCTCGGTGGTGATCGACGAAAAGTACATGGAATTGGCAGTGCGTGCGTTGCACAAAGCCTTTGATCTGGACCTGCCCCCAGTTTGAAAAAACACAGCCCGAGTCGTGCGATAATGCGGGCTGTCTGGAAACGTGACCGAGTGGCCGAAGGTGCTCCCCTGCTAAGGGAGTATGGGGTGTAGAGCCTCATCGAGGGTTCGAATCCCTCCGTTTCCGCCACAACAAAAAAAGCCCTGCTGGTAACAGCAGGGCTTTTTTCTTTGGCGGTGACGTTCAGGGCAGGCGCTTAGTTGACCATCACGAGCTTACCCATGACGCCGCGCGAGCCCATGTGGGCGTAGGCGGCCTTGAGGTCGGCCATGGGCATTGTGCGGTCAATCACCGGCTTGATCTTGCCCTGGTCGTACCACTGCGCCAGTTCGCCCATCATGGCGGCGTTGGCCTTGGGCTCCTTCTTGGCAAAGTCGCCCCAGAACACGCCGACGATGGACGCACCCTTAAGCAGAGCCAGGTTGAAGGGCAGGGCAGGGATGGGGCCGGATGCAAAACCCACGACCAGGTAACGACCGCGCCAGGCGATGGAGCGGAAGGCCGGTTCGGCAAAGTCACCGCCCACGGGGTCGTAAATCACATCCGGGCCCTTGCCATCGGTCAGTGCCTTGATCGCGTCGCGCAGGTTTTCCGTGCTGTAGTTGATCGTGGCGTCCGCGCCAATGGACTTGCACAGGTCGCACTTCTCTTGCGTGGACGCTGCGGCGATGACCCGAGCACCCATGGCCTTGGCAATCTGGATGGCCGAGGTACCCACACCACCGGCGGCACCCAGCACCAGCACGGTCTCGCCGGCCTTGAGTTGGGCCCGGTCCACGAGCGCGTGGTACGAGGTGGCGTAAATCATGATGAAGGCAGCCGCATCCACCATAGGGAAACCGGGTGGAAGCGGCATACACATTGCAGCAGGCGCTATCGTGTGTGTAGCAAACCCGCCCGTGCCCGACAGGCAGGCCACGGCCTGTCCCACCTTCAAATGGGTCACGCCTTCGCCCACGGCCTGCACCGTGCCGGCATATTCTGAGCCCGGCACAAACGGCAGTGGGGGCTTCATTTGGTACTTGTTTTGCACGATGAGAATGTCGGGGAAGTTCAGGCTGGCCGCCTTGATTTCCAGCAGCACTTCGCCGGCTTTGGGAGTAGGGGTGGGCAGCTCTTTCCAGTTCAGGGCGTCGATGCCGGTAGGGTTTTCGCAAAGCCATGCATGCATAGGGTGTCTCCAAGTAGGTCTGGCTCAAATCATAGGTGCTGCGGTGAGCCAAAAATGTCTCTAGGGCGACCGAGGCCAGCACCCCCAACCTACAATGCTGCATCACTCTGGGCGACTATGAAAATCCTGATTTCCAACGACGACGGCTTCCAGGCCCCCGGCATCGTGGCGCTGTATGAGGCGCTCAAAGACATTGCGCAGGTTGAAGTGATTGCGCCCGAGCAAAACAACAGCGCCAAATCCAACGCGCTGACCTTGCATTCGCCCTTGTCTGTGCACCGTGCTGCCAATGGTTTTCGCTATGTGAATGGCACGCCCGCGGACTGCGTACACATCGCCTTGAGCGGCTTGCTGGATTACCGGCCTGACTTGGTGGTATCCGGCATCAACAACGGCGCCAATATGGGTGATGACACGATTTATTCGGGCACCGTGGGCGCTGCGATGGAAGGCTTTTTGTTTGGTGTTCCGGCGATTGCTTTTTCCCAAGTGGAAAAAGACTGGGTGCACCTAGAGTCTGCGGCCCGCAAGGCGCGTGAGTTGGTGCAAGCGATGGTGGCACAGCAGCTCATCACACCCAAGCCCTGGCTGCTCAATGTGAATATCCCCAACCTGCCGTTTGACCAAATCAGCAGCGTCAAGCTGTGTCGTCTGGGCAAGCGCCATGCGGCAGAGAAAGTCATCCTGCAGCAAAGCCCACGCGGCGAAACCATGTACTGGATTGGCGCTGCTGGCCCCGTGGCGGACAACGCCGAAGGCACGGACTTCCACGCCACGGCGCAAGGCCATGTATCCATGACGCCTCTGAAAGTAGACCTGACGGACCACGAAAACCTGGGCTACTGGGCCCAAACTGCATCCCGTTTGCACGCGGTGGCCGAACCAACATGAGCAAGCGCCCGTCCTTTCCGGCCCGCCTGGACGAGACGCTGGCGCGCACCCGCCCCAACCCGCACGGCGCGGCGCAGCCCGCTGCTGCTACAGCGGCGGTTAGCGCGCTTCGCCCAGCGATCGCAATCCCCGCCCGGTCGACCAGCACGCCTGCGAAGTCCACCGTGGTTCGCCCCGAGACTCCGATGGCGGCCACGCCACGCAACCCCGCAGTTGCTGCACCTGTCGATGGGAATTCAGCGGCGGTCGCGTTGCGCCAGCGCCTCGTGAAGTTGCTGCAAAGCCAAGGCGTGACAGACAAAGCCGTTTTGGACGCCATGGGTAGCGTAGAGCGCCATCGGTTTGTGGACAGTGCCTTGGTGAACCAAGCCTACGAAGACACCAGTTTGCCGATTGGCTTGGGTCAGACGATTTCCAAACCCGGTGTGGTGGCCCGCATGATTGAGCTGCTGCGCAATGGCGCGACAGGCCGCTTGGGCCGGGTGCTGGAGATCGGCACCGGCTGTGGCTACCAAGCTGCGGTGCTGGCCCAGGTGGCGACCGAGGTGTACAGCATAGAGCGTTTGCGGGGTCTGCATGACAAAGCCCGGGACAACCTGCGCCCCATGCGACTGCCGAATGTGCATTTGTTGTTTGGCGACGGTATGCAAGGGTTTGCCAAGGGCGCGCCATATGCTGCCATCATTGCGGCTGCAGGTGGTGAGGCGGTGCCCCAAGCTTGGGTGGACCAATTGGCGGTCGGCGGGCGACTGGTGGCACCAGTGGTGACAGCTGGAAACGGCGGCAGTGCCCAAGCATTGTTGGTGCTGGACAAGACTGCGCAGGGGGTGCGACAGAGCCTGTTGGAGGCCGTGCATTTTGTCCCTCTAAAATCAGGCGTTGCCTAAAGGGGAAGTAAACGTATGAACGGGTTTCGTCATCACGCGGTGGTTGGTTTGGGATTGGTGGTCTTGCTGCTGTCAGGTTGCGGCTCCAGTACCCTGAATCGTGCGCCAGTGGAGGACCGCAATGCGACGTCCACCTCGGTCATGGCCCCCCGCACGCAGGCGGTCAAACAGCCCCCGGGCTTTGAGAATGCGGGCAAGGCGGGCTACTACACCGTCAAGCCAGGCGACACCTTGATGCGCATTGGTTTGGAAACCGGTCAAAACCACAAAGACTTGGCCCGCTGGAACAACCTGGACAACCCCAACAAGCTGGAAGTGGGGCAAGTCATTCGGGTGGTGCAACCCTCGACAGAAACCACGGCCGTGGTCAAACCGGTGCCGGCACAGGCCTCTACCGTGCACGCCGCTGCCCTGCGTGCAGGCGCCGCCTCTGCAGCGGCTCCGGCCAAGGCAGCTTCGGCCCCTGCGACCACCCCGGCAGAAGCCCCAGTGGCAGCTTCGTCCGCCAGCGAGAGTGAGTTGGGCTGGATCTGGCCGGGTAATGGCGCTGTGATTGCGGGCTTTGACGAAGTCAAGAACAAGGGCCTGGATATTGGTGGCAACGCCGGTGACCCTGTGTTGGCGGTGGCCGAAGGTAAGGTGGTCTATGCGGGCTCTGGCCTGAGAGGCTATGGCAACCTCATCATCATCAAACACGACAACACCTACCTCACCGCCTACGCCCACAACCAGGCGCTGTTGGTCAAAGAAGACCAGTCGGTGAAAAAGGGCCAAAAAATTGCAGAAATGGGCAACTCCGATGCGGACCGCGTCAAGCTGCACTTTGAGGTGCGCAAGCAGGGCAAGCCGGTCGACCCCATCAAATACCTGCCGGCCAAGTAGCCGCGTGCCATGACCTCGCCGCTGCCTCCCCCCACTGCTGAAATGGGGGGCGCTGCGGGAGACGAATTCGTCACACGTGCGGTCGAGTTAGGTCTGCCTGCGGTCAGCGGCGAATCTGCAGATGCCTTGGCTATTTACCTGCGGGGGGTGCGCCGCACCGAGCTGTTTTCCGCCGAGCAAGAATTCGACATGGCCACCCGGGCTCGAGCCGGTGACTTTGCCGCCCGCCAAAGCATGATTGAGCACAACCTGCGGCTGGTGGTCAGCATTGCCAAGGGCTACCAAGGCCGCGGTGTGCCGATGGACGACTTGATCGAAGAAGGCAATCTGGGTCTGATGCACGCCATCGACAAATTTGAGCCCGAACGCGGCTTTCGTTTTTCTACTTATGCCACCTGGTGGATTCGCCAGTCGGTAGACCGCGCGCTGATGTACCAGGGCCGGGCAGTACGCTTGCCGGTGAACGTGGTGCGCGAGCTGCAACAGGTGTTGCGGGCCCGCCGCGCCCTGGAAAACGATGCCGCGCTGGCCTCGCAGCGCCCTGAGGGCATACGCGCGGAAGACATTGCTTCGCTGTTGGGCCGCACTGCCGAGGACGTTACCGATTTGCTGGCCATGGCCGAAGCGCCGCGCTCCTTAGACGCAACGGTAGACAACGCAGGTGAAGGTTATTCGCTGGGTGATAGCCTGGTAGATGAACAGACCCCCAACCCGCAAGAGCAGGCCCAGACCCACGAGGTTGATGTCTTGTTGGAGAGCTGGGTGGCAACCTTGTCGGCACGCGAACGTGAAGTGCTGGAAGGCCGGTTTGGCCTGCACAACACCGAGCCAGAGACCTTGGATGTGCTGAGTCAGCGCATGGGGATGACGCGCGAACGCGTGCGCCAAGTACAAAACGAGGCCTTATTCAAACTCAAACGCCACCTCAGCCGTCGCGGTATCAAGCGTGAATTTTTGATGTAGGCGACCTGAGACAATCGGGGGATGAGTGAACCCCAAGTACCTGCCAATACGGCCCCCCCCGAAACCGAAACCGCTGGCGCCCCGCCGCCCGCTACCCCTGAACCCGCTGAGATACTGCCCGAGGGCTGGCTGCGGGTGAAGTCATTGGACTTGGAAGCCCAAGGCGTGGCCCACCGTCCCGATGGCAAAGTGGTGTTTATTGACGGCGCCTTGCCGTTTGAGGTGGTCAGCGCCCAAATTCACCGCAGTAAGAGCAGCTTTGAGAAGGGCACGCTGAGCGCCATCCACCACGAGTCGTCGCAGCGGGTGCGCCCGGCCTGTCCCCACTTTGGTTTGCACGAAGGCGCCTGCGGCGGTTGCAAGATGCAGCACCTGCACCCTGCGGCCCAAGTGGCGGTTAAACAGCGCGTGCTCGAAGACAACCTCTGGCACATCGGCAAAGTCAAGCCCGACAACATCTTGCGCCCCATCGAGGGGCCGGCTTGGGGCTACCGCTACCGCGCGCGCCTGTCGGTGCGCCACGTGCGCAAGAAGGGCCGGGTGCTGATTGGTTTTCACGAACGCAAAAGCCGCTACGTGGCCGATATGCAGGAGTGCCATGTGCTGGCGCCCCATGTCAGCGCCATGCTGATGCCGTTGCGTGCTTTGGTGGAGTCGATGGACGCTATCGAAACGTTGCCCCAGCTGGAGTTGGCTATGGGCGATATGTCGCCCACGGCGGGCGCTGAAGGCGGGCAGGGCGAGGTGGTGGCGCTGGTGCTGCGGCACATGGAACCCTTGTCGGCCGGTGACTTGGACAAGCTGCGCCAATTTGCGGCGGCCCACCCCGGTTTGCAATGGTGGCTGCAACCCAAGGGGCCAGAGACGATTCACCGCTTGGACGAGTTGCCCGGTCATGAGACCGCTGCGTTGGCCTACCACCTGCCGGACTTTGGTATCACTATGCCGTTTCGCCCGACGGACTTCACCCAGGTGAACCCGCATATCAACCGCGTGCTGGTGTCGCGTGCTTTGGGCCTGTTGGCTGTAAAAAAAACCGAGCGCGTCGTTGACTGGTTTTGCGGCCTAGGCAATTTCACCTTGCCACTGGCGACGCAGGCGCGCGAGGTGCTGGGCATTGAGGGTGCGGAGTCTTTGGTGGTGCGTTCACGCGAGAACTTACGCCTGAATTTAGAGAGAAAACAGGCTATTGCCCCCGTGGTTACTGCGCTAGCAGCTACTAGTTTTGTAGCGCGTAATTTGTTTGATATGACACCAGAGCTGTTGGCGGCCGATGGGGTGTCAGACAAATGGCTGGTGGACCCGCCACGCGAAGGCGCATTTGCCTTGGTACAGGCCTTGGCTGCCTTGCACCAACAGCCTGGTTTGGCGCCGGGCTGGACGCCGCCCCAGCGCATTGTCTACGTCAGTTGCAACCCGGCGACCTTGGCGCGCGACGCCGGCGTGTTGGTGCAAGAGGGCGGCTACCGCTGTACCCATGCGGGCGTGGTGAATATGTTTCCGCACACAGCCCATGTGGAAAGCATGGCGGTGTTTGAGCGGGTGGTTTAACGGCGGGTTTACGCCATTAGCGATGACCGGGCGCCGCTACTTGCTGCTGGATTTTGCGGGATTGTCGTCCTATTTAGCTTCGGTGATCATCTCTTCACCGAGGGCCGCAGGCTTGGTCATGGTGGCGCGGATGCCTTCGACCTTGTTGTCCCGCATGTACTGGTCCATGTCCTTCCAGCCGGTAAAAACGGCGGATTTCGATGCCTTGTCGTTGAGCAGATAACAATCTTCGATGCTACGCAGGCCGTAGCGGCAGGCGCCGCCAATCGCCTTCGCATCTGCCTCACGCTGGGCCACGCGGGGGTCGGCCAGCAGGGCTTCCAAGTCGCAGCCAGCCACCAGAAGGGGGATCAACAAGAGGAAGAGGCGGGCATTCATGGGCAAGGGGCTGTGTCTACTGGTTATATCGGTCATTTTGCACCGATCTTGAGCCAAGCCCCGCCGACTAACTATTCCACCTTCGCTGGCATGTGCGATGGCTGTTCTGGGGCGTGCAGGGGCAGGTCCACGGTGAAGCAGCTGCCTTGGCCAAATTCAGACTGCACACTGATGCGCCCACCCAGCGTGCGCGTCACCATACCGTAGACGATAGACAGCCCCAACCCGCTACCGCCTTGGCCCAAGCGGGTGGTGAAAAAGGGGTCAAACACCTTGCCCAAGGACGCCTTGGGGATGCCGCGCCCGTAGTCGCGCACAGTGACACTGACCCAATCAGCGCGCGGTGTGGCAATGCCAACGTCGATCACGCCTGACGACAGGCCGGCGTAGCCATGCACCATGGCGTTTTCCATCAGGTTGGTGATGACCTGGCCCAGATCGCCGGGGTAGCTGTTCATCTCCAGCTTGTCGGTCGGCGTGGTGGTGACCGTGATGTTGGCTTTGTTCAAGCGGGGCGATAGCAATAGCTGGTTTTCGTGCAGCAGGTCTTGCAGCAGGAAGCTGCGGCGACGGTTGGAGGCTTGGTCGACCGCCACCTGTTTGAATGCCTGCACGATCTCCGAGGCCCGGTCCAGGCTGCGGTCTATCAGCTCGGCGCCTTCTTCAAACGCCATCGCGCGGAGGTTCAGGTCGGAGCGCGACACTTGCCCGCCTTGCACCACTTGGCGCAGCTGCTGCGCCCGAGAGAGCAGGGTGGTGGCCGTCAGGCGGGCATTGCCCATGGGTGTGTTGAGTTCGTGGGCAACCCCGGCCACCATGCTGCCCAACGCGGCCATTTTCCCAGCCTGTACCAGCTCAGCCTGGGTGGTCTCCAACTGGTTGAGCGCGTGTTCCAGTTCCGCGTTGGCCGCCTGCAGATGGCGGGTGCGGTCCATCACGCGTTTTTCCAACTCTTCGTTGGAGCGTTTAAGGGCCGCTTCGCGTTGGGTCAGCGTATGGGCCATGGAGCGCAGGCTGGCATCGACCTCGATCAGTTCACGGGCCGCTAAATCTTGGTACTCGGGGATTTCACCGGCCTCCAGCACCTGGGCGTTGCGGCCCAAGGCTTCGGTGGCGCGGCCGATGCGGCGCACAAATACGACCAACACCAACAGTGTGATCAACAGCAGCATGGCTGTGGTGGCCACCGTGAGCACCACGATGTTGGTGATAGGGCCGTAGACCATGGACTCGGGCCGCATCACGATCACCCGCCAGTCCAGTGTGCCAATCGCGATGGGCGACGACGACGCAAACCAGCGGGTGTCGTCCATGGTGAACACCGTGTTGTCGTCGGTTTGGAGGCTGCGCAATACCTCCAATGGCAGCATGCTGCTTTGCTGCGACTTGTGCCCGTACTGGTCGGCAATGATGAGGCCGCCATTGTCGACGATCAGCACCTGAATGCCGCCGGGGTGGCTGCTGCTGTTTTTGTCCTGTGACAGGCGCGACAGACTGATTTCCATGACCAGCAAAGCGCCACCCAGCGTTGGGCCGGTGACGGCCACCATAGGCTGGTCGGTCACCGCAGACAAGAAGATGGGGCTGATGCGCAAATAGGCCTTGTCCTGTGAGCGAAACACCTCGCTCTGGGACAAATCCAGGCCCATGCGGTCTTCCAAGCGACTGTGGGACGATTCGCCGCCCAGTTGCCCCGTAGCCACCGCGACGACCCGGCCCTGCGGGTCCAACAAGTAGGCGCTTTCGGCGGCATCGGAGGTGTCTACCAACTGCTGCAGCACGGCCAGCGTGGCGGGGCTGGACTCGGCGGGCAGCGCGTCCAGCCGGGCCTGCGCGGCCCGTACGGCGGCCAGTGGGCGGTTGAGAGCCTGTCGGGTGGTCTGGGCGGTGTTGGCGGCCAAGGTGCTGTTGAGTTGAAGTTGCAGCGCTTCGACCTGGGGATAGAGCTGGTACTTGGCAATCAAGATCGCCAGCACCACCTGCACCAAGGCCACCAACGCCACGCGCTTGAGCAGCAACTGGCGCAGGCTGGGGATGTCTGCGGCCCAAGCAAGGCGCTCTGGTGGTCGGGTGCCGGTAGGCGCAGACGGGTCACTCATAGCGCGCAAAGGTCCCGTTTTTCACCACACCAAAATACACCTCGCGCGACACATCACCGTTGGCATCTAGGCGGACCGGATTTTGGGCGCCTTCAAAGTGGCCTACCGCCAGCACGGCGGCCTTGAGGTCTTTGGCCCCGTGTTCGCGGCGTAGGCCGGCAATCACCATGTGGGTGGCGTCATGGGCCAGCACCGCCCCAAAGCCGGGGTCTGACCGGAAACGGGCTTGGTAGGCCTTGAGAAAAGACTGGAATTTGGGCGACGGGTCGAAACGGTCAAAGTACTGTTCGAACAACATGCCCTCCACCGAGGCACCGCCCAGCTCGATGAGGCGCTCGGTTGACGCCCACCCCGCACCGGCCAGGCGCACGTTGGGAGCCAGCGCGCGCACGCGTTGGGCGATCAGGGCACTGTCGGCAGAGCTGGCCACGGTGATGACCAAGTCGGGCTGGCCCAGCACTAAGCGGCGCGCCAGTGCCTGGTAGTCCGGCTTTTGGGTCGAGGTGAAGTGCTCGACCCGGTCGATGCTGCCGCCCAGCGCGGTAAAGGTTTTGGCGTACGGTGTGGCCCAGCTTTCGGTGTAATCGGCATTAGCTAGGTCGAGCACCAGCGCAGCGTGGCGCAGACCCATGGCGTAGTGGTGCTTGGCCGCCGCAACGCCGTAAAACGCCGCATCGCCCACCGCACGAAAAAAGTAGTCGTCCTTGCCAGACAGTGCGTTGGTAGTGGCGGTGGGCGCGACCAATAGCATGCGCTTGGCATTGGCCACTGGGGTGACTGCGACGGCAATGGAGCTGGTGGACGGGCCAATGACGGCGACAACCTCTTGGCGCTCAAACTCGGCCATGGCCTGCAGCGCTGCCTCGGGATTTTGCTTGTCGTCCATCTCTAGCAGGCTGAGCTGGCGCCCGCCAATTCCGCCGGCCGCGTTGGTTGTTTCTATGGCCAGAAGGGCGCCGTTGCGGGTAGAAATACCAAGGTCCGAGAATTTTCCGGAGAGCCCACCCAGAAACCCCAACTTGATGGGCGGTGGCGGGTTGCAGGCACAGAGCAGGAAGCACAAGCCCACGCAAACGCCGGTTTGTAAGGCCCTAGGCATTGGTTGGCGCTGGCCGGAATTTCGTGTTTGCAAAGCCATCCCCTGCTGTGCTGCCTGTGTGGCTCCCTTGTCGGCATTCTAGGCCCGCCAGAACGCAAAAAAGGCCCGTGAGGGCCTTTGTGCTTGGGGTTCGTGCCGAAGTTAATCGCGCTCGCCACCAAAGATGCCCAACAGGGCCAGCAGGCTTTGGAACACGTTGATGATGTCCAGGTACAAGGCCAAGGTGGCGCTGATGTAGTTGGTCTCGCCGCCGTCAATGATGCGCTTGAGGTCGTACAGCATGTAGGCAGAGAAGATACCAATGCCAGCCATGGACATGGCCATCATGCCGGCGGTGGAGCCCACGAAGGCATTGATGATGCCGCCTACGAGCAGTACCAGCACGCCGACAAACAGCCACTTGCCCATGCCCGACAGGTCGCGCTTAATGACGCTGGCCAAGCTGGCCATTACCAAGAACACACCGGCCGTGCCGCCGAACGCAGTGAACACCAGCTCGGCGCCGTTGCGAAAGCCCAGCACATGGCCGATCATGCGCGACAGCATCAGGCCCATGAAGAAAGTAAAGCCCAGTAGCACGGGGACACCGGCAGCCGAGTTCTTGGTCTTCTCAATCGCGTAGATGAAACCGAAGGCACCGCCCAAGAAGACCACCATACCCATGATGCCGCCCAGCGACTGGGTAATGCCAGTGGCCACGCCCACCCAAGCACCCAGCACGGTGGGGACCAGACTCAGGGCCAAAAGCCAATAGGTGTTGCGCAGCACTTTGTTGCGCTGTGCGGAAGATTCGCCATAGCCTAGGCTGTGGCCCATGGTTGTGATGCGATCATTCATAGAGTTGCTCCTTATTACGCTGCTGAATGCAGTTAGGGCCATTCTAGGGAAATTCAAGCCGAAAACCGGCAATAACGCGCGGATTGGCCGGATAGTTTGCAGGGCTGTTCTGTGGTTTGGGGCGGCAATGGAGGCACCGGCAGGCCAAAGCAGTCGCTATGCTTGGCGGGTGCCAGCACGTTTCTTGCATTCTGTTGCTGTTCTCCACTCACAATTCAACCTAGGTCAAACATTCCATGAAAACCCAATCCATTCTCGAATCCGCAGACGTCAAAGCCATTGCGGCGGCAGCCGAGGCTGAAGCGCTGAAAAACAACTGGGCAGTCAGCATCGCCATCGTCGACGCGGGCGGCCATTTGCTGAACTTTCACCGCCTGGACGGCGCCCCTCCCATCTCGGCCCACATTGCCCCCGGCAAGGCCCACACGGCTGCGCTGGGCCGCCGGGAAAGCAAGGTGTACGAAGACGTGATCAATGGCGGACGGACGTCGTTTTTGAGCGTGCCCACCGTGCACGCCTTGCTCGAAGGTGGCGTGCCGATCATGAAAGACGGCCATTGCCTGGGCGCCGTGGGCGTAAGCGGTGTTAAGTCCAACGAAGACGCGCAGATCGCGCGTGCTGGCATTGCGGCGATTGGCCTGTAATTTGCCTTGTTGCTATTGAATAAATAGCTGCTCACGCAATATCTACGAGGGCTAGAGGCCAATTTGGCACTAAAAATGGTGTCTATTTGGTCAAAATCAGCTTGCCGGAGCGCGTGCTTTGCAATCGATACCGCTGGCCGTTGTGGTCGATCTCGATGGCGTGGTGCGGGCCCAGCAACTGAGACGAGGTGACGACCTGCGCTGTGCCACCCAGCCCACTGGGCAACGGCGCAGTCATCTCGGCCACCGGCTTGTCGGCCGCGATCAGAGGCAGCCGCGGCGCAGCGCTGTCGGTCTGCTGCGTGGGTACGGTGCGTACCACGAGGGCTGGTGGGACTGAGGCAATCAACGCGGGATCCTCATGGGGCCGGCTCGGTGACAAAACCAATTTTGCGCAGCCCCGCCTGTTGTGCCGCCGCCATGGCCTGGGCCACAAACTCGTAGCGCACAGCCTTGTCCCCGCGGATGTGCAACTCCGGTTGCGGCTCCTTGGCCGCTTCGGCTTGCAGCACGGTGGGTAGTGTGTCTGGTGCCAACAAGGATTGGTTTAAAAAGTACTGGCCCTGGCTGTCGACGCTGAGCTGCAAGGTTTCTGGCTTGGTCGCTTCGGGTCGGCTGGTGGCCGTGGGCAACTCGACATTGACCGCGTGTTTCATCACCGGGACCGTGATCATAAAAATGATGAGCAACACCAGCATCACGTCCACCAGGGGCGTCATGTTGATTTCGTTCATCACCTCGGAATCGCCGTCCGAGGTCGCGTCTTGCATTCCGAATGCCATCGTGCGTTCCCCTTAAGCTTTCTTCATGGCGACGACTTTGCCGTCCGCCTGGTTGCCCACGCGGGCGCCGGTCACAAAGTAGGCGTGCAGGTCGTGCGCAAAGCGGTTCAGCTTGGTCAGGATGGACTTGTTGCCGCGCACCAGGGCGTTGTAACCCAACACCGCCGGAATCGCGACGGCCAAACCCAGCGCCGTCATGATCAGCGCTTCGCCAATCGGGCCAGCCACTTTGTCGATGGTGGCGGAGCCGGCCGCACCGATGCCCATCAATGCGTGGTAAATGCCCCAGACCGTGCCGAACAGGCCGACAAACGGTGCGGTGGAGCCTACCGATGCCAAGATGGCCAGACCGCTTTGGAAGCGCGCCGTGCTGTCGTCAATGCTGTTGCGCAGACTGCGGCTGATCCAGTCGCTGATGTCTAGCGTGTCGTGCAGCTGGGTTTGGGTGTGGCGGTGGTGGGCCGTCGCCTCTTGGCCGGCTTGGGCCAGTTGCACAAAGGGGTTGTCTTGCTGCGGGCCCAGAGCGTTCATGCCAGTCGCAAAGTCCGCGCTGTGCCAGAAGGCTTCGGTGCGCCCGGCCAGCGATTTGAATTTGAAAATATCCAGGGCTTTGAGCAGGATCACGATCCACGAGGCCAGCGACATACCCAGCAGCAGCAGGGCGACCGATTTGGTCACCCAGTCGCCTTGGGTCCAGAGGGTGATGAGTCCGAGTTGCGATTCCATTAACTACTCCACAAAAAATTCAAAACAAAAATCAAAAAAATTACTGCAGTACCCAGTTCACGGGCACGTCAAACCACATGGCCTCCGCCACGCCGCCGCGCTTGCCCGGCACGTAGCGCCATTTGAGAACCGTATTGACCTGCGGCCTGGTCCAGGCGCTCGAAGCCACTGGACGTTTTGACGGAGGCTTGCGAGGCCTGGTCCGTCGGTGCCAATGTACACGCGGACCACCACCTTGCCTTGCTCTCGCAAGCGATTGCTGAGGGGTTGGGTAAGGGGGTTTGGGGTTGTTGAGGTAGTCCGCATCGCTGGATGGCAATTCCACCTTGGGCGGTGCGGGTGGCGCTGGGGGCGCGTTGGATGTGCTGCCCGAGTTGGCGCTGGCGGTGGCACCGGCGATGGCGGTGGGGGCTGCGGCAGAGGGCGCAGGGGCCGTGGCAGACGGTGCAATGGCCAGTGGTGTGGGCGCGGGCTGCTGCGCTAAAGGTGGCGTGGGCGTGGGTGCAACAGGTTTGGGCGTAGGTGCCTTCACTTGCACCTTGGGTTGCGGCTGCGGTTTTGGCTCTGGCGTAGGTGGTGCTGGCGGCGCCATGATCTCTACCAAAATTTCGGCCGGCACCACGGCCTCGGCCACCCGGCGTAGCAAGCCGGTCTGCATGGCCCACAGCACTGCCACGTGCAGGGCAATCACGCTGATAACGATGGTGGTGTTGCGGCTCATGGCGGGCAGGGCGCTGGGGCGGGGCAAAGCGGAAGTAGACATTGTGGGGGAGGGCGGCCGGGTGTGCAGGTGGTTCAGGTGTCAGCCCACATGCGCAGCATGTTGTGGTACACACCGGTGAGTGCGGTGGTATGAGCGTTGTCGCCATGCTGCTGGCGCAGGGCCAGCAGGTTCATGTCCAGTTCGTACAGCATGCGGCGCTGTTCATCGCTGCGCACCAGGCTCTCAATCCAGAAAAAACAGGCCAGGCGGTGGCCCCGTGTGACCGGTTTGACCTGGTGCAGGCTGGTGCCGGGGTACAGCACCGCGTGGCCTGCCGGCAGCTTGACCGATTGTTCGCCATAGGTGTCAGCAATGCAGAGTTCACCGCCGTCGTAGTCCTGCGGGTCCGACAAGAAGATGGTGCACGACACATCGGTGCGCAGGCGGCCGCTGCCATCGGGCAGGTAACGCACCGAACCATCGATGTGGTTGCCGTAAAAGTTGCTGTCGCCGCCGTAGCGGTTCAGGCGGGGTGGAAACACCTTTTTGGGCAACGCGGCGGAAAAGAAGGTGGGGCTGCGGTCCAGCCCGCGCAACACCATGGTGCGGATAGTGCGCGCGGCCTCGCAGTCGTGATCCAGCTGTTCGTTGTTCTTGACCTGCCGCGCCAGCTCCCCAGTTCCTTTGCGCCCGTCCGCCCACGGCGCTGCGGCCAGCAGGGCTTGGGCCTGGGCGACTTCGCCGGCAGAAAGGATGTTGGGTAGTTGGAGGAGCATGGCTGGCCAGGTGTCAATTGGGTCTGTGGCTTAGAACTTCAGGTTCAACGTGGCCTGGATGTTGCGGCCCGGGCCAGGTGTGTAAAAACTGGTGTACAGACCATCTGCATAGAGTTTGTTCAATGCATTGGTCACGTTCACTTTAAGCACGGCTTTCTCGTTGAACTTGTACTCGCCCATCAGGTCCAGGGTGGCGTAGCCAGGGGCAAAGAAGCCCGGGTTGCGGTTGGGTGTCTGCTCACTGCGGAAGTTGATACCAGTTCCTGCACGAAATGCGGGTGTAAATTGGTAGGTTGTCCACACCGTACCGCTGTGAACCGGGGTGAGTGAAGGACGGTCACCTACGCGATCGCCAGGCGTGTTTTGGCTGCAGTTACCTGAAGCTGGACAAGGTGCTGCTGCATCCACCATGGCATCAGGCATCCACATGTAAGAGCCATAGACTTCCCAATTCTTTGTCAGCATGCCAGATGCATCGATTTCCAGACCTGTGGCGTGGCGTTGGCCAGACAGCACGGGTGTGGCAGCAGCGTTGTCAGGGTCGGTGTTGCGTTCGTTGAATTTTGTCGATTGAAAGATGGCAAACCGGGTGGTGTAGCGTTTGTCTGCCGAGTCAAGCTTTGCACCAAACTCAACGTTACGGCTTTGTTCAGGTGCCGCGTTGCTGCTCGCCTGACTGTAGGAGTAGGTATCGCCAGAAGTGTTGAATGAAGTACCCCACGAGAAGTGGAATGAGCTTAGCTCAGACGGCTGGAACAGTGCGCCGACACGTTGACTCCAGTTGGCAATGGTTTGTTCATAGGCGCTAGTCATTACACCGGCAGCACTGTAGGAGGCATAGTTGCCGCGCATGCGGTCAAAGCGCAGTCCGCCCAGAACTTTCCAATGCTCAGCGACCTGCACCAAGTTCATGCCATAGAGGCCTAAGTTGTCTGCTTCGAAGCCACTTGAGCGATAGACAACCCGTGCACCCTCGTCAATCCATGCGCCATCATTCGGCGTACCTACCTTGGTTGCGGGGCGTGCAGAACCACCTGTGACGCGGAACACATTTTTGTTTTCTTGGGCCAGATCTACCCCAGCGAAGACCTCATGTTTGAGTCCGAAGGCCGTGAATTTGGTGGTGTAGTCGCTCTGTGCATAGACAGAGTTCAGATCTTGAATTTTGTTCTGTGCGTTGCGTGTAATTGTTGTGGCATCTGAGAAATTGTTTAACCCTGTGCCGGTTGCGTAGTTCCAGAGTGTTGCTCGCTGATCGCGGGTGAAAACGCCACGCCGTATCGTAGTTTTGAGCTCGCTGTTATCTTCGAAGCGGTGTGTGTGGCTACCGGTGATGTAGTCTGCCGTACCTTTGTTGTAGTCACTGGCCATGCCGTAGTAAGTTTGCGGCGCAATGGCTTCGTTCAGGCCGCTTGTGGAAGTGGCTGCGGCAGATGTCGGTTTGATCCAGCGCACACCATAGTTGATGCCGTTGTCATTGCGTAGCGAATACACGCCCACCGAAAACTCATCCTTGGTACCGATGCCCCAGCGGTAGTTGGCGGCAATGCCACGCTTGTCTATGCTGCTACCCGCGCCATTGTTGTCGGCTTTGGTGACCATGGCATTGATACGCAGGCCGGCATCTTCACCTGTGTGGATATTGAAGTCACCAGTTACACGGCGGTAGTTGTAGCTGCCCAGGGTGGTGCTGACTTCATGGTCATTGATGGCGCGCCCTTGCTTGCTGGCCTGGTTCACCGCCCCCCCAGTGGAGCCACGGCCAAACAGCATGGACGCCGATCCGCGCAGCAGTTCGATGCGGTCGCTGTTGAAGGTGTCGCGGTCGTAAAAAGCCGGGTCACGCATGCCGTCTACAAAAATGTCGCCGGTTTGGGCCAGCGAGAAGCCGCGCAAACGGATGTCCTCCTCACCACCTTCGGCAGCCAGAAAGGTGACGCCGGCGGTGTTGTGCAACACATCCTTGAGGGTGTCCAGATTGCGGTCGTCCATCAGCTTTTCGGTGACCACCGTGATGGACTGGGGGATGTCGCGCAGGTCTTGCTTGCCTTTGCCGATGGAGGTGGTGGTGGCGCGAACCGAATCCTTGCCTTCCGCTTCCTCCGCTTTTTCGGTGATGGTGACGGGCTTGAGACTTTTAACCTCATTGTCTGCAGCTGGTGTTTGGGCGACAGCACCCAATGAGCCCGCGAGCAGCATGGCGCCTATCGGTGAAATGCAGGCGCGTTGAGTACAGGAGTGTTGCTGTCCAGGGGGACAGCGGCGAACGGAGACGAAGAAATATAGGTGGTGTGTGTTGACATGGCGGCTGGTTGACGGTGGAGTGTTAGCTGGCTAGGTCAGTGCGGCGAGCGCCTGATGTGGCTTGCTGATTTTCAAACAAGAATCGTTCCTATTAATGAGTATCAAAAAAGCAGGTTACCAGGTTCAAACGCCCTTGGCGAAAATCTTGCACGGGTGCCCAGCCCGCAGGGGCCATGGCGCTTTGGGCGTGGCAGCGTGCAATGACGTCGTGGGCGCATTCGGCGCAGCGGCCGCACTGGGTTGCAACGCCGAGCTCGAACTGGACCTCGTCAAAGCCCATGCCTTGGCTGGCAAGTTCGGCTATCTCTTTGTCGCTAACGCGGTGGCAGGCGCAAGACAATCCATGTAGCCGAGACCAGGGAAGCCCGTGGGTGAATCTGAATGCATTGTAAATGAGAATTTGTCGTATTTGTATTTCGATGCACGCAAACCCGTAAATTTTGGGGTTCTGTGATCTCGCCCGGTCTAGAGCAAGGCGGCGTGGTTGTCCCAGCCGTGTTGGAGAGGGAATGCCTGGATTTCCGCCCCCACAAACTGCGTAACAGCTAGGTCGCCGCCGGCGATCCACAACTTGCCCTTCGCTGCCAGCGGGTACCGCAGCAGCGCGCCTTCCAGGGGGCATGTGACCGTCCAAAGCCCAAGCGACGAGCCAGCCTGCGTGCGGTGCGCTGACCCAGAATCGCTGCTCTGCGAAACAGATGTCGCCCGCGTAGCCGTCCCACGCCGCTGGGGCTTTGCCTGGCGCTTGCCCAGTCCACCGTGCGCAGCGTGCCCGCCTTGCAGCAGGGCCAGGGCGGGGGCGCGGTGCGACGGTCGGCGGGCTGTCGGCGTGTTCGGCCTGTAGGGCAATGCCCATGCGTGCCATCGGGTGCGAAGGCCAGGTGGCGCAGGCTCAAGCATGGGGTCGGACACGCGGTACTGGGCCAGCAACTTGGCCACTGGCGGGGTCCAGCCGGCTCAGGTTGGAATCCATGCGGCCAATGTTGAGCTTGCGCCGCCCGGTCTCGGGCAGGTTCAGGATGCCGCCGTTGGCCACGATGAGGCTACCGCCAGGCTCCAGCCCCGCAGGCTCCATTAACAGCGCGTGGGGACCAATGCCGCCGCTGGGGAATTCGCGTATTTTTTCCAGCGTGTGCAAGTCGCGCTCGGCGATCAGGCCTTGGCCGGTGTGGCCATCGGTCTCGGTGGTGAAAAACGTGGTGCCGCTGGCCGACAGGGCGGCGTGGCCGCCCAGGTAGCGGTCGTCTTCCATGGTGTGCCACTGCAAGGCTTGGTTGCGCAGCGGGTCCATGCGCACGATGTATTCACCGGGGCGGCGGGCCAGCACCAGCGCTTGCAGCGGATGCTGGCGGCTGGCGGGCAGCACCAGCAGCTGGTGGGCGCGGGCGGGCAGGGCAATGCCGCGCGGTGTGTGTCCGGGCGTCCACACCCCGGCCCAGGATTGCTCGCCACGCATCCACGCGGTGAGCACGCGGGGGGCCGGGTCGCGCGGGGCGGTGGCGTGGGCGCCCAGGCCGGTGCCTGCCAGGCCCAGCGCCATGGCCTGGCCCAAAAATGCACGGCGTGAGCTGGCAGCAGCCATGGGTGGCTCAGTCCCCATCGGCGTCGGTAAAGCCCATGGTGATGGTCAGCACATCGCTGGCCAGGCCATTGGCCAGTGCCGACACCTGGGCCAGCGCCGCCTGTGCACTGCGCACCGAGGCGGCGTTGCCGGGGCGCGCCGCCTGCACGGCACGCAGCATGGCGGCCGTGCGCTCCTGCAGGGCCAGGCTGTCGCGCAAATGGCCGCGGCCCAGCAGCAGGCTGTTGAGGCTGCCCGCCACCGGCCAGCCGGGCGTGGCGGTTTGGGTGGTGGCCTGTGCAGCGGGGGAGCCCAGCAAAAACGCCTGCAGGCCCTGGGCTTGGGCTTGCCAGCAGGCGGCGGTTTGCCCGCTGAGGCCGCGCACCCAGGGGGCGCTGTCTTTGCCACGCGTGTCGGGCACCATTTTTTTGATGCGCAACTGGTCCAGCCCGCCCACGGCCTGGCCGAACCATTCGCCGTACATGGCCCAGGCGTCTTCTTCCTCCCGCTCGGTGCTGGCCAGGGTTTGGTAGCCGGCTTGCAGGGCCTGGCTCTCGGCCAGCACTTGCTGGGCCAGCACGTTGGCGTAGGCCTGTGCGTGGCCGCTGCCGTCGGTTTTCCAGAGCAGCCATTCCAGCGCGGGCAGGCCACGCGCGGTGGCGCCCACGGTGTCAAGCTGCGCCACGCTGGTGACGCTGCCGCTCTCCAGCAGGCGCTGGATTTGGGCTGGGCGGGTGGGCCAAAAGTCAATGGCGCGGGCCGAGCGCCGCTCCAGCAGCGGCCCCACCGCCACCGCCGCCAGCCGCTCCCAGGCCAGCATGGTGGCCACCCACAGCGGGCGGTGCTGGGCCCAGGGCGCCTTGGCCTGTGCCAGGGACAACACCAGAGCCTGCGCGGCCTGCTGCAGGGCGGCGGCGCTGGGCTGCAGGTGCTGGGTCAGCAGGCCCTGCACCATCTGGGCCGATGAGATGTAGGGCGCGGCAACCTTGGGCATTGCTATTGTTTTAGTAGCTGCTTGCGCAATATCCATAAGCGCTAGAGCACTAAAAGGCACATATTTCAGCAGGGCGCGTCGTTTCACAAAGACTCCACAAAAGCCACCAGCGCTTGCCGGTCGCGGGCATTGAGTTGCAGCACTTGCTGTTTGGCCGCCTGTGCTTCGCCGCCGTGCCACAGAATGGCTTCGAGCACGCCGTTGGCGCGGCCATCGTGCAGCAGGCGGCGGTGGCCGTTGACGTCATGGATCAGGCCCACGCCCCACAGTGGCGGGGTTTTCCACTGCTGGCCGTTGGCGGCGTAGTCGGGGCGGCCATCGGCCAGGTCGGGGCCCATGTCGTGCAGCAGCAGGTCGGTGTAGGGCCAGATTTTCAGGCCCTGCACTTTGGGGCTGGACAGGCGCGGGAAGGGCGCCGCGCCCGGTGGTGTAGCTGGGCCGGTGGCAGGCGCTGCATTGGGCTTGCGCAAACAGGGCCTGGCCGCGCAGCACCTTGGCGTCGTTCACATTGCGCCGTGCGGCGGGTGCCAGCGTGGCCTGGTAGAAGATCACGTCGCCCAGGGTGCGCTCGTCAATCTCGGGCGCCTTGCCCTGCGCGCCACGCGGGGCGGCCAGGCAGTCTTTTTGTGCGGGCGTGCAAGCCTCATCCGGGTGCTGGGCCGAGGTGATGCCGATGTCGCCCAAAAATGCGCCCGCCGTCTGGCTGGCCACGCTGGCCTGGTTGGCTTTCCAGCCAAAGCGGCCTACCCGTTTTGCTTGGGCAAAGTCGTCCCACACGTGGTTGGGCTGGCCTTTGATCGGGCCGGCCGCCTGCGTGGCGGCGTTGGCCAGGATTTCGGATTCGGGGATGGCTTCGAGCAGGCCCACACCGGCCATTTGCGGCGCAATGCGCGGGCTGATCATGAGGCCAGGCGCCGTGGGGCCATAGGCCAGCTTGGTCAGGCTGTAGAGCGGTTTGCGCAGGGTGTAAGGCGTGCCGTCGGCAAACTTGCCGCGCAGCGTTTGGTAGCGGATGCGCACCTGCCCTTCGGGCTGCACGCCCTGGATGGCGGCGTTGTTGAGCTGGTCGCCGTACACCGGGTCGGGCACCACGCCGCCGTGGGCGCCCACGCCGGGCACGGACAGGCGCATCAGCAGCGCCACCGGCGGGTCGCTCAGGCCCTTGCGGAAATCGGGCGGGGCACCACGGCCGTCTTGCACATGGCAGCCGCCGCACGAACGGGCGATGAAGTGCGGGCCCAAGCCATCGCGCGCGGTGGTGGAGGCCGGGGCTTCCACCCAGTTGCGGCGGAAGAAGGAGTTGCCCACGGCAAAGCGGGCGCGTTCGTCGTCGTCCAGTGTGGGGAAGGGCATGGAGAACGCGTTGCGCCCGGTGGCAAAGGCCGTGGCCTCTGCGGCGGTGAGTTCACCCTGAACGGCGCCGGAGAGGTCTGCATCGCTGTGGCCCCACAGGGGCCAGAGCAAACCGGCCATGGCGCCCGCCGCTGTCAGCACCAGACCGACTTTTTGACGGGTGCGTAACTTCATTTGGCTTGGGCCAGCTTGGTAATACCCAAGACAGCAGCGGCCTCGGTAATGTCCTTGGACTGTTGCACCAAGCTGTCGATGGTCTTCTGCACCCGGATGCGGCCGGGCGCGTCTTTGGCACCTACGATTTCACGGTCAAACGGAGCCTGGATGGCGGTGGCGTTGGCCACGCTTTGGGCAATCTGTTGGCTCACCTTATCAGCCAGCGCGGCATTCTTGGCGGCCACCAAGTCCTTGAGGGAAGCGCCTTGCAGGGTGCTGCCATCCAGGCGCTTGTAGCTGCCCAGCCAGACGTTCTCAATGCCCTGGGCATTGGTCACCACGTCGCGGTGGGTGTTGTCCGAGAAGCAGGAGTGCTCGTCTTCCTTGTCCTGCGTGTTCATGGCCACTTCCAGGCGTTCGCCTGCCAGTTCGCCGCGCGACAGCGAGCCCATGCCCACGATGATCTTGCGCACCGACTGGATGCCGCCTTGCTCAAACTTGGCGCGGTAGTTTTTGGCGCCCGGGGTCCAGGCTTTCACCAGGAAGCTGAGGTCGTCGATCAGCAGTTCGGTGGCGGTGGCCAGGTAGGCGCGGCGGCGGTCGGCGTTAGGGGCCTTGCCGTCTACAAAATCTTCAAACGAGCGGTTGCCGGGGCCGGTGTCGCTTTGGTCCTGGCCCCACAGCGAGAACTCGATGGCGTGCCAGCCGGCTGCGATGTTTTCTTCACCGCCACGCTCGTTGAGCTTGGCCAGGTTGGCTTTGGTGATTTTGACCTTTGGGTTGTTGATCAGACCCGCCTTGGGCTTGCCCGCCACGCTGTCGATGTAGGACTCATCCAGCGGCCAGGCGTTGATGCGGCCTTCGGGCCCGTTGTCATCATCGATGGGGCCGCTGTAGAAGCGGAACACCTCGGTCTGGCCATAAAACTCGCGTGCGGCCAGCCAGGCTTTTTTTGCGTCTTCCAGGCCTTGGGCCGAAGGGGCCGCGGTGAAGGCGGCGATGGCCTTTTGCAGGGCCTGTGCACTGCTCAGCACATCAGTGTAGTTGGCGTGTACCAGGGTGCTGTAGTGCTGCACCACGGCCTTGGCATCGACGGTTTGCGCTTGGGCGGAGAAGCCGGTGAGCAGGGCCGCGCCGAGCAGGGTGGTCGGTGAGGAAGTGTCGCTTTTGCATGAACGTCTTTCGAAATAGGAACAAGCCCCCACCACCCCCCCCCAAAAACCCACATCTCCAAACCACCAGCGCGGGAGGGTTAGGACAAACAGCCTCCCCACTGCGGTCCGCCATCTGGCACTGCAGCAGTTCTGCAGCCCACCTTGCCAATCAAGTCGATCTGGGTTTCCAGAAAGTCGATGTGTTCTTCGGTGTCATCCAGGATTTTCTGCAGCAGGTCGCGCGATACGTAGTCGCGTACCGATTCGCAGTGGGCAATGCCGGCCTTGATGGTCGCCTGCGCGCCCATTTCTGCCTTCAGGTCGCATTCCAGTGCTTCTGGCACGTTTTCGCCCACCAGGATCTTGGCCATGTCCTGCAGGTTGGGCAGGCCGTCGAGCATGAAGATGCGGTCCATCAGCATGTCCGCGTGTTTCATTTCGCCGATCGATTCGGAGTATTCCTTCTTGGCCAGCTTCTCCAGGCCCCAGTGCTTGTACATGCGGTAGTGCAAGAAGTACTGGTTGATGGCGGTGAGCTCATTCTTGAGTTGGGCCTGCAGATGGCCAATGACTTGTGCGTCGCCTTTCATGGGGAACTCCTTGTAGTGAAAAGGGCGATTATCCCCACGCGCTGTGGTTCCAGCGAATCCATCCACTCCGAATAACCCCCAAATAGAAATCATAAAAATGTTGCAAATGAGAATGATTCGCATATACTAAATTTCATTGCAACGAAATCAGAACACTGATCAGCACAAGGAGAGTTCATGCAAAGCACCCCGCAAGCCCACCCGAACGAGGAATACACCATGCCCTGTGCCGAAGCCCTGTTGGCTGGCACCATGGCGCTGATGACAGGCCATGTGCAGGCTTGCTGCGGCGCCCACCGCGAAGCCATGGTGGGCAAGATCGTCGCCAACCTCACGGCGCTGGCCGAGGATCCCTTGCTTTCGCCGGGTTTCAAGACCTTGTTATGGGCCTTGCGCCAGCGCTGGCAAACCCAGGGGCAGGGGGCTCCACTGGCGCAGCTGCCTGCCGCCGAGCGCAGCCTGTGGCACAGCAGCCCGGAGGCAGTGCAATGACGTCCGCGGTGGAGGCGCTGCTGGAAGGTCACACGCCAGCCGTTCGCCATGGCAAACGCGGCGCCTACCGCGCCATGTGCGCGTGCTGTGCGCCCGAGTCAGAAGTTCGTGAAGGCAAGCCCCAGCGCCATAGCAGCACGCGCCCGGTGCTGGCCTGGCGCACCCGCCTGGCCCAGCAGCAGTCGCTGTCGGGGGCTTCGGATGCAACCTACGATTAAGAGTAAAAAGTGCCACTAGCCCTTACAGATACTGCGCAAGCAGCTATTGAAAACATAGCATTTGGAGGCCAGCCCATGCTGAAGAACCTACCTAGCCCAGAGACCCATTGCCACCACGAGCACGCGGCGCCCCCCGCATCGGGCTCGCGCCGTCGGCGCCTGTGGGACCTGGACCACCACTGCCATTGCCCGCTGGTGGGGGTGAGCTTGCCCATGGACACGCTGCGCCGCCTGGTCAACAAGGCGCTGGGCGGCAGCGCGGTGGCCAACGACTACGAAGTGCATGCGGGGGCGGTGTCGGAGGCGGCGCGTCGTTGCAAGCTCTCGGAACTCATGCAGGCTGAGCTGGATGCGCGGTATGCGCGTGAAATCCAGACCTTCAAATCCGCCAAGAGCGCACTGGCGGTGGCCGAGCTGTGGATCAAGTACCTGAAGGCGGGCGATGTAGCTGGCGCCTTTTGGGCTGCGCTGAGCCACCCGCGTTGTGATGTGCCGCTGCAAGAGGCCATGTGCAAGGACTTGCACATGTTCCAGCACCAGGCCGGTGCCGGGGTACGGCTGGAAATTGCCCGCTTCAACGCGCTGGCCGAAGAAAACGCTGTACTGGGGCGCGAGCTGGGCAAAGTGCAAGAGCGCATTACCCGGGTGATGGCGCAAAAGACGGCGGAGCTGGAGCGCCTGCAAAGTGAGCTGCTGCAGGCCCGCGCGGAATGTATTGCCAAGGACAGCCGCATGGCCTTCATGGCGCAGGACCTGGAAGCTTTGCAAGCCACCATTCCGCAGTTGGAGGAGCGGCAGCGGCTGCAAAAGCGCCTCGATCAGGTGACCCAGCGCCAGCAGGAGCTGGAGGCCCACAACGCTGATTTGCGACGGCGTCTTGCCGTGGCAGAGCGCGCGGCCTCTGAGCGAGCCGTTGTGGAGCGTTCAGCCCCTGAGTCGGTGGCCGTGCAAGACGCGCAGGCTGTGGTAGTGCAGCTCCACCAAAAGGTGGTGTTATGCGTCGGAGGGCGCAGCGGCAACATTGCCAACTACCGCGATGTCGTAGAGCGCGTGGGTGGCAAGTTTGCCCACCACGATGGCGGCGTAGAGGACAACGCCTCGGTGCTGGACGCCAACTTGGCCGCTGCCGATCTGGTGATCTGCCAGACGGGCTGCATCAGCCACAACGCCTACTGGCGCGTCAAAGACTTTTGCAAACGCACTGGCAAACGCTGCGTGTTTGTGGAGAACCCCAGCGCGTCATCCCTGGAGCGTGGGCTGGTCCAGATGGCGTTGGCCAAGCCTGCGGCAGACGTTGTGGAGACGTTGACGAAATAAAGTTTGTATTTGAATGTAAATGCGAATGCTTCTCATATAGAATTAATCACTTCAAGTAGCAAGCCAAGCCAATAAGGGCGTCTCACCGGACGCCCTTTGCATGTGCCAAGCCAGCCAATGTGAAACAACCGTTTTTCCAATAGGTGGTGTATGGCACGTATCCGTGTGTCCGGGCAGTTTTCGCTGACCCGGCTTTCTTTGTGTTTGGGCTTGGCGTTTGGTGGCAGTGGCTTGTGGGCCCAGGAGGCGCCGCTTGCGCAGCGTCCGGTGGCGACCTTGAAAGAGGTGGTGGTGAGCGCCAGCCGTGTTGAGCAGGAGCTGGAGGATGTGCCTGCCACTCTCACTGTGATTACGGCCGAAGACATTGCGTTGGACAACCCCACCGACTTGGAGGAACTCCTGGGCAACGAAGTGGGCGTGTCGGTGCGCTCCCAGCCCAACCGTTCTTCGGGAGTGTTTTATGCCACCGGGCGCAGCGGCAATGAGGGTGTCAATATCCGCGGCCTCGAGGGTGACCAGGTGCGCTTGCAGGTCGACGGCGTGAGTTTGCCCTCCACCTATGCCAGCGGTCCCTATGCGGCGGGCCGTGGTGACACGATTGACCCTGAGGGCTACAAGCGGGTCGAGATCCTGCGCGGTGGCTCCAGCAGCCAGTTTGGTTCGGATGGTTTGGCCGGCGCGGTCAGTTTTGTTACCAAAGAGCCGGAGGACTTGCTCACTTTGGGTAAGGCCGCAGCAGTTCACCCTGAAATCCGCCGTATTCGCGTCGGTAGACAACTCGTTCCAGTTGGCGCCCAGTTTTGCGTTTGCGGGTGATGGCGTGAAAGGCATGGTGCTTGGCGAGCATGCGGCGCAAGGCCATGAAACCGAGCAACATGGGCACCAATGACGTCTTCCAATGCGACAGCCGCACCACTCCCAACCCGGCCAACAACGCAGGCGAACTATGTGGTGGCCAAGTTCGAGTCTAATCTCCCAGTGCTACCCACCGCGCCAAGTGAAGCTGAGCGCGGAAACCATTGCGCGCACGAACAAGACCACGATTCTGAGTTTCTTTGGTGATCCGTTTGCTGCGGCCACCCTGACCGATGTGCGCGTACGTGAAGACATCAAACGGGATTTGGTGAAGCTCGATTACCGCTGGGTTCCGACGGGAACCTGGTTTGACATCTTGTCGGCCAGCGTCTACGGCCAAACCTCTAGCAACCAGCAATACGGTTACGAGGCCCGATCAGCGGCCCCGTTAGTGCGGACCCGAGATACGCGCTACGGCGAAGACACCTTGGGTGCGAGCCTGCAGTTGGAAACCTATTTGGGGACGGACATCACACAGCGGTTGGTCTATGGCGTTGACACATCGGTGACCAGCGTGACGTCGCTAAAGGAGGGTTACAACAGCTCTGGAACGGCTTTCGTGGCCAACAAGAGCTTTCCAGACACAGATTACCGGGTGGTGGGGGCTTTCGTGCAGGACGAAGTCACCATGGGTGCGTTCTCTCTGACGCCCGGGGTGCGCTACGACAGCTTCCGACTCAATCCGAACCCCGATGCGTTGTACCGGGTGAACAACACCACCGAGCCGTCGGCGCTCAGCGGGGCAGCCCTGTCTCCCAAGTTGGGCGCGGTTTGGCGCCTGGCGCCGATGGCGCAGGTGTTCGCGCAGTACGCCCACGGCTTTCGGGCACCTAAGCCCAGTCAGGTCAATGGTGGTGTGACCAACTTGACTGCGGCCAGCCCTTACACCTCGATTGGCAACCCCGACTTGAAGCCGGAGAGCAGTGACTCAGTGGAATTGGGTCTGCGTGGGCATGATGCGACACTCCAGAATTCTTACAGCGTGGCCATGTTCTATGGCAAATACAAAGACTTCATTGCCAGCAACACGCTGGTGACCGACAACGTAGCGCCCACACCGGATGTTTACCAATCGATCAACTTGAACAAAGTCACGATCAGCGGCTTCGAGGCACGTGGCGAGTGGGCGTTTGCCAAAAACTGGCGCGTTAACGCGGCCTACGCCCATGCGGAAGGTGATTCCGAAGCCAATGGCGTGAGCAAGCCGCTGGCAACGATCGACCCCGACAAGCTGATTTTGGGTCTGCGCTATGACCACGGCGCACAGTGGGGGCTGGCCAGCCAGGTGACGGCGGTGGAGCGCAAGCAGCGCAATCCCGATAGCACCATGGTCACGCCGGCAGGCTACACAGTGGTCGACCTTTCCGGTTGGTACAACTTCAGCAAAGCCACGCGCCTGACGGCGGGCATCAACAACCTGTTTGACACCAAGTATGTGGAGTGGGCGGACGTCCGCGACCTGACGGCGACTAGCAAAGTGATTGACGCTTATACCCAACCGGGCCGCAATTTCAAGGTCAGCCTGACCCACAGTTTCTAAGTTTGAGGGCGAAGTTTTCTGGGGGGGCTTTCGGGCGCCCCCAGTTTTTTTGAAATGAGAAAGATGTTGAATTTTCTTTGCGCAGGCCAGTTGGGCCGATGTTTGCGGCAGTGCTTGGGGGGCGTGGTCTTGGCGTGCTTGCCCGCCATGGGCTTTGCCGCGTCGGTGCTGTTCGTCAGCAGCAGCCCCATCACGCCCGGAAAATTCAAGGTGTTGTCGCAGGTGGCAGCGCCGTACGGTGTGAAAGTTGAAGCCCAGTTTGTAGAAAAAATGGGCGTGGTGGACGCCCGCATGTGGGCTGGCTACGACATGGTGCTGTTTGATGCGCCGCGCGACCATATTCAAGAAGCCATCGCCGCCAAGCTGCAAGACGCTTTGCCGGCATTGGCGCAAAGCAAGAAGCCCGTGCTGTGGTTACACACCAGCAAACCGCAGTGGCAGCATTTGCCGGACGACTTGGCGCAGCGGCTGCATGCCTACTACGTGAATGGTGGGCAGCGCAATATGAAGGGCTTCTTTGCCACGCTGGCAGCCCACTGGGCTAAGAAACCGTGGAGCGGTATTGCCGCGCCGCAGGTGTTTCCGGCCACCGCCATTTACCACCCTAAGGCGCCTGATTTGGTGTTTGCCGACACCGCTGCCTACTTGCGCTGGAAAGGCGGCGTGCAAAGTCGCCCGGTGGTGGCGATTGCGTTTCACCAGCAGACCATCGCGGCGGAGCAAACCGGCCTAGTCGACGATCTGATTGCCCGTATTGAAGCTGCCGGAGCACTGCCGCTGGCGTTTTATAGCCCGGTGATGGACAACACCGCCATCACCCAATTGCTAGCCCCGCAAGGCAAACCGTTGGCGCAGGTGCTGGTCAACACCCAGATTACGCTGAACCCGGAAGGGCGCCGCAAAGAATTTGAAGCGCTGGGTATTCCGGTGATTCAGGCCATGGCCTACCGCAAGGGTGGTGCAGATGCTTGGTGGAATGACAGCGTGGGCATTGCGCTGATGGACGTGCCGTTTTACTTGGCACAACCGGAGTACGCTGGTATCCACGATGTCATGGTCGTGGCTGCCACGGATGAGAATGACCAGTTGAAGGCGGTACCCGAGCAGGCGCAAGCCGTCGTTGGCAAGGCGCTGGCCTTGGCCCGACTGGCCCGAGCCCCCAACGCCGACAAGCGCGTCGCCATCATGTTCTGGAACTATCCCGCAGGTGAAAAAAACCTGGGCGCGTCGTTCATGAATCTGCCCACCAGCTTGGAAAGCACGCTGGCGGCCATGAAGGCCGAGGGCTATCGCACCGAGGCGCTGGACGCGGCCACACTCACGCAGAAATTGCAGCGCCTGCTCACCCCGTTTTATCGCCCCGGCACGGTGGCCGAGGAGATGGAGGCGCTGGTGCGCGACGACTTGGCAGAGCTGCTGCCCATGGCTGCCTACAAGCAATGGCTGGCCAGCCTGTCGGAGGCGCGGCGTGAGGCGTGGGCGGCAGTGGTGAACCAACCCGACAAATCGGTGTTCGTGGTGCGCCGCAAGGGTGAGACTTTTTTTGCAGTGCCGCGCCTGAAGCTGGGCAACGTGGTCATCATGCCGCAGCCTCCGCGCGGCGAGCCAACCGGCACTAGCCTGTATGCAAAGAACAAAGATATTTACCACTCCCCCAGCGCTGCGCCGCCGCACTCCTACATGGCCAGCTATTTGTGGATGCGAAGCCAGTTCAAGGCGGACGCGTTGATTCACTTTGGCACCCACGGCACGCAGGAGTGGCTCCCCGGCAAGGAGCGCGGCCTGTGGGTGAATGACTACCCGCTGATGGCCGTGGGCAATGTACCGGTGATCTACCCTTACATCGTCGACAACATTGGTGAAGCGGTACAAACCAAGCGCCGTGGCCGCGCGGTGAACATCAGCCACCAGACGCCGCCGTTTGCACCGGCGGGTCTGCACGCCGTTTTGACCAAGCTGCACGATGACCTGCACGCCTGGCTGGCCCAGGACCAGGGCGCGGTGAAAGAGCAATTGCGCCTGTCCATCACCGCACAAGTGCGCAAGGAACACATTGACCGCGACATGGCCTGGACACCCGAGCGTTTGGAGCGCGAGTTCCCGGTGTTCATCAATGCACTGCACGACCATTTGCATGAGCTGGCGCAAACCGCGCAGCCATTGGGCCTGCACACCTTTGGCAAGGGCTCGGACGAGCAGGGCCGTTTGTACACCGTGCTGATGATGCTGGGCGCGCCGTTCTGGGAGGCTACCGCCACGTTTATTGACGGCAACGACCTGGAGGCTGATGAAGCCATCGTGGCGGACTACGCCAAGATGACGCAAACCGCGCCTTACAAGCTCCTGGTTAAGCATGTGGTGCAGGGCCTGCCCACCGACGGCCTGCCGCCCAAGCTCAAAAACCTGGTAGAGCAGGCACGCCGCTGGTATGTGGACTTGCAGGCAGAGGGTGAAACCCGCGGCCTGCTGGCCGCGCTGGATGGCCGCTACATCCCCACCTCGTATGGTGGCGACCCGATCAAGAACCCCGACAGCCTGCCCACGGGCCGCAACCTGTATGGTTTTGACCCTTCGCGCGTGCCCACCAAGGCCGCGTGGGCGGCAGGCAAAGAGGCGCTGGACAAACTGGTCGCCGCACACCAACAAAAGACGGGTGTGATGCCCTCCAAGTTCACCTTCACGCTGTGGTCGGTGGAGACCATGCGCCACCAAGGCATGCTGGAAGCACAAGCCCTGTGGGCCATGGGTGTGGAGCCGGTGTGGGACGCCGGCGGCCGGGTGACCGATGTGAAACTGGTACCACGCAACGCGCTGGGCCGCCCGCGCATTGACGTGGTGCTGTCGGCCACCGGCCTGTACCGCGACCACTTTCCCAACGTGATGAAGCAGCTGGCACGCGCGGCCCAACTTGCGTCGCAGGCAAGCGACGAGGCGGACAACGCTGTCGCCAAGAACGCCAAAACCATTGCCAGCCAGTTGGCCGCGCAGGGCTGGCGCGCAGACGCTGCGCAGCGTGCGGGCGAGACGCGTATTTTCTCGGGGGCCTCGGGCAACTACGGCTCGGGGCTAGACGATGCCGCACTGGCCACCGACACTTGGAAAACCAAAGAAGAGGGCGACCGCAAGATGGCCGAGCTCTACCTGCGCAAGATGCAGTTTGCCTTTGGTCCCAACGAGGCGGACTGGGGCAAGAGTGGTGCCGATTTAGCGCGCGAGGCGGGCGGTAGTAACGGCGGCAGCGGCCTGAATTTGTATGCCGCGCATCTCAAGGGCACGCAGGCCGCCGTGTTGGCGCGTACCTCCAACCTCTACGGCATGCTCACCACCGATGATCCGTTTCAGTACTTGGGCGGTATTGCCACGGCGGTGCGCTACCTGGATGGCAAGGCGCCGGAGCTATTTATCTCCAACCTGCGCGGTTCAGGCTCGGGTAAGGCCGAAGACGCGGCAGGCTTTCTGGCCAAGGAACTGGCCACGCGCAACTTCCATCCGGGCTACATCCAAGGCCTGATGAAGGAGGGCTATGCCGGCACCGTGCAGATGCTGGACAGCATGAACAACTTCACCGGCTGGACCACGGTGGCGCGCGAAATCGTGCGCGATGACCAGTGGCAGGAATTTGCCGACGTGTATGTGCGCGACAAACACAAGCTGGGTATCCGCGAATGGGCCGAGAAAAACAATCCTCACGCCATGGCCCAGATGATGGAGCGCATGCTGGAGATGGCGCGCCAAGGCTACTGGCAAGCCGACCCGGCTACCGTGGACGAACTGAAAGCGCGCTACACCGATTTAGCCAAACGCTTTGACGTTCGCACCAGTAACCAAACCTTCCAAGAGTTCGTGGGCCTGTCGGGCTATGGATTGGCACAGCCAGTAGATGGTGCGACGATGGTGGCCGAGCCGGCTGCCCCAGCGAAGCCCGTGCCCGCCAAACCGATGGTGAACTCCGCTCCGGCTGAAGCTCCCCCTAAAGAAGATGTCGTACTAAAGCCCCCGGTGGTGACCGGTATGTTGCTGGAAAAGGTACCAGATCGGGTGGTAGATGCCTTGGGCACGTTGTTGTTGCTGGCGATAGGCTTATTGTTGCTGACGCCGCTTCTGGGTGCATGGCGCCAATGGAGACGAGTATGAAATTCGCTATGCATTGGATCGTTGCTTTGCTAGTGGGATTGGGCGTTACCTCGCTGGCGCAAGCCACGGAGACGCTGGAGGGGCGTATTTGGGATGTACACGCCCAACAATTCATTGCCCTTGATGTGATGTTTCAGCGCGCTGCCAGCGCGCGCTATGTGCTGCTGGGTGAAAAGCACGACAGCGAAGCCCACCGCGCGCGCCAGCTCGACCTGCTGCAGGCACTGGCCCAGCGTGGCCGTAGCCCCGCCTTGGCCATGGAGCAATTTGACTCGGAGTACCAGTCCGCGCTGGCCGCTGCTCAGGGCGCGGGGGTGATCGACGCAGACGCCTTGGCCGATGCGGGTCAGCTCAATCGCAAAGGCTGGCGCTGGCCGATGTACCGCGATTTGATTGCGTTTGCGGGGACACAGCGCTGGCCGTTGTTGGCGGCCAATCTCTCGCGTGCCGAGGCGCGCAAGATCGCGCTGGGTGAGGTTGTGCCTGATATTCCGGTTGCAACCCATTTACAGCAGACCGGGTTAGAAGACGATGTAGTGCAAGGACACTGCGGGTACCGACCTGAGACCGCCCGGCTGGCCGGCATCGTGGCAGCCCAGCGTGCCCGCGATGCGCGCATGGCAGAGGTGCTGGACAGCACGCCAGGCCAAGTGGTGCTGATCGCTGGTGCTGGCCACGTGCGGGCAGACCGCGCGGTACCCCGTTATTTGGCACAGCCCACGCAAGCACTGGCGGTTGCGTTGGTCGAGGCATTGCCTGGCTACAGCGCGCTGTCGGATTACGACAGCGCAGGCTTTGACTTGCTGTGGTTCACCGCCGCCCAGCCGCGATCCGATGCTTGTGCCAAGCCCTTGCCGGGTCTTGCCGCACCGGCCGTAGTGACACTAACCACCGTACCTGCCGCCGCCAAAGCGACCCCTTAGTCCGCGCCTACGCACTCCACCCGCCCCCATTTCGATTCCCCCCATTTGTACTAGAGGAAAACCATGAGCCAAAGTGCTTCTATTGAACTGTTGATGTACCAAATCGGACAGATTTTCCTGTTCCCGGTGCTGGCGCTTGTTGCGCTGTTGTTTGTGTATGCGCTGTATGCGCTGGGTTCTTTTGCGGTGCAGGCGCTGCAGCGCCGCAACCCAGAGCGCCTTGGTGCGTTTCCTTTGCTGCGCCATGTGCAGAGCCACCCCGATGCCAGCGACGACGAGCTCGATTTGTTTGCCCACAAGCTGCTGGAGCCTGAGCGTTTGGCCAGCCGTATTGCCCCCATGCTGGGGCTGGTGGGCACCATGATTCCTATGGGCCCAGCGCTCAAGTCGCTGTCGGACGGCGACTTAGCCCAAGTCTCGGGCAGCCTGATGGTGGCGTTTTCGGCGGTGATTTTGGCGCTGCTCGCGGCGAGCATCACGTATTGGGTATCCAACGTGCGCCGCCGTTGGCTGGCCGAAGAGCTGGTCACCCTGCAAAAGCGGAGGCTTGCATGAGCTTGAAGCTGTTGCACGAGCCTGAGAATGATGACCCCATCCTGTCGGTGGTTAACATCATCGATATCTTTTTAGTCATCATTGCGGCGCTTTTGATTACCGTGGCGAAGAACCCCATGCTTAACGCTTTTAGCAAGCAAGACGTGACGGTGATCACTGATGCGGGCAAGCCCACCATGGAAGTGATGATCAAGAAGGGCGAGAAGATCGAGCGCTACAAGTCCAGCGGCCAGATTGGCGAGGGCGAAGGCGCCAAGGCAGGCACTGCCTACCGTATGAAGGACGGTGGCATTGTCTACGTGCCAGAGTAGCCAATTTCCATGAAAAATCTGCCTCTAGCCCTTCCAGGTATTGCTCAAGCAGCTATCAAATGAGGAGCAAAATAGCAGTGTTAAGTGCTCAGTACGTCAGCCGTTCCGGATGGATCTCCTGCAAGATGGTGGTCGCGATCTCTTCAATCGACTTGGTGGTAGTGGACAGCCAGCGTATGCCGGTGCGCCGCATCATGGCCTCGGCCTCGCTGACTTCCATGCGGCAGTTGGCCAGCGAGGCGTACTTGGAATCGGGCCGACGCTCATTGCGAATTTCGCTCAGCCGCTCCGGGTGAATGGTGAGGCCAAAAATCTTGGCCCTGTGCGGCATGAGTGCAGGCGGCAACTGGCGGCGCTCAAAATCCTCCGGTATCAGCGGGTAGTTGGACGCTTTGAGCCCGTACTGCATGGCCAGGTAGAGCGAGGTGGGCGTTTTGCCGCTGCGGCTGACGCCCACCAGAATCACATCGCTTTGTTCGAGGTCACGGTTGCTTTGGCCGTCGTCGTGCGCCAGTGAGAAGTTGATGGCCTCGATGCGGTCTTGGTATTCCTTGCTCTTGCTGGCGTCGCTAAAGCGGCCAATGCGGTGGTTGGACTTGATGCCCAGCTCGTTTTCCAGCGGGTTCACAAACATGCCAAACATGTCCAGCAACATGCCCTGACAGCCTTCTTGAATGACTTTGAGCACCTCCATGTTGACTAAGGTGGTGAACACAATGGGTTTTTCGCCGTCGACCACGCCCGCGTGGTTGATCTGGCGCACCGCTTGGTGGGCTTTGTCGGCGGTGTCCACAAAGGGAAGGCGGACATGCCGGGCTTTCATCTCGAACTGGGCCAAGATGGCGTTGCCAAAGGTTTCGGCGGTGATGCCGGTGCCGTCGGAAATGAAAAATACGGTGCGTTGGGGCATGGTCAAGGGTCCAAGGTGTCAGTGATCTGCAAGTGCGAATGGCAAATGAGGGGCCCGGCGGACAGTGCCCGGCCCCTACAATTCACCAAATTTAGCGCATTTGGTAACCGCTTTGTTATTCCAGAACAGCAACAACAGACAACAAGCGGTCCTGTGCGGCGGCGGCGGGCGAGTTCCCGTGGGGCCCAGCAAAGGTTTTAACTTCCGGAGCTTCCTATGTCTCAACTATTCAACCCGACCGACCTGGTCGTTCCCTTCGAGCTGCTGCGTATGGCCGATGTGGAGTCCGTGGGTGGCAAAAACGCCAGCCTGGGGGAGATGATTTCCCAGTTGCCCCAAGGCGTTCGCGTGCCCACGGGCTTCGCCACCACCGCCCACGCTTTCCGTCAGTTCCTTGCGCACGACGGTCTGGCCGACAAGATCAGCGCCAAGCTCAAGGGCTTGGACACCGAAGACGTGCGCGCCTTGGCCCAAGTTGGCGCCGAAATTCGCGCACTGGTTGAGGCCCAGCCGTTCCCATCCGACCTCGAAAAATCCATCCGTGAGGCTTTTGTCACCTTGAGCGCTGGCAATGCGCTAGCCAGTTTCGCCGTGCGTTCGTCCGCCACGGCCGAAGACTTGCCCGATGCGTCCTTTGCCGGCCAGCAGGAAACTTTCCTCAATGTGGTGGGCATTGAAGACGTGCTGCACAAGATGAAAGAGGTGTTTGCTTCGCTCTACAACGACCGCGCTATCAGCTACCGCGTGCACAAGGGCTTTGCCCATGACGTAGTGGCCCTGAGCGCAGGCGTGCAGCGCATGGTGCGTTCGGACTTGGGCGCGGCGGGTGTCATGTTCACCATCGACACCGAATCCGGTTTTGACCAAGTGGTGTTTATCACTTCCAGCTACGGTTTGGGTGAGACGGTGGTGCAGGGCGCTGTGAACCCGGACGAGTTCTATGTGCACAAGCCCATGCTCAAAGCGGGCAAGCGCGCGCTGATCCGCCGCAATCTGGGCTCCAAGCTGCTGCAGATGGTGTTCACCACCCCCGAAGAGAAGGCCGCAGAAGGCGCGGGTAAACTGGTCAAGACCACCGATGTGCCCACCGAGCTGCGCAACCGCTACTCGCTGACCGACGCCGATGTGGAGCAATTGGCCCGTTACGCCATGGTGATTGAAGAGCACTATGGTCGCCCCATGGACATTGAGTGGGGCAAAGACGGAATCGACGGCGAGCTCTACATCCTGCAGGCACGGCCCGAGACCGTGAAGAGCCAGGCTGGCAACCAGGCCGAGTACCGTTACAAGCTCAAAGGCAAAAGCACGGTGCTGGCGGAAGGCCGGGCCATTGGGCAAAAGATTGGTACGGGCCCGGTGCGCATCGTGCACAACATCAGCGAGATGGACCAGGTGCAGGCGGGCGATATTTTGGTCACCGACATGACCGACCCCAACTGGGAACCGGTGATGAAGCGCGCCAGCGCCATCGTCACCAACCGGGGCGGGCGTACCTGCCACGCGGCCATCATTGCGCGCGAGCTGGGTATTCCAGCGGTGGTGGGTTGTGGCAACGCGACCGACTTGCTCAAAGACGGCATGCTGGTGACGGTGAGCTGCGCCGAGGGTGACACGGGCTTTATTTACGACGGTCTGTTGGAAACCGAAGTGTCGGAAGTGCAGCGCGGCGAGATGCCGGAGATTGACGTCAAGATCATGATGAACGTGGGCAACCCCCAGTTGGCTTTTGACTTTTGCCAGTTGCCCAACCAGGGCGTGGGATTGGCCCGGCTGGAGTTCATCATCAACAACAACATTGGCGTGCACCCCAAGGCCATTTTGGACTACCCCAATATCGACAGCGACCTGAAGAAGGCCGTGGAATCTGTGGCCCGTGGCCACGCTTCTCCGCGCGCGTTCTATGTGGACCGCGTGGCTGAAGGTGTGGCTACCATCGCTGCAGCCTTCTGGCCCAAGCCGGTGATCGTGCGTTTGTCAGACTTCAAGAGCAACGAGTACCGCAAGCTGATTGGCGGCAGCCGCTACGAGCCGGAGGAAGAGAACCCCATGCTGGGTTTCCGCGGTGCGGTGCGCTATATCAGTTCCGAATTCGGCGAAGCGTTTGCCATGGAGTGCGAAGCCTTGAAGCGCGTGCGCAACGACATGGGCCTGACCAACGTGCAGGTGATGGTGCCCTTTGTGCGTACCTTGGGTCAGGCTCAGCGCGTAACGGAGCTGCTAGGTCGCCACGGCCTGCGTCGCGGCGAGGCCGACCTCAAGATCATCATGATGTGTGAGATCCCGAGCAATGCCATCTTGGCGGACCAGTTCCTCGAACACTTCGACGGTTTCTCGATTGGTTCTAACGACCTGACCCAGCTCACCCTGGGGCTGGACCGCGATTCGGGCCTGGACTTGCTGGCTGCGGACTTTGATGAGCGCGACCCGGCCGTCAAGGCCCTGATCACGCTGGCCATTGACGCCTGCAAGCGCCAAGGCAAGTACGTCGGTATTTGCGGCCAGGGTCCCAGCGATCACCCTGACTTTGCGGTGTGGCTGGAAGAGCAGGGGATTTCGTCTATCTCGCTCAACCCGGACTCAGTCGTCGCCACCTGGCAGCAACTCGCCGGGCAATGACCGAGGCGCAAACCACACGCCGGTGGGGCCTGCACGCGGGCTTGCTGGCGGTATGGTTTGCGGTGTCTTTCGGGGTTGTGTTCTTCGCTCGCGACCTTCAGTTTGAGGTTTTCGGCTGGCCGGTGTCCTTCTGGTTTGCGGCGCAAGGCTCCGTGTTGGTTTTCATTGCCATCGTGGTGGTGTTTGCGTGGCGTGCCAATCGGCGGGAAACAGAGGTGTTGCTCTATGACAGTGGGGTGTACCGCAGCTATG
>JAXHOO010000064.1:0-18241 GCA_034519365.1 Rhodoferax sp. | reverse complement strand
AGAAAGCTGTACGCTCGGTGCCCTGAACAACATCTCATTGTATAGACCAATTTGTTTTGCTGCCGAATTATCCACGCCCACTGGGTTGTTTGGCAGCGTGACGACCACCCGACCGCAGACGGTGCCGGTCGGGTGGTCGTCACACTGCCAAACAACCAAGTGGGCGTGGATATTCGGCAGCAAGGCCAGACTCTTGTGGTGGATTTTATGAAGTCCACTCTGCCTGAGGGGCTGAGGCGCAAACTCGATGTGAGTGATTTCGGAACGCCGGTGAAGTCGGTAACTTCCGTTCAGTCAGGTGACCGCGTGCGCATGGTGATTGAGCCTCAAGGCCAGTGGGAGCACAGTGCGTACCAGAGTGACGACCAGTTTGTCATTGAGGTCAAAGAAATCAAGACGGACCCTAAGAAGCTGACCCAGGGCGTGGGATACAACGGTCAAAAATTGTCGTTGAACTTCCAGAATATTGAGGTGCGCTCGCTGCTGCAGGTGATTGCCGATTTCACCAACTTCAACATCGTGACGTCTGACTCCGTGTCTGGCTCGGTTACCTTGCGTTTGCAAGACGTGCCTTGGGATCAAGCGTTGGACATTATTCTGCAGGCCAAGGGCTTGGGGCTGCGCAAGAGTGGCAATGTGCTTTGGGTGGCACCGAAAGACGAGATTTCCGCTAAGGAAAAGCTAGATCTCGAGTCGGCAGCGGCCGTACAGAACTTGGAGCCACTGCGCACCCAAGCGTTCCAGATTAACTACGGCAAAGCATCTGACATCGCTGCGGGGTTGGTGGCTTCGGGATCGAGTCCTGTGGCCGGCGTAACGACAAGTCGTATCCTGAGTAATCGAGGTAGCGTCATTTTCGAAAATCGAACCAACCAATTGTTTGTAACGGACATCCCAAGCAAGCTGGAGCAAGTTCAGCAGCTGATTGCCAAGATTGATATTGCGGTGCGGCAGGTGCTGATTGAAGCCCGCATCGTGGAAGCGTCTGATAGTTTTGGTAAGTCTTTGGGTGTGAAGTTGGGCGGTGGTAGCCAGAGTGGGCAGATCGGTACCTCCAATGGAGGGAATCCTGTCTTGTTGGGTGTCGGTTCGAGTTATGTCGCCGGAGCTGGCGGTACTACGTCTGGGAATTTCGTCAACCTGCCTTCGACCGGTGCCTTGGGCTCCAGTACGCCGGGGCAGTTCGCGCTGTCCATTTTTGGTTCGGGCGCTTCTCCATTTTTGAACTTGGAAATTTCCGCGCTCGAAGCCGATGGCAAAGGCAAGGTGGTCTCCAGCCCGCGGGTGGTCACTGCTGACCAGATTAAGGCGTTGATTGAGCAAGGTACTGAACTCCCCTACCAAGTGGCTTCGTCCAGCGGGGCAACGTCCATTGCGTTCCGTAAAGCCAACTTGAAGTTGGAAGTACTGCCGCAAATCACACCAGAAGGCAACATTATCTTGACCTTGGATGTGACCAAAGACACCGTGGGCCAGTCCACTCCTGCCGGTTTTGCCATTGATACCAAGCACATTCAAACGCAGGTGCTGGTGGAAAACGGCGGCACGGTGGTTATCGGCGGCATCTTCACTGAAGACCAAACTGATAGTGAGACTAAGGTTCCGTTTTTTGGCGATCTGCCAGGGCTAGGGGTGCTGTTTCGCAATCGTGCCAAGTCCACCACCAAACGGGAAATGCTGGTTTTCATCACCCCCAAGGTGCTGTCTGACAAGGCCATTGCGCGGTAATCGCTGTGTGCTGTGCGGGCACCGCAATTGAACATCAGTCTGGTCGGGCTGCCCGGCTCGGGCAAAACGACTGTCGGGCGCCAGCTGGCGCGCCGCCTGCAACTGCCTTTCGTCGATTCTGACCATGCCATTGAGGCTCGCATCGGTTGCGCGATTCGAGAGTTCTTTGAACGCGAGGGTGAGGCGCTGTTTCGGGATATCGAGCAAGAAGTCATTGACGAGCTGACTGCTGGCGGCCCTTGCGTCATATCGACTGGTGGCGGGGCCGTACTGTGCAGTCCAAATCGACTCCACCTGCGCGAACGCAGTCAAGTCGTGTACCTGAAGTCCACGCCCGAGGAATTGTTTCGCCGGCTGCGCCACGATATGAATCGGCCGCTGTTGCAGGTTGCCGATCCGCTGACTCGGATGCGCGATTTATTTTCTGCGAGAGACCCGCTTTACCGGGAGACTGCGCACTACGTGCTGGAGACTGGAAGGCCCTCTGTGGCCACCCTCGTCAACATGGTCGTGATGCAATTGGAGGTCGCCGGAATATTGCCGGTGTCCTAGGCGAGTCCTGCACAAGCCCTAAACTCGGGGCATGACGTCCAAGCATTTCACTTTCGTGCCCATTGAACTGGGCGACCGCAGCTATCCAATCTACATCGGTACCCAACTGCTGGGGCAAACCGCGTCCTATTTGGCCTTGCCGGATGCGAGCCATGCGATGATCGTCAGCAACACGACAGTGTCCCCACTGTATGCGGATCAGGTATTGCGTGCACTGCAAGCTAAGTACCCCAAAGTGTCCCAAGTCGTGTTGCCCGACGGCGAGGCATTCAAACACTGGGAAACTCTCAACCTCATTTTCGATGCGCTGCTTGCTGAAGGCTGTGACCGCAAGACCGTGCTCTTTGCCCTAGGCGGTGGCGTGGTGGGCGATATGACCGGCTTTGCCGCCGCCAGCTATATGCGCGGCGTGCCATTTGTGCAAGTTCCTACGACGTTGCTGGCCCAGGTGGACTCTTCTGTGGGCGGTAAGACCGGCATTAACCACCCGCTTGGCAAGAACATGGTGGGGGCGTTCTACCAACCGGAGATGGTGCTGTGTGACATTGGTGCGTTGGCGACCTTGCCGCCGCGTGAATTGAGCGCTGGCTTGGCTGAAGTGATCAAATACGGGCCCATTGCTGATCTGGAGTTTTTGGCGTGGATTGAGCGCAATGTCGAAGCAATGCGCACGTTGGATGTGGAGGCGCTGACCTACGCGGTGCGTCGCAGTTGTGAGATCAAGGCCTGGGTAGTGGGGCAAGACGAGCGCGAGTCGGGTCTGCGCGCCATTCTGAACTTTGGCCACACCTTTGGCCACGCGATTGAGTCCGGGTTGGGCTATGGCGAATGGCTGCACGGTGAGGCCGTGGGTTGCGGCATGGTGATGGCCAGCCACTTGTCTCAGCGCCTAGGCTTGGTGTCGTCTGCTTATGTTGATCGCCTGACGCAATTGATCGCGCGCGCGGGCTTACCGATCAAAGCCCCGATTCTGGACCACGACGATAACGCGGGTCGCTATCTGGTCCTGATGCGATTGGACAAGAAATCCGAAGGTGGGGACATTCGCTTTGTGGTGATTGACGAAGCGGGTAGCGCGTCAGTGCGCGGTGCCCCCGACGCCTTGGTGCGTGAGGTCATCACACTGTGCTGCACGTAATTACTCCTTATTTGATAGCTTCTTACGCAATGGATATCGGGGCTAGAGGCCGTTTATGCATGTAGCATCGTATGCTTGCGACGCCGCCCAGTCTAGGGGGCGGCGCTACCCCCAAGCGGATGCGCCCACGCGTACAGGGTTCCAACGCGACCGCGACCGCATCGTCCACTCCACTGCGTTTCGTCGCTTGGTCTACAAAACCCAGGTGTTTCTCAACCATGAAGGCGACCTGTTTCGCACCCGGTTAACGCACTCGCTGGAGGTGGCGCAACTGGGGCGTTCGATGGCCCGCAGCTTGGGTCTCAGCGAAGACTTGGTGGAAACCATTGCCCTGGCCCACGACCTAGGACACACCCCGTTTGGACACGCGGGCCAGGACGCGCTGCACGCTTGCATGGTCGACTACGGGGGCTTTGAGCACAACTTACAAAGCTTGCGCGTGGTCGACGTGCTGGAAGAGCGCTACCCGGAGCACGATGGTCTGAACCTGTGTTTTGAATCGCGGGAAGGCATCCTGAAGCATTGCGCGCGTACTCACGCAGAACAACTTGAAGCTTGGGAGTTGCCGTATGCAGATGGTGATGGCGGAGTAGGCGCGCGCTTTTTGCGGCGGACCCAGCCGAGCTTGGAGGCGCAACTGTGCAACTTGGCAGATGAAGTCGCCTACAACGCCCACGACATTGACGATGGTGTACGTTCCGGTCTGCTGAGCTTGGATCAACTGCTGGAGGTCCCCCTGTTTGCGCGCCATGCAGAGGCTGCGCGACAGTGCTTTTCCGACTTGGGGCGAACCCCGTCTGCGCGACGGTGGCTGTACGAGACTTTGCGCCGCATGCTCAGCGCGCAGGTCTACGACTTGTTGGAGGCGACCAACCGCGTCTTAGCTGAAGTTCGACCTAACTCGGTGCAAGAGGTGCGCCAATGCGGTCAAAACTTGGTGCGTTTTAGCGACACACAGCGCGCGGAGTCGCAGGTACTCAAATCGTTTCTTTTCAAGCACCTGTACCGGCACCCCCAGGTGATGCGCACGATGGAGCAGGCCAAGGGCGTTGTGGCCGAATTGTTTGTAGCCTACCGGGACCGGACGCAGGAGATGGGCCCGGATACCGGTCTGTCGATGGACCGGTGGCCCGATGCGGGCGCATTGCCATTGACGCTGGAGCGCCGGGTGGCGGACTATATTGCCGGCATGACGGACCGTTTTGCCCTGCAGGAGCATGCCCGCCTCACCGGGCGTCGGGTGCTGGGCGTATGACGGGAGCGCCCGAAGCTGGAGCGTCAGCCATCCCCGACGCCACCGCCGTGGTGCGGACCCGGCTGTGGTTGGAGCGCGCCGTGATCGGGCTCAACTTGTGCCCGTTTGCCAAAAGCGTCTATGTCAAAAGTCAGGTGCACTTTGCGGTGTATGCAGGGGATGACCCGCAGGGGTTGTTGGATGCGCTGGTGTTGGAGCTTGGTGCGCTGAACGAGGCCGACCCGGAGCAGCGGGACACCACTTTGTTGATCGCCCCCGCGTGCTTCCCAGATTTTTGGGACTTCAACGCTTTGCTACCGCGCGCAGACAAGCTGTTGCGCAAAGCCGGCTTAGAAGGTGTTTTCCAGATCGCCAGTTTCCATCCCCGCTACCAGTTCATGGATGCCGATGCCGAGGCGCTGAGCAATTACACAAACCGCGCGCCGTTCCCCACGCTGCACTTGCTGCGCGAGTCCAGTATTGACCTCGCCGTGCAGGCCTTCGCCCACCCTGAACTCATCTACGAAAAGAATATGCAAACCTTAGAACGCCTGGGTCATGCCGGCTGGGCCGCGCTGGGTTTGGATGACGCTAATCCGTCGCTACCGGCCGTTATCCCCGGTCCCACCTCTACCCAACTATGACCCAGTCCAAGCGCGCTCAACCCGGAAAAAATCGGACCACGGCCACGCCATCTACGACACCCGCAGCCTCACTCGCGTTGCCGCCCGAAGTTCGGCCGGGCCAATCTGTGCGGCTGCTCCAAGAGCTGCACATCCTGACTCGCGACGGAAAGCTCAACCAAGACTCGCGCCGCAAACTCAAGCAGGTCTACCACCTCTATCAGTTCATTGAAAAGCTGATGCAAGACTTGGCCTTGCCGCCCGGGCAGCCCATGTCACTGGCCGATCACGGTGCGGGCAAGTCCTACCTTGGCTTTATCCTGTACGACTTGTATTTCAAGCATCTCCCGCACAGCCATTTGTACGGCATAGAGACGCGTGCTGAATTGGTGCTGAAGTCGCAGGCGCTAGCTCAGGAATTGGGCTTTGCGCGCATGTCCTTCTTGAATACCAGCGTCGCAGACTCCACCCAGTCACAGCAGCTTCCCGTCATCGTGGATGTGGTGACCGCTTTGCATGCCTGCGACACGGCTACGGACGATGCGATTGCGTTTGCCCTGCACAAGCGCGCGCGCGCGCTGGTACTGGTGCCGTGTTGCCAAGCTGAGGTTGCGCGTCATTTGGGGGAAGGCAAAGCCCTGTCGCTGGCCCGAACCCCGCTGGCCGAACTGTGGCGCCATCCATTGCACACGCGGGAGTTGGGCAGCCAAATTACCAATGTGTTGCGCTGCTTGTATCTGGAAGCGCACGGTTACCAGGTGACGGTTACTGAACTGGTAGGCTGGGAGCACAGCATGAAAAACGAGCTGATCCTTGCCCGCTATACCGGCCAACGCAAACGCGCGGCAGCTCAACATTTGCGCGCCATTTTGGAGGAATTCGGCTTGCTGGCCCTGCTTGACACACGGTTTACATTGCCGGGGGAGAATTCGGGTGACAACGCAATGCCTGCCTGAGCCGTTACCCACGGTGATAGGAGTGCCCTGAATTTCCAAGACATGGAGAATGCTATGACGATACTTTTGAAATGGGTGACCCCCTTGGCCTTGGTGGCGACTTTGGCGGCCTGCGCCAGCAGTAGCCCTGACGTGATCCAGCGTGGCGATACGCAGCGCATGGCGCAGGTGCAAGACGGCGTCGTGCTATCGGTGCGCAACGTGGTGGTGGACGGTAGCCAGTCGGGCATCGGTGCCGGTGTGGGTGGCGTGGTAGGCGCGATTGGCGGTTATGCCGGCAGTGGCGTACCGCGAGAGGCCCAAGTGCTGGGCGTGTTGGCTGGCGTGGCCGGTGCAGCTGCTGGCAATGCGATCGAGCGCTTCTCCACCAAAGAAGATGCTGTGGAAGTGCTGGTGCAGCTCAAAAATGGTGATCGCCGTGCCATCGTGCAGGCCAAGGGTGGCGAGGTTCTGGCAGCAGGCGACGCCGTGATCTTGGTCACCACGGGCGGCAAGGTGCGGGTTACCAAAGCGCCCAAGTAAGTTTTCACGTACGCCCCCGGCTTTGTAGTTGGCCGGGTGGCGGCTTAGCCCATGGTGCACACTCAGGCCATGGCGCGCCTTCCTCGACTCACCCTTTCCGGCTATCCTCATCATGTGATCCTGCGCGGCAACAACCGCCAGGCGATTGCCTTGGATGCTGCGGATTTCGAATACCTGCACGCGCTGCTCGGCAGCAGCGCTCAGCGCCACAGCGTGGCCCTGCACGGCTATGTGTTGATGGCCAACCACTTCCATCTCTTGGCGACCCCGGCAACGGCGCAAGGCCTCCCCGCCATGATGCAGACACTAGGTCGCCACTACGTGCGCTACTTTAATGACCGCTACCAACGTAGCGGCACGTTGTGGGAGGGGCGGTACCGCTCCACGGTGCTGGAGCCACAACCCTACCTTTTGCCCTGCATGGTGTACCTGGACCTCAACCCGGTACGCGCGGGATTGGCCGCCAGCGCCGCAGACTATCCTTGGTCCAGCCACGCCCACTACAGCGGCCGACGCGTGGATAAGTGGTTGAGCCCGCACCCCTTGGTCTGGGGCTTAGGCAACACCCCGTTTGCGCGCGAGGCGGCGTATGCCCAATTGGTGCATGACGGGCTCGGGGCGAGCCTGCAAACTGCACTGACCGACACCGCCTTACGGGGCTGGGCGCTAGGGTCGGCCGGGTTTCTGCAGGAGCTGCAACAGCAAACCCCGCGCCGCGTGACTCCGAATCGGCCTGGGCGCCCCCCATTGGTGCCCAAAAAACAAGTGAAATAGGGCTATAGCCCTTATATTCATTGCGCTAGTAGCTCTTGTTTTTGATGCGTCCCTTAATATTTATTGAATAAAATATTCAATAAATAAATAGAATCTGACCCTATTTAAATAGATTGGCACTTTTGTTGCATTGCAGTATCCTCCGTTTCCACTGTCATTTTCAGGAGTGCGCCATGACTACGGCTGCCGAAATCCAATATCTCAAAGACCACGGTTTGTATTCCACCGAGAACGAGCACGACGCCTGTGGCGTCGGGTTTGTGGCCCATATCCGCGGTGAAAAGAGCCATGCCATCGTCAAGAACGCGCTGAAGATTCTGGAAAATCTGGACCACCGGGGCGCGGTGGGCGCCGACCCGTTGATGGGGGATGGTGCCGGTATTCTGATTCAGCTACCCGACGCACTCTACCGTGAAGAGATGGCTTTGCAAGGGGTTAGCTTGCCGCCTCAAGGTGAATACGGCGTCGGGCTGATTTTCTTGCCCAAGGAGCACGCCTCGCGCCTGGCCTGCGAGCAGGAAATGGAGCGCGCCATCAAGGCCGAAGGCCAGGTGCTGCTGGGCTGGCGCGATGTGCCGGTGAACCGTGACATGCCCATGTCGCCCACCGTGCGCGCCAAAGAACCCATCATGCGCCAGGTCTTCATTGGCCGCGGCACCGATGTCATCGTGCAGGACGCGCTGGAGCGCAAGCTGTATGTGATCCGCAAGACCGCCAGCGCCAACATCCAGCGCCTGAAGCTCACCCACAGCAAAGAGTATTACGTTCCCAGCATGTCCAGCCGCACTGTGGTGTACAAAGGCTTGCTGCTGGCCAACCAGGTGGGCGTGTACTTCCGCGATTTGGAAGACGAGCGCTGCGTATCGGCACTGGGCCTGGTGCACCAGCGCTTCTCGACCAACACCTTCCCCGAGTGGCCGCTGGCGCACCCGTACCGCTATGTGGCGCACAACGGTGAGATCAACACCGTCAAGGGCAACTACAACTGGATGAAGGCGCGCGAAGGCGTGATGTCGTCGCCCGTGCTGGGCGGCTGACCTGCAAAAGCTCTACCCCATCAGCTTTGCCGACCAGTCCGACACCGCGACGTTCGACAACTGCCTCGAACTGCTGACCATGGCGGGCTACCCCATCAGCCAGGCCGTGATGATGATGATTCCCGAGCCGTGGGAGCAGCACACCACCATGGACGAGCGCCGCAAGGCCTTCTACGAATACCACGCCGCCATGATGGAGCCGTGGGACGGCCCCGCCTCCATCGTCTTCACCGATGGCCGCCAGATTGGCGCCACGCTGGACCGCAACGGCCTGCGCCCTTCGCGCTATTGCATCACCGACGACGATTTGGTCATCATGGGCTCCGAGTCTGGCGTGTTGCCCGTGCCCGAGAACAAAATCGTGCGCAAGTGGCGATTGCAGCCCGGCAAGATGTTCCTGATCGATCTGGAACAGGGCCGCATGATTGACGACGAGGAGCTCAAGGCCACCCTAGCCAACAGCAAGCCCTACAAGCAGTGGATTGAGAACCTGCGCATCAAGCTCGACGACGTGACCTTCGCCGAACGCCGCACCGAACCCGCGCTCGCTGCTGTGGTGGCCGGTGTGGAGCCCAAGCGCGTAACGGATACGGTCAGCTTGCTGGACCGCCAGCAGGCGTTTGGCTTTACCCAGGAAGACCTCAAGTTCTTGATCGCCCCCATGGCCGCTGGCCGGCGAAGAAGGCATTGGCTCCATGGGCAACGACAGCCCGCTGGCCGTGCTGTCGGACAAAAACAAGCCGCTGTACAACTACTTCAAGCAGTTGTTCGCGCAGGTGACCAACCCGCCGATCGACCCGATTCGCGAAGCCATTGTGATGTCGCTGGTGTCCTTCATCGGGCCCAAGCCCAACCTGCTGGACATCAACCAGGTCAACCCGCCCATGCGGCTGGAGGTGAGCCAGCCGGTGCTGGACTTTGCCGACATGGCCAAGCTGCGCGACATCGAGCAGCACACCCAAGGCAAGTTCCGCAGCTACACGCTGGATATCACCTACCCGCTGGTCTGGGGCCGTGAGGGCGTGGAAGCCAAGCTGGCGTCGCTGTGCGCAGAAGCGGTGGACGCCATCAAGGGTGGCAAAAACATCCTGATCATCAGCGACCGAAATGTTAGTGCCACCCAGGTGGCGATTCCGGCCTTGTTGGCGCTCTCCGCCGTGCACCAGCACCTGGTGCGCGAAGGTTTGCGCACGACCGCCGGCCTGGTGGTGGAAACCGGCACGGCGCGTGAGGTGCATCACTTCGCCGTGTTGGCGGGTTACGGCGCCGAAGCCGTCCATCCCTACCTGGCCATGGAAACCCTGGCTGATATACACAAGGAATTGCCAGGCGATTTGAGCGCCGACAAGGCCATCTACAACTACATCAAGGCGGTTGGCAAGGGCCTGTCCAAGATCATGTCCAAGATGGGCGTGTCCACCTACATGAGCTACTGCGGTGCGCAGTTGTTTGAGGCCATTGGCCTGAACACCGAGACCATCGACAAGTACTTCACCCGCACCCCCAGCCGCGTGGAAGGCATCGGCGTGTTCGAGATCGCCGAAGAAGCCATCCGCATGCACAAGGCCGCGTTTGGCGACGACCCGGTGCTGGCCAATGCTGGACGCCGGTGGTGAATACGCCTGGCGTGTGCGCGGCGAAGAGCACATGTGGACGCCCGACGCCATCGCCAAGCTGCAGCACAGCACGCGCGCCAACAACTGGAACACGTACAAGGAATACGCCCAGATCATCAACGACCAAAGCAAGCGCCACCTGACGCTGCGCGGCCTGTTCGAGTTCAAGATCGACCCGGCCAAGGCCATTCCGGTGGAAGAGGTGGAAAGCGCCAAGGAAATCGTCAAGCGCTTTGCCACCGGCGCCATGTCGCTGGGCTCCATTTCGACCGAAGCCCACGCCACGCTGGCTGTGGCCATGAACCGCATTGGCGGCAAGAGCAACACGGGCGAGGGTGGTGAAGACGCCGCCCGCTACCGCAACGAGCTCAAGGGCATCCCGATCAAGCAGGGCGACAGCCTCAAGAGCGTGATTGGTGCCGAGAACGTGGTCGAGGTGGACTTGCCGCTTGCAAGAGGGCGACACGCCTGCGCTCGCGCATCAAGCAGGTGGCCTCGGGCCGCTTTGGTGTGACCGCCGAGTACCTGTCCAGCGCCGACCAGATCCAGATCAAGATGGCCCAGGGTGCCAAGCCCGGTGAGGGCGGCCAGCTGCCCGGTGGCAAGGTGTCGGACTACATCGGCAAGCTGCGCCACTCCGTGCCTGGCGTGGGCCTGATTTCGCCCCCGCCGCACCACGACATCTACTCGATCGAAGATTTGGCACAGCTGATCCACGACTTGAAAAATGTGGCCCCGCACAGCGACATCAGCGTCAAGCTGGTGTCTGAAATTGGCGTGGGCACCATTGCCGCCGGCGTGGCCAAGTGCAAGGCCGACCACGTGGTGATCGCCGGCCACGATGGCGGCACCGGTGCATCGCCCTGGTCGTCCATCAAGCATGCTGGCTCGCCTTGGGAAATCGGCTTGGCCGAAACCCAACAAACGCTGGTGCTGAACCGCTTGCGCAGCCGCATCCGCGTGCAGGCCGACGGCCAGATGAAGACCGGCCGCGACGTTGCCATTGGCGCTTTGCTGGGCGCCGACGAATTCGGCTTCGCCACCGCACCGCTGGTGGTGGAAGGCTGCATCATGATGCGCAAGTGCCACCTCAACACCTGCCCGGTGGGCGTGGCCACGCAAGACCCGACGCTGCGCAAGAAGTTCACGGGCAAGCCCGAGCACGTGGTGAACTACTTCTTCTTCATCGCCGAAGAAGTGCGCCAGATCATGGCCCAGCTGGGCATCCGCAAGTTTGACGACCTGATTGGCCGCGCCGACCTGCTCGACACGCGCAAGGGCATCGAGCACTGGAAGGCCCAGGGCCTGGACTTCAGCCGCTTGTTCGCCCAGCCCAGCAGTGCCGGCTGATGTGCCGCGCTTCCACATCGACAACGCAAGACCATGGCCTGGAAAAGCGCTGGACAACGTGCTGATCGCCAAGAGCCGCCCCGCCATCGACAAGGGCGAAAGGGTGCAGTTCATGGAAGTGGCGCGCAACGTCAACCGCTCGGTGGGGGCCATGCTGTCGGGCGCGGTGACCAAGGTGCACCCCGAAGGGCTGCCGGACGACACCATCCGCATCCAGCTCGAAGGCACGGGCGGCCAGTCCTTTGGCGCCTTCCTGACCAACGGCATCACGCTGTACCTGATTGGCGACGCCAACGACTACACCGGCAAGGGCCTGTCGGGTGGCCGCGTGGTGGTGCGCCCCAGCATTGACTTCCGGGGCGAGGCCACGCGCAACACCATTGTGGGCAACACCGTGATGTACGGTGCCACCAGCGGCGAGGCCTATTTCAGTGGCGTGGCCGGTGAGCGTTTTGCCGTGCGCCTGTCGGGCGCCACGGCAGTGGTCGAAGGCACGGGTGACCACGGTTGCGAATACATGACCGGCGGCACGGTGCTGGTGCTGGGCAAAACCGGCCGCAACTTTGCAGCTGGCATGAGCGGCGGTATGGCCTATGTGTACGACGAAGACGGCCAGTTTGCCAAGCGCTGCAACACCGCCATGGTGAGCTTGGACAAGGTGCTGCCAGCGGCCGAGCAAACCGCCTCCATCGACCCGGCCATCTGGCACCGTGGCCAGACCGACGAAGCCCAGCTCAAGAAGCTGTTGGAAGACCACAACCGCTGGACCGGCAGCAAGCGCGCGCGCGAGTTGCTAGACAACTGGGAGGCGTCACGTGGCCGCTTTGTCAAGGTCTTCCCGAACGAGTACAAGCGTGCTTTAGGCGAGATTCATGCAAAGAAATTGGCTGTAGCCGCCGTCAAGTCTGCGCCAGCAGCTACAAAAAAAGAATCAGTCCCAGCCAAGTAAGGCCGGCTCCGCTCTAGCAAAAAGGACATCGATCATGGGAAAAGTCACTGGCTTCATGGAATACGAGCGCTTGGAAGAGGGCTACAAGCCCGTCGCCGAGCGCCTCAAGCACTACAAAGAATTTGTGGTGGGTTTGGACGACGCGCAAGCCAAGGTGCAGGCTGCACGCTGCATGGACTGCGGCACGCCGTTTTGTAACAACGGTTGCCCGGTGAATAACATCATTCCGGACTTCAATGACCTGGTGTTTCGCCAAGACTGGAAGGCCGCGATTGATACGCTGCACAGCACCAACAACTTCCCAGAGTTCACGGGCCGCATCTGCCCCGCGCCCTGCGAGGCGGCCTGCACGCTGAATGTGAATGACGATGCGGTGGGCATCAAGTCCATCGAGCACGCCATCATCGACCGCGCCTGGCACGAAGGCTGGGTCACGCCCCAATTGCCCAAGGTCAAGACTGGCAAAAAAGTGGCGGTGGTCGGCTCCGGCCCTGCCGGTATGGCAGCCGCCCAGCAACTGGCCCGCGCGGGTCACGACGTCACCTTGTTTGAAAAAAATGACCGTGTGGGTGGCTTGCTGCGCTACGGCATTCCTGACTTCAAGATGGAAAAGTCCCACATCGATCGTCGGGTAGAGCAGATGCAGGCTGAAGGCGTCACCATCCGCACCAGTGTGTTGGTGGGTGCGTGGCCCAAGGACTCCAAGGTCACTAACTGGGCCAAGGACACCGTGTCCGCGGAGCAATTGCAAAACGACTTTGATGCGGTGCTGCTGACCGGCGGCTCCGAGCAGTCGCGCGACCTGCCGGTGCCCGGCCGCGATCTGGACGGCATCCATTTCGCTATGGAGTTTTTGCCCCAGCAAAACAAGGTCAACGCGGGCGACAAGCTCAAGGGACAACTGCGCGCCGACGGCAAGCACGTCATCGTCATCGGCGGTGGTGACACCGGCTCGGACTGCGTGGGCACCAGCAACCGCCATGGTGCGGTCAGCGTGACCCAGTTTGAGGTGATGCCCCAGCCGCCCGAAGAAGAAAACCGCCCCATGACTTGGCCTTACTGGCCGCTGAAGCTGCGCACCAGCTCTAGCCACGACGAGGGTTGTGAGCGTGTGTTTTCGATCTCCACCAAGGAGTTCATCGGCGAAAAAGGCAAGGTGACCGGCCTGAAGACCGTGAACGTCGAGTTCAAGGACGGCAAGTTGGTGGACATTCCGGGCAGTGAAAAGGTGCTGAAGGCCGATTTGGTGCTGTTGGCCATGGGGTTTGTGAACCCGGTGGCGACGGTGTTGGAAGCCTTTGGCGTGGACAAAGACGCCCGTGGCAATGCCAAGGCCACCACCGACTTCACCGGCGGCTACGCCACCAACGTGCCCAAGGTGTTTGCCGCTGGTGACATGCGCCGTGGCCAGAGCCTGGTGGTGTGGGCCATCCGCGAAGGCCGCCAGGCCGCGCGCTCGGTGGACGAGTTCCTGATGGGCGCGAGCGACTTGCCGCGTTGATCTCGGGTAATCCCTTATGATTCGAAGGCCGGGCAGTCCCCGGCCTTCTTTCTTGCATGTCCCACCATCCCAACGATCCCCTGATAGAACTGCAGAACCTGAGCTTTGGCTACGGGTCGCGGCTCATTCTGGACGGCGTCAGTCTCAGCATCCCTCGCGGTAAAGTCACGGCCCTGATGGGAGCCTCGGGTGGTGGAAAGACCACGGTGCTGCGCCTGATTGGTGGTCAGGCCCGTGCCCAGCAAGGCAAGCTGTTGCTGCACAGTGCGAGTCGTGAGGGCAAGACCCATCCGCCCGAAGATATTGGCAGTTTGGGTACCAACGCGCTGTACGCGGCGCGACGCCGCATGGGCATGTTGTTCCAGTTTGGCGCCCTGTTTACCGACTTGAGCGTGTTTGACAACGTGGCCTTTCCCTTGCGCGAACACACGGATCTGTCCGACGCCTTGGTGCGCGACATCGTGCTGATGAAGCTCAATGCCGTGGGCTTGCGCGGCGCGCGCGATTTGATGCCGTCCGAAATTTCAGGCGGCATGGCCCGGCGAGTGGCGTTGGCCCGCGCTATTGCGCTGGACCCCGAACTGGTCATGTACGACGAACCGTTCGCAGGTTTGGACCCCATTTCGCTGGGTACGGCCGCGCGCTTGATTCGCCAACTCAACGATGCCATGGGTCTAACCAGCATCGTGGTTTCGCATGACCTCGAAGAAACTTTCCACATTGCCGATCAGGTCATCATCTTGGCCAATGGCAAAGTGGCGGCCCAAGGGTCGCCTGAAGAGGTGCGCCACAGTAGCGACCCATTGGTACACCAGTTTGTGAATGCCTTGCCGGAAGGTCCGGTCCGCTTCCATTACCCGGCTGCCAGCGTGGATGCTGATTTTTCTTCGGGGGGTGGTCGATGAGTTGGTACCAACCCGCCGATGTGGGCTTTGCGGTGCGTAGCAAGCTGGCCGATCTGGGCTATGGCGCGCGCTTGTTCGGCCGTTTGCTTGCCTCGGTGGGCGGCGATCGTGCGCCGGCTTCGGCCTGGTGCGTGACCAGATCCATTTTCTGGGCAACTATTCGCTGGCCATCATTGCGGTGTCGGGCCTGTTTGTGGGTTTTGTGCTGGGCTTGCAGGGCTACTACACGCTGCAGCGCTATGGCTCGTCCGAGGCCCTGGGCCTGTTGGTGGCGCTCAGCCTGGTGCGCGAGCTGGGGCCGGTGGTCACGGCGTTGCTGTTTGCCGGGCGCGCGGGCACGGCGCTCACGGCCGAAATCGGCCTCATGAAGGCCGGTGAACAGCTCAGCGCCATGGAAATGATGGCGGTGGACCCGGTGCAGCGCATTTTGGCCCCGCGCTTTTGGGGGGGCGTGATCGCCATGCCCCTGCTGGCGGCGGTGTTCAGCGCCGTGGGCATCATTGGCGGCTGGGTGGTGGGCGTGCTCATGATCGGCATGGACGCTGGCTCGTTCTGGAGCCAGATGCAGGGCGGCGTGGATGTCTGGAACGACGTGGGCAACGGCGTGTCGTGAAAAGCGTGGTGTTTGGCTGTGACGGTGACCTTCATTGCCCTGCTGCAGGGGTTATGAGGCCAAACCCACCCCCGAAGGCGTGTCCAGCGCCACCACGCGCACCGTGGTGGTGGCTTCGCTCACGGTATTGGGGTTGGACTTTGTGCTGACCGCCATGATGTTCAGTATTTGAGAAGGATCGCGCAATGCAACGTTCAAAGCAAAAATGATGTGTGGGTGGGCTTGTTTGTGCTGGTCGGCGCTGCCGGCGGTGCTGTTTCTGGCCCTGAAGTCGGCCAATTTGCTGACCCTGAATTTCGAGCTCAGCTATGCCGTGGTGGCCAAGCTTCGACAATATTGGCGGCCTCAAGCCCAATGCAGCGGTCAAAAGCAGCAGGGGTCGTGGTGGGTCGGGTCGAGAGTCATCAAGTTCGATGACAAGACCTATCCAGCGCCAAGGTGCAGCTCGCCTTGGAATCACGAACGCTACGCTTTTCCCCAAAGACAGCTCGCTCAAAATTCTGACCAGCGGTTTGCTGGGTGAGCAGTACATCGGTATTGAGGCCGGTGCGGATACCGCCAACCTTGCCGCTGGCGACGTGATTTCCGCGACTCAATCCGCCGTCGTGTTGGAAAACCTGATCAGCCAATTTCTCTACAGCAAAGCCGCAGACGGCGGCGACAGCAAATGATGCTTGCAGTCAGCACGACCTCGTTCTCGCGCCCGCAATACGCGGTTCGGCGCTGGGCGCTGGGCGCGTTGTTGACGGTGGTGGGTTTGCTGGCCGGTTGTGCCACCGTGGCCAACCCGGACAAACGTGATCCGCTGGAGTCGTTCAACCGCGGCATGTTCAGTTTCAACGATGGAGTGGACAGGGTGGTTCTTAAGCCGGTGGCCAAGGGTTACCAAGCGGTGGTGCCGCAGTTGGTGCGTCGGGGGGTTGGCAATTTTTTCAATAACCTGAGCGATGTCTGGTCGGCCATCAACAACGGCTTACAGGCGCGGGGCGAAGAAACCGGCGACAGTGTGGGCCGCGTGATGGTCAACACCACGCTGGGACTGGGCGGGGTAATTGATGTCGCCAGCGACCTAGGTATCGACCGTCATCGCACGAACTTTGGTGCGACCTTGGGGCGCTGGGGCGTGTTTCCGGGGCCGTATATCGTGTTGCCGTTGCTCGGTCCTGCCACGCTGCGCGAAGTTGCGGCCCTACCGGTTGACCAGCAAGGCAGTTTGATAACCCATGTACCTAACGAGTCAACGCGCACTGGGTTGACGGTGCTCAACGTGGTCGACCTGCGCGCGCAGTACCTTCGGGCGGGTGACGTGGTGAATGGTGCGGCGCTGGACCGTTACACCTTTACGCGGGAAGCGTATTTGCAGCGGCAACGCAATGCGGATTACGATGGTGACCCGCCAGAAGAAGACATGGGGCCTTGAGGGACTTTGACGTTAGGCTGGGCCCATTGTGCGGCCTATGGATAATGATCGCCACGGAGGCAACACCATGATTTTGAACAAACGACAACTCCTCGCTGCCATTGCCGTGGCTGCGTCCACTGTGCTCGTCCCTTGGGCGCACGCCGAAGATGAGGCCCCCGATGCGTTGATCAAACGCCTATCGGTGGACGTGCTGGACTCTATCAAGGCAGACAAAGCGATCCGTGCGGGAGATACCGAACGCGTGGTAGCGCTGGTGGATACCCGCATCATGCCGAACGTTAATTTTCAACGTATGACGGCGTCGGCTGTGGGACCTGCTTGGCGCCAGGCCACGCCCGAGCAGCAGAAGCGCCTGCAGGACGAATTCAAGATTCTGCTGGTGCGCACCTATGCCGGTGCGCTGGCGCAGGTGTCGGACCAAACCATTGCTATGAAACCTCTGCGCGCCGCGCCCGAGGACAAAGAAGTCGTGGTGCGCACCGAAGTGCGCGGCCGTGGCGACGCCATCCAATTGGACTACCGGCTGGAGAAAACCCCTGGTGTGGGCGCAGGTTGGAAAATCTACAACCTGAATGTGCTGGGTGTGTGGCTGGTGGAAACCTACCGCAGCCAGTTTGCGCAGCAGATCAATGCCAAAGGACTTGACGGCTTGATCAGCGCACTGGCGGAGCAAAACAAGGCCAACGCCAAGAAAGCCTGATGTGCTGAACCTACCTAGTACCCTGACGCAAGACGTAGCCCAAACCTGTTTGGCTGAGCTGCGCTCGGGCCTGCAAGCCGAACCCCAGACCATCGTGGTGGACGGTACGGCGCTGCAGCGGTTTGACTCCTCGGCGCTGGCCGTGTTGCTGGAGCTGCGCCGCGAGTGCGCTCGCATTGGCAAACAGTTTGCTGTGCGCAGCCTGCCCCAGCGTCTGCGGGACTTGGCCGCGCTGTACGGGATTGACGGTCTGCTCACCGCCGCGTGAGTCCATCCGCGTAAAATGGCCGGCTCCCATGCCAGCCATCTCTTTCCAATCCATCACCAAGGCCTATCCCTCTCCCAGAGGGCCTCAAGGCACCACCTTCAAAGCCCTGGACAACGTCAGCCTCGATATCGAGGAAGGTGAGTTTTTTGGCCTGTTGGGCCCCAACGGTGCCGGCAAAACCACCATGATCAGTATCCTGGCAGGCCTGACGCGGGCGACGTCCGGGCAGGTCAAAGTGCTGGGCAGCGATGTGCAAACCGACTTTGCCGACGCCCGCCGCAAGCTGGGCATCGTCCCGCAAGAGCTGGTGTTCGACCCTTTGTCGTAAAGAAGTCTGTGCGACTGGTTACTG
>JAXHOO010000010.1:0-41874 GCA_034519365.1 Rhodoferax sp. | reverse complement strand
ATTACGTATTGCTGTTGATGGTGGACACAATCTTGCCGCGATGCCGCACGATGCCCGCATCGAGCACCAAGCGTTTCACATCGGCCTCGTCAAAGGCGGCTACCTTCTCCATGTCAAACCCTGCAAAGGCGGCGCGAAAGGCCTCGCGCTTGTTCAGGATGGTGAGCCAACTCAGACCGGCCTGAAAACCCTCGAGGCAAATCTTCTCGAACAGGCGGGTGTCGTCACTGACCGGGAAGCCCCACTGGTGGTCGTGGTAGTGCTGGTAGGCCTGTGTGGCGCGGCACCAGACGCAGCGGGTGGTCCCGCCGTCGTCGGTGAACAGGCCGGTAGGCACCGTAGTGTCATCGAGCATTGTTGCCCTCTCCCTTGAATACTGTAACTTTCTACAGTATAGAAGAATTTGGGCCACCTCAGCCGCACCCGTCAGGTCGCTTACATGGCGCGGTAGAAGATGTAGTCCGCTTGGTATTTCACCAATTGCTTGCTGCCTTCCGTGGCCGCAGCACAGGATGCCTTGGGAGCCACGCCGCCTTGGGTCGCCACCCGTTGGATGTAGCTGACGCCCTGCATCGCTCCCATCCCCATAGCGGAGTTGGCCTTGACCAATTGCAGAGGAATATTGCCATCGCCATTGGGGGCTACGGCCAGTTGCGTGGCGGTGACTTTGGAGCCATCCGTGCTTTCCCATGTCGCAGGCGGGCCGTAGTAGCGCACGACGACTTTGCCGCTGCGGTCTTTCAGACCGGCATCAGGCCCTACGAACACCCACTCAAACTGACCCGCCATGTCTTTCTTGGCACGGCATTGGTAGGTAATGTCACCGGCGGCGGCCGTTTCCAGCATGACGCTGTGGCCTGCAGGCACTTGCATGGCAGCCGGTAAGTTGGCCTGGCTGAACGCGGGGCGCATGGGTTGGTTGGCGCAGGCGGTGAGTGCGGCGACGGCCAGCAAGGCCAAAGAGGTAGTAGTTTTCATGGCGTTGGTACTTTCTGAATGAAAAAGAGGTGTGTTGTCCGCGTGTTGTGAGCGGGGATTTCAATGCGATGAAGGTGGCACTGCGGGCGCAGCAGATGCTTGGCTAGACAGCGACGCGAGGTAAGCCACCATGTCATCCCGGTCTTGCGGTAAGTCCAGGCGGTAGTTCATGGCTTGGCCGGGCACCACGTCTTCGGGGTTGCTCAGCCAGGCTTTGACCGTGGCGCGGTCCCAGGTGTGGGTGGCAGCGGTCATGGCGGTGGAGTAGGTGTAGCCCGGTGCTTTGCCCGCCTGACGCCCCACTACACCCTGCAGCGCCGGGCCCACGCGGTTCAGGTCCACGCTGTGGCAGGCCACGCAGCGCGACTCAAACAGCATCTGCCCGCGCACCACCGACTGGGCCTGCGCGGCGGCGGGAAGCAGCAGCGCGAGCATCGGTGCGGCTAGCCACACTGCCAAGCTCGGCCGCGCGCGGCAAGCTGGGCTGTGCGCCTGGCCGGAAAGCGAGCGGACGCTGCGCATGGTCATTACGCACCGAAGGACAAAGCGCCAGCGGGCAGTGGACGGCCGAGCGCGTTTTGCAGCAGCGTGTAGTGCATGGTTTCGTCGGCAGCCAGGCGGGCGGCGACCTTGGCCAGGTCTTTGCTGCCAAACGCGGGGATCACGCCGATGTAGGCGTTAATCGCGCCCAGCTCCAGGCGGGACGCCAAATCCAATACGTCGCCCTGGTTGCGCAGGGTATCGGCCTTCAGCGCCTTGGCGTATTCGTCCAACTTCTTCTCCATGACCGGTGTGCCGCCAAGCTTCTGGATGGTGGCGACCAGCGCGTCGCGGTGGGCCTTGTGGTCCGCCTGAAAGCGAACTGCCACGTCCAACACCGGCTTTTGCAACAAGCCGCTGCCTGCGCCCAGTTGGTAGGCGTTGATGGCTTCGTGCTCCAGGCCCAACGCCACGTTGAGGATGCTCACGTCTTTGGAGGTATCCCCCGCCATGCTTTGGGCCATGGCGTCTTGCCCGGCCAGCAAAGCCACGGCGACTGCGGACAAGGTGCCGGTGCGGCCCATGAAAGCGCGGCGTGAGCTGATGGAAGCAGTACCCGAGAGGGTTTGAATCAGAGAAGTCATGGTCAAAGTCCTTTGAAAGGGAGAGAACGGTTGGTGGGGCCAGGAAATACCGACCCACGCTCTGAATACGCAGCCCACTGCCCAACTGGATTCAGATTGACCTAGCGCGGCGCTCGGGTATTCGCCGTTTGAAACCAGCTAGGACAACGCCGCGTATTCAGTTCAAGCGACTTTCTCTCCTAATTCGTTGGATTTATGAACGTTTTCGGCCTATAGCCCTCGTGGATATTGCGCGAGCAGCTTCTCTTTTTGTAGCACACATGGCCAACAACAACCTCTTCAGGCTCCCGCCCATTGGCGCATTGCGCATGGACAATGCGCAGATGAACACTGACAACCACGACGCCCAGCTCATCGGATTGCTGGACCGCATCGGCCAGCAAGACGAAGCGGCGCTCAAAGCCCTGTACGACCAGTGCGCGCCCAAGCTCTTGGGCTTGGCGCTGCGCGTGGTGCGGCAGCGCGAATGGGCTGAAGACGTCTTGCAAGAGGCCTTCCTCACGGTGTGGCGATCGGCCGGTGACTACCGGGCCAGCCTGAGCCCGCCACTGGCTTGGTTGGGTTTGATCGTGCGAAGCCGGGGCTTGGACCTGCTGCGCCGCCGCGCCGCCGACCGCAGCCACTTAACGCAAGAGCTCGACGATGTCTTGGCTGACACGCTAGAAGACGACACGCCGAATCCCATGGACACCGCCCAAGCCAGCGAACAGGCCTGGGCGCTGCACCAATGCTTGGGCCGGCTGGACAACAAACAGCGCGAGGTGGTCAGCCTGGCCTATGTGCGCGACCTGAGCCACAGCGAGCTGGCCGAACAGCTCAGCCTGCCGCTGGGCACCGTGAAAACTTGGATCCGCCGTGGGCTGGACCAACTGCGCATCTGCATGGCGCGCTTTGCCTGAGGAGCACCGTATGAACCTATTGCAAACCCCCCAACTGCTAGAGCATCTGGCCAGCAGCTACGCCTTGGGCACGCTGCGCGGTGGCGCGCGCCGCCGCTTTGAAACCTTGGCCCGCGAACAGGCTCCCGTGCGCGCTGCGGCGCTCATTTGGCAAAGCCGCCTCTCCAGCCTTACCGAGCTGCAGGCGCAAGCCATTCCCGCGCCCGCCGTGTGGACCCGCATTGACAACCTAGTCCAAGGCGACAAGGCCCAAGCCGCGATGCAAGCAGCCCGCCAAGCGCCGTCCACCACCGATGCTGAATCTGGCATGGGCGGCTGGCTGCGCAGCCTGGCGCTGTGGCGCGGTGCCAGTTTTTACCGGGGGCGGTTGCCACCATACGCCGGTCGCCATTGGCTGAAGCGGAGCACGCGAAGAGTTGGGCAGCGAAATCGCCCGCCTGCAAACCCAGCTGCAAGCCGCCCCGCAAATTGAATACGTGGCGGTGCTGGCAGACAACAACGCCGCCGCCTCTATGTTGGTTACCTTCGACCCCAAGGCCAAAAAGCTCACGCTGCAGCGCGTGGGCGCTTACGAAGAAGCCGGCGACCGGTCGCTGCAGCTCTGGGCGCTACCGCCCTCGGGTGGCCCCAAGTCTCTCGGCGTCTTGGGCAGTGACAAGCTGCTGCGCTTGACCGCGGGCGAAAGCGATGTGCGCGAAGTGCCCACGCTGGCCATCAGCCTGGAGCCCAAAGGCGGCGTACCCAGCGAAACGGGGCCCACCGGGCCGGTGCTATTCAAGGGCGCACTGATTCAGAAAATGCTGTGAGGGCGCGCTGGCGACTGGCGCGCTAATTGCTTTTGTTCATTGCTACGGGAGAATGGCAATGAACACCAGTCACACCCTGATCCGGGCGGCCGAAATCTGGCGCCCCAACGAGGACAACACCCTGCTCGAAACGAGCGCAGGTTTCTACGGCCAAGCCCGCGCCTTCGGCTACCTGAGCCGGTCGCTGTGTTTCGGCCCCGGCGAGGGCCTACCTGGCAGAGCCTGGGCGGACAAGCGCCCCATCCTGCTGGAGGACTTGCAAAGCCCCCTGTTCAGGCGCGCGCATGCCGCCAAAGCGTCTGATTTCACCTGCGCCCTGGCTATTCCCTACCTATCGGGCTCTGCGGTGGCCGCAGTATTGATCTTGTTCGCCAGCCATTCCCAGCACGATATCGGGGCTCTGGAGCTTTGGCACTGCGAGCACAGTGCTGCACGGGCGTTGACGCTCCAGCAAGGTGCATATGGCGCCGGCGGCGCCGCACTGGAAGCCAACTCTCGGCACATGTCGTTTGCCCACGGTGAGGGGCTGCCCGGCGCCACCTGGAGTAAGGCGTCTTCGCAGTTTTTGCAAGATTTGGCGGGCTCGGGCAGCTTCGCCAGGGCGGAGCTGGCCAGCGACATGGGCTTACTTCGCGGCCTGGGCATCCCCCTGGGCCTCACGCCGGAACACACCTTTGTCATGACGCTGCTCGCAAGTGGCGAAACGCCCATCGCGCACCGCATTGAAAGCTGGAAACTGAACGCCGCAGGGCACCAACTGGAGCGAACCTACGCCTTCAGCGAGCTGCACAGCGGCTACGCCACCCACGGAACCACCCTGCCCTACGACGCTAAACCGTCCGGCCAGCCCCACCGCAGCGCCATCGCCCAGGCCTGGGCGACAGGCCTGCCCGTTCTCAACGAAGACCCGGCTAGCGAACTGGGCTCCCCCGCTGCAGCGTCCGCCGGCATTGGCGCCAATGCGCTGTTGGCCATGCCGGTCCTGCTGGGCGATGAGGTGGTGGAAGTCTTGGCGATTTACCTTTAAGCGGGTGACGGCACGACCCTACTTGGTGGGGCCACCGTTTGCAGCTAGGATGCGCAAGCAGCGTGTTCGCCGCAGCTGCAAACACCTCAATAGCCTGCTACACACCATGTTCAAAATCTACTGGACCGACCACCAAGCGCAGGTGCGCGGGGAAGAAACCGCCGACATCGTCCATGCCTTGCAAATTGCCAAACGCGAGCGCGACGGGGGCTCCAGCTTTGTCACCATGGTCAGCGAAAACCCGCAGCACGTTGGCAAGCAAGGCGTGGACACCGTCGTCGATGGCAAAACGCCCGATGGTCACGACTACGAGTGGTCCAAGGCCGGGCGCGCCGGCAAGCCCAAAAAGAGCGACCAGATCATCACCCGCAAGGACCACTGAGCTCGGACGGAAGGGTGGGGCTGCCCGTCTTTTAGACTCCTCGTATGTCCAAAACATTGGCGGTTCTTTTGTTGGCGCTTACAGCGCTCCTGGCGCAGGCGACGCAATCAACACGTGATCAAGAAATCGCCCAGTGCCTGCCCGGAGAAATCACCACCTGGGGAGATGGTCGAGACCGGACGGCCGTCAGTGCCGAACTCATTTTTGTCTACGACCACGGCGCTGCGCCCCCTTGGTTTAGTAAAGCCCAGGTACTCCAGGCCTTGGCGAAAGCCGCCACGGCATGGTCCCAATGCGGTGTCCCCGCCAAGGTGGTCGCTGCGTCCGGTAGCGCAGAGGTGTCCAAAGACGCGGTACAGGTGCAATGGAGCGACGAAGCCAGCCAGAGAAATTTTGGCCTGGCCAATCTGACCACCAAGACCCTTGCGCTGGGCCCCTCGGCGTTTCAACTGCTCAAGACACGCAACCCGGCCTACGACTCTGGTGAAACCTTGCAGATGGTCATCTCCCATGAAATGGGCCATCTCTTTGGTGTCGTGGCCCACTCCAAACGGTGTGTGGACGTGAGCTCCTACTACCGCAACAACCGGGGGGAGAGCTGCTTCATCCGCAATGGCGAGCAACTGCCCCCCGGTGTGGAATACCGCGCCAGCCTGCCCACGGCCTGCGACATTCAGCGCTGCCGGGCGGCCAACGCGACAGGCGCCCTCCACTGAGCGGGTAATGCGCCTCTCTGCGGAGAAGAAACCCCACGCAATCGGTTACTCGTCGGACTCAAAGAACGCCAATTTTTACGCTACCCTTGCCGCTGTCTTTAGGGAGCCCGCGTGTCTATCTCAAAAATTATGATTGGATGCGGCTTAGTCGCATCCGCTTGGTCTGCCAACGCCCTGCAAATCACCAGCCTGTCTCCGCAAGGTGAAGTGGCGCAAGTGCGCCAAGTGGTTGCCAAGTTCGACGAGAGTGCCGTCAACTTTGGTGACCCCAAGGCCGAGGCACCGCTGTCTCTGCGCTGCAGCGACGCCCAAGTCACTGAGGGCAACGGCCGCTGGGTCAACGACCGCGTCTGGGCCTTTGAATTTGAGAACGATTTGCCACCCGGCATCAGCTGCACGTTGCAAACCAAACCCGGCTTCAAATCGCCCAAAGGCGCCGAACTCACGGGCCCGACCAGCTACAAATTCAATAGCGGAGGCCCCTTTGTGCAGCGCCTGCGCCCCTATCAGGGCAACCGTATTGATGAAGACCAGTTTTTCACACTGCGCCTGAACGGCGCGGCCACGCTGGAGAGCGTTCAGGCCAACGTCTGGTGCGCTGTAGAAGGTTTAGGCGAACGCGTTGCGGTGCGTCTGCTGGACGGCAAAGAACGCAGCAGCTTGCTTCAGGCCCAAGGGTTGGAAAACGAGGCCAAGGCGACCCCCCTAAGCATCGTGACCCTCGCCTGCAACCGCCGTCTGACACCCGATGCCAAGGTGCAGCTGGTATTTGGCAAAGGCGTCGCCACACCACCGCGTGCGGGCGTTGCGGGCGTGCCGAACTCGGTAGAAAAACGCTTCAACTTCCAGGTGCGCGAGCCATTTGCTGCCACCTTCAACTGCGAGCGCGAAAACGCGCAAAGCGCCTGCTTGCCGATTCGCCCCTTGCAGCTGAGCTTCAACGCACCTGTCTCCGTGAAGCTGCTGCAGGCCATTCGCCTATCCAACGGCAAAGACACATTCAAACCTGCGCTGGACGAAGAAGGCGGTGGCGATGACGACAACGTAGTCAACAACATCACCTTTGCCCCCCCCTTCCCCGAGCAAACCCAGTTCACTATCACCCTGCCCAAGGACTTTAAAGACGCCTCGGGCCGCGCGCTGCGCAATGCAGACAGCTTTCCACTCAAAACGGCCACCGGTGCTATGCCGCCGCTGGCCAAGTTTGCAGCATCGCCATTTGGCATCGTGGAGCGCTTTGCAGAGCCCAATGGTGTCGCGCTGCTGCCGGTCACACTGCGCAACGTTGAGGCCGCCCTGAACGTCAAAGGCCTGAACACCGAAAAGGACAAAGCGCCCGACACAGCGGCCAAGCCGCCCGCAGGCAAGGTCAGCACACTGCAACCCAGCACCGATGCCGACATCATTGCCTGGTACAAAAAAATCCAGCGCTACGACAACTATTCCGTCTCGCGCAAGCAAGCTACCGCCGACCTGCGCGGCCCCTTGCCGGCTGTGCTGAGCGATACAGACAAAAATAGTGTGCAAACGCGCATGCTGTCGCTGCTCAAAGGCCAAGCCCAGGTGAAGACGCTGGACTTGCCCAAGCCCATGAACAACGACCCGCGCCCGTTTGAGGTGGTCGGCATCCCACTGGAACCTGGCTTTCACGTGATTGAAATCGCATCACAAAAGCTCGGCACGAGCTTGCTCGACGAGCGCCATGGCGCAGACCGCACCATGTACGTGCGCACCTCGGCTCTGGTGACCAACTTGGGCGTGCATTTCAAACTCGGGCGCGAGAACGCGCTGGCTTGGGTGACCTCGCTGGACAAAGGCATGCCCGTGGCCGGTGCGGCCGTGCGCGTATCCGACTGCCGTGGCAAAGAAGTGGCCAGCGGCACCACCGACGCCCAAGGCATTGCCCGCCTGAGCGACATTTCGCCTCGCGCCCCCAGCTGCAACAGCGATGGCTTCTATTCCCAAGCTTATTTTGTGAGTGCTCGCGCGGTGCAACCTGCGGCCGATGGCAAAGGCACGGTGCAAGATTTGGCCTTTACCTGGAGCGACTGGAACCGCGGCATCGAGCCTTGGCGCTTCAACCTGCCCACCAGCCAAGAAGTACGGCCGGACGAAGTAGCCCACACCATTTTTGACCGCACGCTGTTGCGCGCGGGTGAAACCGTGTCCATGAAGCACCTGTTGCGTTCACAAACATCCAACGGGTTTGGCCTACCCGACGACCTACCCGACACCCTGCACATCACCCATGTCGGCAGCGGCCAGCAGTACACGCAGCCCCTCAACTGGCGCAAGACCGCCACCGGCGGCCTGAGCGCCGACAACAGTTTCGCAATACCCCCTGCCGCCAAGCTCGGTGTCTACCAAGTCGAGCTGCAAGGCGGCCACAACGACAGCGGCTTCGCCACCGGCCAGTTTCGGGTGGAAGAGTTCCGCCTGCCGGTACTCGAAGGCCGAATTGCACCCACTGAAAAGAAGGCGCTGGTGAGCGTCAGCAATGTGCCGGTGGATGTACAGATCAACTACGTCTCGGGTGGCGGCGCGGTGAACCTGCCCGTGCGCGTATCGGCCTTGGTGCGCAGAAAATACCTGAGCTTTGCAGACTTCAGCGAATTCAACTTTGCCGCGCCCAGTGGCGCGCGCGAAACCTCTAGCGGCGACGGTGAGGAAGATGCCAACGCCAGCAGTGATTCGCGGGTGATTGCCGACAAGCTGCCACTCACCCTCGACAAAAACGGCGCAGGCAAGCTCACGCTGGAGGACGTGCCCAAGAGCCGCCAGCCGCAAGACCTGCTGCTGGAAGCCACCTACTCCGATCCCAATGGCGAGGTGCAAACCATCCGCAGCACACAGACGCTGTGGCCTGCGGCCGTGGTGGCGGGCATCAAGACCGAGGGCTGGGTATCTAGCAGCCAAAAGATCAAGTTCCAGGCGCTGGCGCTGGACCTGAGCGGCAAGCCCCAAGCTGGCGTGGCACTGGAGGTGAAAGCCACCGCCCGCATCACCACCACCACCCGCAAGCGCATGGTGGGCGGCTTCTACACCTACGACAACAAAACCAGCACCAAGGAAATGGGCAGCGTCTGCAGCGGCAAGAGCGATTCGCGCGGCCTGCTGTTGTGCGAAACCGAACTCAACGAAGCCGGTGAAGTGGAACTGGTGGTGACCGCCAAAGACAGCAGTGGCAACAGCATCCAGGCGGCCAGCAGTGTGTATGTCACCAAACAGGGCGAACTGTGGTTTGGTGGTGAGAACACCGACCGCATCGACCTGCTGCCCGAGAAGAAAAGCTACCAGCCCGGTGAAGTTGCCAAGTTCCAGGTCCGCATGCCCTTCCGCTTTGCCACGGCCCTGGTGGCAGTGGAGCGCGAAGGCATTGTGCAGACCGAGGTGGTGCAGCTCAACGGCCAAGACCCGACCATCAGCCTGAAGATTCAGGAAGGCTGGGGGCCCAATGTGTACGTGAGCGTGCTGGCCCTGCGCGGCCGCCTGCGCGAGGTGCCGTGGTACAGCTTCTTCACCTGGGGCTACAAGGCCCCGCGCGAGTGGTGGACGTCGTTTTGGTACGAAGGCAAAGAATATGTGGCCCCCACCGCGCTGGTGGACCTGAGCAAGCCCGCCTTCCGCCTGGGCGTGGCCGAAATCCGCGTGGGCACCAAGGCGCATGAGCTGGCCGTGAGCGTGAAGGCCGACAAGGAAAGCTACGCCGTGCGCAGCCAAGCCAAGGTCACCATCACCGTAAAACTGCCCAACGGCCAGCCCGCCGCCAATGCCGAAGTGGCCTTGGCCGCCGTGGACCAGGCCCTGCTGGAGCTGATGCCCAACAGCAGCTGGAACCTGCTGGACGCCATGCTGCAACGGCGCAGCTGGGGCGTAGAGACATCCACCGCACAAATGGAAATCATTGGCCGGCGCCACTATGGCCGCAAGGCCGTGGCGCCTGGCGGCGGTGGCGGCCACAGCGGCGCGCGTGAGCTGCTGGAAACATTGCTGCTGTGGAACCCCAGCGTGAAACTGGACGCTAACGGCCAGGCCGTGGTGACCGTGCCGCTGAACGATGCACTCACCACTTTCAAGATCGTGGCCGTGGCCGACGCCTTTACAGGCATGTTTGGCACCGGCAGCACCACCATCCGCGCGACCCAAGATTTGCAGATCATCAGCGGCCTGCCGCCGCTGGTGCGCGAGGACGACCAGTACCGCGCCCAGCTGACGCTGCGCAACACCACCAAGCAGGCCATGAAGGTGCTGGTAACGCCGCGCGCCACGCTGCTGGACTTGCCCCCGCAAACGGTGGACATTCCCGCCGGTGATGCACGCGAAGTGGCGTGGAACGTGACCGCACCTGCGCAACTGGCGCTGACCCGCAACGAGGCCATCCTCTGGGAGATCGAAGCCAAAGACACCATCAGTGGCGCCAAGGACGCCTTGAAGGCGCGCCAGCGCATCATCCCCGCCGTGCCGCTGACGGTGCAGCAGGCCACGCTGGTGCAGATTGACGGCCCCTTGACGATGGACGTGAACGCCCCCGCCGACGCCCTGCCCGGCCGTGGTGGGTTGAAGATGTCGCTGCAGCCCAAGCTGGCCGAAGGCTTGCCGGGCGTGAAAGACTGGTTTGCCAACTACCCCTTTGCCTGCCTGGAGCAAAAGACCAGCAAGAGCGTAGGTCTGCGCGACGGCAAACTGTGGCAAACCATTGCCGCACAAATCCCGAGCTACCTGGACAGTGACGGCTTGGCCAACTACTTCCCACCGCGCGATGGTGAAGAAAATCGCGGCAGCGATACGCTCACCGCCTACCTGCTGGCCGCCACGCAGGAGGCGTCCAGCATCGACCCGGCGTTTGCGCTGAGCGACGAGGTGCGGGCGCCCATGGAGCGCGGCCTGATCGCGTTTGTGGAAGGCCGTATTCAGCGCAGCTTCTGGAGCCCGCGCAAAGACCTCGATGTGCGCAAGCTGGCCGCTATCGAAGCGTTGTCGCGCTACGGCAAGGCGCAGGGCCGCATGCTGGGCAGCATCACGATTGCGCCCAACCAGTGGCCTACCCACGCAGTGATTGACTGGCTCAACATCTTGAAGCGCGTAAACGATGTGCCCGAGCGCGACAAGCGCATTGCCGAAGCGAATCAAATCCTGCGCAGCCGCATCAGCTACCAGGGCACCAAGATGATCTTCAGCAGCGAGAAGGACGACTACTGGTGGTGGCTGATGCAAAACGGCGACGTGAACACCGCGCGCCTGATCCTAGCCGTGATGGACGACCCTGCCTGGAAAGACGACATGGGCCGCCTGGCCAACGGCTTCATCAGCCGCCAGCAAAACGGCGCGTGGCACACCACCACGGCCAACCTGTGGGGCGGCCTGGCGCTGGAGAAATTCAGCGCCAAGTTTGAAGCCGTGCCGGTGGCCGGCAGCACCAAGGCATCCATGAGGAGCTTGGAAAACGCCGCTGGCGGCGTGGGCTCCGCCAGCGTGGACTGGAGCAAGGTCGAACGCATCAAGACCACCGACGCATCGGGCGCCGCGCACCAAACCACCTGGTTCGGCGCGCCCGCTGCGCCGGGCAACTTGAAGAACAACAGCATGTTCTTGCCGTGGGGCAATACCGACAAAGGCGCGGTAAAGGACACGCTGAGCGTGACCCACCAAGGCGCTGGCAAACCTTGGCTCACGCTGCAATCGGTAGCCGCCGTGCAGCTCAAAGCGCCCTTCTCTGCGGGCTACCAGATCAAGAAAACCATCACGCCCGTGGAGCAGGCCAACAAGAGCCTGCCCGCCGGCAGCTACACGCGCGGTGACGTGCTGCGCATCAGCATCGAGGTGAACGCCAGCGCCGACATGACCTGGGTGGCGATCACCGACCCGGTGCCCGGCGGTGCGACGATTCTCGGCAGTGGTTTAGGTCGGGACAGTGAGATCGCGACCGAAGGTGAGAAACGAAGCGGAGACGGCTGGCCCGCGTTTGAAGAACGCAGCTTTGAGTCCTTCCGCAGCTACTACGAGTACCTGCCCAAGGGCGTGGTGAAGATGGAATACACCGTTCGCCTGAACAACGTGGGAGAGTTTTCTCTGCCCCCGAGTCGCGTAGAAGCTTTGTATGCGCCGGAGATGTTTGGGGAGGCGCCGAATGCGAAGGTGAAGGTGGCGGCGGCGAAGTGATGATTGCCCCTCGATCGGCACTCTTTCGATATGTCGTTTACAAAATTACCTTCCCAAACGGAAAAATCTACGTGGGAAAGGATGAGGGAGGACAGGGCCACTCCCTGCGTTATTTTGGGAGTTGGGACAATGCCCTAGTCGAGAGGGATTTCACCAAGGCTGCGCTTCAAGATCTAACCTTGCGGAAACAAATCCTTTTCGAATCTGATGACAAGCTTGAGATTCGGAGAAAGGAAAGTGAGTTCATCCGAACACTGCAGAGTAATGATCCGACCATCGGATACAACCGGACCCACCGAAAGCGCGTTATTTAGTCTTGTCCTGCGTGAAACGCTTGGAGCGCTTATCCCTCACGCTGCTTGTAGCACCACCTCGCTAAACCGCAGGTGGTGCAAACACTCCCGCAGGATCACCATCGCCGCATAAAACTCCGGCGCAGTAGGCAAAGCATCCTGCCCACTCGGTCGCCCCTGACTGACTGCGGCGATGCGGTTGAAGAGGTATTCCACCTCCTCCAGTGTCAACCGAACTTCGGTGCCGGCCGCGGCACCCAACGCCTGCAAAATCAGCGTCGCACCAGCACCACTTAGCATCAACGCACCACCGACTTCCAGATGCCTCGCCAGCGGCATCACCACATCCTCAGTCAGTTCAATGGCGTGTTCTATACCCAATGGCGTGGGGGGCGTGTGGCGCAGGCTTCTCCCCGCCAGCGTGTCGATGCCCAGCGGCACGGTGCGCTCGAAGAGGAATAGTTCGCCATCCAGGCAGCGCACATCGCTGCTCTGGGCGCCCAGGTTCCAATAAGTAGTTGCTGTCATGCCTGCTCCTTGTCGCGCAAACCTTCGAGCATGGCTACCAGGCTGCTCTGAATGTCGCCCAATGCTGTTCGCACTTCTGCGTCATCTGCGGGCAATGAATCCATGCCGCCATAGAGTGCACCCAGAACAATGCGCGCCAGCCGCTCCGCGTCATGCCCCTGAAAAACGCCATGGGCTTGCAGCGCGCCGATCTGTGCGCACATAGCGCCCAGCCCTTGGCGCTGCCGGATCTCACCCCACACTTTCGACCCCAATACGGCGGGAGCGTCCACCAGCATCAGGCGGCGCAGCGGTGCGTTGGTGCCAGCTTGCAGCACGGTGTTGATGGAGGCCAGAAACGCATCCCACGGCATGCCACCGCTGTCGATCACTGCCTGCCGCGCGGCAAAGGCCTGTTGCACCAGCTGCGCATCCACCTGCTCCACCACAGCAGCAAACAAACCTTTTTTATCTCCGTAGTGGTGATAGAGCGCGCCCACGGTCACGTTGGCGTCCGCGCAGATGCTGCCCACAGGCGCCTTCTCATAGCCCTGCGCACTGAACCACTGCAGGGCAGCCTGTTGCAATGCGGCCTGCGTGGCACTGGCGTTTTCCTTGCGGCCGTCGCGTTTGGTGGGGAGGGTTGTCACGGTGAAGAGATGAGGCGGATTGCCAAAAATTGTAGAGTGGCACCGAGGTGCTTTACAAACATAACGTGATTATGTATTCTCCGCGTACTTCTTACCACCCCGGAGTTTTTCACTATGTCCGTTATCGCCCAAATCCTCGTTGGCATCGTCTGCCTGATCCACGTTTACATCTTCCTGCTGGAAACCGTACTCTACAAAAGCCGGGGCGTGAAGGTGTTTGGCATTCCACCGTCGGAGGTGGCATCGCGCAAAGCCGCCATGTCGAACCAAGGCTGCTACAACGGCTTTTTGGCGGTGGCCCTGCTGCTGGGCTTGCTTTATCCAAATCCAGTCGTGGCGCAGGCGTTCGCGGTGTACGGCCTGGCCTGCGTGGCGGTGGCGGGCATCTGGGGTGCGGCCACCGTGATGGTGCGCATTTTGTACATCCAGACCGTGCCTGCCTTGTTAGGGCTAGCAGCGGTCTTTTTCCTCTGAGCCTTAGACCAACTCGGCCAACGCCGGCGGCGAAAAGTTCGACAGCTCGTCCGTCCGCCCATCGCGCACTTTCAGCGCCCAGTCCGGGTCGCTGATCAGGGCGCGGCCTACGGCCACCAGGTCAAAGTCGCCGCGGTCAAAGCGGCGCAGCAGTTCGTCTAGCGATGCGGGCTTGGAGCTTTCTCCGCCAAACGCGGCAATGAACTCGCCGCTCAGGCCGACCGAGCCCACGGTGATGGTGGGGCGACCAGTGAGCTTCTTGGCCCATCCCGCAAAGTTCAAATCCGACCCCTCAAACTCCGGCTCCCAGAAGCGGCGTTGCGAGCAATGGAAGATGTCGGCGCCGGCATCGGCCAGCGGCTGCAGCCACGCGGCCATCTCGTCGGGCGACTGCGCAATGCGGGCCGCGTAGTCTTGCTGCTTCCACTGCGACAGGCGAATGATGACCGGGTAGTCGGGGCCCACTTCGGCGCGCACCGCTTTCAGAATCTCGGCCGCAAAGACGCCGCGCGCGACCAAATCGCCACCGTATTTATCGGTGCGCTGGTTGGTGCCATCCCAGAAAAACTGGTCGATCAAATAGCCGTGGGCGCCATGCAACTCAATGCAATCAAAGCCCAAGCGCTTCGCCGCGCCGGCGGCTTTGGCAAAGGCGGCAATGGTGTCGGCAATGGCAGCGTCGGTCATGGGTTCGCCAAACTGCTTGCCGGGGCGCGACAGGCCCGAGGGCGAATCGACCGGTGGCGGCGCGGTCCACTCGGTGTTGCGGTTGCGCGCTGCGCCCACGTGCCACAGCTGCGGCGCCATGACGCCCCCAGCAGCGTGCACGGTGTTGATCACGTTCTGCCAAGCGCCCAAGGCGTCGTCGCCCCAAAAATGCGGCACGTGGGGGTCGTTACCGGCCGAGGGGCGCTGCACCACCGTGCCTTCCGACACGATCAGGCCCACGGCCGACGCCGCGCGCTTGCGGTAATACTCACTCACTTGCGCCGTGGGAACCCCTTCGGGCGAAAACGAACGTGTCATGGGTGCCATGACAATGCGGTTGGCAAGGTGCAAGCCCTTGAAGGAGAACGGTTGGAATAGCGGAGCGGCGTGGGACATACAGGCAGGAATGAATAAGTTGCGGATGGAGTCAGTTTACGGGCCACAGCCCAAGCCATGCATCAGCGTTGACAGCATTGCTAGCAATGCCTACACTTTTGCAATGAGCACCACACTAACCATCCGAAATCTCGACGAACCCGTCAAACACCTGCTGCGCATTCAGGCTGCAAGCCACAAGCGCTCCATGGAGGCGGAGGCTCGCGACATTTTGACGCGGGCAGTGACGCAATCAAACTCGCCCGGCCAAACGCCGACTGCGGGTACGGTGAACGCGGCGGCTATGCAAGCCTTGAATGCGATCCGCGGCAAGTGGCAAGGACGCGGCACTACAGACGCAGCCATGCGCGAGCTACGAGGCGAGGACTAAGCCGATGGCGGTTTTGGTAGACACCAACGTCATTTGTGATGTGCTGTACAACGATCCGGTTTGGTGCGAGTGGTCCTCGGCGCAACTGGCGAACCACTGGGGGCAGTTGTACATAAACCCCATCATTTATACCGAGCTGTGCTACCAAGCAACTGCATCGGAAGACGTCAACGACACCATGGAAAAAATGGGCTTGGTCTATGCAGATTTACCCATGAATTGTTTGTTTGCTGCAGGCCAGGCGTACCGCAGCTATCGACAGCGCGGTGGCGTTAAAACGGCGCCGTTACCAGATTTCTTCATTGGTGCCCATGCCCAAGAGGCAGGCCTAGTCCTTTTGACGCGAGACAAGGCACGCTATGCCACTTACTTTCCAAGTGCGCGGTTGATTTGCCCATGAAGCAGCACAACGCAGCCTGACTGATTGGAAGCCGCTTTGAAGCGTTTATTTGCTATATTTTTACTAGCTGCTTGCGCAGTATCCACGGGGGCTGCAGCCACTTTTAATGAAGTAAAAGCGGCCTACCAGCCGTCGGACACCTTGATCTTGGACCGCAGCGGTGCCCTGCTCCACCGGCTGCGCACTGATGCCAGCGTGCGGCGTGGCCAGTGGGTGGCGCTGGCCGATATGTCGCCCGCCTTGCGCACGGCGCTGGTGCTGTCCGAAGACCGGCGCTTTTTTGAACACAGCGGGGTGGACTGGCAGGCGGTGTCGGCTGCGGCCTGGGCCAACCTGTGGAACAGAAAAACGCGCGGCGCTTCCACCATCACCATGCAGTTGGCGGGCCTGCTCGACGATGACTTGAAGCGCGGCAGCGGCGGGCGCAGCGTGGTGCAAAAGCTGGGGCAAACGCTGTCGGCCAAAAGCCTGGAGCGCGGCTGGCGCAAAGACCAGATTTTGGAGGCCTACCTGAACCTGGTGCCGTTTCGCGGCGAGCTGGTCGGCATTGATGCCATGAGCCAAACCCTGTTTGGCAAGGCGGCCCACGGGCTGGACCACCGCGAGGCCGCGATTGCCACCGCGCTGGTGCGCGCGCCCAACGCGGGACCGAACCAAGTGACACAGCGCGCCTGCAACGTACTTCAAAGCCTAGAGCCCGGCACCGCCCGCTGCGACGCGCTCGACCTATTGGTCACCGGCGCGCTGCAGCGGCGCGACTTTACGGCCAGCGAAGGCATTGCGCCGCATGTGGCGCGGCAGTTGGTGCGCGATGCAACATCCGCCAGCTCGACCGCCCCGGCCACCATCACCACCACGCTGCGCGCGCCGCTGCAGCGCTTTGCGGCACAAGCGCTGCAGCAGCACCTGCGCGAGCTGGCCGGGCGCCATGTGGAAGACGGTGCGCTGGTGGTGCTGGACAACGCCACCGGCGAGGTGCTGGCCTGGGTCGGCTCGTCGGGCGCTTTAAGCAACGCGGCCGAGGTGGACGGCGTGACCGCGCTGCGCCAGCCTGGCTCGACGTTGAAGCCCTTTTTGTATGGGCAAGCGATTGCCGAGCGGCGCATCACTGCGGCCTCGCTGCTGGAAGACTCCAGCGCGCAAATCCCCACCAGCGGCGGGCTCTACATTCCGCAAAACTACGACCACCATTTCAAGGGATGGGTATCGACGCGCACCGCGCTGGCGGCGTCGCTGAACGTGCCTGCCGTGCGCACGCTGGTAATGGTGTCGCCCGACGCGTTTCAAAAGCAACTGGTGCGCCTGGGCCTGCCGATGAAAGAAAGCGGCGACTTTTACGGCTACAGCCTAGCGCTGGGCAGCGCTGAGGTGACCCTGCTGGACCTGACCAACGCCTACCGCGCGCTGGCCAATGGCGGGGTGCGCAGCGCCACCACCCTCACACCGCGCCCCGCTTCGACGCGCGCCAGCCGCTCGCCGACGGTGCAAGCGCTCGACCCGCGCGCAGCCTTCATCGTCGGCGACATCCTGAGCGACCCGAACGCCCGCGCCCGCACCTTTGGCACCGACAGCCTGCTGGCCACGCGCTTTTGGACGGCCGTAAAAACCGGCACCAGCAAAGACATGCGCGACAACTGGGCCGTGGGCTGGTCGCAGCGCTACACCGTGGGCGTGTGGGTGGGCAACGCCAGCGGCGCGCCGATGTGGGATGTGAGCGGCATCAGCGGTGCCGCGCCCGTCTGGGCCGACGTGATGAAGTTCTTGCACCACAACCAACCCAGCCACGCGCCCAAGCCGCCTGCCGGCGTGGTGCAAAAGCCGGTGCTGTTTGCCGCCAACACCAGCAGCCGATCTTTAGGTACGCCCGGCACCGAGGCGCCGCGCAGCGAGTGGTTTATCAATGGCACGCAGCAGGCCAATTTTGCTATGGATGTAGGAGCTACTCGCGCAATATCTACGGGGGCTAGAGGCCAAAAAGGCTTAAAAAATCCGGCGAATGGCGCAGCACCCACAGCCCGCATCACCTCGCCCAGCAACGGCACCATCATCGCGCTGGACCCCGATATTCCACCGCAAAACCAGCGCATGACGCTGCAGGCCGAAGGCCGGCAACTGCGCTGGCGCTTGGATGGCAAACCGCTGGCCCAGGGCAACACCGCCCTGTGGTTGCCCTGGCCCGGTCGACACCACTTTGAACTGACCGATGCCAAAGGCAAGGTGCTGGACGAGGTGCGGGTAGAGGTGCGCGGCGCCGGGGTGAAGGAAGCAGCCCGATAAAGCCCCACAACGACACCATGACCGACACCCACGCCTTCGCCCTTTTCCCCACCGCGCTGGGCCACTGCGGCATCGCATGGGGCGCCGACGCACGTATCACCGGTGTACAACTCCCCGAGGCGACTGAGGCCGCGACCTACCAGCACATGCAGCACCGTTACCCCGGAAGCCACGAAGGCCCAGCGCCTGACGCCATCACGCAAGCCATGGTGGCCATCACCGCCCTGCTAGCGGGCCACCCCACGGAGCCGGTGGACCTCACCCAACTCGACTTGGACATGAGCGGCGTACCGCCGTTTCACCAACGCGTGTACGCGCTGGCCCGGCAAATACCGCCGGGCGAGACGCTGACCTATGGCGATCTAGCGCGCCAGTTGGGCGAGCCCGGCGCAGCGCGCGCCGTGGGCCAGGCGCTGGGCGCCAACCCGTTTGCCCCGGTGGTGCCCTGCCACCGCATCTTGGCCGCGCAGAGTGGAGGTGGCGGCTTTTCCGCGCCGGGCGGTGTCGCCACCAAGCTGCGCATGTTGCAAATAGAAAAGGCCCGCTTTGGCGGGCCTGGATTGTTTGACGATTAAGCCGACTGTTCAGCCCCGCCCCGCGCGTATTTGCTATTCAATTAGGAGCTGCTTGCGCATATTGCACAAGGGCTAGAGGCACTTTTGACTACTAATCTTGCTTGCGCTTGAGCTGCCGCATCAAGGACACCGCGACCCCGCCCAGCACCAGCACACCCACCAGCAATACGCCCCACAACAGCACGCTGCGCCACGGCACACCAGTGGGTAACCACGCGGCGGCCCACTGCGGCGGGGCGTCGGCCGCATCGACCTGCAATGCGTCGATGGTGGCCAGCGGCAGCTCGGCCAATTTGGCCGGCGACACGGCGCCGAACAGGCTCGCATCCACCGCCGCAGCGGGCGTGTTGACCCGCCCCGCCGCCAAGGTAAACGGCCCGGCGCCCGAGGCCACAAAGGCCAGTTGCACCGGCGCGAATTCGACCGTCGCTTGCAAGCCGCCGGCCGGCAGCGCCAGCCCATTGCTGGCCTCGACCCGCAGCGCGCGCAAGCTGGTTGCGGGCAAGGCGACCGGCGTGTTGCCTGCGCCGTTGCCCACGCTGTCTAGGCGATAAATCACCGTAGACGCCAGATTGCGCCAGGGCTGGGCCGCGTCCATGCGGCCCGCAATACGCACCGGCACCAGCGTGTTGTCTTGCACTGCCTGCAGGTGCAGCGCGGTGATGGGGGTGGCAAACGGTAGCGACCAGCTCAGGCTGTTTTTGCCGTCGGCGATCCCAGCAGGCAAGGCCGCGCGCAGCGGCGCGGGTTGCGTGCGATCGGCGGCCAGTTGGCCGGTGATGCCAGTCACGGTCACGCCGTCTTGCCCGCTCCAGCGCAAGCGCAGGTAGCGCCCGTGCGGCTGCAGGGTTTGCTGCAAGACCAGCGTGGTGTTGTGCGGCGCGTCGGCGCCGTCAAAGTGGAACAGTGGGCCTTTAACGGCCACGGTCGTCCAGTCTCGCAGGTTGTCGCTGCTGGCCAGCTCCAAGTTCACCAGCACGTTGGGCGGCAAGCTGCCTGCAATCTCTAGCGCCGCGAGGGAGGCTTTTTCTTCCCGCAGATCGAACAAGGCGGCTTGCAAGGCTTGCGCCCCCGCCGGCACGTTTTGCGCAGCGCCATCGCCCCAGCGCACCCAGGCGCTGGTCGCACCACTCGCGTCCACGCGCACCTCGACCGCACCACCCGCAGGCTTGCCCGGCGTCGTGTTGGCGAACAAGCCATGGGCCGCGTAAGCACGGGTGCGCTGCAGTGCGGCGTCGCGCTCCACGTCGCTGCGCCGCAATACCGCAAAGGGCACCACCTCGCCGGCCGCGTTAAACACCCGCACGTCTTGCGCCGCGCTGCCTTGCAGGCGCAGCAAAGCGTCTACCGGCAACGCCACACGGGCCAGACTGGCACCAGCAGGCAGCACCAAGTTACCGCGCCAGGCGAAGTCGGTAGGTGCCAAGGCGTCCGCAGCAGCGGCCACGGTGATGGGTCCGACTACCAGCACAGCGCCCAAAGCCAGCGCACCCGCGCAGCCAGGCCATCGCAAAACATTCCATCCGGTCATTCAGTCACCTCTTCGTTGGAGTTAGGGGCGGCGTCCGCAGCCGCTGCAGCGGCGGGTGGAATCGGCGCAAAGTAGCCCACCACCAACATCAACACGCCAACCACAATAAACGCCACGATGCGCTCGGACCCACCGCGGTTGGACAGGTCAATCAGAAACAGCTTGGCCAGGGTCAGCGCCAGCAGACCCGCGCCCGCCATCCACACCGGCCGCAGCAGGCGCTTGTGGGCCACCACCATCAGGCCCAGCGCCAGCAGGGTCCACAAAATGGAATAGCCCGCCTGCACCAAGAAGGAATCGAACAGGCGATCCGCATCCCAGGGCACGCCCGCGTAGTGGTGCGCCACGCGCAACCATACGGTGTTGAGCGCGATAAAGCCGACACCGGCCAACACCAGCGTCCAGCGGCTGCTAGCAATCCAAGCGGGGACGTTCAGATGACTTTCGCGCACGCGGGTCAGCCACAGCCCGCAGGCCACCAGCGCCAACGCCACGGTCAGGTCGGTGGGGTTGAGCAAAGGCACGTACGGCAAGGGTTTGGCATTGCCATCCGACACCACGGCCACCAACAAAGCACCCAGCCCCACGGCCAAGGCCATGGGTGCCGAGGCACGCCACAGGTAGTCGCGCGCAAAGCGGTCCAGCGGCCAGCGCTGGCGCAAACCGCCTTCTGCGTCAAACAGCGCACGGCGGCAGAGCGCCAACAGCACGGCCACGCTGGCGACCAGCAAGATCACCGCCGCCCAGGCGGTACCGCCCAGCTGGGCTTGGCCCACGCCCCACACCAGCAAATTGCCCACCAGCAGCACGACCAGCCAAACGCCACCTGCGTGTACCCAGCGCCACCAGCGTTGCGGTGCCAGCGCGTCGAGCTTGCGCAAGGTGATGAAGTGCAGCGCCAGGGCCACCGGCCAGGCCAACCAACCGCCGTGTTGGAATACATGGTCTGAGTCCACCACGCCGTGCAGCGCGAATAGCGCCAATATGGGCAGCGAGAACCAAGCCGGTGTCGCGGCAATGGCCCAGGGCTTGTCCCGCGTGGGCAGCGCAAAGCGGTGCGCCACCCAGGCGCTCAGCAGCCAGCCCAACATTTCCAGATGCGACTGCAACTGGTCCGGCAAGACCGGCATCCAATTGCCATCGGCGTTCGGCAGCGCGCGCTCAATGTCATGCAGCAGCGCAAACTGCAGCCACAAGAAGCCCCACCAGAACAGCACAGGCGACAGGCCTTTCTCCAGCACCACCAGCTTCTCACCCCAGGCCGAGCCCGAGGTATCGGCGGCAAAGCGCGTCCAGTGCGCCAGCGCCAGGCCCGAGGCCGCCATCAACACCGCGCCGATGAAAGCGGGGTTAGCGACAGGCCACTGGGCAGCCACGTGCAGATCTAAACCATTGAGGTAGCTACCCGCCGCCAACACTTGCAGCACCAGCCCCAGCAAGCGCGCCAACCAGCGGCTCTGGCGCTGGCCAAGCCAGTACATGGCCGCGCCTTCGGCCGCCCAGACCGCGCTGGTCCAGCGCGCGTCCAGTGCCAGCGGCACCGCCAGCGTGACAAAGCCCAGACCCAACGCCAAGAAGCACTCGGCCAGCCAACGGTTCACGTTGGGCTCGGTTTGTTCCACCTCGGCATTCGCCCGGCGCAGGGCCCACCAGCCCAGCCCTAGGTAAATCGCGCCCAGCCCCAAGGCGGAGAAGGCGGCGGCGTACTCCACCTGGTGCACCAAGGCCACCTGCAAGCCAAAGGCCACCAATGGCAGGCCAAACACCAGCGTGCCGTGGACGGCGCGCTGGGCTTGGAGGCCGTGGCGCGTGGCGTAAAACAGGCCTGCCAGCAAATACAGCACAAAAAACGCCAGCAAGAAAGGCTCAGTGGTCGCCAATTGCTCGGGCTGGTACTTGAGCGCGCCCCACATCGTCGCCACGCCGAAGGTGGCCACAAAGCCCAGCAGATTCAGTGAGCGCCAAGCGCGCAGCCAAGCCACCACCGTAATGCCCACGCCCAGTAACAAGTAGTAACTAAATAGTCCCACATGGTTGCCCTGGCCGGTCGACACCAGCAGCGGCGCCGCAAAGGCGCCGGCGAAGCCAATAAAGGCCATGGGCAGCGCGTTTTGCAGCAACGCAATGGCGGTGGACAAGGCGCAGATCAACGCCAGCACCGCAAACGCGGCGCCCGCCGGCAGAAACTGGTAGAGGCGAAATGCCGCAAACACGGTGAGGTAAAGCACGCCCACGCCCGCGCCCTGCAGCGTGAGCGAATAGGCCAGCTTGTCGGGCTGGCGACCACGCAGGCGCCAACCGAAAGCCAACAGCGCAATGCCGGCGGCACCAATGGCGGCCAAGCGCAGCTCTGGCGGCAACAGCGCGTTGTCCATGGCGAACTTGGCCAAAAACGCCAAGCCCACAAACAGCACCAACACACCGGCGCGCACGATGGTGTTGCCACCCAACAGCCAACCTTTGGCCGCACCCATCAATTTGGAGAGTGGGTCTGGCAGCGCAGGCAAAGATGGTGCGTCCAGGTCCCCGCGCACGCTGGCCCGTTGCGGCTTGGGTTCGCGGATTTCATAGGCCTCGCCAGCGGGCGCCGAGATAGCGGGCTGCGCGCTGACTGCCGCAGCAGGGGCCGTGCTGGCCGCGTCCAAAAACTCGTCGGGGACGTCCAGATTCAGGAGATCAGAAACTTGCGGTTTTGCCTGCGCAGTGGTGGACCGTGCAGGCTCAGCAACCGCAGCGGACGACGGCGCTGTGGCACTTACCGGCACTGCAGTATCCGCTGGCGATTGCAACTGCCGCTGCGCCGCCACCTCGGCGCGCACCGCGCGGCGCAGCATCCAGCCGGCCAGCAAGCCTAGCAACGCCCCGGCGACCAGCCCCAGTTCTTCGTCGTATTGAACCGTGAGGTAGCCAATGACCGCCCCCCAAATTGCACCCCAAAGCACCATGCTGTCGCTCCCTGTCGTTGTATTGCCGCCCACTGTGGCGGGCCAGTCTAGCCCAAGAAGCTCAAATTATTTCAATCGCCCCAAGGCCAATTTCACGCCGGCAGGCTACCTTGCCCCGCTACCATCGCGCCACACACAGGAGACCCCATGCCCGTTATCACCAATATCGAAGACCTGCGCGTTTTGGCCCAAAAGCGCGTGCCGCGCATGTTTTACGACTACGCCGACTCCGGCTCCTGGACCGAAGGCACCTACCGTGCCAACAGCGACGACTTCCAGAAGATCAAGCTGCGCCAGCGCGTGGCCGTGAACATGGAAAACCGCAGCACCGCCACCAAGATGGTGGGGGTAGACGCCAAGATGCCGGTGTGCATCGCGCCGGTGGGCCTGACCGGCATGCAAAGCGCCGACGGCGAAATCAAGGCGGCCAAAGCAGCAGAGAAATTTGGCATTCCGTTCACGCTGTCCACCATGAGCATCTGCTCGATTGAAGACATTGCGGAGCACACCAGCGCGCCGTTCTGGTTTCAGCTCTACATGATGCGCGACCGCAATGCCATGAAGAAGATGATTGAGCGCGCCCGTGCCGCACGCTGCAGTGCTTTGGTGCTGACGCTCGATTTGCAAGTGATCGGCCAACGCCACAAAGACCTGAAGAACGGGCTGACCGCGCCGCCCAAGCCCACGCTGGCCAACATCATCAACCTGGCGACCAAGCCCCGCTGGTGCCTGGGCATGTTGGGCACCAAGCGCCACACGTTCCGCAATCTGGTTGGGCATGTGGAGGCGGTGAGCAATATGTCGTCGTTGGCGGCGTGGACGAATGAGCAGTTTGACCCGCGCTTGTCCTGGGACGACGTGAAGTGGGTGAAAGAACAATGGGGTGGCAAGCTGATCTTGAAGGGCATTCAGGATGTGGAAGACGCACAGTTGGCCGTCGCCAGCGGGGCCGATGCCATTGTGGTGAGCAACCACGGCGGCCGCCAGCTCGACGGCGCGCCCAGTAGCATCACCGCCCTGCCCCCCATCGTGGCGGCCGTGGGCAGCCAAACCGAAGTCTGGATGGACGGCGGCATTCGCAGCGGGCAAGACGTGTTGAAAGCCTGGGCGCTGGGCGCGCGCGGTACCATGATTGGCCGCGCCATGGTCTACGGGCTGGGCGCCATGGGCGAAGCCGGCGTGACCAAGGCGCTGCAAATCATCCATAAGGAGTTGGACGTGACCATGGCCTTTTGTGGGCACACCAACATTCAGAATGTGGACAAAGGCATCCTGATTCCGGGCACCTATTGAGCCGGTGCCCAGCGCACTACTTGGGCAGGCTCAAGACGTAGCCCGGGCCGAGGACGCGGCCAAAGATGCGCTGGATTTCTCCACTGGCCTGAAGATGGCGCAGCCCCCGCGTGAGGCGCTCGACAGTGGCCTCGGGCAATTTGGGTGACAGGTGCAGCCACACCGGGCGCGACGACAACACCAACCGTTGCGCCTAGGACAATGCCGCCTGCTGACCTAGGCTATTCGCTGCATATTGCAAGCTCTCCCGCACCGAGCAAAATCCATCAACCCGCCCGGCCAGTAGCAACTTGATACCCGCGTCTTGGCTTGATAACTCTTCGAACCGCCAGGCCACCGTAAGCTCCTCGGCCAAGTCACGGCAACCGCCATTCATGCGGGCCAACGACAGAGGCTGCAAATCGACCCGCCCCGCCACCTGCAAACCCGGGCGCAGCAGTACCACTTGGTCGGTGTAGAACAACACGGCGGCTTGCACCGTACGGTCTTGGGTGGCGTTGGTGGCGAATAGCAGGGTGGCATCCGCCTGCCCGCTCCCCACCAGATTGGCAGCACGGGAAAACGGCACGATGTCCACCCGAATTTCCAACCCTGTTTCTTTGGCCAAGGCGGCCGCCACGGCGGGGTAAATACCCTGGGCCAACCCTTGGTTGTCGCGCCAGGCAAAGGGCGCCACTTCGACCAAGGGCATGGTCACCGTCTGGGCCACGGCAGACGCCAGCCCACTCGCCGCCGCCAACGCCACCAAGAATCGCCCCCAAGCCCCCATGCGCATCATTCTCCCGCTGTTAGGCCCCATCCTATCCAAACTGGGGGCCAAAGCAAGCCTGCCGACGCCTTGCTATCCTTGGGCGCCATGCATTCTTCGCCCACTGCGGTACGCCGTATTGCCCACCTCGACATGGACGCGTTTTACGCGTCGGTGGAGCTGCTGCGCTATCCGCAGCTCAAGGGACTGCCCGTGGTGATTGGCGGCGGGCGGCGGGCACTAGACGACGCGCTGCGCGACGAATACGCAGAGATACCACTGCACGAAATCCCACTGGCGGCGTTTCCGCTCTTGAAGGACTACACCGGGCGCGGCGTCATCACCACCGCCACCTATGCCGCGCGCCAGTTCGGCGTGGGCTCGGCCATGGGCATGATGAAGGCGGCCAAGCTGTGCCCCCAAGCCATCTTGCTGCCCGTGGATTTTTCGCAGTACCGCTATTACTCGCAACGCTTCAAAGCCATCATCACGGACATCGCGCCGCTGATGGAGAACCGCGGGGTGGACGAGGTCTATATCGACTTCACCGACGTGCCTGGCGGCCAGCGGGAGGGCGGGCGCGTGCTGGCGCGCCTCATCCAGAAATCTATTTTTGACGACACGGGCCTCACCTGCTCGGTGGGCGTGGCGCCCAACAAGCTGCTGGCCAAGATGGCCAGCGAGTTCAACAAGCCCAACGGCATTGCCATCGTGCAGGAGGATGACCTGCGAACCCAGATTTGGCCGCTGGCCTGCCGCAAGATCAACGGCATTGGCCCCAAGGCCGACGCCAAGCTCAAGAGCTACGGCATCGAAACCATTGGCCAGCTGGCCGAAAAAGACCTGCAGTGGCTGATGGACACCTTCGGCCAGCGCACCGGTGCCTGGATGTATTCCTCTGCCCGGGGGCAAGACGACCGGCCCATCGTTTTGGAAAGCGAGCCGGTCAGTATCAGTCGGGAGACTTCGTTTGAACGCGATCTGCACGCGGTGCGCGACAAGGCCGAGTTGGGTGCCATCTTCACCCGCCTGTGCGAACAACTGGCCGACGACTTGCAGCGCAAAGGCTATGTCGGCAAGACCATTGGCATCAAGCTCAAGTACGAAGACTTTAGCGCCGTAACCCGCGACCTGACCGTGTCGGAGCACATAGACAATGCCCGCGATATACGCCGCATTGCCGGCATGTGCCTCAAACGCGCGCCGCTGCACAAGAAGCTGCGCCTGCTGGGCGTGCGGATGGGCGCACTGCTGAGTGCCGCAGAAGCTCAAGAAATGAAGGAAAAACAGCCTCTAGCCCTTATGGGTTCTGCACAAGCAGCTATTAATTCGAGAGCAAACGACAGTTTGACCGGCGATCTGTTTTAGTGGGCTAGACTAACGATGCGCTGAGGCTCAGGGAGAACAAAAAAGTCCTTCAAGGACGTTTTAGAAAGAATGCGATGGGCTCGGACTTCAACCCGGTCGCGCGATGGTGGGGACGCCGCCTCGTCTGGGCATGGGCGCTGGCCTGCTCCGGCGCTTGGGCCGCAGACGCCCCTGGGCCACAGCGCCTGCGCATCGTCGGCGGGCTGGCCGGCCTCAACCAGTACACCCACAACGAAGAGCCCTTCTGGTCCCAGGAATTGTCGCGCCTCTCCCAAGGCCGCTACACCGCAGAAATCGCGCCGTTTGACCGGGCCGGTGTGCCCGGTTCAGAGATGTTGCGTTTGTTGCAACTTGGCGTGGTGCCGTTTGGCACAGCCTTGCTCAGCAATATCTCGGTGCAGTATCCCGAATACGCCGCCCCCGATCTGGCCGGCCTCAACCCCGACATGGCGACACTGCGCAAAACCGTGAACGCCTTTCGACCCTACTTGGAAAAGTCGTTGCGCGAGCGTGTCGGGGTGCAGGTGCTGGCCATCTATGTCTACCCCGCCCAAGTGGTGTTTTGCAAAAAACCCATGGTCTCGCTGTCGGACCTCAAAGGCCGGCGCATCCGGGTCTCGTCCGCTACCCAGTCAGATTTCATCGCCGCCTTGGGGGCCACTCCGGTGCTAGTGAGCTTCGCCCAACTAGTGCCCAACCTGGCATCGGGCAACACCGAGTGCGCGATTACGGGCACGATGTCGGGTAATAACCTCAAACTGTATGAAGTCACCAGCCATGTGCACACCTTGCCCATCAGTTGGGGGCTGTCCGTGTTTGGGGCCAACCTTGCCGCTTGGAACGCCCTACCCGGCGACTTGCGCGCGCTGCTCTCGCGCGAGCTGCCCAAGCTGGAGAACGCTATTTGGACGGAGAGTGAAAAGGAAACTGCGCAAGGCCTGATCTGCAACCGCGGCTCGCCTGAATGCACCGGTGGAACGAAAGGAAAAATGACCGAAGTGAACACGACGGGCGACGACGAGCGCTTGCGCAAATCCCTGTTCCAAAGCCAGGTGTTGCCGCGTTGGTTGCAGCGTTGTAACGGCCAGTGCGAAACCCTGTGGAACCAAACCATTGGCCCGACACAGCAATTGATGGCACCCAGCACGAAGTGAAACGCTTTTTCCTGACCCGTGCGGCCTTGGCCGTTGGCGCTGCGGTGGTGTTCTTCTTGGCTGCCTTGGTGCTGACTACCGTACTGTTGGTCCGCGAAAACTACCAAACCGCGATGGACGACAGTGAGGCGCAGGCGCAGCGCTTTGTCGCAGGCGCCGAAGCCGCTGTCAATCGCAGCCTGCTGGGCATCGACGTGCTGCTGGCCAGCCTCGACAACCTGCTAGACCTGTCTTTGCTGCAGCGCGAATGGATTGATGATGCCCAGGCTAGCAAGCTCATCCAGGGCGCATTGCGGCAAAACCTGCTGGTGCGCAACGTAGCGCTGTTGGACGACCAGGAAAACACCATCGCCTCGTCCAACGCAAGAGGTGCGGCGCTACAACTGCAACTACCGCAAGGTTTTTTGGAAGAAATGCTGGAGCAACCGGTCTCGACCCTGAGCATCAGCGAGCCCGTGGTCAGCTTCAACAGCTCAGAACCCGTGCTGTACTTTGGCCGCCATATCCGCCTGGCAGACGGGAGCAAGGTCTTGGCGGTTGCCGAAGTACAGGTCGCCTTATTGGCTTCTATCTTGGTACAGGGCGTAGACATCATGGGCTTGGAGGCTAGCTTTGAACGAGACAATGGCCAGTTGCTGGCGAGTGTCCCGGCGCTAGACGTTCTCTCCGGAAAAATGCTTTCACCTGCGCTGGGCCTCCACGCCGCAGCGGCGCAGACCACGCCCAGTGCAGCGCGGCTCAGCGGGGTTCCTGCCTTGGTGGTGCAGCGCAACCTGCTCTACCCCAACGCTCTGATCACGGCCAGCATCCCCATGGCCAGCGTGCTGGACGACTGGCGCCGCAATAGCTGGCAAATTGGGGGAGTTGCCACGGCGTTTGGATTGTTGATTTTGTTGGCCGGCAGCTTCTCTCTGTGGTACTTGCACCGTATGGCGCTGGCGCAGGCCACCATCGTCGAATCCAAGGCGACGCTGGACCAGGCGCTGGAGTCCATGGTGAGTGGCTTCTTGCTGCTGGACGCGCAGCACCGGCTGCTGAGCTGGAATCGGCGCTATATCGACACCTTCCCGTGGATTGCACCGGTACTGGCCCACGGGATGCCATTTCGCACCCTGATGGAAGCCAACGCGCGTTTCACCAAGCCCAACGCCACGGATGCCGAACGTGGCGCTTGGGTGGAGCACCGCTTGAGCTTGCTGGACCACCCCGAGGGCAGCCACGAACAAGTGCAACCGGATGGGCGCATCGTGGAAATCACCGAGCGAACCACGCCCACTGGCGGTGTAGTCATCGTCTACGAAGACGTCACCAGCCTGCGCCGGTCTAGCGAAGAAATCGAACAACTGGCCTTTTACGATCCGCTCACGGGCCTGCCCAACCGCCGCCTGCTGGCCGACCGGTTGCAACAGGCGGTTCACACCAGCTTACGCACGGGGCGGCGGGGCGCATTGCTGTTTCTCGACCTGGACCATTTCAAAACATTGAACGACACCCAGGGCCACGATGTGGGAGATCAGCTACTGCGGCAGGTGGCGCAGCGCTTGCAAACCTGTGTGCGCGATACCGATACCGTCGCGCGGCTGGGTGGCGATGAATTTGTGGTGATGCTGCAAGATCTTAGCCCCCACACCGCTGAAGCCGCTTTGCAAGTCAAGTTGGTGGGCGACAACCTGCTGGCCACGCTGAACAAACCCTACGACCTGGGGCATACCGACTACCGCACCAGTGGCAGCGTGGGCGCGACCTTGTTTGGCGATAGCTTGGTGCCCTCGGCCGAACTACTCAAACAAGCCGATATCGCCATGTACCAGGTCAAAAATGCCGGTCGCAACGCGCTGTGCTTTTTCGACCCCCATATGCTGGCCGCCATTGAGGTGCGCGCCGACATCGAACGCGACCTGCGCCAGGCGGTGAATGCGCACCAGCTCGAGTTGCACTACCAACTGCAAGTCAACAGCAGGGGCCAAGCTGTGGGCGCCGAGGCCTTGGTACGCTGGCAGCATCCTGTGCGCGGCATGGTCTCGCCAGTGGAGTTCATTCGGGTGGCCGAAGAGACGGGGCTGATAGTGCCACTGGGTGAGTTTGTACTGCGCAGCGCCTGCGAACAGCTGGCGCTGTGGGATCGGCACCCGAATCGGGAACTCCTGGAAATGTCGGTCAACGTCAGCGCGCGGCAGTTTCGCCAAACCGATTTTGTGGAGCAGGTACGCAGCACCCTGCGTGACACAGGTGCCAATCCACGGCGTCTGAAGCTAGAACTCACAGAGAGCCTGGTGCTGGACAACGTAGACAACACCATCGCCACCATGCATGCGCTCAAGGAACTGGGCTTACGCTTTGCGATTGACGACTTTGGTACCGGCCAGTCGTCGCTGACCTACCTTACGCAGCTGCCACTCGACCAGATCAAGATCGACCAGTCCTTTATCCGCAATTTGGGGGAAAGAGTCGCCAACGCCGTGATGGTGCAAACCATCATCGGCATGGCCAACACGCTGGGGCTGGAGGTGATCGCCGAAGGGGTGGAAACCGCTGCTCAGCGTGATTTTCTGGCTACCCACGGCTGCCAGCTCTACCAAGGCTATTTGTTTGCGAAGCCGCTCGCCGCAGACGGCTTTGAAACGCTGCTAGTTCAGTACCAAAAGTCGGTCTAGCCCGCATGGTATATGCGCAAGCAGCTCCACTTTTTATAGCAATAAGCGCGCCAACCGCCCCCTAGCAGTGGGCATCGATTGGCAACGGCTTATTGCCGCGCAGTGCGAATGTTGCCCGGCAATGCCTGCGGGGAACTGGTGCGAAAGGGGTTGATGTCTAGGCCACCACGGCGCGTGTAGCGGGCGTACACCGTCAGTTTGCTGGGCTTACAACGCGTCCAGATGTCCATAAAAATGCGCTCCACGCATTGCTCATGGAACTCGTTGTGGTTGCGAAAACTCACCAAATACTGCAACAAACCTTCTTGCACGATCTGCGCACCGGTGTAGCTGATCTGTACGCTGCCCCAGTCAGGTTGACCGGTCACCAGGCAGTTGCTCTTGAGCAGGTTGCTCACCAGCACCTCGCTCACATTGTCATCGTCGGGCACCGTTTGCAATAGCTCGGGCGCGGGCTGGTAGTGAGTGCACTCGATGTCGAGCCTGTCCAGATTCAAGCCATCCAACTCGTGCACGGGTTCGCGGTCAAACAGCTCGGCCGCAATCAGCTTCACACCAATCCCGCTTTGCACCACACCGCCGCGCCACACGGCTTCGTTGATGTCGGCGCTCAACCGCGCCACCACCTCGGCCGCATCGGCAAAGCGGCTGTTGTTGAAGCTGTTGAGGTAGAGCTTGAAAGACTTGCTCTCGACAATGTTGATGGACTCGCACGGAATGGTGAAGTGCACCAGCGCCACCTGCGGCTTGCCACGCAGATTGAGCCAACTCAGCTCAAACGCGGTCCACATATCTGCGCCAAAAAAAACCGCCGCGCCGGTCACACCAATCTCGGCGCGCTTGCCCGCACGGGGGATCGGAAACAGCAAGCTGGCGTCGTACTGGTCGACATAGGCCGAGGCCTTGCCGAGTTGCGATTGTTCGGGGGTGTTCATGGCGTGGCTTTCAGGAAGCGTTCAAGTGGGGGATCAGCGCGGCCAAGATCTGGCGCACCGGCTCGGGCGGCAGGTCGTGGCCCATGCCCTCAATCGCCACCAAGCGCGCACCGGGAATGCGGCGCGCCGTGTCTTCGCCGCAGGCAAACGGCACCAGCGGGTCGGCTTTGCCGTGGATCACCAGCGTGGGCGCGGAGATGCGGCCCAACAGCGCGGCCCGACCCACATCCGCCACGATCGCCATCATCTGGCGCAGGATGCCGGCCGGTCGGAAGCTGCGTCGCAGACTGGTCTCGACGCGGGCACGCAGCTCGGCTTCTGGCGTGGGATAGGTGGGGCTACCAATGGTTTGAAATAACCGAACGGAATGCGCCACCCCCGCCTCGACGCTGCTACCGCCGGGGCGACTCAACATGGCTTGCATGACCTGGGGCGTGGCCTGCGGCAAGCCGCGCGCACCGCTGGTGCTCATGATGCTGGTCAGACTCAAAACCCGTTTGGGCGCAGCCAAGGCAATACGCTGCGCAATCATGCCGCCCATGCTGACGCCCACCACATGGGCCTGGGCAATCTGCAAACCGTCCAGCACGCCCAGCGCATCGGCGGCCATGTCTTCCAAGGAATACGGCGCGGCCGGCACCATGCCCAGCTTGTATTTGAGACTGGCCCACAGCAGGTTGGGTTTACCCAGCGCATCCAACGCGCTGCTCAAGCCAACGTCGCGGTTATCAAAACACACCACGCGAAAGCCCGCATCCTCCAAGGCCGCCAGCATCTCCGGCGGCCAAGCGGTGAGTTGCATGCCCAAACCCATCACCAGCAAGACCGCAGGGCGGGTTGCATGGGCAGGCTCGCGTTCGGCGCTGTCTTGTACTTCGATCTCGATGCTGTTTGCTCTAATTTTCATAGCTACTTGCGCAATATACGTAAGGGCTCATGCCACTTTTCGTCTAAAAACTAGCCGTTCTGGCCTTGATTCTTCGGCAGTCCAAGAATAGCCGTCTACGTCAAAGCCGCGCAGCTGGTCCGGCATGGTTAGCTGGTGCTGGATCGCGTAGCGCGCCATCTGCCCGCGCGCCTTCTTGGCAAAGAAGCTGATGATTTTGTACTGCCCGGCCTTGTACTCCTGGAACACGCACTCCACCACGCGCGCCTTCAGCGCCTTGGTGTCCACGGACCGGAAGTATTCATTGGAGGCTAGGTTCACCACCACCGGGCTCACATCGCGGCGCAAGCGGGTGTTGAGGTAGTCGGCGATTTGAGTGCCCCAAAACTGGTACAGGTTGCTGCCATGCGCCCCTTTGAGCGTGGTACCCATCTCCAAGCGGTAGGGCTGCATCAGGTCCAGCGGGCGCAACACACCGTACAGGCCGCTCAAGATACACACATGGTCTTGCGCCCAGGCCAACGCATCAGCCTCCAGCGTTTTGGCCTGCAAGCCGTCGTACACATCGCCATTGAAGGCCAACACTGCGGGGCGCGCGTTCTTCACCGTGGCGCGCGTTGACCAAGCCGCGTAGCGCGCCACGTTCAAACTGGCGAGCTTGTCGCTGAGGTCCATCAACTCGCTAATTTGCGCCGGGGTGTAGGGGCGCAGCAGGTCAATCAGGGCCTTGGACTGCTTGACGAACAGGGGGGCGGTGTGGGGCGCGTTGCCCAGCGGGGTTTCAAAGTCCAGCGACTTGGCAGGTGAGAGCAGAAAAAGCATGGCGCATTATCCTGAAAGCCCACCGCATAATCCTTCCCCATGTCCCAAACCCCTGCCGTGCAGCTGCACTTTGCGCTGCACTTTGACCATCCACCGCGCAACGGCCGCGCCCTGTTGGCCAGCCTGCTGGCAGGCCGCCCCGCGCAGGTATCCGACGATCCAAGGGCGGTGCGCCTAGAAGCCACCTGGCACGGCGCGCGAGCCGACCGGGCCAGCCTGCAGCGCTATCTGCAGGTTTGCGAGCTGCCAGACGACGGCACCCTGCCCCTGCTCTACCTGCACGCCATGGCCATGCCTTTGCACATGGCCTTGCTCAGCCACGCCCGCTTTCCGCTGCGCCTGCTGGGCCTCGTGCACTGGGGCAACCGCATTGAAAGCCTGCGCCCGGTACGTGCCGATGAAGCGTTAAACCTGCACTGCACGCTGAACGGTATCGAGGCCACGGAGCGCGGCCAGTCGTTTGCCATTGCCACCACGCTGAGCATGGTGGGTGAGGTGGTGTGGCGCGAGACCAGTACCTTTTTATCGCCCGCAGCGCGTGGAAAACCCAGCGGAAAGTCGGGCAAAAAACCAGTCGCTGACGGCAACGAACCCGATTGGGGCGTGCCGGTCGCGCAGTGGGCCGTGGCGGCCAATGCCGGGCGGCGCTTTGCGGGCCCCTCGGGCGACTGGAATCCGATTCATGTCAGCGCCCTCACGGCCCGCTTGTTTGGCTACCCACGCGCCATTGCCCACGGCATGTTCAGCGCGGCGCGTTGCCTAGCGCTGTTGCAAGCCGGAGTGCCCACCGGCCAACCGGTCACGCTGGACTTGCGCTTCAAGCGCCCGCTGTTGATTCCCGGTCAGGTGGCCCTATATACCCAGCAAGACCCGCAGGCAGCCGGTAGCACACGCTTTGTGCTCCAGGTGCAAGGCACGGGCGAACCGCATATTGAGGGCCAACTGACGCAAGGCCCGCTTACCCTTTGATTTGAGGACCCTATGACAAACCCCACCTCTAGCGCCCTGACCCACTTTGACAACAAGGGCGACGCCCACATGGTCAATATCTCTGAGAAAAACGCCACCCAACGCAAAGCCGTGGCTCAAGGGCGTATCTACCTCAAGCAATCCACCCTCGATTTGGTGCAAAACGCCCAGGCCGCCAAGGGCGATGTGCTGGGTGTGGCCCGCGTGGCCGGCATCATGGCGGCCAAGAGAACCAGCGACCTGATCCCCTTGTGCCACCCGCTGATGTTGACCCGGGTGGCGATTGAGTTTGAAGTGCTGCACAGCGTCGACGACAAGGGCCCCGCCATCCAGTGCCTGGCCATCGCCGAAACCACGGGCGCTACCGGCGTAGAAATGGAAGCTCTGACCGCCGTGCAGATCACCCTACTCACCATCTACGACATGTGCAAGGCCGTGGACAAGGGCATGGTCATGAGCGACATCCGCCTGATGGAAAAGCACGGCGGCAAGTCGGGCACCTTCCTCGCGGCGCCCTAATGAGGCAGGGGCTTAATCGCCCGGCTGCGCGCCTTCGTATCCTTCGATGATCACAAGGTCATTCTTCGATGCGTCTTTGCGCAGCGCAAAGGCCGCTTGGTAGCCTGGCGAGTGCCAGCAATCCAAGGCCGCTTGGTAACTGGGGAATTCGATCAGCACATTGCGGGAGCGGGCCTCGCCCTCAGGGTTTTCAAACTTGCCGCCGCGCACCAGAAAGCGCGCGCCGTACTCCCGAAATGGCGCTGCATTGGCAGCGATATAGGCCTTATAAGCCTCAGCATCCGACACTTCCACCCGCCCAATCCAATATCCCTTGGCCATGTGTATCTCCTAAAAAGGCGCCCAGTGTAGAAGACCTCAGGCGTAGGGCGTGCCGTCCTTGTGTACAAACTGCCATTGCCCGGTGGCCATCAGCAGCGCCTTGAGGTCGTCGTCCGGGTAGCTGCCTTCATCACCCGGCGTGCGGTCGCCCACCTCTAGGTACAAGACCTCGGCATCGGTCTCGTTCATCAGGCAATGCCCATTGCCGGTGCCGGCCTTGAAGCCTGCGCACATGCCGGGCGCCAAAGTAGTCTTGCCTTCATCGGTGTGCAGCGTAGGATTGCCTTGCAGCACGTAAATGAATTCGTCTTGCTTGGTGTGCGCGTGGCGCAGCGCCGACACCGAGTGCGGTGCCAGCCGCACCAGGTTCACGCCAAAGTTGACCAGACCAAACAGATCACCCAACTGGCGCTTCTCACGCCCCGCCATGCGCGCGGCAAAGGGTGCGGGGTAGTTGGAGGGCTTGGTGCGCGGGGCGACCTCAGTGGCAACCACAGCAACCGGCGATTGGGCATCTGGCATGTGAATCTCCTGAATGAGAACGGAAAGAGCAGGGAAAACCGGCCCCAAAGGCCGTTCAAAACTGGGCCGCAGCCCCTTTGGGCCACCAACAGCCGTTAGCTTAGCGCCTGCCCAGTAAAATTGCCGGTTGCTCCCAAGAGAACCCCATGTCTGACAACGCTACCCCCACAAATCCAGTCCCTACCGCCGCGCCTGCCCTAGAGCAGCCCGGCTTGCAGTCCCTGTCCAAATCCTTCGAGCCCGCTGCGCTGGAAGCGCACTGGGGCCCTGAGTGGGAAAAGCGTGGCTACGGCGTCGCGGGCTACCGCGGCACCCAAGCCCCGCAAGCCGGCCAGCCCGCGTTTGCCATCCAGCTGCCCCCGCCCAATGTGACGGGCACGCTGCACATGGGCCACGCCTTCAACCAGACCATCATGGACAGCCTGACCCGCTACCACCGCATGGCCGGTTTCAACACCGCCTGGATTCCGGGCACCGACCACGCCGGCATTGCCACGCAAATCGTGGTGGAGCGCCAGCTGCAGGAACAAAAGATCAGCCGCCACGACCTGGGCCGCGAAGCCTTCACCGCCAAGGTGTGGGAGTGGAAAGAAAAGTCCGGCAACATCATCACCAACCAAATGCGCCGCATGGGCGACACGGTGGACTGGAGCCGCGAGTACTTCACTATGGACCCCAAGCTGTCCAAAACGGTGACCGAGACCTTTGTGCAGCTCTACGAACAGGGTCTGATTTACCGTGGCAAGCGCCTGGTCAACTGGGACCCCATCCTCATGAGCGCGGTGAGCGACTTGGAAGTGGAGAGCGAGGAAGAAGACGGCAGCATGTGGCACATCCGCTACGACCTGGCGGACGGCTCGGGCTCTATCACGGTCGCTACCACCCGCCCCGAGACCATGCTGGGCGACGTGGCTGTGATGGTCCACCCCGAAGACGAGCGCTACAGCGCGCTCATCGGCAAGATGGTCAAGCTGCCTTTGTGCGACCGCGAGATCCCGGTGATTGCCGACGACTACGTGGACAAAGCCTTCGGCACCGGCGTGGTGAAGGTTACGCCCGCGCACGACCAGAACGATTACCAGGTGGGCCAGCGCCACAAGCTGCCCATGATTTGCGTGCTGACGCTGGACGCCAAGATCAACGAGAACGCCCCCGCCGCCTACCAAGGCTTGGACCGTTTTGTCGCCCGCAAAAAGGTGGTGGCCGATCTGGAGGCCGGCGGCTTCCTGATCGAAGTGAAGAAACACAAGCTCATGGTGCCGCGCTGCGCACGCACCGGCCAGGTGATCGAGCCCATGCTGACCGACCAGTGGTTCATGGCCATGAACACGGTGGGCAAGGATGACCCCACCGGCAAGTCCATCGCGCAAAAATCCATTGACGTGGTGCAAAGCGGCGAAGTGAAGTTTGTGCCCGAGAACTGGGTCAACACCTACAACCAGTGGATGAACAACATCCAAGACTGGTGCATCAGCCGCCAGCTCTGGTGGGGCCACCAGATTCCGGCCTGGTACGACGAAGACGGCAAGGTTTACGTGGCCCGCAACGAGGCAGAAGCCCAAGCCAAGGCCCCAGGCAAGACGCTCAAGCGCGACGAAGATGTGCTGGACACCTGGTACTCCAGTCTGCCATGGTGCCCTTCTCCACCATGGGCTGGGGCAACGAAGGCGCAGGCACCGGCCCCACCGACGACTACAACCTCTACCTGCCCAGCAGCGTGCTGGTCACCGGCTACGACATCATCTTCTTCTGGGTCGCCCGGATGATCATGATGACCACGCACTTCACCGGAAAAGTGCCGTTCAAGCATGTCTACATCCACGGCCTGGTGAAAGACGCCCAAGGCAAGAAGATGAGCAAGTCCGAAGGCAATGTTCTGGACCCGGTGGACTTGATCGACGGCATCTCCTTGCAGCCGCTGCTGGCCAAACGCTCCGACCGGCCTGCGCAAGCCCGAGACCGCACCGCAGGTGCGCAAGAACACCGAAAAGGAATTCCCCGAAGGCATTCCTGCCTATGGTGCGGACGCGCTGCGTTTCACCTTTGCGGCACTGGCCTCGCTGGGCCGCAGCATCAACTTCGACAGCAAGCGCTGCGAGGGCTACCGCAACTTCTGCAACAAGCTGTGGAACGCCACGCGCTTTGTGCTGATGAACTGCGAAGGCAACGACTGTGGGCTGAACGAACACACTAAAGAGCAATGCGCCCCCGGTGGCAGCGCCCACGGCTACCTGGAATTCAGCCAGGCCGACCGCTGGATCGTCTCGCTGCTGCAAAAGACCGAGGCCGACGTAGCCAAGGGCTTTGCCGAGTACCGCCTGGACAACGTGGCCAACACGATTTACGACTTCGTGTGGAACGAGTTCTGCGACTGGTACCTGGAAATCGCCAAGGTGCAGATCAACACCGGCAACGACGCGCAGAAGCGCGCCACCCGCCGCACGCTGATCCGCACGCTGGAAACCATCCTGCGCCTGCTGCACCCCATCACGCCCTTCATCACCGAAGAGCTGTGGCAAAAGGTGGCGCCCGTGGCGGGTCGCAGCGGTCCATCGGTGGCTATCGCCGCCTACCCCGTGGCCCAGCCCGAGCGCATTGACGAAGCCGCCATCGCCCATGTGGCCAAACTCAAAGCCCTGGTGGACGCCTGCCGCAACCTGCGTGGCGAGATGAACGTGTCGCCCGCTGTACGCCTGCCGCTGTTCGCAGGGGCTGAAACGGCCGCTGAAAAAGAGTTTTTGCAGTCATCCGCAGGAGTCCTGCAAACGCTGGCAAAACTGAGTGAAGTCAGACTTTTTGATGATCTATCCGAGTTCGGCACAGCCATCACGAGCAACGGCGTAGGTACTGCGCCAGTAAAACAAGTTGGCGAAACGATGTTGTGCCTCTACATGGAAGTGGACGTGGCCGCCGAGAAGCTGCGTCTGGGCAAGGAAGTGGCGCGTCTGGAAGAGCAGATCACCAAGGCCAGCGTCAAGTTGAGCAACGAAGCCTTTGTGGCCAAAGCCCCAGCCGCCGTGCTGGAGCAGGAACGCAAGCGCGTGGCCGACTTTGCTGCCACGCTAGTCAAAGTGAAAGAGCAGTTGGCTCGCCTGGGTTGAGAACTGGCCCCCACCCTCCCCGCTGCGCGGGTCGCTTCCCCCAGGGGCGCGTTTCCCTTCGGGGCTGACCGCCAAGCGGCTCAGAGCATTGGGGCGGCCCGGCGCTGAAACCTGCCCAAAACAAAACGCCGCATGGGGTAACCCTGCGGCGTTTTCGCATGGGGAGCTGGGAGCGGCTTAGCGGCGGCGCAACACGTGGATGTAGTCCGCGCCCACGGTTTCCTGCTCCAACAGTTCGTTGCCCGTTTGTTTGGCAAACGCCTGAAAGTCGCGGGTGGAACCAGGGTCGGTCGCCACCACTTTGAGGGTTTGGCCGCTCTGCAGCTCCGCCAGGGCCTTTTTGGCCTTGAGGATGGGCAGCGGGCAGTTCAGTCCGCGGGTATCGATTTCTTTGTCGGTGTTCATGCAGGCAGCTTTCTGGCGTAGGCGCCGATTTTAAGTCGCCAACTTCTCGGCGTCTTGGCGCCACACCGGGTCGATAAACACCGGCTCGTGCCCGCGTGACCGCAAAAACTCGGCTAGCGCATAGCCTGTGCCGGCCGGCCAGCACTTCACGTCCTCCAGGTTGTAGAGGCGGTAGTCCACCAGCTCGGGGCTCAGTTTCACATCACCATGGCAGACCGCGTGGTACGCGATGATGACCTGGTTCATGCGCTGGAAATCGTAAGCACCCAACAGCTTGAGCGCGCTGGTGCTGAGGTTGGTCTCTTCCGAAATTTCACGCGCAATGCCTTCTTCTGGCGTTTCGCCGGCCTCCATAAAACCGGTAATGAGGGCGTACATCTTGCCGGGCCAGGCGGCGTTGCGCGCCAGCAAAATTTGCCCGTTGTACTCAATCACCGCCGCCAGCACGGGCGTGGGGTTGTTCCAGTGCGTGAAGTCACAGGCCGGGCAGCGCAGCCGGGTTTTTTCGCCGCCGTCTTCGGCCTGGGTGATGTGTTGCAGTGGCGTGGCGCATTGCGGGCAAAACTTGAAATCAGCGGACATACCACCCTTTATTTGCTATACATTCAGTAGCTGCTCGCGCAATAAGGGCGGGCTCTACAGACACTTTTCATTCAAATTATGCGGGAAAGACGCCGGTGGAGAGGTAACAGGTCACCGCGGTCGCACACGATAAACACAACCACCGCATCGCGCTCAGCCCGGGCAATCTCTTGCGCCACCCAACAAGGCACCAGCAGCCGATATACCGCCAAAAATACCCTCTTCGCGCGCCCGGCAGCGGCACATGTCTTCCGCATCGGCCTGGCTCACCTACACCAGCTCGTCCACATTCTTGGGATCGTAAATCTTCGGGCAAGTATGAGCCTCGGGCCATTTGCGAATGCGGGAAGTGCGCGAGCCTTCCGAGGGTTGTGCGCCAATGATGCGAATGGCCGGGTTCTTTTCTTTCAAAAAGCGTGACACCCCCGTGATGGTGCCTGTGGTCCCCATGGCGCTCACAAAGTGGGTGATGCGGCCGCCCGTTTGCTCCCACAACTCCGGTCCCGTGGTCTCGTAGTGGATGCGCGGGTTGTCGCCATTGGCAAACTGGTCCAGCACGCGGCCTTTGCCTTCGCGCTGCATTTGCTCGGCCAGATCCCGCGCGTACTCCATGCCGCCACTTTTGGGCGTGAGGATCAGCTCGGCACCAAAGGCTTTCATGGTTTGCGCACGCTCAATCGACAGGTCTTCCGGCATGATCAGCACCATGCGGTAACCCTTAACAGCCGCCGCCATCGCGCCAGCAGCAATGCCGGTGTTGCCCGAGGGTAGGCCTCAATCAGCGTGTCGCCGGGCTGGATACTCTCCGCGCTCCCCTGGGCGCGCTGGATCATCGAGAGGGCTGGGGCGGTCCTTCACGGAGCCCGCAGGATTGTTGCCCTCGAGCTTGCCCGACACCACAGTGTTGCGGGGTTGGTTTGTCAGTAGCTTGGATGCGCTGCAAGGCCGACCGGCGGTCTTCCCGATCGCGTATCTTCAATAGTTGGAAGCTCCAACGTCCATAAATGTGCCATAATTCACGCCTTCACAAAATGCCTGCCCAGGTGGTGAAATGGTGAGACTCAGGGACTCAAAAATCCCCGCCGCAAGCGGCGTCAGGTTCGAGTCCGGCCCTGGGCTTGCACCTGCAAGCCAGACGTTCGCAGAGACATCCGCTTTTTTTTTGAGGCGCTTCAAAAAGCCCCATGGATTGCCCACTTGTGTGAGCCACCGCTGACAGCCACACCCCGGCGGCGGCGCCTATGATGCGAGGCCACCAGAACCCACAAGGAGTGCGCCCCATGGAACTGAACATCAATGGCCAGATCGTCACAGCCGACGCCCCACCCGACATGCTCCACTTGCTCTGGGTGCTGCGCGACACCCTGAACATGACCGGTACCAAATTTGGCTGTGGCGTGGCAGCCTGCGGTGCCTGCACCGTGCACCTGGTCGGCCGGCTACATGCGCTCCTGCGTCATGCCGGTCTTCGCCGCCGTAGTGGGCCAGAAGATCACACACCATTGAGGGCCCTGGGCAGCCTGACAAGATGCACGCCCTGCAGGCCGCATGGATTGCCGAGCAAGTACCCCAGTGCGGCGACTACACCAGAGCGGCATGCTCAGCAGCCGCCGCCTCTTGGCCCGCAAACCCAAGCCCACCGATACCGACATTGACGAGGCCGAAGCCTAACATCTGCCGCTGCGGCACCTACCAACGCTGACTACGCACTGCCATCCACCGCGCGGCGGGCAACCCCAAGGAGCGGCAGCATGAAGCGCCGCACCTGGATACTGAGCGCGCTGGGTGCCACCGGCGCGCTCGTCGTGGGCTGGGGCGTGATGCCCGCCCGCTCCCGAATAGAGGGCGGAGTTCATATTGCCCACCAAGTAGGGAAATGGCGCTGAACGGCTGGATCAAGATAGCCCCAGATGGCGCCGTGGTACTGGCCATAGCCGCGCGGCAAATGGGCCAAGGCATCCACACCGCCCTATATCCCATGCTGTTGGCCGAAAAAATGGACATCCCCATGGCAAACTGTTAAAGCTGCAGCAAGCCGGGCCCGACACCATTTATGGCAATGTGGTCATGCTCAAAGCCAGTCTGCCCTTCCACCCGCTGGAATCGGAGGAGCGGCCGCCTACCAAGGTAAAATTAGGTGAAGCTGGATTTGTCGGCAAGGCCTCGCGCGAGAGCTGGGGATCAATGCCACAGGAGGCTCATCGACATGGCTGACGCCCGTTAGCCCTTGCGCACGGCGGCGGCAACGGCGCGGGCAGCCCTGCTGCAGTCGGCAACCGCGACGTGGCAGGTGCCGACGTCGGCCTGCGCGTACCGCCGGGGTGGTACAGCGCCACCTCGGGCGATCAGCGCATTTGGCGAGCTGGCTGCAGGCGCGG